>CAKZRQ010000052.1 GCA_937146645.1 uncultured Cyclobacteriaceae bacterium
AAAGACATTTACCGCACTCGCCACACCTACGCAACCAAGTAATAGAGCGATGAAGGCTACCAAACTCAGAAAGTTGGAAAGATTCGCAAATGCTCGTCCGGTAGATCTCTTGCGATCATCGACGGTATCCGCATCGACCCGATCAAGCTCCCACGCATCCTCATAAGGCTCAATCAATAGCTCGACGTCTGTTCCCTCCGTAAATTGGTAATACCGATTATAGTTGACCCGGCTACCATACTGAACCAGTCCGGTCTCCTCCAAATATTCCATAGGGATATAGACTGTTGGAGCCACAGTAGCGGTAATACCGGTTTGACCAGGAACCTGAGCAAGCTCACCTACCACTTCAAATTCAACTTCTCCTACCTTAATTACATCTCCGACATTGGCATTGAATTGCGCAAGCAGCGCTCCTTCTACCAAGGCCTTTTTACCTCCAGATCGGAAGGAAGCATCACCGTCTACTGGTTTAGTTTCTAAAGCTCCATAGAATGGAAATGCACCCTCGAGTGCCCTGACCTGAGTCAGTCGACTGGCACCTGTCTTAGGATAAGCCACCATGCTGGCAAAGTTCACCTCCCCTGCCATCTGTATGGCCAGACTGTCAAGGGCCTGATCTCCGAGAGGTTTATTGTTTTCCAGAACTAAATCAGCACCCAGAAGCTCCTTAGCCTGACTATCTATATCCTGAGTGAGGTTTTCACCAAAGCTACTTATCGCTACCAAGGCAGCAATTCCCACCACCATGGAGGAAACAAAAAGAAGCAGCCGGGAGATGTTTTTTCGGAAATCCCGAAAAGCCATCTTCAAAATCCATGAAATATCAGGCATGGGCTTCCTCCTGTATTTTTCCACCCTTGATATGAATGATTCGCTGAGTTTTGGCAGCCAGATCCAAATCGTGAGTTACCAAAACGAGGGTAGTTCCCTCTTCTTTATTCAGGTCAAAGATTAGCTTTTCAATCATCTCACCTGTTTCAGTATCCAGATTACCTGTGGGTTCATCCGCGAAAAGAATTTTAGGTTCATTAGCGAAAGCCCTCGCAATGGAAACTCTTTGTTGCTCTCCACCGGAAAGCTGCGTGGGATAATGCGTTGATCGATCTCCCAAACCCACTTTAGAAAGAAGCTCCTGAGCTTTTTGTCTGGCATCTTTTCTCTTCTTCAGTTCAAGTGGAACCATCACATTTTCCAAAGCCGTCAGAGTGGGTAGCAATTGGAAATTTTGAAAGATAAAGCCAACTCGCTGGTTACGAATCGCGGCTCTTTCATCTTCAGAAAGACTTTCCATCGCCTTCCCATCCAGCTGGACAGATCCTGAAGTTCCTGAATCAAGACCTGCGCAGAGCCCTAGAAGCGTGGTTTTTCCGGAGCCTGAAGGCCCCACGATAGAAATGCTTTCCCCTTCTTCAATATCGAAAGTGACATCATCAAGAACCGTGAGACTGCGGCTACCACTTTTATAAGTTTTGGTGAGATTTTTAATTGAAAGAATATTCATTGCGTGTGTTTAATAGCAAAAACATGATAAATGAAACGCCGTGTCCCCAACTTTGTTGAAAAAGATGAGTTTCATTCCTTTAGGTTTAACTTTATTTGATTTTCAGTCTTTGTTGCTTCATACACGATTGCAGCAACATGGGTTGAAATAAGTGAAAAGTGACGAGATTATAAATCCTTTTTATACCTCTGGAAATTATGCAAGCAAAATCAATATCTCAATCAAGCTTCGTAAACAAGGCCATAATGGTCTTTGCGGCTTTGGCAATTATGCTTTCTCTGGCGTATTGCGGAAGTCCTGAGAATACAGAAGTATTAGAAAACACTGCTCAGGAGCAAGAAACTGAAGCAGCAAAAGAAAACACACAGAAGAACATTTTATTCTTTGGAAATAGTCTTACGGCAGGATATGGGATTGATCAGGATGATTCCTTTGCTGGGCTCACTCAGAAGCGATTAGATTCTTTAGGAATAGACTATCGTGTAATCCATGGAGGTTTATCTGGCGAAACTACTGCTGGTGGACTGAGCCGATTGGATTGGTTTCTGGAGGATAAGCCTGACATTTTCATACTAGAATTAGGGGGGAATGATGGCTTGCGTGGGATTAAAATAGAAGAAACCAAAAGCAACCTTCTGGGAATGATTGATAAGGTGAGAGAGAAATACCCTGATAGCAAAATCATCCTTGCAGGCATGCAAATCCCGCCCAATATGGGACAGGAATACACAAATCAGTTCGCCAAGATTTACCCTGAAGTAGCAGAGGAAAAAGATGTCACGCTTATACCTTTTTTACTTGAGAATGTGGGTGGAATTCCTGAGCTAAACCTACCAGATGGAATTCATCCGACGGAAGAGGGACATCAGATTGTTTTCGAGACTATCTGGCCGTACATCGAGGAGAAAATTGGAGAATAATTTAGGAAGGTTAAAAATCCAATAAAAAATCAACCCCTGATCCATTCCTTCTTCCTTCTGTGATTTTTTCAGCTTATCTTAAAAACTTTAAGAAAAATTTTAAGAATGAGTTTTGAGATAAAAGAATCCGGTGAGTCTTACGATGTGATCATTGTAGGTTCTGGAGCCGGCGGAGGAATGGCCTCAAAAATCCTTTCAGAAGCAGGGTTATCCGTGGCGGTTGTTGAGGCAGGAGGTGATTTTGATCCCAAGAAAGAAGAAGATCGAACGCAACTAAGACCACCTTGGGAATCTGTTCGAAGAGGTGCCGGAACTCGAATCCGACCCTTTGGAGATTTTGATGCCGCCATCGGAGGTTGGGACATCGAAGGCGAACCTTATACCCGAAAGAATGGGACTCAGTTTGACTGGTTTAGATCCAGAATGGTGGGCGGAAGAACAAACCACTGGGGAAGAATTTCTCTTCGCTTTGGCCCAAATGATTTCAAAAGAGCCAGTATTGATGGACTCGGAGATGACTGGCCTATCGGCTACGATGATGTCAAGCCCTACTATGATAAAGTCGATAAGCTAATCGGGGTTTTCGGCTCGAAGGAAGGAATTTACAATGAGCCTGATGGATTTTTCCTACCTCCTCCCAAACCAAGACTACATGAATTATACATAAAGAAAGGAGCGGATAAGGCTGGAATGCCGATGATTCCTTCAAGGTTATCCATGCTTACCCGACCTATCAACAATGAGCGAGGGGTTTGCTTCTATTGTAACCAATGTAACAGAGCCTGCGGTGCCTATGCGGATTTTTCTGCTGGTACATGTTTGGTTCATCCTGCTATGAAAAAAGGGCAAGTAGATCTCTACACCCACTCCATGGTGCGAAAGGTTACAACGGATGAATCTGGTAAAGCCACAGGAGTTTCTTTTGTCTCCAAAGCCGATATGAAAGAGTATCGGTTGAATTCCAGAGTGGTAGTCCTCGGAGCTTCGGCCTGTGAATCCTCTCGAATTCTAATGAACTCAAAGTCCAAAGTATTCCCTGATGGTATCGGTGCCAGCTCAGGTACCTTGGGTAGATATCTTCATGATTCCACCGGCGCAGACCGTATGGGAATCATTCCAGGTCTGATGGGACGTGAACGATACAATGAAGATGGAGTTGGTGGAATGCATATGTATACCCCATGGTGGCTTGATAATAAAGATTTAGACTTTGCCAGAGGCTATCACATTGAATATTGGGGTGGTATGGGCCAACCATCTTACGGAACAGGAATGGGAATGGACTCCATGAGGAAATACGTGATCGATGAGTTCGGAAAGCCTAGTCCAAATGGAGGTTATGGAGCCGGATTGAAGAAGGACATTCGAACGCTATATGGTTCGACACTAGGAATGTCAGGACGAGGCGAAAGTGTACCGAATTATGACAATTACTGTGAAATCGATCCGGATACGGTAGATAAGTATGGAATTCCTGTTTTGAGATTTAATTACAATTGGTCGGATCAGGAAATCAAGCAGGCCAAGCATATGCAGGATACTTTTGAAGAAATCCTAACGAATGCGGGAGCTATTCTTTTGGGCGAAAAGCCCGGACCAGAATCCAAATACGGTTTAGCTGCCCCAGGAAGAATCATCCACGAGGTGGGTACTTCTAGAATGGGTAATGATCCAAAGACCTCGGTATGTAATTCCAACTCACAGGTGCATGACTGCAAAAATGTTTTTGTGGTGGATGCGGGAACATTCGTCTCACAAGCTGATAAGAATCCAACCTGGACCATCTTGGCACTAAGCTGGAGAACCTCGGATTACATCGTGTCAGAAATGAAAAAGAAAAATCTCTAAGCCATGAATAGAAGAGAAAATCTAAAATTATTATTCGCCGGTTCTTTGGGAACAGGACTCCTCATGACAGGATGCGCACCTGAAGCAGAGAAAGCAAATCTACCCGAAGTAGCCACGGGAGGAACCATAGGAGGAAGAACAGAAGAAGAAAAACTACGAGATCAAAAGCTTTTAGCCGAAAAATTCTTTACTGATGAAGAAAAGGAGAAACTCGCAATCCTGGTTGACATTGTCATGCCAGCTGATGAAGAATCACCGGCTGCAACCGAAGTTGGCGCGGTGGATTTCATTGACTTTATGATGATCGACCAGCCTTACAATCAAACTCGAATGCGAGGTGGAATGATGTGGCTGGATTTTGAATCGAATGAGAAATTTGGCAAACAATTTCTAGAGCTGAATCAAGATGAAACCATGGAAATTATCGACCTGGTGGCTTGGCCAGATAAAGCCACTCCAGAATATGAAGGAGGGGTAAAATGGTTCAATATGGTTCGAAATTTTGCAGCAACCGCTTTCTTCTCAACTGAAGCTGGTTGGAAGTACATGGACTACAAGGGAAACACTCCCAATGCATGGGATGGGGTACCAGATGAAGTAATGCAAAAGCATGGCATGAAACTACCTGAGCAGTATCTGGACGTCTATTTGAAGCAGGAGGACCGGGGAAGGGTAGCTGAATGGGATGATGATGGAAACCTTATTTAACAATAATCTTTAAACCCTGAATTGAATAATTCAGGGTTTTTCATTTTATTCAACCTAAACTGATTAACTAAACCACTATTTATGAAAACCAACCTTAAGCTGTTCAGCCTTTTGCTGGCTGGAGCAAGTCTCTATTCCTGCGACCAAAATTCTGCAGAAAACCAATCGATTAAATCTGAAAAGATATCCTTGGAATGGGAAATTCTAGATTCTCTTGACCTTGAGTACTTGGGACAACCTGTTTTAGCTGATGTTAATGAAACTGCGGGTAAAGTGGTCTTTTACGAATACACCGGCCAAGACCTCCTTATTACTGATTTAGAGGGAAACATAGAGTCGAAGTTTTCTAAATCCGGAGACACACCGGATGCTTATGGCTTTATGATGAGTCTTCCAGGATTCTACAATGAAAATGAAATTTCCATGCATGGCATGAATGGCTTTTTTCTCTATGACCTTGAAGGAAATATGACTAAAAAAGTTAAGCATCCTGAAGCTCCCGGAGCGGTTGCTTTTATGGCTCAAATCGGAAAAACTTCTGAAAGGACTACAATAAATGGTAAGGATTATATTCTTACTAAATCAACTCGCAGCAGGGACACATATCCTGGAGAAGAAATCTATTACGAGAAATTCAGGGCTATAGAAGTTATTGATCCTGAGACAGAAACCGTGAATGACATAGTCCCATTTGAAGAAGGTAGTATCTTTCTTAACGGAATGGGCTACATAAAAAGTGACTATATGCCTGCCTTTGAGGCTGATGGTAACGTTCTCTTTTCTGCTATGGGTGGGGAACCCATTTTATACAAGTATACCATTACAGAAAATTCTGCTACTCTTGACACTGCTGTCAATCTAAGTATTCCCGAATTTCAGAAAATAGAAGGTAAAGAATTGGCTTCTTTCTCTAAGGGAAGCGTAGCAGTAACCTCCGTAACCCCCTCCATTCGAAATATCCACATTGTCGGAGACAAACTACTAGTAGCTTATTACTCTGGAATGTCGGATGATCAACTAAAAGAATTAGAGGGATATTATAATCAGGGTAATCAGGAAGAGGCTGAAGAGAGGTATTATGCTTTGGAAAAGAAAGTTAAAAGAGGTGTTTTAGTTTTTGACAAAAACAGCCTTGAACTACTGGGAGAGTTAGCGATGCCTGAAGAAGCTAAATCCATAAATTTCGTTTCAGGTGATGAGTATCTATGGATGGTAAGAGCAGCACCTGAAGACGTAGAAGAAGACTTCCTCCGCGTTTACAAAGTCGGCCTAAATGCTGATTAAATTCAATAAAATAAGAATTACAACTCCATTAATTCGATGAAATTAAAACTGACAGCAATAGTATTTGGAATACTCTCTTTTGGTTTTTTCTCTTGTTCGGAAAACGCTGAAAATAATTTGAGAGAAGATGCCAGTCAAATAGACCTTGGTTGGGAGATTGTGGACTCTCTTGACTTTGAATATCTGGGAGACCCAGTTCTTGGTGATGTAAACGTAGCTGCGAATAGAGCACTTTTCTACAATTACGTAGACCAAAATATAATTTTAACCGACCTGGGCGGGAACATCATAAACGAGTTCAAAAAAACTGAGGACACCCCAGACTCCTACGGATTCCTCATGGAGCTTCCGGGGTTCTTTAATGATCAATCGATTTTGATCCTTGGACTTTCTGGTGTCTTCATATACGATTTGGAGAGTAATCTTATCAAGAAGATTGATCATCCCGAAGCGGTTGGAATGGCGGCTTTTATGGCCAAAGTGGGAAAGACCATTAAAAGCACCTCCTTCGATGGTAAGGACTACATACTTTCAAAGTCTATTCGAAATAACGAAAGCTTCCCCGGAGAGCAGAAATTCTACGAAGAATTCACAGGATTGGAACTCATTGATGTGGAAGCAGGCACAGGAGTAGGAATTGTCCCCTTTCCTGAAGGAAGCGTTTTCCTAAATGGAATGGGTTATTACATGAGTGATTATGAACCTGCTTACGCGGCAGAAGGTAAGAAGCTATATGCAGTCCTTGGAGGAGAGCCAATACTTCATGTTATGACCTTAAATAATGAAGGTGCTTCATTGGATACTTTGGTTAATTTGGAAATTCCAGGGTTTGGAGAGCTAGAAGGTAAGGAGCTATCCTCTTTTTCAGAAGGCTCAGTTATGGTTACAGGAAGTACTCCTGCTATAAGAGACATACATTTGGTTGATGGAAAAATATTACTCCCATACTATGCTGGAATGGATCCAGGAAAAATGGAAGAGCTCATGGGAATATTTGAGTCTGGAGATCAAGAGTTAGCAGAAAATATGTACGAGCAATTTGAAAAAGAAGTAATCAAAGGCGTCCTGGTTTACGACTCAAAAACTCTTGAATATCAAGGTGAGATAAAAATGACTGAAAAGTTACCTAATGTCACCTTTGCTTCTGATGGAGGTTTCCTTTGGATGCAGCGTCCAATGTCAAAAGAAGTAGAAGAAGACTTTAGAAGAGTCTATAAAGTTAAAATAACTGAGAAGTGAGAAGGTTGATTCTGGCTGTATTATTTGGAGGGATCATTTTAACATCATGTTCTGATGATATAGCAAGAGAAGAGAGAGACGATGTGTCGGTGGATTGGGAACTAGTCATTCTTGATTCCATACAGGTGGACTATTTGGGTGTAGCCAGAGGTGGAGAATTTCGTAATGGAAAGGGTGTTTTCTTTGATTTTGAGAGAAATAGCCTTGTTGAATTCGATGAAACGGGCAGAATTCTGAATAAGCAGGAATATCCAAAAGAGGGTCCAGGAGCTGTATCCTACCCTACTACCCAGCGATATTCAAAGGAAGGGACGCTTTACGCAAAGAGTTTTCTCAATATGATTTATGAGTTGAATGCAGATTTAACTTTGAATCGAGCAATTGAATTTCCATTCATGTCTGCCTCACGAGATGGATCAAGCTTTCTTAGAACCATCGATATTCATAATGACAATGTGATTTTGTGGTATCCCGGAAGGGATGGAGCTGACCCTTATGATCCGCATTTTTTCAAAGATAACCTTCTCTTAGAAAAGATAAATCTCAATACGGGAGAATCTGAACCGATCATTGAAATTGCTCCTTCCTCTCGTTATTCAACTGATAAGTATTGGGAAAGGCCATGGTTATCTTTTGGAGTTAATCAGGACTTTTTATTTCTCAATTTGAGTAATGAGCCTAAAGTCTTTGTTTATGATCTGGCGAATGGGAATGAATTCTTGCATACCATTGACTTTGAACCTTCTAAGTTCATGGATAATGGAGAGCATTCGGAACCCTATCAGTACGTCTCTGGTGAGACAATGAAGGATGGCAGAATCAAGGGATTTTATACTTTGGATGATGGATTAGCCATTTTTTATTCAGAAGGAATTAGCGGAGAAATTTTTCAGCAAAATGAACTTGGCAATCCGGAGAATTTTGGAAAATACCCTCTTTTCGAAAGAAGAATGCTCAAGGTATGGACCAAGGACTCCGTATTGACCAATGAGATGGAGGTCCCTGGAAAAGTGGATGCGATTTTAAATATTGAATCACTCACCAAACCATTTTACGCATTAAGGGATGATGATTTTATCGGAGAAGAGCATGACTTCATTACTTTTTACAAAATGAAAATTCAGCCAAAGTGAAAAACTATCTCTCCATATTAATTCTGGCTGTTTGCATATTCGCGTCTTGCACAGAATCTACCGATACTGTTGATGAACTCACAGATCAAACATGGGAGCTAGTAATTCTCGATTCCATCCAGGTGGACTATTTGGGAGAAGTATCTACGGGTGATTTCAGAGATGGGATCGGGGTACTCTTTGATTATACGAGTAACACACTACTAAGAATTGATGATACTGGGAAAATCTTGGCCCAAAAGACCTTTCCACAAGATGGCCCTGACTCATTTCAATTCTTAGATACTATAGAACAAGATTCACTCGGAGGAACGTATATAAAAAACTTTATGGGGGCATTTTATTACCTCGATGAGGAGTTATCCGTTTCAAGAAAAGTAGAAATGCCATTCCCTTCTACTTCTTTTGATGGTGCTACTGATTCTAAAGCTTTCGAATTCTGGGATAATAAAATTTTAATGTGGTATGCAGGCAGGGATGAGAAAAGTCCTTATGCCATGCACTATCTTAGGGATGAGTATCTGCTTGAACTTTTTGATGAATCTACCGGAGAAAGCAAGGCCATGTTAAGGACTCCTCCTAACTCGAAATTCGCTTCCGATAAGTTATTCGATCGACCTACAGTAAGCTTTAGCGTGTTTGATGATTTTGTCTACCTAACTTTCTCCAATGAGCCACTTGTTCATATGTATGATTTAAGCAAAGGTGGTGAATTTGTCCAAAGCTTAGATTTTGAACCTTCAAAATTCATTCTTGGCCCAGAGCTAAAAGATGAATATGATTATGCAGATTTTTCCAAGCTCGTCGAGGGCAGAATTTGGTCTATCTATGCCAGAGAAGAAGGTGTTCTAATAAAATACTGGGAAGGGATGGACGAAGAACAGTTCGCAATTGGAGATTTCACCACCCCTGAAAACTTTCCAAAGCTACAGAATCAGATAGCGAAGAATTATAAGGTTTATTCCGAGAAGGAAGGCTGGTCAAACGATATTCCGATTCCAAACCGGATAGGCCAGGTCTTCGAAGTCGAATCACTATCTGAGCCATTCTTTGCCCTACGAAATGATGAATTCTTGGGTGAGGAACAAGATTATATCACCTTTTACAAGGTACAACTCCAAAAGAAATGAGAAAGCATTTGAGATGGATGCCCATTATATTAATCATGGGTTTCTCCTGTTCACAAAGTAAGATGGAAGAGGAAGCAGTACCTCTGTCCAGTCAAGAGTTGAAATTTGAGATCTACGATTCACTGGTTGTTGATTTTTTAGGAAACATGTATCTCATGGACATTAGTCCTAACCAAGAGAGTTTCTTGCTTATTGACCAAACTACAGACAGCATGTTTGTAGCAGATTCGAATGGTAAGATTCAGCACCGTTTTCTTAAACAAGGTGATGGCCCCGGGCTTTATCCCAATAACAGAATGGCAATAGCTAGATTCCTTTCTGATGAGGAGTTTATCATTCCAACTCAGAATGGCTTTTACAGATATGATAACTCAGGAAATTTTATTGAAAATTATAAACCTGACTTCGATCCATACGCTACTCTTCTTGTCCAATTCGCCGATAATCTTGGAGTTAAAGAGGGTGAGGTTTATATGTTTATGAGAGGTAGATACATCACGGATGGCAAAGAAGAAATTGATTATCAAAAAACAGGAACGCTCTTAGAAAAATTAGATTTGACCACAGGCAAATTCGAACCGGCCATTTCATTCCCTCGACAATCCAGGTTCTATAATTCCGAAAATACCTACCCTGATATAGCCAAATACACCAACATCAATCTATACAAGGACACACTCTATTTGAGTCTTAGAAATGAAGCAAAGCTGTATGCTTATTCATTGGATCAACTTGATTCACCTGCTTGGGTAATGGATATCCCGTTTGAAGAATTCATAGCGATGGAGCCACAAGATGAGGAAAATGTATTCCGAATTAGAGACTTTTTTACGGGCACTATTAACAAGGCTATTCCTTTAGGAAATGGGGAATTCCTGATAGATTATCTTTCAGGATTAACTGATGATGTTGCTAATGAGATAACCAACGGTGATGATTTTTCTGAAATGTTCAGGAAAGCTAATGAAAAGAATACTGCAGGAGTATTGATATTTGATGGGAATTCATTGAGTCACTCTATAGAGAAGGATCCGATTTTAGGAACCATGAATAAGGTCGTCTCAAAGGATGAAGTTTGGTTTTCACTAAATTTCGAGGAAGTCGAAAATGATTATAGCGTTATTTACAAAACACGAATTGTAGCCAAATAAGCCTTTTAAGTCCTGAGAAATCACTTCATCCCGATTCCTCAGATTTAAAATTATCTTATTCGTATATTCCGTCCCGAGATGCGAAAGCGCCTCGGGATTTCATTTTATAAGCCATCAACCCAATTTGAGATGAATAAAAAATTCATGTCGCTGGCAATCCTAATTGCTGGCATTGCCTGGTCACCTGGGACCATTGCCCAAAGCATAAAACCGACAAGTGAAAAGGATCTTGAAGCGTCCATTAAGGCTCATGAACAGCTTTTAGAAAAGTCACCCCTAACGGATTTTGAAGCTAGAAATGTAGGCCCCACAAATATGTCCGGTAGAATAGTGGACATCGAAGTATCTTCGGATCGAAACACCTTCTACATTGCTGCTGCCTCAGGAGGAGTTTGGAAAACTATAGATAATGGTCAGTCATTTGACCCCATTTTTGATCATCATTCTGCTTTAGGAATTGGAGACATGGCTTTGGCTCCATCCGATGACAATATTCTTTGGGTTGGAACAGGAGAGAATAACTCAAGCCGATCGACCTATGCAGGATCAGGGGTTTACAAATCCGTAGATGGCGGTGAGACATTTGAAATGATGGGTCTTATGTTTTCTCAACATATCGGTCAGATTCAGATTCATCCGACTAACCCCGATATAGTTTGGGTGGCTTCCATGGGTTCACTTTATTCCCAAAATGAAGAAAGAGGTCTTTATAAGACCACAGATGGTGGTGAGACATGGAAAAAGGTACTCTATGTGGATGACAATACCGGGATTATTGATCTGAAAATTCATCCCGAGAACCCAGATATTCTTCTTGCAGCAAGCTGGGAAAGATATAGACAAGCACATGATTTCATTGGTCAGGGATTAGGTTCATCTATTTGGAGATCAGAAGACGGAGGTGAGACTTGGGAAAAAGCTGTTGATGGTTTCCCTCAAAATGAATTCGTAGGACGAATAGGGTTCGATTTTGCGCGTAGTAACCCTGATGTGGTCTATGCCTTGCTAGATAATCAAGGCGAGGCTGAGCCAAATGATAAAGAAGAAAAGGAGGAAACAAAGAAGGAAGAAAAGAAAGAATTGACCTTTGAAGATTTCCAGGGAATGAGTTTAGAGGAAGCACTTGGCCTGAAAAAGAAAGATTTGGATCGATTCCTAAGAAGAAATCGATTTGCCAGAAAATACACTACGGCAGAAATCAAAAGACAACTTAAAACAGGTAAAATAACTACAGATCAGATCGCTAATTACAATGGTGATCTGACAGACGCCAATGCCGCACTTTTTAATGCTCCAATTATTGGAGCAGAGATTTACCGATCTGAGGATGTGGGAAAAAGCTGGACCAAGGTAAGTGAATCTGATATTCGTCGGGTTTACAATACTTATGGTTATTACTTCGGTGAAATCAGAGCGAGTACGGAGGATGAAAATGAGGTCTTCATCCTTGGGGTGCCACTTATGGTATCCAGAGACGGCGGCAAGAATTTCGAGAGAACAGATTCCATAGGACGACCACATTCTGATCATCAATCCATGTGGATAAATCCCGATAATTCGGATCATATCCTTCTTGGTAATGATGGTGGATTGTACCGTACTTATGGAGGAGGACATCGCTGGGATCACCTCAATACTCAGATGCCTATTTCACAGTTTTACTCCATCATGACGGATAATGCTCAGCCCTATAATATCTATGGAGGTATGCAGGACAACGGTGTATGGTATGGCAGCTCAAAGAACACTCCAGATAAACCTTGGGATCCACTAATGGGTGGTGATGGAATGGTAGTTGCCGTGGATACTCGAGACAACAATATTGTTTATACAGGTTTCCAGTTCGGTAATTATTTCAGAATCGATAAAGAAAATGGCCAAAGATCTCTAATCACTCCAGGGCATGAAATAGGAACTGCTCCAAACCGATGGAACTGGAGAACGCCTGCCAGACTTAGTGTGCACAATCTGGATATCATTTACATGGGCTCTCAGTATGTTTACAGAAGCATGAACCAAGGTAGAACCTGGGAAAGAATTTCGGATGACTTAACCAAGAATGAAAAAAGTGGAAATGTACCCTACGCTACTCTTACCGTAGTGGAAGAAAGTCCTTTAGAATTCGGAACCATTTACGCTGGTTCAGACGATGGGAATATTTGGATTACAAGAAATGGAGGAGGGTCTTGGGATCGGATTGATTCTGGCTTGCCGCAAAACCGCTGGGTGAGCAGCATTGCTCCATCTAGATTCCAGGAAGGTGTCGTCTATGCTACTTTGAATGGCTATCGATATGATGAATTCGCGACTATGGTCTATAAAAGTGAGGATTATGGAGCCACATGGACGTCAATTGCTGGGAATCTTCCAGACGAATCGAACAATATTATTGTAGAAGACCACATCAATCCCTCAATCCTTTATTTAGGTACCGATCATGGTATGTATGTCACCATGGACGGAGGTTCTAACTGGAATTTATACCAAGGTAATCTGCCCAATGTGGCCATCTATGATATGGTCATTCAGACTCGGGAGAATGACCTCGTAATAGGAACTCACGGAAGGAGCGTATATGTAATTGAGCTGGAAGCAATTCATGAATTAGCTAAACCAGAGGATATGGTAATGCAATAAAGAATTGCCAAACGCACAAAAAAACCGAATGAGATTTCATTCGGTTTTTTTTGTCTTTTTATCCTTTAGAAGAGTTTGAATCCTAAGGAGAACACCCATTGATTAATTCTCTGATCTGTTTCAAACATCCCAATGTTATCTGTGATTGAACCTAGGCCTCCTTCATATTTGGCGTCAAGATAAAGGTTACCAATATCTACACCTATCCCAGCCTGATATCCAAGAGTGGAGCTTTTGAAGTCCACTTCCTGAATCACATCAAAGGTGTCCTTGATCTCAGAGTTAATATCTATACTAGCAATAGGACCAGCTTGAACCCTCAATATTTTAAACAGTTTAAAGCCAACCATCACGGGAATATCCAACCTATTAAAATCTGCACTGAAAGATGAATTATTTCCCGGACTTGGGCCATTGAAAACAAAGGAGCCACTAGTTTGAGTATATAAAACCTCAGGTTGAACATAGAGTCCTCCTCCACCTAGCCTTGCAAATAATCCTATATGATATCCGGTTTCGGCATCACCTGGAGTAAAATTACCTTTCTTAAGACTGATCTTCGTTTGACTGATTCCCGCTCTCGGGCCAAATGCGAAATTCTGAGCCTGAAGTGTCCCAATAGTCAGAAAAAGCGCAGCAATTAGTAGTAGTTTCTTCATGGTACTAGAGTTGGTTTATACTCTTAAACGCTGACGAGTTTGGATAATTATATCCGATCCTAGTTGGTTGGACCCTCCACGTATCTTTTAGCAAGTGCATGTAGATCCCAAAAATCCATTGGCTTTGCTACTAAAGCATCAAAGGGAGTCATAGCTTGCTCTCTATACATATTGACATCTCCTGCAGTAAACCCAATAACAGGAATTGTAGATGTCTCCTGATTTGAACGTACACGAGTCAGGAGTTCCAATCCATCCATTTCAGGCATCTGTATGTCCGTGAGAATAACATTGAATTGATGATCATCACCCAAAATATCCCAAGCCTCGCGACCATTTTTCGCAGCGGTAACATCATCCTCTGACTTTTTAAAAATTGTAGTCAGGATAAATCTGTGCACGGAATCATCTTCTACTACCAGGACTCTCATAAGGAGAATTATTGTTTAGGAATATAAGATTTCAAGAACCATACCACAAAAAAAGGGATCATTTCTGATCCCTTTTCTTGAAGTTCAATACGGATTAGGCTGCTTGTGGTGCACCGAATAATCCGATCATATTAAGAATCAAAAGGATAATCACGATTGGGCATATCCACTTGATAAAGAAAATCCATCCCTTTCGATAAACGCCAGTGAATGCCGGAGCACCGCTTGCTAGCTCATCGGCAAAGTCAGAAATCTTACTAGCCCATCCTGTATAAAGTGAAAGCATCAAACAGATTACGATCACCGCAAAGGTCCCAAAGATAAAGTCCATGGCGCCAAAGAATCCTTCGAGTGGATTACTCAAAAAGGTAAAGCTTATGGTATTGAAGAAGTTTCCTTCGATGGATGACAATGCTGATGGAACGGACATGATCATCGCCGCGATACCCACAGTCCATGTAGCCTTCTTTCTATTCCACTTTTTATCATCAATTAAGTAAGAAACAGGTACCTCAAGCATGGAGATAGTTGAGGTCAAAGCTGCTACCATGAGGAGCAAGAAGAACATGGCTCCAATGAAACCTCCACCAGGCATGGCGTCGAACACTTTGGGCAACACATCAAAAACCAATGCTGGTCCTGCCGCTGGATCTTTGCCTGGAAGCAAAGCGAAAAGTGCTGGGAAAACCATCAATCCACCTAGTAGGGCTACAGTGGTATCCATCGTAGCAATCCAACCAGATGACTGAATAATGTTTGCCTTTTTAGGCAAGTAAGAACCAAAAGTGATCATCAATCCCCAACCTACGGACATCGAGAAGAATGCTTGTCCAAGTGCCTGCAGAATCACGGTCCCATTGATTTTAGAGAAGTCAGGATTTAGGTAATACTGAATTCCGGCTTCAGCACCTTCCAGGGTAACTGATCTACCCGCAATGAAAATAATGATGATGAAAAGAATAGGCATAAGGAACTTTGCTGCCTTTTCAATACCTCCAGAAACACCTCCCAATACGATCAAAATGGTCATTAAAATGAAAGCGAAGGTTAATGGAATTACGTACTGTGGAGTTTGAGTGAACTCGTTAAAATCAACAGGAAGGTTCACGATCTCCGTAAAAATATAGCCTACGGTCCAGCCGGCAATTACAGAATAGTAACTGAATACGAAAAAACAGACCATGACACAAAGTACTCCAGCGAGCTGCCAGAACTTGTTTCCCCCGGTTTCTCTGATGGCCCCAATCGGGTTTTTCCCTGACTTCCGCCCTAGCGCGATTTCGTTGAATAGAAGGGGTATGCCTATAAATAGGACACAAATGATATAAACGAAAACGAAGGCTCCTCCTCCATTTTCACCAGTTAGATAGGGAAATCTCCAAATGTTACCGAGGCCTACAGCTGAACCAGCTGCTGCCATAATAAATCCAAGACTTGATCCCCATTGTCCCCTTCCTTCGGGGCTTGCACTTGCTGCCATTATTGATCGTTTGAGTTAAAGGTGGTGATATTCGTATTTTTACGAACGGGCTAATTTAATTTGTTTTGCCAAAATATCTATCCCCGCTCGGAAAGATTTAGGCTGATAACCAAGCTCTTTCTTGGCCTTATCGATGACAAAGCCCGTTTTTGGTGGTCGCTTGGCCGGCTGAGTGAAAGTACTCGAATCAGCCTTTGTGATTAATGATTTATTCAGACCAAAGTAATCTGCAGTCATAATGGCCATATCGTAAGGGGTCAGAAAATCCTCCCCTGAAATATTGAAAACTCCTTCTGCCTCCTTCTGAGCAATAAGAATACAGCCTGCGGCCAAATCTTCGGCCAGCGTTGGGGTTCTCCACTGATCATTGACGACCTTGATATTCTTTCCTTCTTCCAGCGACTTTTTAACCCAGAGAATAATATTGGATCGACTCATATCATGAGAAATGCCATAAACCAAAACAGTCCTGGCAATCACCCACTTCAATCCAGAAGACATGACTCTTGACTCAGCAATTAACTTGGACTCTCCATAGTAATTAACTGGTGATGGTTCTTCATCCTCCGTTAGAGGTCCTTTCTCTCCTGAAAAAATGAAATCGGTGGAGACGAAAATGAAATGTGAATTACAGCTTTGAGCCCCAGCAATCAAATTCTCAGTGGCTTCTACATTTGCTTCATAACAAGCCTCACGCTGATTTTCACAATCATCTACTTGGGTCATGGCTGCCCCATGAATCACTATTTCAGGTCCTTGCTGTTCAAATACCTCGATTACCTGATTCCTATCCGTAATGTCCATGGAAATGTAATCGAAGCTATCTCCCGGGATTCTGCAATCTCCCCTACCGCTGGCGAGAACATGAAACTCATCACCTTCAACAAGCTGTGAAACTAGCTTTTGACCAAGTAATCCATTGGCTCCTGTGATGAGTATTTTTTTCTTAGTCATTTGGATAGGTGTATTTATACCTTTCGCTTATCTCTGCCTTTGAAAGCTCCTCTACCCTCACCCTCATATAGACCGGTTGATGTGGTCTATTCTTATCATTCGTAGCTTCAGCCGCAATTTTATCAATGACATCAAAACCGTCAATAATCTCTCCAAATACGGTGTATTCATCATCCAAGTGGGCAGCTCCACCCCAGGTTTTATAGGTTTCGATTTCCTCTGGACTCAGATCTTTCTTAAGGTTTATACTCAAAGAGCTGGCTATTTCATCTCGCTTGGAAAGTACGAGTTGGGTTAAACTATCATATTTTCCCTCTTCATAAAGTCGCGTGTAGGCTGCCTTCAATTCTGCTTGACTTCCTAGCTCCATATATTTTAAAATGGCTTTTTGGAGCTCATTCATTTCCGTGGTCACTTGTAGCTCTGAATAGGTCCTACCATCAACTATATAAAACTGAGACCCATTCGATTCTCGCATAGGGTTCACCATATCAGGCTGTCTTGGAGCACCAATAGCACCTCTCTTATGAAAGTATTTATTCGGCCTTATTTCATGCGGCAAAGTAGGCCAATCTTCAGGAGGAAGCTCCTCCTTTGTAAATACATCTCCTCCTTGAATCATGAAATTCTTCATTACCCGTTGGAATTCAGTGGAATCGTATCGCCCTTCTCTGGCATACTTAAGAAAGTTCTCTTTATGAACTGGAGTATCATCGTAAAGAATTCCCACCATATTTCCATGACGAGTTTCAATGATGATTAATTCATCCGTATTCGAATTGCAAGCAGCACTGAATATGAGAACCAGGGTAACCCAGAAAAAAAGCCTGTTTCTCATTTTCCGAGCTTTGATTTTATGTCCTTCAAGATCATGTCACCACCAGCTGACAAAACCTGATCGGCCAACTCAATTCCGAGGGCTTCGGCCTGTTCGAAATTACCAGAAACTTGTTTTACAATCCTTTGCTTTCCTTCAAGATCAACAATTCCACCTTTTAGGGTTAAGGTGGTTTCTGAGCTTTGCGCCAGCCCAAAAACAGGAATACTACAACCCCCATCCAACACTCTCAAATATGCCCGCTCAGCGATCAATTCCTGACTGGTCGCTTGGTGGTTGCACGCCTCCTTTATCTGGCTCTTTAATTCCTGAGGGAGAGATTTAGCAATCTCAACAGCCACCGAACCCTGACCAATGGCTGGAGTGAATTCCTCTAAGGAGAGAATCGAAACAATTTGATCATCATATCCCATACGATGGACACCTGCGTAAGCCAAAAGAAGAGCATCACAAGCACCTTCCTTCATTTTTCGAATTCTGGTCTGGAGATTTCCACGTACCTCCACCGTTTTCACATGAGGATAAAAATGCTTCAGCGTCGCAATTCTCCTCGTACTCGATGTGCCCAGAGTAAGTGGTTTTGAAGAGTCAGCTATATCAATATCCTTGCGATCCGATACAATGGAATCATTCACCTTTTCCCTTTCTGTGAATGCGATAATCTCAAACTCATTAGGAAGAGATGACTGCATATCCTTCGCACTGTGAACAGCCAGATCAATTCTACCATCTCGAAGTTGGTCCTCCAGCTCTTCAGTAAAAACCCCTTTGCTACCGATTTTAGCTATGGAAACATCAAGGATTTTATCCCCTTTGGTTTCAATAATCACGATCTCCGACTCAAGCCCTTTTGCTGAAAGCAAATCTTGAATATGATACGCCTGCCAAAGTGCGAGCTTACTTCCTCGGGTTCCGATTTTGATCTTTTTATTCATTTCAATAAAACTCCTGAATCAGGATCTATTGGTCTTTCTTCTCATTAGTCCTAGAATATCCATGAGCAGGGATGTTAGGACGAATTTTGCATTGATATTTCTTTCCAGATGATAGTAAGCCTCATTGAACTTTTCGTACATGAAATTCACATCATTCTCATTTAATGTATTCGCACTCAATTTTTCAATGAAGTCACGCTCTTCATTTTGAGTTCTCAGGAGCTCTTCAAGTGAGTTCTTCTGCAAAAGCACCTCCCTCAAAATAAAAAGCCCTGTGAGCATCAAGGACTTTTGCCCCTCAATATCAGTTTTCGAAAACTCATTTACATTCTCAAAAATCTTGTCGGTATTGAAGGTCACACAGGAGCGCAGCCACTCTCGAATAAGCATCACCTGATTATCTCTCACCTCATCTCTGAGGCGATAAGCCTCTCTCATACTTCCATAAGAAAGAATGGCAATCTCCTTCGCTTTATCCGAATCAATTTGGTGCTCGGATTCCAAATGGCTTTGGATTTCCTCGTCAGTAAAACCTCTGACAAATACCTTTTGGGTCCGTGAAAGGATAGTGGTCAATAACTTCTCATGATCATGGGTGATGAGAATAAATAGGGTTTTCTCTGGGGGCTCCTCAATAATCTTCAAAAGAGCATTGGCCGCAGAGGGATGCAAATATTCAACTCCCCAAATCAGCATAGTCTTGAATCCTCCTTCGAAGGACTTAAGAGATAGGGTCTGAATTATATTCCTGGCAGCTTCTTTGGAAATATTCAGCTGCTTCTTCTGCATCTTCATGCTTAGAATGTAGTCATGGATATTTCCGTAAGGTTGCTCGATGACAAACTTCCTGAAGTTCCCTAAATCGTCAACGCCATCCTTCAGTTCTTCTTTGGTTCTTACGATCTGAGGAAACGCAAAATTCAAATCAGGAAGGATTAACTTCTTCATCCTTTGGCATGAGGCGCAAACCCCACATGCATCATCCCCTTGCGGATTTTCACAATAGAGATAGGAAGTTAATCCAAGGGCCATGGCTAAGGAGGCTGACCCTTCAGGCCCATGAAATAAAAGCGCATGCGCCAGATGGTTATTTTTTACTGAGTTGACCAGTTTCAGTTTGGTCTCTTGCAGACCTGGAATCGAAGAAAATCTCATAGGCTTTTTAAGAGGATTTCTCCCAGATTCTATAGCTTTTTGTGTTTTCGTAAATGTGGTTCAAGATACTTTCTTCCACTTCATCCAATTCAATCGATCTTCTCTTCATAACAGCTTCGGCTGTCTCCCTGAATTTAGGAAATCTGAAGGTGGAAAAGCCCTGGGAGCCTCCCCAAGAAAAGGATGGAACAAAATTCCTTGGGAATCCCGATCCGAAAATATTGGCTCCTACTCCCACTACAGTTCCGGTATTAAACATGGTATTGATACCACATTTAGAGTGATCACCCATCATTAATCCACAGAACTGCAAACCAGTGTTAGCGAAGCCTCCTTTGGTGTATTCCCAAACCTTTACGTGAGCGTAGTTATTTTTAAGATTACTAGTGTTGGTATCGGCTCCGAGATTACACCACTCACCCAAGACTGAGTTACCGAGATAACCCTCGTGGCCTTTATTGCTAAAGCCGAAAATCACCGAGTTCCCTACTTCCCCTCCTACCTTCGAATGAGGACCTACCGTAGTATCTCCCCTGATCTTGGCACCCATATTTACCACAGAGCTTTCCCCGAGAGAAAAAGGTCCTCGAATGATCGCTCCTTCCTGAACTTCCGAGCCTTTGCCTAAGTAGATAGGACCGTTTTCAGCATTTAACACTGCCGCCTTAACGGTCACCCCTTCCTCGATGAACACTTCATTTTCATTGTAAAAAATGGTATGAGGGTCCGCGACTGGAGCCGATTTTCTACCGGAAGTAAGGAATTTAAAATCCTTTCGGATCTCAGCCCCATTGAACTGAAAAATGTTCCAGGTCTTTTGAAGTAGTGTGGGTTCAAAATCAATTTGGACGGATTCCTTTGAGCTCAAATCACTCAAATTCTTTTCCGTTTCACCGATATATGAAGCTAGTAAAGTTTTTCCGAAGTATAGGCTTTGTCCCTGACCCAGGGACTTGATCGCATCCAGGCTTTTAGAATCTGGAATCCATGCCCCATTAATCCAAAGAGTCTCTATTTGGGAAGGTGGAAATTTCTCTTGGAGGTAATCCTGAGTATGAAACTTGGCTTTCCTCTGCAGCAAAAACTCCCACTTTTCTGAAATCTTTAAAATCCCAATTCGGATATCAGCTACAGGTCGGGTGAATGTGAATGGGAGCAACGAACCGCGAATACCAGGATCGTCAAACAGTACGAATTCCTCCATGGAGCAAAAATAAAAAAGTCTTCCAGAATCTATGCTCTGGAAGACTTTTTAGACGAAGGTTTACGCGATTATTTCTTAGCGTATCTTCTGTTGAATTTCTCAACTCTACCAGCGGTGTCAAGAAGCATTTTCTTACCGGTGTAGAATGGGTGAGACTGAGAGCTCACTTCGATTTTGTAAAGCGGGTACTCGTTTCCGTCTTCCCACTTGATAGTTTCAGACGTCTCAATGGTAGACTGAGTCAAAAACTTGAACTCGCTAGAAGTATCATAGAATACCACTGGACGGTAGTTTGGATGAATATCGCTTTTCATATGTCTTGAAATTAAATGCTATTTTCTCAATTGGACTGCAAAGTTATTCTTTTTCCAAAAAATCACCAAATCTTTATTTGCTATTTCTCAGGATAAAAATAGCCTTGTAAGTTTTTGGTAAACAGAGAGAAAATTAGGCATAGTATTTTCTTAGTATTGAACTTTCATTCATTTGCAAAAATGCCAAAACCCAGGCTTTTAAAAAGTCTATTACTCATATTTCTTCTTAGCCTTCCCGTGTTAGTCAAAGCTCAGGGAAGTTATGTGCCTTTTGATCGGGATTACTATCATCGGTTTGAACGATATGAAATCCTTCAAGCAGGTAATAATGGTATTTTCATGACAGGGTTTAAGCCTGTCAGACGAGATCTACTTAGTAAATACCTAGACAGTCTGGCAAAAACGGATGTAATCAGAACACGCTCCGACCAATTCAATCTGGATTATTTAAGTCAGGACAATTGGGAGTTTATAGAAAGAGAGACACCGGAATCCAAAAAGCCATTCCTGAAAAGCCTTTATCGCCGTCCAGGAGACTTCGCGCATTATTACAGTGAGGAGTTTGACATTCACCTTAGTCCTGTGATCTATCTGAATGGAGGATTTGAGTCTGACAATGATCAAAATCCAAATCGTTTGACACGTGGTGTAGCGGTTCGCGGTGCCATAGACAAAAAGGTCAGCTTTTTCACTCAATTCACAAGTTCGGAGGCATTTTTCCCAACTTGGGTAAAAGACTTTGCAGAATACAATGGAGCCGTACCGGGAGAAGCATTCTGGAAGGAATATCAAACCGATGGATATAGCTACTTTTCGGCACAAGGGCATGTTAATTTCCACTTTACCAAAAACATTCAGGCGCAGATCGGTCACGATAGAAATTTTGTAGGAGAAGGATATCGATCCTTCATTTTGTCTGATTTTTCTACCCCCTACATGTTTGTGAAGCTGAATACCAAAGTTTGGAAGTTCCAACTCACGAACCTTTGGACACAAATGACAGCTGATGTCTTTTACGATCGAGGAAGGCCGACCGATGGCAGATATCCGCAGAAATGGTTTTCACTACACCGATTGGGTTTTGATGTGGGTAAGAAATTAAATATTGGATTCTTCGAGTCCGTCATGACGGATCAAGCCAATTTCAATTATTTCAATCCCATCATCTTTTTCCGCTGGGTGGAGCAATCACTTGGTACACCTGACAAAGTCATGTTGGGAACAGATGCTAAATGGAATTTCCTTCCAGGAATGCAGCTTTATGGACAGTTTGCATTGGATGAATTTGTATTCAATGAATTTTTTGGAATAGACGGTAAGAAGTCCAAAAGAAATAAATATGGAGTTCAAGCTGGATTTAAATACATCAACGTATTTAAGATTTCGAACCTTGATTTACAGCTCGAATTCAATTCTGCGCGGCCTTACACCTTTCAGGAAAAGCAGGACTATCAGTCTTACAGCAATTGGAGAAATCCGCTCACGCATCCCCGAGGTGCTAATTTCAGAGAGTTCCTTTCTGTCATTCGCTATCAGCCTATTCCAAAATTAAATCTTACTCTTCTGGGTATGTATCAGCTTTATGGAGCCGACCCGGATGCCGAGACCAACTGGGGTGGAGATGTTTTGAAAAACAGGCTTGAAGGAAGTCCCACAGGCTTATTCGATAACTTCATTGGTCAGGGAATAGAAAACCAAGTCGTTCAGGCTAATCTAAATGCCAGCTACATGCTCAAGCATAATTTCTTCATCGATGCTGGAGCCACGTACCGAAGGAGAACTGCCGAAGATTTAGATGCACCGGCTTCCAGTAATTACATTCAGCTGGCTCTAAGATGGAATTTTGTGAGACCTGATTACAACTTCTGAAAAACCCAAGGATCAATTTTTGCGTAACTTGCGCTCGAATTGTCTGGTACAAATAAATGAAGACCTACCTCCGGATACTATCCTACGCCAAACCTTATGGGCGATTCGTTCCGGTTTACATAATCTACGCGCTTTTAGCCATCATTTTTGGCTTGTTAAATTTTACCCTACTTAAGCCACTCTTCGATGTGATTTTTGAGCAGGTGGATCCAGAGGTTCTGGTAGCATACCAGGAAATGCCTGAGTTCAGTTTTTCCATTGAATACTTCTCTCACCTATTTAATCACTACTTTCTTCAAGTTGCGGATGAATATGGCAAGCTCGGGACACTTTTTTATGTGTGTATCATAATTGTGATTTCCGTTTTCCTCGCGAACCTTTTCACCTATTTATCTGGCGTAGTTTTGGCCAAAGTTCGAGCTACAGTCATCAAAAGGATGCGAACTGACATTTTCGATAAGGTGAGCACACTTCATATCGGATATTTCTCGAATGAGAGAAAAGGTGATCTGATGTCAAAAATGACAAATGATGTTCAGGAGGTAGAAAATACCATCGTCCAGTCTCTACGAGTCGTTTTCAGAGAACCTGCCACGATCATTTTGTACTTCGCAGTATTATTTTTCATGTCAGTTAAACTGACGCTTTTTACCATTTTGATCATCCCTATTTCCGGAGCGATTATCGGAGGAATCACCCGAAGGTTAAAAAAGAAAGCCGTTGAAAGTCAGCAGTCCCTAGGACGGATTGTGAATATTCTGGATGAAACTCTTGGAGGCATGCGAGTGATCAAGGCCTTCAATGCCGAATGGTTCATGGGCCGTAAATTCGATGAAGAAACTGATCGATATGCTGGGGTGAATGTGAACATGGCGAGGAAGAACGAACTTGCATCTCCTATCTCCCAGTTTCTTGGAGTTACCGTGGTGGCAGGTATTCTGGTTTATGGGGGTAGTTTGGTTTTGTCTGGAGAGTCCAACTTGGGCGCCAGTGATTTCATTACTTACATTATCATTTTTACTCAGGTGCTAAATCCCGCCAAAGAAATATCAAGGGCGGTCAGTAACATCCAAAGAGGTATTGCTTCAGCAGATCGGATTTTTGAGGTAATTGATACGCCGACTGAAATAGAAAATCCGGCTGCGCCAAAGCCCTTTGATTCATTTGAGCAAAGCATTGAATTTGAGAATGTAAGTTTCGGATATGAAACCGAAATGGTTATCAAGGATGTGAACTTTGCTTTGGCCAAAGGCCGAACTATTGCACTTGTGGGTCCATCCGGTGGAGGCAAATCTACCTTAGCCGATCTGGTCCCAAGATTTTATGATCCGAATGAAGGTCAGGTCTTGATAGATGGGATAGACTTGAGAGAAATCAGATTGGAAGATTTGCGTAAGCAAATGGGAATCGTAACCCAGGAATCCATCCTATTCAATGATACGATCTTCAATAATATCGCCTTTGGAAGTGAGAATGTGACTGAGGAGGAAGTGATGGAAGCTGCCAAAATTGCGAATGCCCACAACTTTATCATGGAGTTTGAGAATGGGTATCAGACTTCGATTGGTGAGCGAGGCAGCAAGCTTTCCGGTGGACAAAGACAAAGGATAAGCATAGCCCGGGCAGTACTCGAAAACCCCGCGATCTTAATTCTTGATGAGGCGACTTCTGCATTGGATAGTGAATCAGAACTACTTGTTCAGGAAGCTTTGACCAAGCTAATGGCTAATCGCACCACATTGGTAATCGCTCATCGCCTGAGTACGATCCAGCATGCAGATGAAATACTGGTCATCGAAAAAGGGCAAATCATCCAAAGGGGGACTCATGCAGAACTCATGAATCAGGAAGGCATGTATCAGAAGCTTTCCAGTATACAGTCCGTTTAGTATATTTCATTTTTAAATCCTTAGCTATGCAGAAAACTTCAAAATTCTTTCAAATCGTTCTTCTGGTCTTTTTTGCTCTGGGCTTGATCTTTTTTATAGCTTTTGAGACTCTTGGAGGTCTAGTGGGCATGGATGAAGTCAGCTCCGATAATATGGTCACGATCATGCTTGTGGGCTTCGTAATTTTCCTTGCAGCCTGGCTTTTCAGCTATCTGGCCATTAGTGGACTTTCCAGCAAACTGGAAAAGAAAGAGGTGGAATTGAATAAAGTTAAAGCCAAACTCTACGATTTAGAACATCCAGAGACTGAAGTCAAAAAACCTAAAAAAGTAGAAGCAGTGAAGCCTGCGGAAACTCCAGAAAAGACTGAGGACGAAAAGTATACAGAAGAATAAGTTTTATTTATTATTTAGTTATATTAAAAGGACCATCGGGTCCTTTTTTTATTATGGTATCAAAAACTTTTGGAAGCGCCGTCTCTGGCGTGGATGCAAACCTGATCACCGTAGAAGTCAATGTAGGTCAGGGAACTAGCTTTTTTCTCGTCGGATTACCAGACAGTGCGGTAAAAGAAAGCCAGCAGCGTGTAGAAAGTGCGTTGAAGTATTTCAATTATCGAATGCCTCGGCAAAAAGTGGTGGTTAATCTTGCCCCAGCAGACATTCGAAAGGAAGGATCTGCCTATGATTTACCCATTGCTTTGGCCATTCTTCAGGCATCCGAACAGGTGTTCTTTCCCGATCTGGAAAAGTATGTGATTATGGGCGAATTAGCTTTGGACGGAAAGCTCCGCCCTATTAAAGGAGTTCTCCCCATAGCCATTGAAGCCAGGGCCAAAGGGTTTAAAGGTTTCATCCTTCCAAAGGAAAATGCCAAAGAGGCATCCATCGTAAATAAGCTTGATATTATTGGGGTGGAGACCATTCAGCAAGCCGTTAAGTTTCTCACAGGAGAATTAGAGATCGAACCTCTAATCACTGATACAAGGGATCTTTTCTATCATTCTCAAGATTACTCTGAAATTGACTTCGCCGATGTGCAGGGACAGGAAAATATTAAACGGGCCATGGAAATTGCTGCGGCCGGTGGTCATAATGTAATTATGATCGGGCCTCCGGGTGCTGGAAAAACGATGCTTGCCAAAAGACTACCTTCCATCCTACCCTCTCTAAGTCTTCAGGAGGCCCTGGAAAGCACCAAGATTCATTCCGTGGCGGGAAAACTAGGAACGGAAAGTTCTCTATTGGCCAAGAGGCCATTTCGTTCTCCCCACCACACCATCAGTGATGTGGCATTAGTGGGAGGCGGTGGAAATCCTCAACCGGGAGAAATCTCCCTGGCCCATAATGGGGTGCTGTTCCTCGATGAGCTCCCAGAATTTAAAAGAACTGTTCTCGAAGTAATGCGCCAGCCTTTAGAGGAACGAAAAGTCACCATTTCAAGGGCCAAAGTATCAGTAGATTATCCAGCGAATTTTATGCTAATCGCAAGCATGAACCCATGCCCCTGTGGATATTATAATCATCCAGAAAAAGAATGTGTTTGCGGCCCCGGAATCGTTCAGCGCTACCTGAATAAAGTCTCTGGGCCACTTTTGGATCGTATTGATTTGCATGTGGAAGTGACTCCTGTGAAGTTCGATGAGATGACCTCCACCCGGAAAACAGAATCAAGTGAAGCCATCAGAGAAAGAGTAGAAAAAGGCAGGAGAAGACAGGATAAGAGGTTTAAAGATAACCCTGAGGTCTATTGTAATGCTATGATGCCTAGTCACATGGTTAAGCAAATTTGCCAAATTAATGCAGCTGGGAAAACCTTACTGAAAACGGCCATGGAAAAACTTGGCTTGTCTGCTAGAGCTTATGATAGAATTTTGAAAGTTGCTCGAACCATCGCTGACATTTCAGATAGCGAAGAAATCAAAGTCGAGCATTTAGCGGAAGCTATTCAATATAGAAGTCTTGATCGTGAGGGCTGGGCGGGATAATGCTGCTTATACCTCGTAAACATCACCCTCCTTGCAAAGGACTACTTCGTAAGCTGGATTTTCCTGAGACATGGCATCCTTGTAGATTTCTTCCAGTCTTTCATCTGAGTTCAGAGGATCATGGTGAAACACTGCCAATTTCTTCACTTCACAGATGCGGCCAAAATTAATAGCATCATTGATAGATGAATGTCCCCAACCAATTTTAGTCTTATACTCATCAGGAGTGTATTCTCCATCGTGAAAAAGTAAATCCGCATCCCTGGCCAGATCATATCCACTGGTCCATTCAGGCATATTTGGAAAGTCTACTGAAGCCAATGAAGGCTCATGGTCAGGCATGTAAACAAAAGTTTTTCCTCCGTCAGTAACTCTATACCCTAGAGTAGGACCTGCATGTCCGATGTAGCTTGTCCTAAATTTTAAAGGCCCTATAGTAAATTCTGAGTTGCCTACTTCATGAATCTCTGGATGATTCGGAAGTTCATTTAATCGAACCGGAAAAAGTGGCGGGGAAAAGTATCTTCGTAATCTATGTAGCAAAGGCTCTACACTGGTAGCAGGACCCCAAAAATGGACCTTGGTATTCGGATTATACAATGGCTGAAAGAATCCTAGACCCATCGTATGATCTATATGAAGATGTGTCAAAAGGATATGAATCTCCTGAATTTCCGGAGAAATAATCTTTCCAAGTCTCTGAATACCTGATCCGCCATCCAAGATGATACACATATCATCCTTTATGATTTGGATGCAGGAAGTATTTCCTCCATAAACTATATTTTCAGGACCTGGTGAAGGTAATGATCCCCGGCATCCCCAAACTTTAATCTTCATCATTCTACCGAGTTCCAAAATAATGCCATTGCCCCTAGGAAACGATGTGGTCTTCCTTCCACAGGAATTGAAGTCACATTGATCAAATGTCGCTCACCTGTGGCACTACTTATATAAAAGGATCCATGAGCTGGCTTATGATCGGAGAGGGTTTTTACCAGAGGTAAATCTTCTGGAGAAAGAGGCCTTCCTTGTTCGTCCTTAGGTTGGAACATCTTAGACCATTCTTCCTGTGTCATGGCCCCAGTTTCTCCAAAACGTACCCCAAGGATCATCTCTGCCTTTTCATTATAAAATAACAGATTACCTTCTGGATCAACCAGGAAAACTGCTTGACTTAATGTGTCTCCAAACTGCCTTGCTAAAATTAATTCAATTGGCTGGCCTGCCATGTATAGGGTTTTTAAAAATTCTTGAGAGAAGATAGCGCATTATTTATTCAATTCATAAAAGGCTCATATTTTTTGCGGATGACGCATTCAAACAGCCGTTTAGTACGTATGAAAGGCATTCCGCCAGAAATAATTTGGGATTTCAATGAAGATTTCAGGACATAGAAAAAGCCTACTCTGGATAAGAATAGGCCTCTTTTGATCATACCTTTTTTAGTATACATCCTGGATTTCATAGTGAATTCCGTTAAAATCAATGGAATCACCTGCTTTCTTGCCTCGAAGAGCCTGAAAAATTGGAGCCTTAGTGGAAAGCCCAAAAACCTTCTGACCATTGACCTCCACTTGTTCGATTGACACACTAATAAAGAATACTCTTTGATCAGTGACGACCACAGAACCTACCCCAATTTCTTCAAGTTCAGAATCTGGATCAATTCTATCCAATAGTTCTAGCTCCTCTTTCAAAAACCCTACTTCATTTTCGTATCTCTGCAATACTTCGGTCCGCTCCGCAGCACTATTATCGCCCTGACTTAAGGTTTCTGCGTGTGAATATATTTCCTTCTTTAAAGCAGAAATTTCTTTCTCAAAATCTTCAATTTCAAGTTGCTGCTTTATCTCGCTTGCCCGGAGAATACTCTCTTTTGGAATTCTAGTTCCCATGGTTTGTTGCTTTGTTTGTAACAAGATTAGGTTGGAGAGATTGAATTAAAAATGACAAAAGTCAGAAGATCATAGGAGTTTTTATCCAGAGAAGTCTGAGCTATTAGGAGTCTTTCGTTAAGAAAGATTAAATCGCTTTATGGATTTGCACTAGACAACTTGGGACAGGATATTTTTAGGAAAATGAAAAAATCACTACTCCTACTTTTTTTCTCACTGCACATGGCTTTGGCCTATGGCCAAATCCACCTGAAAGGAAATATTTCAGATACAGAAGGAAAAGCTCTGGCTTATGCCAGCATAGGGATACCGGGTACGGAGTATGGAACTATTTCAGAAGAAAACGGTGATTTCGACTTAATCATAAAGGAGCCTGAAGATGGATTTGAGATTCTTTTTGCAGCTTTAGGGTACTTAACTCAAAGTCGATTGTACTCGACGATTGATCAGTCCAAACCTTTAAGAATCCAGCTTTCACCCAAAGAGATCACTCTAGAGGCCATAACGGTTTCTGACAAAAAAATACGGCCAAAGAGTATGGAGATAGGTAATGGAAAGAGCTTCCTTCCTAGAGGCATGCTTGCTTACGACACTCTTTCCGGAGGAAGTGCCATGGCCATCCTTATTGATCCAAATGAATCCAAAGATTTAAACTACATGACAGGGGTCTCACTGAGAATTGCCCTAAGTAACCTACCTCAATTTAAGGTCAGGTTCCGGATGATGGATGTAGATGAGAGTAATAAAGGAAAGCCTGGAAAGGATCTGCTCAATGAAAACGTAATCATCAAATCAGGAATTCGAAAGGGATGGTTAGATTTTGATTTGAGACCCTATGCCTTGGAACCAAAAGAACCCTTTTATATGGTTTTCGAATGGATTCTGGATCTAAAAGATCGAAAGTATATCTATAGCGCCTATGAGGATTTCATGACTGAATATCCCAAAAGAGTCCATTACGATACAGCCATCGTCGATGGAGAAGAAATCATAGATGTTCGAATCAATGAACTCGTGGCCGGAACAGCTTTCGGCGTCACTGGAATTAAGGGAAAAAATGAAGGGATGTTGACCTATACAAGGTCCAACAGTTTTGGTGATTGGAATAGGGATAATGCTGTGCTTTCAGCCAAAGCTACTTTCAGTAATTCACTGGACTATTTACCGGAAGAACAAGATTGTGAAAACATAGAATGCCAAATAGACGAAATCATGGCATATCTATCAGAAGAATATCCTGCCCCAGGGCTTCAATTCTCCCTGAGCAAAGAAGGTTATAATTTCTATTCCAAGGGAGTTGGGTACAAAGACATCTCCGATAGCTCAGCCGTGGATAGAAATACTCAATTCAGAATAGCAAGTGTTTCAAAAACCATGGCTGCCTATGCCGCCTATAGAGCAAGTTTCGAGGATTCGGCCTTTCTCGATTCTCCCATTGAAAAGCTTCTGGCTGATATTCCTGAAGCGTATAAAGAAATTACTCCAAGACAATTAGCAAATCACACTGCTGGCGTTCCAGATTATAAGGAAGAAACTCTGGATGAAATCTATCAACAAAAGAACTATAAAAATCTTGAGGAGGCCTTAGAACTGTTTATTGATAGACCTTTGGTTTCTGCTCCAGGTCAGTCCTACTTCTATTCCTCCTATGGATTTACTATCCTTGGAGCCACACTGGAAAAGGCCTCTCAATTATCCTATCTGGATCTACTCGATTCAGTTCTTTGGAAGCCTACAGGAATGTCGAGTACCTATGGTGACTTGAAAAATAGCCAACCCGACAAGAGTAAATTTTATTTGTACACATTAGAAGAGGGACCGGAATATGATTTGAGCTATAGCTATTCTTCAGGGGGGCTGATCTCCACCACCGATAACTTAGTCAATTTTGGCACCTTCCTTATGGAACAAGGGTATTTCGTAAGTCAAGCATTCACTGAATCTCTTGTACAAACCAATTCAGAAGGGATTTTCTATGGATTGGGGTGGTATATGATGGAAATGAGCGCCGGTGACAAAGTCTATTTTCACGCTGGGGAATTGCCCTCATCAGGATCTTTTATACTGGTTCATCCTGATTCTGGGGTGGTCTTTGCTTTGCTCGCAAATGGACCGATTCTCTATGATGAGAACGGAGATATTCCCGAGCCTTTGATGAAAATCTTTAACTTAACTACTGAAGATTAAAACCTTAAAATCATGAAAATTCAGGCGGTAAACCTTAAAGAGAAATTCAATCTGTTTTCTGATCATTGGAATCCAAGAATCGCTGGTGAGCTCAATGGTCAGCAGGTCAAACTTGCCAAATTTCAAGGGGAGTTTGTCTGGCATTCTCATGCAAATGAGGACGAGCTATTTATGGTGATTGATGGTGAATTCACCATGGAATTCCGGGATAGGTCCGTTCAGGTAAAGCAAGGAGAATTCCTGATTGTACCACGTGGGGTGGAACATAAACCAGTGGCCGAAAAAGAAGTTTCCGTATTACTTTTTGAACCTTCAAGCACTGTGAATACAGGAGAAACTGAGCCAAGTTATCTCACTCGTTCAGAACTCGATACAATCTAAATCGAGGCCAAAGCCTGATCCATATCTGCTAATAAATCATCCAAATGCTCCAAGCCAACAGATACTCGAATTAAGTTTTGAGGTGTTTTCGTTTCTGGATTCTCAGAAGCCGCTCTCCTTTCGATTAGGGTTTCAACTCCTCCAAGACTAGTGGCATTCGTAAAATACTTCAGTTTCGATATCAAATGATCTGCGGCATCCGCTCCATCTTTTACTAAAAAGGACAGAATCCCTCCGAATCCAGTCATCTGCGAAGAAGCCACGGAATGGCCAGGATGAGATACTAAACCAGGATAATACACATCCGAAATTGCTGGATGAGCCATCAAGTAAGTGGCCAACTGTCCGGCATGTTCGGCATGCCCTTTCATCCGATAAGCCAGTGTTTTGATGCTTCTGCAAAGAAAGTAGCAATCCATTGGCGAAGGCACTGCCCCTCCCACCTTTTGGACATTTTTGATTTTCTCCCAAAAGTCATCTTTTCTCTTGGTGATCAGCGCTCCTCCCATGATATCACTGTGGCCTCCAAAAAACTTTGTGCTACTATGCATCACCAAATCAGCACCCAGTGAAATAGGGTTTTGAAAAACTGGTGTTGCGAATGTGTTATCACAAACTAAAGTTGTCCCTGCCTTTAAAGAAATATCAGCAATGGCCCGAATATCAGATATTTTTAAAAGAGGATTAGACGGAGTTTCCACCCAAATAAGCTTTGTATTTGGCCGCAAGGCTTCAGAAACATTCTTAGGATCGGTCATATCCACGAAATCAGCCTCAAGAACTCCGTCGAACAATTGTAAAATCGCCGCCCTTAATCCATGATACATGTCGTCTGGTGCGATAAGATGACTTCCTGGCTCTAAGGCCTGGAAAACCGAAACTCCTGCGGCATTCCCGGATGAAAATGCGGCTGCATCCTCCCCTGATTCCATCTTTGCCAGCAGTCTTTCCAGTGAATTTCGATTAGGATTATTTGCACGGGAATAAACCATTGATTCCTCCTGGTGGGTGAAGGTGGTACTTAAGGTAATTGGTTGGATTACCGGCTTTTCTTTATCCGAGATTTGATTGCCTCCATGGATGGCAAGAGTTTCTAGCTTCATAAAACAAAAATTAAAGGCTGAGGAAATTAGCGTATTTTAGAATAGAAGCATAAAAGGATGGAAGATTAAATGCTTTGCGAAGCTGTCAAGGAAAGTTAAAATCAGGGTATTTAATTTTTTTTTCGATGCCTTTCCAACTTTTTGCCAACCCTCGGACTCTTTTACACAGAAAGCCAGAAAAATGAATCAAACGAAACTCAATCATCAGCTGATCTCGAAGGTCATTATCAATGATCGGCAAGCACAGTTTCAGCTGTTTGAACTGACAAAAAAGATGATCTATTCATTGGCATATAGGGTACTGAATGATGAGGATGAGGCTCATGATGTTTTGCAAGACACCTATGTGGAAGTCTTTCAAAATATTTCCAAGCTTTCTCATCCCGAGGCGCTGACTTCATGGATGAAAACCATAGCAGCCAGAAAGGCGATCAGGAGAAGTAAGAAACGATTGAACTTTGAATCTTTGGATTCGGTGGAGCAATCGAATGATGACTTTGATTCTTGGTTTGACGCTGAGATGTTGGATACAGCCATTTTAAGTCTGCCAGATGGAGCAAGAGCTGTTTTCGTTCTGGTAGCCGTCGAAGGCTATCCTCACAAGGAATGCGCAGAGCTTTTGGGAATTAGTGAGAGTACCTCAAAGTCCCAATATCATTATGCCAAGGGTTTATTGAAAAGTAGAATCACAAAACTTCTGCAGGCATGAAAAAGAATTGGAAAGAATACAGCCCGAGAGAAGATGCATGGGATAAAATCATGCAAAAGAAAGATTTTGATTCTCAGCTGAGCAAAAATTTAAATGAGCTTCCTGAGCATTCCCCTTCTGATTTCGCATGGAATCGAATCGAAGAAAAACTAGAAGATAAGAAGAAGGGATTTGTGTGGAGACCGTTTTTGATCGCAGCTTCCTTAACCGGATTGTTTCTCCTGGCTTTCTATCAGATTCGGCAAGGAACTGTGATCATAGATTCCCAGCAGCAAACTGATGAATTAATGGCTGATAATCAAAGTCCATTAATAAATGAAACTGAAGAGTTTGAATCTACTACAGAAGACCAAAAACCAACTGATTCTAGTGAAACAATACTAGACAGTTCAGAAGATATGAGAATTCAGCGGGTCAATGAATTCATACCGGATGTTGACAGTAATAGAAAAATAAATCTAGAAACCACTCTGGCTGTCAAAGGGATGGATTTAACTACAAGAGGAAAGTTTGTACCTGCCACAGATATTCCTCAAGAAACATATCACACTGTGGCGGTTTCATGGGGCTTACAAGAAAAAACAAAACTCAGAATTGGAACTGGGCCTAATGAAACCCTAGGTACTCAAGCTACCACAATAGCTCAAAAGAAAACTAAACCAACTAAAAAACCACTAACTATTATCATCAAATGAAAAATCTAACCACCACCTTAATTTTATTCATTCTGCTTAGCGGAATGAGTATGGCACAAGACCTTCAAAATGCGCTAAAAGGCGACCAGCTAGCATGGGCTGACCGTAATTCACCAGTCACAGATACGATAGCCTTTGAGCTTCCTAACGAAGGAACTTTGATCCTCTACTACAATAATACGGAGCATAGTAAGGAAAGCCTCACTAATGAATTTGAGCCGATCCTACAGAAAGCAACCGAATTTCCCGAGTTTACTACCCTCGCTTACAGAGTTTGTGACAATTACTATCAGACCAGCATTTCCGGTGTGACTTATGATTTGGAAGCGAATTATGTACCCTATGTAGAAAGCATTGAGCTTACTTTCCCGGTAGGCCTGGATTTCACTGGAGGTGATTTTACTCCTACTGTTGGTTTCAGGACTCATGTGAATCTCAGACAGTTCTCTATTGGAGGTTCTATCACCAATACCATATTCTTTCCAGAACGGGAAGATGGAAATGTGAGAGTGAATAGCAACTGGTTCGCAAATGCGGAATTCGCCTGGGAATTTGGGAATGTGCAGAAGCAAAGACGAAATACCTTCGGAGTAGGATATCTTTTGAATGAAGGAGATAGCCAGCTTTTCTCCGGGACCACTGTCCAAGCTTTCTACAAGAGGAAGCTTAATGACAATATTTCAATACGAGTGGGCGTGATAGCAACCGAGAACTTCAACACCTTCTATCCAACAGTTGGGATAAGGTTTTGGTAACTGAAAAAGCCGGCTCAAGCCGGCTTAATTTTTATCTAATTCTGTCCACTGACCTCACCAGTGCCTCATCCTTTCGGATGAATCTGTTTGCCAACATATTTAAAACCATGGCTGCTAAAATCACCCAAAATCCTATTTGATAGGTACCTGAATCTTGAACTTCTAAATCTGTCACCTTACCGTTCGTAGTCAAAAAGACTGCGGCCACAAGCCCCACCATCAACATGGAATTGATCATATTGAACATCATCTGTCTGGTTCGATTTTTATACTGAAAAATAGAAATCACAGCCAGGATCATGACCACCGCAGCTATTGCACCGATGTACCATTTGCTCTCTGAATCCGTTACTTCACCTGCATTGGATAACTGATCCATGCTCAAGGCGGTCAGCTCAAAAGAGCCTTCGAGTCCAGGCGAAGCGGACAAACTCCATAGTGGAAAAACAAGGGTCAACACCATAGCGATAGCGACCAAAAGCAGAAATATGGATTGAATTCGTTGGATCATGTCTCTAAATTTTCTGCAAAGAAAAGCCCTTCCTGCCTCAATACCAAGTTACAACAGCGATTGGGAACGAAGAGGAATGCTATCTTTGCCCCAATGGGCAAAATCAAAAGATATTTCCTGGAACTGAGCTATCTGGGCACTCCATTTCATGGATGGCAAATCCAGGAGAATGCCGAGACAGTTCAAGGCACTATTGAAGCAGCTCTTAGCACATTTTTCAGATCCCCGCACAGTATACAGGGCAGTGGTCGGACAGACACTGGAGTCCATGCGAGTATGCAAGTCGCTCATTTTGATACGTCAGAATCCTTCGAAAAGGAAAAGCTTGTAAAGGGTTTGAATGGAATTTTACCAAAGGAGATCAGTATTCATTCCATTCGAGAAGTCAAATCAGAAGCGCATGCTCGATTTGATGCAGAAGAGAGGTCATACTTCTATAGGATGATTTTTCAGAAAAGTCCTTTTCTTGATGGTATGGCTTGGTACTCCTTTAGAAAGCCAAATGTGGACTTAATGAATAAGGCTGCCGCAACTTTGCTTAGCTACAAAGATTTTGAGGCCTTCAGCAAAGTCAATACTGAGGTGAATCATTTTCGCTGTGAAATAAAATCAGCCTATTGGGAACAAAAGGACGGGGAATTGTTATTTCATATAACTGCCAATCGCTTTCTACGTGGAATGGTTAGGGCAATTGTGGGCACTTTGGTGGAGATAGGCTTGGAGAAAAGGGCTCCTGAAAGCTTGGTAGAAATTATTGAATCAAAAAGCAGAGCCCGAGCTGGCAAAGCCGCTCCCGCTCATGGACTTTTTCTGGATAGAGTGACCTACCCAGATGAAATCTATCTAGATTTGTAAGCCTTGAGTTTAGAAAAAGAAAACACATCCTCCGGCGACATAGTCGACTCCAAAGTCCTGAGAAAGCTGTATGCTTTTGTCAAGCCTTATCGGGTTCAGTTTTACTTTCTGGTTTTTCTGACCATTTCCCTAGCTATTCTCGCTCCGACCCGACCTTACTTCATTCAAGTAGCGATTGACGATTATGTAGCTCTCGGTGATACAAACGGACTTTATAGAATCATCTTAATCCTGTTTGGATTGATGATCTTACAGGCTGTAATTCAATGGGCGCATACATTCTATTCTGGCTGGATCGGACAGGTGATCATCCGGGATATTAGGACGATGCTTTACCGGCATTTGCTGCGTTTAAAGCTTAAATTTTTCGATAATACACCGATCGGTAGACTGGTTACGCGGAACGTATCGGATATAGAAACACTAGCCAATGTTTTCAGTGAGGGTTTGGCAGCAATAATTGGAGATTTACTCCAACTGGTGACTATTCTTGGAGTGATGTTTTACATCGATTGGAAGCTAACGCTAGTCAGTCTTTGTACGCTGCCTCTGCTGATCATCTCCACATACATTTTCAAGGAGAAAATTAAAGTAACCTTTAATGATGTTCGGAATGCTGTTTCGAATCTCAACACTTTCCTCCAGGAGCATATCACGGGGATGAATATCGTACAGATTTTCAACCGTGAGCAAAGGGAACATGATAAGTTTCAGGAAATCAATAAAGAGCACAGAGCTGCTCATATCCGTTCTGTATTGTATTACTCCATTTACTTTCCGGTGGCTGAGATTATTCAAGCAATTGGTATAGGCTTGGTCGTTTGGTATGGAGCTGTTGGCGTGTTGGGAATGGACCTCCAAATCGGAGTTCTCATTTCTTTCATCATGTATCTGCAATTGTTTTTCAGACCAGTGAGACTAATTGCGGATCGCTTCAACACTTTGCAAATGGGGGTAGTCAGCTCCTCAAGAATTTTCAAGCTTCTCGAAAGTACTGAGCACATCAGTGATGAGGGAACTCACACGACAGAAAGCATAAAGGGACATATCGAATTAGAAAAAGTTTGGTTCGCTTATGTGGACGAACAATATGTTCTGAAGGACATAAATATCGAAGTCAAACCAGGGGAAACCCTAGCTCTTGTGGGAGCCACGGGCGCTGGTAAATCTTCGATTATTAACCTGCTCTCCCGTTTTTATGAAATAAATAACGGAAGCATTAAGGTGGATGGTGTTGACATTAGAGACTACAGGCTAGATAACCTTCGTAGGCATATTGGTGTCGTTCTTCAGGATGTGTTCCTTTTCTCGAACACTATTTACTATAATATTACACTCGGAAATCCTGATATCTCCCGCGAGCAAGTAATGCAAGCAGCCGAGATGGTTGGTGCCAGGAAATTTATCGAAAAGCTTCCCGGAGGATTAGATTATAACGTGATGGAGCGAGGGGCTACTTTGTCCGTAGGACAAAGACAATTAATCTCCTTTGTGCGAGCAATGGTTTACGATCCTGAAATTATCATTCTAGATGAAGCTACGTCTTCAGTAGACACAGAGACTGAGGAACTGATTCAGGAATCCATCGAAAAAATGATGTCGGGCAGAACCTCTATTGTCATCGCTCATAGACTTTCCACGATTCAAAAGGCCGATAAAATCATCGTATTAAATAAGGGTGAGATAGTGGAAACAGGCACGCATGAGGAATTGCTTGATTTAGGCGGGCATTATACCCTTTTGCATCAAATGCAGCTTAAAACCATGGCTATTTAGCCCGATTCTTGCTGACCTTCCGGCAAAAAGAATTTCATGAGAAAAGCGATTGTTTTTTTACTTCTGATTTTGCCTTTTTTATCAAATGCGCAGGAGAGAGGAGTTGGAGTAAGGTTTGGAGAGCCATTTTCCATTACCTATAAAGATTTCATCAGTGATTATATATCATTCGAAGGGATGATCGGAAGTGCGGGAGTGAATAGCAGCTCCTACTATCAGCGTGATTTCGAAAACAATCCTCCGGATGGCAATGCTTTTTACAGAAGCAACTCGGTGAAAAAAGGCGTTTCCATCAATGCCAGACTGGCCTATCATGAAGATTTTTCCGAGGCTTTTGGAATTGACAAGGGATATATTCTCGGTTATGCAGGTGCTGGCGCACAATTCAGAACCACAAATGTGACCTTCACCTATACCTTAGATCAGATTGATCCGGAGCAGCCTGGACTTCAAGAGGAAAGAACGAATGTAGATTTTGGCCCAGAAGCTTTTGTGGGCTTTGAATACTATTTTGATGATTTACCTCTAAATATTTTTGCTGAAGGCGGTATTTTCATAGAGCTTTTAGATCGCATAGGTCATATGAAAGGTCAAGGAGGAATTGGAGTTAGATATGTCTTTTAGAAATGAATAAGAAGGCAATACTGGTTGGTGCTGGAATTTTAATTCTTGCAGTTTCTGCTTACGCATTATTTGTAAGCCTTGGCGGTAACAACCCCATTGAGATCCAAAGAATCGATAATCCACCCCCCACTCTTGCTGGTATAACTTACGAAGGAACTCCGCAAGACGAACGATTAGGTAAAACCTTCCAAAGGATCGAAGAAATCATTTCGACCAATCCGGGTAAAAAACTTCATACCATTTATGAAATTGAGCCAGCTGGAAAACTCGATACCATGAGGGTATTTATCGGCTTTGACCAAAGCTTGCAACTAGACAGTCTGGAATTCAAAGAATTTAAAGAAACTGCTTTTTTACTCGCCTCCATCGAAGCTAATAGTTGGGTAATGCCGGGTCCAAATAAAGTAAAGGAGGAAATTCGGGAGTTTGCCAAAGAAAATAATATCACCATCACAGAGGTTTTCATCGACAAAATTCTCACAGATACCAAGGTCCAAGTAATCGCTCCCGTAAAGAATTGATTATTTAAGTTTTTTGGCCAACCTATTTGGAATATTTATCGTGTAGAGAAGTAGTCGATCACCAAATTTTATTTTATGAAAAGATTATTTCCAATTTTCGGTTTGGCATTTTTAATGATTTTCCAAGCATGTGAAGGGCCTGCAGGTCCAGCTGGACCACAGGGGCCCGAAGGACCACAAGGACTCCAAGGTGTACCAGGTGATGATGGTTTTAACTTTGTCGGAACCACCTACGAGGCAGAAGCAAATTTCAATGCCGATAATGATTACGGAGAACTATTCGCATTTCCAGAAGAACTATTCGAGGGAGATGTAGTCCTAGTTTATCGATTGAGTGGATTCATTCCTGAAACAGAAAGTCCAGTTTGGAGACAAATTCCCCAAACAATTTTCTTCGAGGAAGGAGTCCTGATGTACAATTTCGATTTCACTACAGCAGATTTCGCTGTATTCCTGGATGGACCTATTGATTTTTCAATTCTTGGCCCTGAATGGACAGATCAACAGATTTTTAGAATCGTTGTCGTGCCTTCTGATTTCCCAGACGGAAGAATTGACTTTTCTAATTACGAGGCAGTAATGACATGGCTCGATATTGAAGAAGAAGATTTTGTGAGAATTTCCTCAAAATAAAAAATTACCTAGACCAACTATTCGCATCAGACAGGAGCTCGGCTTTGCTTTGCTCCTGTTTTTTTGTTCCACACTTTTTCCTCCGAAATAAGAATTGCCACCTATCTTTGCCGCATGGAATTACAGAATGATTTACTTCTAAGAGCTGCGAAAGGAGAACGAGTGGAAAGAACACCAGTTTGGCTCATGAGACAGGCCGGACGTATTCTTCCTGAATATCGAGCCGTCAGAAATTCCCTTTCGGGTTTTATTGAGCTAGCACAAACACCAGAATTGGCGTCAGAAGTAACCATTCAGCCTGTTGACATTCTTGGTGTGGATGCAGCAATAATTTTTTCTGACATTCTTGTCATTCCAGAAGCCATGGGTCTTCCATACGAGATGGTAGAGAAGCGAGGACCTTGGTTTCCCAACACCATCCAATCCGCCTCCGATCTGGATAAGCTCAGAATCGCTGATGGAGCCAATGATTTGGATTATGTAATTAAGGCGATTGAGATCACGAAGAAAAACCTGAATGGTCGTGTGCCACTAATCGGTTTCGCTGGTGCTCCCTGGACGATATTTGCATATATGATTGAGGGAAGTGGAAGTAAAACGTTCTCTAAAGCCAGAGCAATGCTTTACACGGAGCCAGCAATTTCTCATAGGCTTTTAGAGATGATTACTCAAAGCACCATTAATTATCTAAAAGCCCAGATAGCGGCTGGAGCAGATTTGGTTCAGGTTTTCGATAGCTGGGCAGGAATTTTGGGTCCTGATCAATACGAGGAGTTCTCCTTGAAATACATCCGAACGATTTGCGAGGCTATCGATGAAGTGCCAAAAACAGTTTTTGCAAAAGGAGCCTTTTTTGCGAGAGAAGCCATGGGCCAGTTACCATGCGAGACTATAGGTCTTGACTGGAATATGGAAATCAAAGAATCCCGAAACTTAATCGGGGCCGATAAAACCCTACAAGGAAACCTTGATCCAGCAGCCTTATATGGTACAACTGAGCAAGTGGAAGCTACCACTAGAAAAATGATGGGTCAGTTCAAAGGTACCCGACACATTGCGAATCTGGGCCATGGGGTATATCCTGACATTAATCCAGAACGAGTCAAGGATTTCATTCAGACAGTGAAGAGCTATAGCTGAACCTTTTAAAGGCTGATCTGAACCCAGGTCTTCACGAAATAGGGAAAGCGCTTAATGCCTTTTTGGGCTGAGGCAGCGTGCCAGGAGAGTTTTAGGTTATCCTGAAGTTCAGGCAGAATTCCTTCTATCAAATTGATCTCTCGGATCATTCCTGACTTCTTACTTCCCAGGTATTTAAATAGAAGTTTTTTGACCAAGGGTCCAAGGAAAAGCTGCCAGGCCGTCAGAATAATAGCAGCTCTTAAACTCATTTCCCTAAACGAATCTGGAAAAAGTGGAATGAAATAAACGGTGAGAAGGCCTAGAATTAATGGCCATTCCATCCCAGAATTTCTACTTCGATTTCTTTCTGGGATAGCATTCATCACTTCTGGTATCAAAGCTCCTCTTCTAGACTGGAGAGAAACTCTTCCGATCATCAAACCAACGATTATACCTGAGATCAAATAGATTCCGAGATAACTTATGACCAGATTCTTAGCACTGAGAATCGTGGATAAAACTGGGAAATACTGGACAATAGAAATCATAAATTCATCCAAGGCGTCCCAAAAACCCATTCCGAAAATAATGGTCAAGCTCAATAATTTCATAGTGGCAGACTGCATGTAAGCAAATACTGCGACCAGCAAACGACCAATCTTCACAGAAGGAATTGCATTAAGTATCAAGGCTCCAAAAATCCCTTGCAGGGCCACAGACATGAATGCGATCATGGGTGCATGTGGACTTAAGAGCATTTTAAACACTAAAACGATCAAAGTGGCATGAATCACTTTTTTTGAACTTCCCGTAGCAGAATGGATGAGTGAAATAAATAGAGCCGAAAAGCAGGCGATAAAGACTCCCATGAGTGGAACTCTAAAGGCATGTAGAATTCCTCCAAGAAAAGTCTCAGCCAATACCCAAAGGGCAATGAGACGGTAATATCTTCTACTGATCATGTTTGATAATCTCATCCCCAACTCTCACCATACCAGGTCCCAAAGCGAGGGCATTTTGTCCGAAAAGGACTTTGTTTTCAAAATTTCTATAGCCAGCGAGCGTTTTTAATGGCTCCTTTCCGGTCACTCCTGTATCTTGATTTACCGTGGTCAATACGCAACGAGCGCAAGGTTTGACCCCTTTAAACTTCACGTCCCCAATATCTAGATATGACCATTTGTCTTCCTCGAAGGCTTGGCCTCCTGAAAAGACAATATTCGGTCTAAACCTATTCATGGGAACAGGTTCATCGAGTCTTTCATTTAAATCCTTCAGTGATTCCTCACCAATAATTAGGTAAGGCATGCCATCAGCAAAGCTTACATTTTCATCCTTCTCAGAATATCTTGGGTCTACAGGTCGGACACCTAAATCAGGCATCTTGACAAGATCTACCCTGAAGCCCAAAAACTTCGAGAACCAATCGCCATACTCATGCGATAATAAGTCTGCCTCCACTTCATCATCCCAAATGATTATTCTCTTTTTTTCTACCGCCACAGCGGCAAAGGGAACTTTGAGATTTTCTTCTGGTTGATTTACATGAAACACAAGCAACCCCTCCGGTTCTAAGCTAATTCTAAGAAGAGCCAACTGAGGATATGTTCTTTGTGTGATGAACATCCCTTCCGCATCCACCAACATCCACCTCCGATCATACTTAAAGCCTCTTTCAAGCACTTCAGCTTCCGAAAGGGAAATTCCTCCGAGAGATTTAATTGGATAAATAAATAGCCCTGAAACCTTGAGCTGGCTTTGCATAGCGCAAAAGTAAAACTATTGAAAAGTTTATGTCAGAATATCAGGCAAAATATTGCATGAGCTCAGCGATTTTTGCCTCTGCCAAATGCATTGCTTTGGAATAAAAATGGAAATGAGAATCCACCTGAGTTAAAACCAGAACTATGAAAGTCAACAGCAACCATTTAAGCTGTTCTTTTCTTCGACGCTTTGGAAAAAAATTGCTCACACCCATAAGATGCATGGAATGCCGAAAAGGATGCAAGCACTTTAAATTTTCTGACAAAATCCTCCCAAACACTACCCTTCTGTGACATTATGAAGCTATCTGTGGTTGATGAATGTCAAATGTGCTGACATTGTGACACAGATTTCATGTTTTTTGGCACTGGCACATGAGTTGAAGAGAAGGAGAAGACTTTAAAATTGAAATTTATAAATAAATATAACTATGGGAAAAATTATTGGAATTGACTTGGGTACCACCAACTCCTGCGTCGCAGTAATGGAGGGAAATGAGCCTGTAGTCATTCAAAATAGCGAAGGAAGAAGAACCACGCCATCCATCGTGGCATTCCTTGATAATGGAAACGGTGAGCGCAAAGTGGGTGATCCTGCCAAAAGACAGGCCATCACTAACCCTGCGAACACTATTTCCTCTGTAAAAAGATTCATGGGTAAGAAGTTCTCTGAGGTTTCCGAAGAGAAGAAGCATGCTTCTTACAAAGTGGAGAAAGGTTCCAATGACACAGTGGCTGTGAAAATTGGTGACAGATCTTACACCCCACAGGAGCTATCAGCTATGATTCTTCAGAAAATGAAGAGTACTGCTGAAGATTTCTTGGGTCAGGAAGTGACTGAAGCGGTGATTACCGTTCCTGCTTACTTCAACGATTCTGAAAGACAAGCCACCAAAGAGGCAGGTCAGATCGCTGGTCTTGAGGTGAAAAGAATCATCAATGAGCCTACAGCGGCGGCTTTGGCCTACGGTATGGACAAGAAAAATCAGGACATGAAAATCGCAGTGTATGACCTTGGTGGTGGTACATTCGATATCTCTGTTCTTGAGCTTGGTGACGGGGTATTCGAGGTTCTTTCTACCAACGGTGACGTTCACTTGGGTGGAGATGACTTTGACCAGGTAATCATCAACTGGCTTGCTGAAGAATTCAAAACTGAAGAGAATATGGACCTTAGAGAGGATCCAATGGCACTCCAGAGATTGAAGGAAGCGGCTGAAAAGGCAAAAATTGAGCTTTCCAGCTCTAACTCAACTGAAATCAATCTTCCATACATCACGGCTACTCAATCAGGTCCTAAGCACTTGGTGAGAAATCTTAGCCGCGCGAAGTTTGAGCAACTTTCTGAAGATCTTGTGAAGAGATCAATGGAGCCATGTAAAAAGGCACTAAGTGATGCTGGACTATCTCCATCTGATATTGACGAGGTGATTTTGGTGGGTGGATCTACCAGAATTCCAAAGATCCAGGAAGAGGTTGAAAAATTCTTCGGTAAGAAGCCTTCTAAGGGTGTGAATCCAGATGAGGTGGTTGCCATCGGTGCTGCTATCCAGGGTGGTGTATTAACTGGTGAGGTGAAGGATGTACTTCTTCTAGACGTAACGCCTCTATCACTAGGAATCGAGACCATGGGTGGAGTATTGACCAAGCTTATCGAAGCTAACACAACTATTCCTACCAAAAAGTCTGAGGTATTCTCTACCGCAGCTGATAACCAGCCTGCCGTGGACATCCACGTCCTTCAGGGTGAAAGATCACTTGCTAAGGATAACAGAACCATCGGAAGATTCCAGCTTTCTGACATTCCACCAGCACCAAGAGGTGTACCTCAAATTGAAGTGACTTTTGACATCGATGCGAACGGTATCATGAATGTGTCTGCTAAAGACAAGGGTACTGGAAAAGAGCAGAAAATCAAGATCGAGGCTTCTTCTGGATTGACGGATGAAGAAATCAACAGAATGAAGGCTGAAGCTGAAGCTAATGCTGAGGCAGATAAGGCTGAAAAGGAGAAAATCGATAAGCTCAACCAGGCTGACAGTTTGATCTTCTCTACCGAAAAGCAGTTAAAAGACTACGGAGATAAGCTTTCCGAAGGAAACAAAACTGCGATCAGTGGAGCTTTAGAAACCTTAAAAACTGCTCATCAATCTCAGGATATTGCTGGAGTTGATGCTGCTATGGAAGGCTTGAATAAAGCTTGGGAAGCTGCTTCTCAGGAAATATATAATGCTACTCAGGGTGCTGAAGGCGCTGCTGGTGCAGGAGCTAATCCTAATCCAGAAGCTGGAGCAGCTGATGATAACGAAGGTGTTTCAGACGTAGATTATGAGGAAGTAAGCGAAGAAGACAAGAAGTAATCTGAAATATTAAACCAACTTAACGGCATCCGAAATTCGGATGCCGTTCTTTTTCAACATTGGCAAGGAAAATATGGAATTGACCGCAGATAATAAGCTGAAAAAAATCATCGTGGTTGGAGATCGGGTCTTGATTCGATTGAAAAAGCCAAATGAGAAAACCGGATCCGGGCTTTATTTGCCTCCTGGAGTTCAGGAAAAAGAAAAAGTCCAGCAAGGGTACATCATCAAAACTGGGCCAGGATTTCCGATCCCAATTCCAACTGAGGAGCAGGAGCCATGGATGGATTCTGACGAAAAGGTCAAGTACGTTCCTCTTCAAGCTAAAGAAGGAGATTTAGCGATCTTCCTTCTTTCAGGAGCTCATGAAGTAATCTATGAAAATGAGAAGTACTTCATAGTCTCACAGCACTCCATTCTAATGTTAGAAAGAGAACAAGAATTATAAAAAAAGCCCTGAATGATTAATCAGGGCTTTTTTTAATGCCACCAAGATTTTTTAGGCCGCATAGATTTAGGAAGTTCATATGCTGCTTTGCTATCTACATCTATCTCTTCTTCCTCCCAAACCTTTCTATTCTTTGCCTTGAGACCTTTGGGGTTATTGATCACTTTTCGGGTTCGAACCTGGACTTTGGAGCTTTCTGAGTTCCAAATCTTGAACTTTTTGGATTCCACTCCTTTCGGCCGTTCAGGGTTCGAATAAAATACTAAAGAAGTTTGGGATGTTTTGCTTTTCGCAAAGCTGATGTTTTTGGCTTTAGGTCCCTTCAAAAAATCCTGCGTAAATCCGATTTGAAATATCAGTAACGCAAAAAGAAGGAGTGTCAACTTTTTCATCACAAGTTATTTGGGTTTCCACAAAACTAATCACTTCCAAGGAAAAATGTTTTGTCCCCATCAAAAACCCATGACGTATCAATTTCTAAGTCGGCCCAGTCTAACATAACAATAGTCAAATTCGGACATAAAAAAAGCCAGAACTTGATGTCTGGCTTTGGATTAATTTGGTTGATTATTCTAGAAGGCAAATACTGCTGCCAGCAAAAATGAAGACAGATTCTTGCTAGGATTTAAGTCATTATCCATGAAGAAATCTTCACTCGTGGTATCAAGACGAAGTTCAGGAATCAGCGTAAGGTTTTTTCCAATTTGAGCATTCGCGGAAAGGGTGAAAGCAACAATATTTCCATCACCGTTTTCATCCAATCCAGCTACACCTTCTAATCCTCCATTGAATACATTGAAATATTCTCCTCTCAAACCAAATCCAAGATTTTCAGAAGTCTGTGCCTGTAAATACCCTGCAAAACCATAGAATCCAGCATTTTCATCGTCTAAGGATAAAACCTCAATCCCATCGAATTCCTCTCCCGAAGAGGTAGTGTTATAAGTGGTGTTCACACCAACATAAATCACGTCAGACAGATCAAATCCAGTGGTAAGGTCGACTTGGAAAGTATTACCAAATGAAGTTTGACCAGGTACGAGACCTCCATTATTTATCAGCTTTCCGTCATTATCACCGTAAAGGAAGTTTAAATAGGTACTTCCTGATCCCGAAGAGTATCCGAGTTGGGCTCCATAGGTAAAGGTCCCAAACGGATTAAATTCTGTCAAATCCGTAGGGTTCATAACTGCTGCCATAAAGGAGAATTTATCCGAGAGCGCTATATCGGCTTTCAACCCAGTATGGGAAAATGGCCCATATGAAAACATGTAAGAGGTAGAATAATTGAAATTACCGGTTGGTGAGATGACCTCGTACCCAAGAAAGGTGTTGAAGTTTCCAAAGGTCAATGTCACAGCGTCGGTCACATTCCAGTAGACGTAAAGCTGATTTAAGATTTGAGAGCTTCCTGCCATTCCTCCACCGTAAAGTGGTGAACCGAATACGGCGTCTTCTCCTCTTGGGCCAAATACTAAATCTACTACTGCTCCTACTTTCTCGCCTTCGTATCCAAGGATAACGTTTGCCATTCCAAGAGAAAAACCTGGGAGGTTTCCAAAGGATGAAGCCGGAGCCATTGCATTTTCGCCATCGTTTGGCGCATTAAAATTTGTTCTAAAGTAAGCGTCTACAGACCCTGAGATCGTGAGCTTAGAAGGGATTTCTGTGGTTTCCTGTGCCTGAAGTGAAGTAGAAAAAGAAAATGATAGGCATAGAATTATCAGGATAATAAAATTTTTCATTTTATTTTTGAGTGTTGATTAATGAGAAGATTGGTCAATAGTCCCCGCCCCAGGAAAGAGAGTCGCATTTTTTTCCTAGGTGGGGATTTACTTTTTATAGACTACTCGTCATAAACGATAGTATAGCCTCGGATTCCATGTTCGTGTGAATCCAATCCGGTTTTTTCATGTTCTTCAGAAACCCGGATACCGATAGTTACCTTCAATACGTAGAAGATGATGAATGCAGAAGTGAAAGCCACTGCACCGCATATGGCTACTCCAATGAGTTGAGTTAAGAAAGTGTGCTCTGGATTAGTGGAGAAAATACCAACTGCCAAGGTACCCCAAATTCCACAAGTCAGGTGAACAGATACAGCACCAACAACATCGTCAAGCTTAAGCTTATCCAAAAGAACTGCGGAGAATACTACGAGCATTCCCGCTACAAGACCAATGAATAGAGAAGCCCCTGGGGTAAATACATCAGCACCTGCGGTTACACCCACAAGCCCTGCCAATACACCATTGAGCATCATTCCCAAGTCAAGCCTTTTAAACACAAGATTTCCAGCAAGGAATCCTCCAAGGCCACCCGCACAAGCACCTAGCGATGTGATTACCAATACATAAGAAACCAATGCAGGGTCAGCAGAAAGAACGGATCCACCATTGAAACCGAACCATCCTAACCAAAGGAGGAAGACACCAATTACTGCAAGAGGAACACTTGCACCTGGCTTATCCATAGTCTTACCATTCACATATTTACCAATTCTTGGTCCTACCAGAATAACTCCTGCTAAAGCTCCCCATCCACCTACTGAGTGAACAAGAGTACTTCCAGCGAAATCATAGAAGCCCATTTCATCAAGAGCTCCTCCGCCCCACTTCCAGCTTCCAATTAGTGGATAAACTATCCCAACGAAGAAAAGCGTGAAAATCAAATAGGCAGACAACTTTACTCGCTCAGCGATAGCTCCTGAGACAATGGTGGCTGCAGTGGCCGCGAACATTCCCTGAAAAAGGAAATCTGTCCAATAGGTGTATCCTCCATCTGCATAGCCGAGAGTCACATCAGCATCTGCCGGAGAAAACCAGAACATTTTCCATCCTGAGAAATCGAATGCAAACCATCCTGGTGTTTCAAATCCTGGATACATCAGGAAAAAGCCCACCACTGCATAGGACATAAGGCCTAAAATTGGGGTGATGGTGTTTTTGAAAAGGATGTTTACTGTGTTCTTGGCTTGGCCAAAGCCAGTCTCTACCCCAGCGAAACCAAGGTGCATAATAAAGACTAGCGCAGTCGAAAGCATCATCCACACATTATTGGTGGTGAATAGGCCTTCTGCAATACCTGTGGAAAGCTCTAGGTTTGCCACAGGTTCGTTAGCTAATAAGGGTACAAAGTACGTCATAGGTTTGAATTAAAATTTTGAACGTTTTCAGAATTTTGAAATAGGTTGACAGCAATCAATACGTCGAATGTAATTATAAATCCTGCAATAATTCAAACCATTAATTGATGATATAACAGAATTTTATGGAAAGTCAGGTCATTTTTGACCCTGTTCTTTAAAATTTTTCAATTTTTTTCAATTGATATCATCAATATTTACCCTGCCTCTGCAAAAACATCAATTTTCTGATTTCTGTCATAAAATTTTTCGTAATCGATTCCGAAAAATCAGATTTAGAATAATGAACTGTCGAATGAAAAAATGATAGAATAATATATGGCAGTATTATTTGTTGGTTACATTGACTTAACCTTTGGGTCATAAACGCACCTTAGAAAATTTGGGAAGACTGAAAAAAAAATTGAAAAAAATGAAATTTTTTTCTTGGAATTTAGATTTGATGGCAAAATCGGCTGAACCAGTCTTCCCAATCAAAAACTAGTGACATAAAAATTTAACCTTTCATCAAGGCAAATTCCTTAGCGAAATATGTCAAAATGATTTTAGCTCCCGCCCTTTTTATGCTCAAAAGAGACTCTATCATCGCCTTCTCTCCGTCGATCCAACCTCTTTCGGCCGAAGCCTTTATCATGCTGTACTCACCAGAGACATTATATGCGGCTATTGGGAGATCAAAATTTTGATTCAATAATTGTATAATATCCAAATAAGCTAAAGCAGGCTTAACCATTAGAAAGTCAGCTCCTTCCTCCATGTCAAGGTCTGCCTCAATAAGAGCTTCTCTTGAATTTGATGGATCCATCTGGTACGTCTTTTTATCCCCAAACTTAGGGGCTGAATCAAGTGCATCCCTAAAGGGCCCATAAAAACTGCTGGCATATTTTGCTGTATAGGACATGATCGAGGTATCCGTGAATCCAGCATTATCAAGCTCTTCTCTTATAAAACCTACCCGACCATCCATCATATCTGAAGGACCCAAGATATCAACTCCGGCATCCGCTTGCGCAAGAGACATTCTAGCCAAAACCTCCAAAGTTTCATCATTCAGAATTTTGCCATCTTTTACTATTCCATCATGTCCATCGCTGCTATACGGATCCATTGCTACATCGGACATTAAGCAAATTTCAGGAAAGTTCTCCTTAATTGATCGAAGCGCCTTTAAGTAAAATGTATCAGGGTTGTAGCTCTCAGTTGCCATGCTGTCCTTAAGCTCCTCCGGATATGCCGGAAATACATCGAACGCCCGGATACCTAGTTTCAAACACTCCTCAACCTCTTTCAGCATTAAATCTGCTGAAAAACGGTAAATCCCTGGCATGGACTCAACCTCTACCTTCTGATTTTGACCAGAAACTAAGAACAAGGGAAAAATAAAGTCCTCAGTGCTCAAGGTTGTCTCTCTAACTAAATCTCTTACAGCCGTAGATTTTCTATTTCTTCTTGGTCTTCTTAGCATACTCATAATGTCGTATTATCGATCGCCTCCAATACGAATCATCCAATATCTGAGGATGAAACAAGGAGACAGTTTACAATCTAACACTTTAAAGCTTCCCAAACTGAAGGTTTTCTATTCTCAATCCAGTGAAATCATTTATAAAGAAATCACATTTTGGAAGCTCTTCTTTAGTGTGAGATGTCAACACACCACCCACTTTCATCCCTGCGTTTAGCCCTGCACTGGCCCCTGAAGATGAATCTTCAAAAACAAGACAATTAGCTGGATCAGTCTCTAAATTCTTTGCTGATTTCAAATAAACCTCAGGAGATGGCTTGTGGGTTTTCACATCTTCTTCAGATAATAAGGACCCAAATCGATTTCTGATCTCAAGTTTGTCAATTATTAAGTCGAGATTAGCTCTAGGTGCCGAGGTGGCCACACCGGCCTTAATCCCATTTTTCGCCAAGTCTTCCAAAAAATACATGAGGCCTGGTAATGGCTTTACATGTTCTGCATAAATTTCACGGAACATCCCCTCTTTTTCTGCTTCTAGTTTTTTGAGTTCATCGCCCTTCACTTCACGATCAAAAAAATAACTCATGATATAGCCATTATTTTTTCCGTACATGTGATTCCTGAATTCCTCTTCAGAGGGAAAAATATCATATCGCGCGAAAAACTCTCGAAAAGAAATAGAGTGATGAGGATTGGTGTGAGCGATTACCCCATCCATATCAAAGATGACTGCTTCTATCATGGTGCTAAATTAAAAAAGGAGCCTCTCGGCCCCGTATAATTAGAAGTCTTTAATAGTCTTTTCAATTATGTCACAACACTCATGAAGCTGCTCTTCAGTCATTACTAAAGGAGGTGCAAAACGAATAATATTACCGTGAGTTGGCTTCGCTAAAAGACCATTCTCCTTGAGTGCAACGCAAATATCCCAAGCGGTACTACTATCCTCTGAGTCATTAATAACAACTGCATTCAGCAGTCCTTTGCCTCTCACTAAGTTCACTATCGGGTACTTATCTACAAGTCTTTCCATTCGTTCACGGAATATCTTGCCCAGATTTCTTGCATTCTGCGCCAGCTTCTCATCTCTTACTACCTCTAAAGCAGTCATCGCAACTTTAGTCCCAAGAGGATTTCCACCGAAAGTAGACCCGTGTTGCCCTGGCTTAATCACCTCCATAATATGGTCATCTGCCAATACAGCAGAGACAGGATAAAAACCACCAGAAATAGCTTTCCCCAAAATCAACATGTCGGGTTTAGTATACGTAGCTCCTCTTTCGCAATGGCCTCCACAAGAGCAATCCCCACAAACCGCTAAAAGAGATCCAGTCCTGGCGATTCCTGTTTGAATTTCGTCAGCTATAAAAAGAACATTAGCCTTCTCGCAAGCAGCTCTCGAATTTGCAATAAAATCGTTAGAAGGTACATAAACACCTGCTTCCCCCTGAATAGGTTCTACCAAGAAAGCTACCACCTTTGGATCGGCCAATGCTTCTTCCAGTGCAGCCACATCATCATAAGGAATCTTTACAAAACCGGCGGTGTAAGGTCCGAAGTTTTTTCTCGCATTTTCATCATTAGAAAATGAGATAATGGTAGTGGTGCGGCCATGGAAATTATTCTCAGCCACGATAATCTTCGCCTCGTTTTCCGGAATACCCTTTTTCTCATAGCCCCACTTTCTGGCAATTTTGATAGCAGTCTCCACTCCTTCTGCTCCGGTATTCATTGGGAGCACCTTATCGAATCCAAAGTATTCAGTCAAATACTTTTCAAAAGGTCCAAGAACATCATTATAAAAGGCTCTTGAAGTAAGCGTCAAAGTTCCGGCTTGATCTACCAACGCATCCTTGATCCGTGGATGGCAATGCCCTTGGTTAACCGCCGAGTAAGCAGAAAGAAAATCGTAGTACTTTTTTCCTTCTACATCCCAAAGGAAAACACCCTCTCCTTTTGATAAAACAACAGGTAGTGGATGGTAGTTATGGGCTCCGTATTTGTCCTCTAAAGCAATAGCTTCCTGACTTGACTGAATAGATTGCATCTTTTAGCTAGTTTTGGATTTATATCTTGAATTTCGGATAGCAAATATAAGAAATCGACCCGGGCAAACTATGTCCAAATCAAATAAGAAAAATAGCGCCCCAAGTCTCACTTCTGAAGATTATTACTTCAATGAGCATGGGCTGATGGTCTTCACCGCGAAGTATCATCTTAAGAGAGGTTATTGCTGCGGAAGCGGGTGCAAACATTGCCCTTATCCAAAGGCCTGAAATGGCTATAAATTTTTAAAGTAGAGGTTGTTAATTCATAAAAAGTTGCGATATTTGCAAACTCATTAGAGGAAAGCATTCAATAGAAGAAAATATATCATGGCAAAAGTTTGTGACATAACCGGAAAAAGACCTCGAGTAGGTAACAATGTGTCTCATGCAAACAACAAGACCAAGCGTAGATTTTATCCAAATCTTCACAAGAAGACATTCTACGTTCCTGAGGAAGATGCATGGATTACATTGAAAGTGTCAACTAAGGCATTGAAGACTATCAATAAGAAAGGTATCTCTGCAGTTTTGAAAGAAGCTCAGGATTCAGGAATGATCGTTATCAAATAATTCAGTCACGACCCTTTAATCAATACGAAGATGGCTAAGAAAGGAAATAGAGTACAGGTGATCCTTGAGTGCACAGAGCACAAAGAGTCTGGCATGCCAGGAACTTCAAGATATATCACGACTAAAAACAGAAAGAATACGACTGAAAGATTGGAGCTGAAGAAATTCAATCCTATTCTTAAGAAGGTAACTGTTCATAAAGAAATTAAGTAATCTCACTCGGAGCTCTTTCCGATAAACGAAATAAGTTATGGCGAAGAAAGTAGTAGCAACCCTGAAAAAGCAAGGCGGAGTAACTTACGCCAAAGTGATCAAAGCGGTAAAGTCTGATAAGACTGGTGCTTACACCTTCAGAGAAGAGATGATTCCTTCTACTGACGTAAAAGAAAGCCTGAAGAAATAATTCTCGCTTCTTAACAACATTCAAAAGTCCCTCTGACCTCGGCCAGCAGGGACTTTTTCGTTAGATTTAGCTTAAACAATAATAGCATGGGCATATTCGGCTTATTTTCTAAGGACAAAAAGGAAAGCCTCGATCAGGGTCTTCAAAAGTCCAGCGACAGCATTTTTTCGAAGATCAGCAAAGCGGTAGTTGGTAAATCCAAAGTAGATGAGGAAGTACTTGATGAATTAGAAGAAATACTTATCACTTCAGATGTCGGAGTCGATACCACGATTAAAGTAATCGAGAGAATCGAAGAACGCGTTGCCAGAGATAAATACGTCAATACCGAAGAACTCGACAAGATCCTACGTGAAGAAATTATTGGATTGCTCGAAGAGAATAATTCACAGGATTTAATTGATTTTGATTTACCCGAAGGGCAAAAGCCTTACGTCATCATGGTCGTTGGGGTGAACGGCGTCGGGAAAACTACGACAATCGGGAAATTGGCCAACCTTTTCAAAAATGCTGGTAAATCTGTAGTTCTTGGTGCAGCCGATACGTTCAGAGCGGCTGCCGTAGATCAGCTCATTCTTTGGGGAGAGAGAGTCGGAGTTCCGGTCATATCCCATGGAATGAACACGGATCCAGCTTCTGTCGCGTTTGATGCGGTAAAGCAGGCAGTAGACCAAAAAGCCGACGTCGTGATAATCGATACAGCCGGAAGGCTTCACACCAAAGTAAACTTGATGAATGAATTAGGTAAGATTAAGCGGGTGATGCAAAAATTCATACCTGAAGCCCCTCACGAGATACTTTTGGTGCTTGATGGGTCCACGGGACAAAATGCTTTTATCCAAGCACAGGAATTTTCCAAGGTTACCGAAATTTCTGCCCTAGCGATTACGAAGCTAGACGGAACGGCAAAAGGCGGAGTAGTTGTCGGAATTTCAGATCAAATGAAGGTCCCGGTAAAATATATCGGAGTCGGGGAGAAAATGACAGACCTCCAACTCTTTAATCGTACTGAATTCGTTGATTCCTTGTTTAAAAAGAACTGATTTCGAATTACATTTAATTCATTAATCCCGGCTGGTCCGGGATTTTTTTTGCGCTAAGCATAACCTTTTGAGAATAAATGACGTAATTTAATATGATATCATTTTAACATCATATTGACATGGAAAAAATAACAAAACCCCTTTCTGGATATTTATTCGTTTTCATTGATTTAGCCATGATTCCTTTGGCCATATTCGGCTTTGCTCAGGAGATTTTTACTTTGGCCATCCCAAGTCTTTTAGTCTTCATCCTCATGATCCCTGGTTTCTTTATTGTGGAACCTAATAAAGCAATGGTTCTACTCTTATTTGGTGATTACAAGGGAACTGTTAAGGCCAATGGATTCTTTTGGGTGAACCCATTCATGACGAAAAAGAAGATTTCGCTTCGTGTGAGAAACTTTGAAAATAAGCCTGTAAAGGTGAATGATAAGATTGGTAACCCTGTAATGATCGGTACCATCGTGGTGTGGCAAGTTGAAGATACTTTTAAGGCTACATTCGATGTGAACGACTATGAGAATTTCGTTCACCTTCAAACTGACGCAGCGGTTAGAAAAATGGCAGGTCTTTTCTCCTACGATAATTTTGAGGATGAAGGCTCAGGTCAAGAAGAAGTGACTTTGAGATCAGGAGTAGAGGAAGTGAATCACTCCCTCGAAGCAGAGATTGTAGAGAGGCTCAGACATGCAGGAATAAAGGTTATTGAAGCTAGAATATCGCACCTTGCCTATGCCTCGGAAATTGCATCTGCCATGCTTCAAAGACAGCAAGCTACGGCGATTGTCGCCGCAAGAAAGAAGATTGTAGAGGGTGCTGTCGGCATGGTTGAGATGGCTATTGAAGATCTGAAGGTGAAGGACATCATCGAATTTGATGAGGAAAAAAAGGCAGTCATGGTCTCAAACCTCATGGTGGTACTTTGTGCTGACAAAAGTGCCAGCCCGGTATTAAATGTTGGTACACTAAATCAGTAGGTCATGGCCAATAGGGTCTTTAACGAGACGCAGAGTTATAAAGGAACCTGGGTAGCATATTTCATCTTATTGGTGGAGCTACCCACGGTTATTTTGCTAAGCGTCCTTTTCATTAACTCTGAAGACAAGGCTGGATTCGGAATAGCCATTGGTGGCATTATACTGGTTTTGGGATTGGTATTGCTATTTATGTTTAGTATCAAACTGGAAACCAGAATAGATGACAAGGGTGTTTCCTTCAGATATTTTCCCTTTATAAGGAAATGGAGAAGGTGGAGTCCAGAGGAGATTAAATCAATTAAAGTAATATCCTATAGTCCAATCTCAGATTTTGGGGGATGGGGTCTCAAAGGAAACAGTACGACCAAGGCGTATAGCGTCTTAGGCGATAAGGGCCTCCTCATGGATGTAGGCGAAAAGAAAATGATCATGATAGGCACTTCCAGAGAAAAGGACCTGACTCAATTCGTAGAAGATTGGAAGGAGGAAGACAGTTATGGCAGCTAAAAAACCTTTTGCATTAAGGCTGGATGAGAAGATGATGAAAGCAGTGGAAAAATGGGCTGCTGATGAATTCAGAAGTACCAATGGCCAACTGGAATGGATTGTACGTGAGGCACTTAAAAAATCAGGAAGGCTACCAAAGCCCGGAAAAAATGAATAACTAAGAGCTTTGAACCAAAATAGTTTATAGTGATATTAGAGTATTAAACTTTGTAATTATGAAAAAACTATTCACGCTTGCCGTACTTTTTGGGGCCTTTTATTTGATCAATCCTTCTGAGACCTTGGCTCAAGAAGTAGCTACTGAAATGACCAAGGAACAAAAGAAAGCTTTGAAGGAGGCCAAAAAAATAGAAAAGGCAAAGGAAAATCTAGAGAAGAACAGGAAGAAGCTTGAGAAAATTAATGAGCGATACGAAAAAGATCTCGCAAAATTTCAGAAACAAAATGCAGAAGGAAAGCTTTCTCCTGTCGAAGTGGAAAAAATCACAAAAGACATCAACAAGCAGACCAAGTCAATTCAAAAACTTGAAAAGGACATTGCAAAGCTTGAAGAGATTTTAGCTGAATCAGGTTCATAAAAAAAAGTGGTCAATTGACCACCTTTTTTTATTCCTCCTCTTCCGAATACAGAAGCATATTATTCTCGAAATCGTATAGGGTCAATGCTCGAAGTTCGTAGTATGCCACCCAAAAATCTTTTAAAGAGGTGTAGTATGCCCTCTTGTTTGTATCCTTTTCGCCTTGTGCAATATTCAAATCTGTGATTGTCACATTACCTGTTTGATATCTTTTTAAAGCGATGTCATATCTTTTTTGCGCAACCTCATCTGAAATTTCAGTGACATTCAATCGCTCTCTCATCATAATGAAGTTTTTCACCTTAGTGAAAATTTCTTGCTCGAAGTTTATTCTCTCCTGCTCCACAGTGTACTCGACCAGACGCTGATTCGCCATGGCCTGAGATACCCTAGCTTTATTTCTCCCCCAGTCCAAAATCGGTACAGATAACACTAAATTGACCAATGCCTGAGTATTTGGGTTCTGGTAAATGTCCGGAAAGGTCAATGCTGCATTGTTATACCCGTAGCTTGCATTTAGCTCCATCTGAATCCTTTCTCCTTTGGCTCTAGCCAAATCTGACTCTGCCTGCAATTCCTGACGAATGAAGCCCAAAGCTTCCGCCCTATTATCAAATGCATATTGAATGGCCAGATCCACGTCTACATCAAATTGAGGGATTACATCTGGAGTAATTAATCTAATCTCTTCGTATCTATTAAGACCTATGTATCCAGTTACGGAAAAAGTACTTTGTTCGAGATCCATTTGAGCTTGAGCCAAATCCTGACGTGCTTGTAACACCTGTAATTCTACCTGCAAAAGAGCATCTTCAAAGGTCTCGCCGATATCGTACCTCTTCTTTTCAATCTCAAATATCTCTTCAGTTTTTTCCAGATTTTGAGATGCGATATCAAAATTTGCCTGTGCGATTAAGTAGTCAAAAAATAGTGAGGTTACATCCATGGACACTTTCTCCATTTCCTGGACATATTCACGTTTACTTTCCTCATAAATTAAAGGCTCAATTTTCTTATCCCATTTGAAAGGATTATAGGCAAAGATGGGCTGTTGCAATCGCACGTTTACGGGAACCCCTGAGAATTGCGTTTGAGGCTCTCCACTCATAGCGAGGAAATTATCAAAACGATCTGTAGACGAATTCACAGAAATAACTCCCCCTGTGGGAGAAATAACTTGTTGTAAGCCTAACTCGAGATTCATCAGGTTCTGCTGAACCTCAAGGAATTCAATAGAACCATCTGGCTGAGTAATACTACTGAATGATTGCGAATAGCTAGGAAGGGTTCCACTCAGCTGAAGCTGTGGATTGTAATTGGATCTAAATAGTCGATATCTCCAGTAGTTGTTTTCTTTTTGAGTTTTGTTTTGCAAAGAAGCAGGAGAAATCTCTTTGGCTCGAGCCACCATTTCCTCAAGAGTGTAGGTAATTACATTCTGGGAAAAAACGTCAAATGAGAAGAAGCCTAAAACAAAGAAAAAAATAACTACCCTGCGTAGAGTGGTAAATTTTGGCATTCGGAAGTTGGTTTAATTTAATCTGTGATCAACTAAAATAATCATACCTCGATGCTGAACAAATGATGATTTGTTAAAAAGCCTAATCTCAATGGATTTTGGTAAAAATAAAGGCCGAAAAACTCGCGTTTTCATAACTTGCAGCCGCTTTCCAGAGCCATGAAAAAACTTATCAGCTTCATAATCCGATATATCCCAAGACCGTTTTTACAGCGGGTAAGCCCCATTGGCCTATCAGTGATGGCAAGGTTGAATAGAGGTGATACAGTTCAATGTTCCGTCTGTGAAACAGGTTATAAACGATTTTTACCTTACGGAAGAATTGCACGAGCAAATGCCCTTTGTCCAAACTGTCTGGCTTTGGAAAGGCACCGCTTGATGTGGCTATTTTTGAAAGAAAAAACCGAGTTTTTCACAAAGCCCCTGAAAGTTCTTCATGTGGCTCCAGAGCATTGTTTTATCAATCGGTTTGAAGCTCTGGAAAATCTGGAATACATCACAGCTGACATTGAGTCTCCTCTCGCAAAAGTCAAAATGGATGTACATGACATCCCTTTCGAAGACAATACTTTCGATGTGGTTTTTTGTAATCATGTTCTGGAACATGTGGATGATGACATGAAAGTCTGTGCAGAGTTTAACCGGGTTCTGAAGCCCGGAGGATGGGGAATTCTGCAGTCTCCTGTATATGATATTCCTAAAACGCTTGAAGATCCTACCATCACTGATCCTGCCGAAAGAGAACAGATTTTTGGGCAGAGGGACCATGTGAGAAAATATGGTTTGGATTACGCTGAGCGGCTGAGGAGATCAGGTATTGGCATAGAAGAAAACCATTTTGTGAAGGAATTACCTCAAGAAGTCGTTGAGAAGCATGCTTTACCTCCAGAGGAAACCATTTTTGTGTGTCACAAAGCTTAGCCCTTAAAGGTTTTTACTAGCCATTCCTTGAGAAATCCCACGCCATAAGCGCAAAGCTGAATCACGGAACACACCCACGAAAGAAGGCTAATTTTCAGGGATCGTTCTTGTTCAAAAGATTGGACCAAAATCCCTAAAGTCCAAATCAAAAATATACTCAGCTGCGTACCTGCTATGGTCTCATTATTCAATCGAAAAATCAGCATTGAGATCAAAAACAGCAAAAAGGCACTGGGCAAAAGATGGACCAGCCCAATGGCATCAGGATGAAAACGTGATACATTCACTCTATTTTCACCGAACGAGAATGCTTGCTTAGCAAAGCTTTTTAGATCACTTTTCCTTTTGTGGTAAACAAAAGCCTCTTCAATCAGCTCCAGTTTAAATCCGGCTTTTTTTATCCTGATACTCCATTCTATATCCTCCCCCCTATTTGGATCGACAAATCCGCTGGTCTTTTCAAAAACTTCCCGCGAGATACCCATATTATATCCCCTAGCCTGGTACTTAGCTGGATCCTTCATTTTGCCTCTAATTCCACCGGTTGTCCAAAAGGAGGTCATGGCAAAATCCATGGCTTTTTGTAGATCCGTAAAATCATCTTTCGCCATATCCGGACCACCAAATGCATCAAGATCCCGATTTGCTATAGCAACTTCAACACTCTCTAGATATTTCTCGGGAAGAATGACATCAGAATCCAGGACGATAAAAAAGTCGCCAGTAGCATGCTCCATTCCATAGTTCCGGGCAAAGCCCTGCCCTTTATTTTCCTGAAAGAGATAATTAATCTCGAAAAAGGATGAGTGGCCTTTCACCACATTTTCAGAGGTTAAATGAGAACCATCCTCTACCACGATTACTTCAAAATCACGATAGTTCTGATCATCCAAAGAGTCAAGAAGCTGCTTGATCTCATCTGGTCGATTGTAAACCGGAATAATGAAGGAAAACTTCATGGCCTAGAAGTTTAACTCTTCGTCTACTTTGTATTCTGGTTCCTTGGATTGATTTGAGGTCATCAGTTCAGCTATAAAACCGGTTAGAAATAACTGTACGCCAATGATCAAGGCAACAAGTGCTAAAAAGAATAAGGGCTGATCTACGATTTCACGAACTTTGAGTCCCTGACTTAACCCGTAAACCTTTTGAAAAATCAACCAGCAGGTGATAATGAATCCGGTCAGAAAAGAGAATGTACCAAGCAACCCAAAAAAATGCATGGGCTTCTTTTTATATCTATGTACAAAGGAGACTGAGATAAGGTCTAAAAATCCATTCAAAAACCGCTCTAAACCAAATTTGGACACTCCATATTTCCTTGCTCTATGTTCCACAACCTTTTCGCCGATCCGGGCGAAACCAGCCCATTTAGCGAGCAAAGGTATGTACCGATGCATCTCTCCATAGATATGGATATTCTTGATGACTTTCTTTTTATAGGCTTTTAGTCCACAGTTAAAATCATGTAAAGGAATTCCAGAAATCCATCGGGTAACCCCATTGAAAAATCTGGAGGGTATGGTTTTAGATATGGGATCGTGCCTCTCTTTTTTCCAACCCGAAACTATATCAAAACCTTCTTCCTGAATCATTCGATGGAGTTCAGGAATTTCATCTGGGCTATCCTGGAGATCGGCATCCATCGTGATGATAACCTCCCCTTTGGCTTTGGCAAAGCCTGCATCAAGCGCAGCAGATTTCCCAAAATTCCTAGTGAAGTTAATTCCTTTAATATTTCCATTGCCTTTGCTAAGCTCACAAATCACAGACCATGAGCCGTCAGAACTGCCGTCATTCACACAAATCAGCTCATAAGAAAAGCCGTGTTCATTCATTACACGGCTAATCCATTGAGTCAATTCAGGAATAGATTCTTCTTCATTGAAGACCGGAATGACTACAGAAATCTGGGTCATATCAGTAGTCTAGAGACTTGTCTCTTTTTTTAAGAATCGCAGCTACGATTAAAGCGACGATAGCATAAATGATAACGGCTATACCGAAAGCTTTTATCTGACCAGTGAGTGTAAATCCATCTTCGATTCCAGATCTCATTTCGTCAAGCGCTTCGGGGCCCAGTGCGTCTGCGGAAGCACCAAAGCTCTCCATGGTAGACAAGGTATTTTCCATCTGTTGCTCGGCTAAAACTTGAGGCAAGGAAGGATCTACCACCTGGTACAATAACATTTGTCCGATGGTAGCAACTATCCCGGAAATAAGAATGGCGATAAAGCTAAATTTAAATGCTGTACCAAAGTCCATGAACCCACCTATTTCTTCGCGATACTGTCTTCCAAAGTAAAAGATCAATCCGAAAAATATAATGAGGGACCCGAATCCAAACCATCCACTGATGAGCAAGGAGGAGTCCACAAAATAGATTATATATGTCAAGGCCAATGAAATCAAACCTATGGTTAAGCCGGGCTTGACAGCAGCTTGTATTGGTGATTGAGTTTCTTCCATGATGAGTTTTTATTGTGTTTTACGTAAAATAATGGAAATAATAATAGTAAAAAAAAGGCCCGGAATGATTTTCCAGAGCGAATCATTCAGTGCGACATCCATTGCTGTCATCTCCTCGATGCTGGCTTTAGTCGTCTCGAAAGATTTCTCTCCAACCTGTCCAATAATCATCTCCTTGTTCTCTGCAAGTATGCGAAGTTTTTCAGAAAGGATAGATTGGAACAAATCATCAGAAATCAAGAGAAAAAGCCAAATACCGATTCCAGAAATAATTCCCAATATCATATAAGCCACAAACCCAACTGACATCCCTTCTGAAAAGGATAAAAGACCTTCGTTTGAATAATCCTTAAAGAACTTAACAGAAAGAAAAATGACAATAGGCACAATGATATAGCCAAATACTAGGTTCAGATTAGTGGGATCTCCATAAAGCCAGGCCAAAAAGAGAAAAGACACTAGGCTAAAAACTCCTCCTAGAGTACCGAATCTATAGGCAGAGCCAAAATATTTGGTCATGACAAAGGAATAATTGATCCTTCTTTGATGAAGTACTTTACTCTTCCCTGAAGTTCTTTGCCGAACCAAGGATTGTTTGATGCCTTTGATGGGTTTGATTCTCGATTGTACACCCACTTTTCATTTGGATCAAAGATTACCCATGAATCATCAGACGTCCTATCAATAATTTGAGAAGGACCCGAAGTCACCTTTTCAATTAATAAAGGCCAAGTCAGTTCATTAGCTAAAGAATTCATGGCTGGCAAGAAAGTGACCAATCCAGCCATACCATTTTCGGCGAGATCAAACTCCATGAATTTCGCATCATATTCCTGTGGCTGATGGTTTGATACCAAAGCATCAATAGTTCCATCCTTAATGCCTTCGATCAATGCGGCTCGATCATCGTCTCCCCTGAATGGTGGAATAACCTTGAAATTCGGATCAAAGTCCGTCAGATCAGAATCTTTAAAAATCAACTGGTAAATGGAAACATCGGAAGTAACATTAAGCCCTTCCTGCTTAGCATCTCTTATTAATTCTACCCCTTTGCGAGTACTAACAGTTTGAAAATGCACCTTACCTCCTGTATATCGGAGAATTTCAAGATTCTTTTGAATGGCCACATCCTCAGCAAGATTTGGAATACCCTTTAGGCCCAAATGGGTACTTACTTCACCTTCATGCATCTTACCAAAAATAGACAACAGTGGGTCATAGGCATGATCGAAAAGAACTCCATCAAATTTCTGCAGGTATTGTAGAATTTTCATGTACCGATCACTGTTTGCCAATGGAACCAGTCCGTCTCCAAAAATTCGAACTCCAGATTGAAAGTGCATATCCAGAATTTCAGTGAGTTCTTCCCCCTTGTTCCCAACAGTAACCGCAGCCTGCGGCAATAAATTTACATGGTGCTTATTCGCCTTTGCTTTTATGTAATCAATCTCATTCTTTGATTGAATCACCGGGCTAGTATTTGGCACTAGCACTCCTGTGCCAAAGCCAGAATGCATCAAAGCCTTGCAAACAGAGTCTATATCTTCTTTATGTTCAAAACCAGGATCTCCCGCTGCACATCGCAAATCCACCCAAGCCTTTGAAGCGAAAAGACCTTCGCAATCAATCTGCTCATCTGAACCATCAATATCATTTACTGGCTTTAAACCACCACTTTCAAATAAAAAATCTCCTTTGGAATGAATTTTATCCTTATCGATAAGGGTCAGGTTTTTTAAAGCTTTGGCCATTCAGGATGAGTTTGACGAAATCTGGTACAATAATAAGGAAAAAAAGTAGGCTAGTCTTGACGACATGGAAGATTGAATGTCTATCCATAAAAAAACCTCAGTCTATTCAGACTGAGGTTGGTAATAATGTTGCGCCCCCGATAGCTATCGGGGCTACTCTACCGAGTGTATGGGATTCATCTTTCAGATCTTTAATAAAACACAAAAGCCGATCCTTGTGGATTGGCTTTATAATAATGTGGCGGCGACCTACTCTCCCGGGTGTAACCCCAGTACCATCGGCGCTGCAGGGCTTAACTTCTCTGTTCGGGATGGGAAGAGGTGGGACCCCTGCGCTAGGCCGCCTAAATCTTAATGTCCGATGACCGAAGTCCGTTGCCGGATGATCATACGTCCATGTAATATCTTAAGTTCAGTGTACTGGGTACTTCCTACTTCTTAATTCGTAGGTCTTACCTCGTACTTGGTATAACATGTTTTGGTAAGAATTGTAACAAACAGTAGGTAAGCTTTCGGGCAATTAGTACTGCTCAGCTATGACATTACTGCCTTTACACCTGCAGCCTATCAACCTCATCATCTCTGAGGGCCCTATATGGAAGTCTCATCTTGAGGGGAGTTTCGCACTTAGATGCTTTCAGCGCTTATCTCTTCCCGACGTAGCTACCCGGCAATGCAATTGGCATCACAACCGGTACACCAGCGGTCAGTCCAACCCGGTCCTCTCGTACTAAGGTCAGGTCCTCGCAAACTTCCCACGCCC
>CAKZRQ010000053.1 GCA_937146645.1 uncultured Cyclobacteriaceae bacterium
CTGTCCGAATTATGATGCAGTAAGTGAATATTCATGGATTACGGTATGACAAATCAATCATGGGAAAGCAGAACAGACATCTTACTTCTGAACAGGCTTCACATTTAGGTTTAAAAGTAAAGCCAAATCAAGAGGGTAGAAATACGGCCAGATACTTTATCAGTGATGAGCTGTATCAGAAAGCTTTATACTTCAAAGCAGAGGGGATATTAGATAGCTCAAACAAGGCTCAGGTAGATCCCAGAACCGTGAAGCATCTCTGGAAAGAGATCAGGGATGAGGATGGGAAAAAGGAAGGAAATCTATTTATTAAGAATCCGCTGTATGTTTCCCCTCTGGAAAAAACCTATTTGGATTTAAGGGATGAAATCCTTTCAGACCTGAAAAAGTATTCTCCCAAGTTTTCCAAGATTCGAAGAAAGAAAAAAAGCAAGGGCCATCTGCTGGTGATCGATCCGGCAGACATTCACATAGGTAAGCTGGCCACAGCATTTGAATCTGGTGATGAGTATAACTCTAAGATCGCAGTGAAGCGAGTACTGGAAGGAATCACAGGAATTTTGGATAAGTGTAAAGGTTTTGAAATAGATCAGATACTCTTCATCGGAGGAAATGATATCCTTCATATTGATACCCCGAAGCGAACCACCACTAGCGGAACTCCTCAAGATACTGATGGGATGTGGTATGATAATTTTCTGATTGCAAAGCAGCTCTATCTGGACTGTCTGGAGAGACTTCTTCCTGTGGCTGATGTTCAGTTTATGTTTAACCCATCCAATCATGATTACACGAATGGATTCTTTTTGGCTGATGTCATCCAGACCTATTTCAGGAAGAATAAGAATATTTCCTTTGACTGTAGTATCTCACATAGGAAATACTATCGCTATCATGAAAACCTGATAGGCACCACACATGGAGATGGAGCGAAGACAGACCTTCTTCCCATGTTGATGGCTCAGGAAGCACCACAGGACTGGGCGAAAACTAAGCACCGCTACGTTTATACTCACCACGTTCACCATAAAACCTCCAAGGATTTTATAGGAGTGACTGTAGAGAGTCTGAGATCACCTTCAGGCACAGACTCATGGCATCATAGAAATGGATACCAACATGCACCCAAAGCGGTGGAGGGTTTTTTACATGATAAGAAGCATGGACAGATCGCAAGACTCACAAACATCTTCTGATATGAAAAGAGAATCCCGAATAGTGCTGATCGTTTGTGCCGTCATTTGGATACTTATCTGGGTGACTTCCTGTAGATCCGTGAAAAAGAATATTAATAAAGTGGAGGCAGAAACAGAAACCCAGACTTCCACTCAAACAGAATCCCTGGAGGAAAAAGAATCCATCGAGGCATCCAGATCAGCGATAGATAAAAGCCTGAAGGAAGTCAGGACCGGAGGAATGATCATTTATCCCAGAGGGGTTTTCACTTTAAAAACAGATGGTACATTCACTGGAGAAGCAGATAGTGTGGTGCAGGACTTCACCCAGCTCAGAGACCTCCAGGAAACCCAGAGAGATACTACCACTTCCATCGAGAATAAAACAAAAGCAGAATCCAAGGATGAATCCAATAACACTAAAACCTCAGTGGAGGCAATAAAAAAAGACACAGAAAGAAAACCGAATCTGATCCCCTACATCGGAGGTGCTATTGCAGTTTGCATAGTCATAGGGTTTTTGATTTGGTATATGAGAAAGAAGTGGTCATGAAATATAAAGTCAAGATTTCCAATCTATCATTTGATATTGAGTTTGAATCCGTGGAGGATAAACCATCCAGACCAGAGAAGCCAGAGCCTCCGGTCATTGAGCCTCCTATTATACCAGAAATTCCAGATCGAACTATTCTGAATCTTGATGAAATTCTGACAGGAGAGGAGGGTTCTATCTATAGGCTACCAGAATCCATGAATAATAAGTGGGTGACTGTTCGCTGCTCTGGAAATATAAAACCCACCATCAGAGGAATCATCGGTGAGAATACCTTTCTACAGTTTGAGAGTTGGGATAAAGCACCCACTCAGCTCATAGATTTAGAAGGAGTGAATGATTTCTTTATCCGAGGTATTCAGTTTGTTTGCCCTCCAGATAGACCTATCAGAACAGCCTGTCCGGATAAAGAAGTTTTTGGATGGAAGAGAGAGACAGTCACTCAGGGAAAGTTTGCCTGGATAGATGCACCGGAGGTTTTGGATAAGGATTTAATGACCTATGGCCTATGCAGATTTGGGTATAGTTCAGATACTAATTCTGATATTTACCTGATCGGAAAAGGTCTGAATCATAATGGATACAACTTTACCCAGATCAAAAATCCCTATGAAGGAAATCTATTCCTTTGTCTTCAGGATATCAGGCAGCATAATCCTATCATCCGAGGTCCGCAAAGTCACTACTATACTCCAACAGATTTTCAGATAAAAATAAGTGTTGAAAAGGGAGTAGCTAAAATCATTTCCGAAAATACCTTTGACCAGATTCTTACCTGGGCCGGATACAATAACGGCAACCAGAGATCCATCCTTCATTTTGATCGGTTTGTCTATGACATCTCTGAGGAGCAGCTGATAGATAATAAAACCCTCAGACTGGATATGAATGAACTTCAGGCAGGAGATGTGATCGATAAGGGTAGAGTGACCAGAAAGCAAGTGGATTTCACCCGACAAACAAACTGGTCTTATGAAATCGAAGATTCACCAGAAGACCTAAGCAGGACTTTTCCAGAAGGAACTTATTATGCCTATATTATCTACAAAGGAAATGCTGGATTCTCAAATGGTCATGTAAATGAATCTACTCCATTTGGCCATCCTGAAGTTTTACTTTCTCAGGGTTATGGGTGGAGCTGGTACAATGAATCCTTTTCTGGATATATAGAAAACTTCCAAGGCTCTGGCTACTTCAGGAACTCCGGTGGAGGCAAAACAAAAGGCTTAACTATCAGGAATTCATCTTTTGGTAAGAATCCTCCGACAGCTACCACTGATCATGATATGCCACAGGAATGTGCCGATTTTATAGACTTGGTAGAAAGCCTTTGATGTGGTAAAAAAATAGGATTATTCAGAGCCTCACCACACTTTTTCCCACACGGACATAAAAAATCCCTCCATACGTGATGTATGAAGGGATAGCGTGACCCTGTCAGTTACCGAATCAATAATGCAAACCTACGCAACCTAACTCAAAACAACAATAGAAATATTTTTTTCTATCATTTACCCTTGATTTCCCTTGATAACTAACCTATTTTACCACACACTTTACCACATCAAATGGGCTTTGTTATCAATAGAAATTCCATCATCTATGAAATGATGATCTCTGGAAAGCGGTTCCGAATCTATACCGGAATCAGCACCAAGGCTTGGGTAAAGTCAGAACAGCGAGTCAGTAAAGATGAGTATTTCTACTGGGAAAAGAATCTCAAGCTGGAACAGATCGAGCGAGAGATGACCAGAATAAAACTTAAGGCTAAAGTGGAGGGTTTTATCCCAACGGAGGAAAGCATCAAGGCTCAATTATTCGCTAAACCAGAACCGGATAAAAAGAACCCTCTGATCTGGCAGTTTGTGGAGGAATACATCAAGGATAAATCAGCCATCCTTCATCCAAATACTATTCGAAAGTATAAAACCTTACAGAAACATTTTAAGGAAGATTATCCTACCCTCTTTTTCAATGAGTTATCATCCACTTGGTTCCAGGATTATGTCAATGAACTACTTGAGAAAGGTTTGCTGAATAATACCATTTCCGATAAAGTGAAGCGGTTGAGGTTACTTTGCCAGTATGCTTATGAAAAAGGCATCACTGTGAATTCCTCTTATATCAATTTCAGATTCAAGTCAGCCCAGTACATACCTGTCTGGTTAGATTGGGAGAGACATTTGCCAAAATTGGAAGAAATAGAACTGAAAGGAATAGAAGATGACGTGAGAGTAAGATTTCTATTTCGATGCTACACTGGAATGAGGGAAGGTGAACTGAATCAGTTAGAGCCGCAAAATTTTTATAAGAGGGTAGGGAAGCACTTCCTTCGGTATTGGGATCACAAAGGGAAGAAACACAAGTCTATTCAGTTAAGTAGTCAGGCAGCAGATTTAGCTTTAGCACTAAACTTCAGTTTTCCTAAGATGGCACAGCAGACAGAAAACCGACTGATTAAGATCATTCTCCAGCGGTGCAAGGTCACGGAAATGAAGAAGGTCATCAGACACTCAGGATCTAAGGAGATCGTGATGATGAAGCCTCTGGCAAAGCTAGTTAGTTCTCATACTGCCAGAAGAACTTTTGCTCGGAGGTGGTACGAACAGGGAGGAGACCTGAAAAAGTTATCCAAGTATCTGGGCCACTCCTCTATCCGTACCACTGAAATCTACATAGGCGTAGAAAATGAAGAGGTAAACGATGAACTGATGAGGGTCATGGGTTAAAGCTTACGTGAAGCAGACTCCAGACACTGAAAAACTACCTTAGCCTTTTTGATCTGATTCTCCTTCAGGTCCTCTTCCATCATCTCCTGTACCAGATCCTTTGCTAGCAGAATATCTTTCTTAGCTTCTCTGCTGGCATTCACGAGTTCTGCCAAAGCGATCATGCTTTCACTGGACTTCTGAGGCTTCTCATAAGTAGTTTTATCCTCATTCACCATTAAAGCTTCAGAGAAGTCTATGCCAAACCGATCTTTAAATAAATCCAGATGATAAATCTGTGGCACTTGCTTGCCTGATTCCAGAAAAGATATGATGGTCCTGCTCAATCCTATCCTGTCACCGACCTCTTGTTGGGTTAAGCCTTTCTTCTTTCTCCATTGGATCAATGCCTCCGGAAATGAATTTTTAGACATTTTGCTGATTTTAGTTGATGTTTGTTTTGTTAGTTACGAATGTTTGTTATATTTGTTCAAACACAAGGCTAATAATCCAAACTAATTATAATAATGGGAAATACAATAGAAACCCCTGAAAAAGAAATGGTTACTCTACCCATCCGAGTCACAAAAGCTGAATATGAGGCAATTCTACGTGCTAAGATGGATTCTGACCAACCCCTCCAGGCAAATGGAGTCTGGTATAAGAAGTGTTTGATGATCGGCATCGAAAAAAAATTTGTTGAATAGGGTTTAAAATACAAACAATGTTAGAAATCATGCCAACAAAGGAACTTGACCAGTTAAAAAATTTGGTGGAAATGGTAAGAGAGTTAGTCAGAGACTATCGTTGTGAAATTAAGATCACAGATCGAGGATATTCTGAAGAAACAGTGAAGGCTTTGGCAGCACACTATGACACTAACTACACGAGCGCAAAGCGTTATCAGGAATTGAACCCTTTTACTATTATCTACATAGATGAGGAGGGTGAAGTCCAGCCACATCATATTGATTGCAAAGCAAAAATTTTCATTCATGCTAAAAGACCAATTACTAATCATCAGTAGTGAAGATTTACCGGAGTTAGCTAAAGTGCTGGCTCCGATGATAAAAGAGCAGATAAGTCAGAAAGACACTGACCCTGATATGACACCTACCCAACTGGCTAAAGTTTTACCTGCTATGACTGTAAATATGATCAGGACCCAAATCAGGGAAGGATTATATGGTACCAGGATTGGTCCAAGAGGTAAACTTGCTGCTAAAAAATCAGAGGTATTAAAATATAATTCGAGAAGAAATAAAAGATGAAAAAGCAATTCACAAAATACGCCTATCACATTAAGCTGATAGCAGTAATGGCTCTGTTCAGTACTGGGGTGACATCGGTGATCTCTCATTATGTTCCAGAGCGACAAATCAAAGAGATTCTAAGAAAAGGAAGACGAAGAGTCCGAAGAATGGAGGAAGTGGATTTGAGACTTGAATTTTGATAAAGGGATTATGACTTACAAGGAATTAATTGATTTGGGTTTTGAAAGAGAGGATTATCATGATGGAGTAGTCTTTAATATTACTGGCCATCACCCTTATCATCTTACCCTTCTATTGTCTGAAAGGATTGCTCATAATTCTGACTCAGATAAGTCTGTGGAGATTACTGCATGTTTTAATGCAGATATGAAATGTGTGGAAGTTATCAGATGTGATATTGAATCTAATATCATGGGTAGGCTAATTTTCACGGACATTGAAGAACTGAAAGACCTAATTAAATTTTTTGGAAAAGACTGTTCACGATCCGTGAACGGAAAAGACAAATGAACATGATTAAAAACTTCAAAAGCGAATCGGAGGAGATACTATTTAAGATCATAGCCATCTGTATAGGTGGGTCTGTTATTCTCTTTCTGAATGCTGCTATACTCTATCTACTCTACATCCACAAATGAATGTTTGGGTAGAACTACTCCTGGAGGTTCAGGAGATGCGAATGCACCAGAAGGACTACAGTAAGAAGAAAGATAAACTGACTATGGCTAAAGCCAAACTCTGTGAAATCAAAGTAGATCAGATGGTCTCCTCTCTGGAGGAAAACTGTAAAGCAAAAGGAATCAGTTTAGAGAAACATAAAAATGAATTTAAAGATGAATCAGAAACTTCATAGCACCATCAGAAGGGATGGCACTCAGGTGTATTATCTGAATGAGGTTCACTGCACGGTCAGTGATGAACCAGAAACCTGGTCTAAGCGGATGAGAAAAACCGCTGGGAAAATTTTATCTAAGCTCGTTGGTAATCGAAACAAAATCAACCAACATCGAAAGAAAAACCAAATACTATGGGATCTGTAAAGAATCATTTGACTAGAAAACTGAAGGATAGGGTGGAGGATTGTTTGAAAATAATTCCAAGAACCAGGAACTCAGATAGATTTTTGATAGCCTGTATTTGGGATTCTGAATCAATAGGTTTGACCCGAATGGAGTTTTTAGAGGCTTTGATAGAAGGTGATCTCAGCAACCCTGAATCCATCCGAAGACAGAGACAGCTGCTACAGAAGGAGCATCCAGAGCTTAGAGGAACGAATCAGTCTCACCGCAAATCAGATGAGCAGGAAATAAGGGAAATGGTAAGAGCATGAACCTATCTGCTAAAGAAATAAAGCCCTATAAAGATAAAGACTTCAAGTCACTAGAAAGACTGGCTCAGAAGCACTTTAATAGCTTTATCCGAAGGAGAGACATGAATACAGATAAAGTCTCTTTCACCTGCATCTCCTGTGGTGCTGTTAAGCCGATCAGCAAGATGCATGCAGGGCATTTCTACAGTTCAGGTCACTATCCTATTCTCAGATTTCATGAAGATAATGTGAACGGTCAGTGCCATCGATGCAATAGGCATCTGCATGGCAATCTGATTGGATACAGAGAGCGACTGGTTAAGAAAATCGGTCAGGAACGCATGTGTATGTTGGAGCATTTGGCACAGCGGAAAAGG
>CAKZRQ010000054.1 GCA_937146645.1 uncultured Cyclobacteriaceae bacterium
TTGGCTTTGCCTGAAAGGAACTCAAAATTGATCAAGAGTGAATCAGATTGAAGATTCACCATGCTGCTTCGCTCACCAGCTACAGAGAGTCTTTCTGTACTTCCGTACAAAGCCAGAAGAATAGCTTCCAGAATCGAGGATTTCCCACTGCCTACAGGCCCGAAAATCCCAAATAATCCCGCCTCAGTCAGCTTCTCAAAATCAATGACTTGTATTTCCTGATAGGAGTAAAGCCCCTGTATTTCCAGTCTTTTTGGGATCATAATTCAGACTTTTGCGCAATTACCTCTTTAAAAATTTCAGTCAGCTCTGGATTTGGTGTAATTCCCTTTTCACTTTCATAAAACTTTGTGAAAAGCTCTGTCATGTCCTTTGACAGATCATCCACTTGGATGGAAGCTTGCTGTATTCGATTGGGATCAGTGATCTCAGGAATCAGACTTACGATTCCGTCGTGAGCATTGAAAAGGGTTTTTCGGGTTTGGGCATCGATGGAGTGTTCCGTTACATAAGTCAGCTCTACAAAGCAAAAAGGGTTTTCTTCTAGCCAGTCTAAAGCTTCCTTAAGTCCTTTAAATCGCTTTCGATAAAGAGGTCTTCCTTTTGTTAATGCAATTGGCTTGATTTCAGCTTGGGCTGCGGGAGCTATATCGACGATCACTACTGTTTTCTCCTGATGAGCTTCGGAAAAAGAGTAAGCCAGAGGTGAACTGGAATAAACTACAGGTCCTTTAGCTCCACCAAGAATGTGATAGCGATGTAGATGCCCTAAGGCAGAATATTGGACCTGATTAGGGATGTTGGAAGTGAAGAGGGCTTGTGTTCCTCCAACATGCAGTATAGGTCTCTCAGATTCCGGTTCTTTTTCTGGTGTTTCCCCATCTTTCACAAAAAAGAAATGCCCGGCAAAAAGATTTATTCCCTCAGAATCCATGTATTTCTCAGCAAGCTTTGACCAGCGAAGTTGCATCTGCGTGCGAAACTCTTCTTCCCGATTTTCCTCGCCCAGATAGGTTTTCAGCCTAACCTCATTGGCATAGGGCGCCAAAATAATCCGAACTGGCTCTTTATACTTGGGTAGCTTTAATTCAACAAAACCCTCTTCTGACCTTGGGATCTCTACCCCTGAATCCAACATTCCTGTCTTGATCAACGAGGAATAATCTGCGTAAAAGAGAATTCCCAATTCTCGTGCTAGAGGGTCTGGGGCTTCGACCAACTGATTACTGTCGTGATTTCCTGCGATAGCGATGATAGGTCGTTCGCCATTTTTCGAAAGGCGACGAAGACTTCGAAAAAGCAACTCAATTGCCTGGTGGCTGGGATTAAAGCTGTCGAAAATATCACCTGCTAAAATCACCAAATCCACATCTTCAGAATCTGCGATTTCTATGATCTCCTCCATCACTTGCTCCTGTTCTTCAAGCCTGGAAAACTCCTGAAGTCTCTTCCCAAGATGCCAGTCTGCAGTGTGTAGAATTCTCATGAATTGCGGTGATTTGTTTCTAAAAGACTAAATATCTAAGTTAATCTATCGCACCACAGATCACAATAAGATTTCCGGAATTGACAAAAAATGTCAATGCTGATTCAGGGGTTAAAGTTCACTTGAAAATGGTGCTCATCCTCATTTTTTATTTTGGACTTACATTCTCTGCCAAGGCTCAAATGGCCGATACCGTTACCATTCAGAAAGGTGTAGCTAGTTTTTACGCAGAGCGATTCCATCTCCGAAGAACCGCGAATGGGGAAATATTCCATATGGATTCTTTAACTGCAGCGCATAAGTATCTTCCCTTTGATACTTGGGTGAAGGTAAGCCGAACTGATACCGGAGATTCCGTTTGGGTGAGGATTAATGACAGACTCCCAAAAAACTCCAAGCGCATTATAGACCTTTCAAAAGCCGCAGCTAAGCAGATGAATATGATGGAAGTGGGCATCACTAAAGTAAGACTGGAGGTTCGGAATATGTCAGAGATGAATCGTCTCTATGAGTATTTTCAAGATCGGCCTAAAGGAGGTCTCAGGTTGAGGTATTTTGATAGGCCCATCCTTTTTGAAAGAAATAATTTAATCATACAGAAAAGGTAGTTCAAAACAAGAAAAATGTTTCATAAACTATTTGCTTAAAAAAATATAAAAATAGTTTGATAAACTCTTGCAATTTTAGTCAGGGGGGGGGGTATATTGATAACGAAAAGTTAAGTATTGGCCAGTTAGTTGATTTTTCTTTTTAATTCAATTTTAACCCACTCTCGGTGAAAGCCGGGGGTACAATTTTAAAAGCATGAAAAAATTAATTTTAAGCCTTTCTTTACTGGGCATTTTTACAATTGCGAATGCTGGCTGCTATCAAGCGGTTCGGAAATGTAAAGGAGAATGGACAGCTTACAACTGTATTTCAGATACCACCAGTGATAGCTGTCGAGCATATTACTGTAATAGTTGTGGAGAGAGACCTGATCCTGAAATTTAATTTTACCTAAGGGCTGATTCGATCAGCCCTTTTCAATTTATGAGATACTTGATATTTATAATCCTACTTTCATTTTTATTTGCCTGTACTACAGACAAAAACCGCGATAAATTTCTTGTGGTGAAAGAAGTAGAAAGGGTAGCGCCAAATTTGAAAATAGGGAAGGCCGTCATTTTGGAAACAAATTCTTCAAATTTGTTAGGAGTTTCCTTACAAGTTAAAAGAGATGATATAGGCTTTTGGATTTTGGATACAGACATCAGGGACGCTATTCATGGGTTTGATTATGAAGGGAAATATCTAGGAATGGTATCTACTATTGGTGAAGACCCAAAATCTGTACCTAGTATTTCCGATTTTATTGTATTAAATGATACAATTAAAGTTCTTACCTCCCTAGGGGATAGGGTTTTGGTATCCTTTTTTTCTAAAGCAAATCAAAAGCTAAAACAGATTGAATTACCCCATAATTTTTACTCTTTTGAGCAATCTTCTTCAGGTTATTGGCTTTACTCCGGATATAACAAAATGGCTGGTTCCCATAGATTAAAAAAAGTCGGCTATAATGGTCAAATGCAAAAAGAGTTTTTGCCTAACGATGACTTCGGTGATAGATTTTTACCATTTGTTGAGCCTTCCTTTTTTGTGGGTCATGACAAAATAATATTGAGAGAAGCACTTAGGCCGGAAGTTTTTACACTTACTCAAAAAGGGCTAGAATTAGAATTGAGACTTGATCTCGGAGATTTTCGTGCTCCTGATAGTTATTGGTTCATGGACCCTTTAGAAGGATTTGAAAGGTTAAACGCTCAAGGGTTTTCAACCATTGGTTTTATTCAAGAAACAGAAAGTCATTTTCTTATTGAAATACAAACTCAGGAGAATAATCGGAGCAAAAAAGATATTTTAATCAGGAATAACAATTCAAATAAATGGATAAAAATCCCCGTAGACGAGATGACTAATGGTCACTTCTACAACCCGATAGGAATAGAAGGAAATAAAATTATTTTTATAAGCTATGCTCCATTTGTCAAAATGAATTATCCTGAACTGGAATTATCCGCAACAGCCGAGAAAACCTTAAAGGGAATTGATGAGTCGAGTAACCCCATAATTTTGTATGCAGAGATCCCGGAATTTTAATCACAGGTTAATTATACTATTGTCTATCTGCATCGGATGTTCATCCTCAAAACCTGGGACTGACTTAATTGTTCATTTAGAAAATTTTGAACAGATCAATCCGCTGCATCATACTCCAATTGACCAATCTTGGTTCGAGAGCGAAAATCAAGTTGTGGTATATTTTCAAAATTTGGGAGAGTTTTCAGGGTTTGATTTAGATTGGAAACCGTTTATCCAGAGTAATCAATCCATTAAGTTCATTTTTTACTATTCTGGGCAAGCACCTAAGAAACTGGAGTCATTGCTTTCGGAGCTTGGTTTTCCTGTTCCTATTATCTACGACCCTGACAAATTATTTTATAAGGATAATGTAACCGATAGGGTAACTTTTATATCGTACCTAGTTAAAGATGAGTTCATAGTGGGAATGTCCAATCCTTCTATGCCCAACTTTCAAGAGAAACTTGATGAACTTAAAGATATGTAGCCTGTCAAGTTATTGGTCTCAAATAAGTTTACACCTTTTTTGAATTTTTCCCTTTGAGATTTGCATTGAAATGAGTTTTTCAGAGGCCGGCCGAAAGGAAGAGTAAGTGAGGTTTTTTGATAGGCCCATCCTTTTTGAAAGAAATAATTTAATCCTACAGAAAAAGTAGTTCAAAATAAGAAAAATGTTTCATAAACTATTTGTTTAAAAAAAATATAAAAATAGTTTGATAGACTCTTGCACTTTTAGTCAGGGGGGGGGGTATATTGGCTAACGAAAAGTTAAGTATTGGCCAATTAGTTGATTTTTCTTTTTAATTTATTTTCTAACCTGCTTTGATATCTTTTGTCAAAGCGAAATCACTTAAAAGATGAAAAAGTTTATTTTAATGTTAGGTCTTATGGCTTTTAGTTTTGCTGGAATGGCCTGCCAAGGAACTTGGTTTGCATGTGGTGCTCAAGATGTTTCTGATATGATTGATGATACCATCACTAACTGTAGTATTGGAGACACTTTCAACATAGTGGATTTGTGCGATCCCGATGGCGCTCATACATATGTGGTTACTGTAGGTGAACTAGCCGGCCCTGGGGGAGGCATGGGATAAATCATGAGAAAAGTCCTAATACTATTATTGGGTCTCACAGCCTGTGCCGAGCCTGAAAACTCGGTGCAGGCACCATATATTGAGATTTCTCCAACATTTGAGATTGATTTAACCGAGACTAGAAATTCCTCTTCTACCATTTTTAAGTCATTTCCATTAAATGATAATTCCTTTCTGGTTTTTAATGAATATGGCAGATCAATAGATACTGTGAAAATTGAAGGTTTAGGAGGTAAGGCACTTAAAGGACCTGAGATTCCCTTAGAAGGTCCCTGGGGAATCGAGTCAATTAACTATTTCCAACCAATGAAAGAGGGGAACGCCTTTTTGGATCAGTATGCAATCTATTTTCCAACGGAGGAAGGCTTGGAAAAAATTGAAATTAACGACACCCAATTTGGTTTAACATTCCCCCATTCAATGCCACTTATTAATTTGACGAATCATTTTCTTAAGTTTTTGGACCCAAATACAAATAGATCCATAGTTCTTTTATCAAGCCGAGGTAGGTCAAAACTAGACAGGTTTGAAAAAATTGAGTTGGCCCAAATTGATTGGAATAACCATAGACTATCTAAGCTTAATTTCAAATTTTCTTCCAAAATAGATGAGAATAGAATTGAATTTCAGGGAAAAGGGTTTTCAATATCGTCATCAGTTTACCCCCAAGTTCTTATTCATCAGGATAAGGTAATTGTCAGTTATTCATATTCGAATTTAATCCAGATTTATGAATTAAACTCAAATACTTCATTTGAAATAAAGCCGAAAGCTATTGATTATAAGGAGGAAAGGACCAAGCCTGAAATCAATGAAATGATCAAGAGTCGTAAGGAATTTTTTGAGAAATCTAGACTTTGGGAAAGTGATGTAACCTTTGGTCCCATGGCATCATTAAAAAGTGGCAGTTTTTGTCGGCTAATCAAAAAACAGAAAAAGGATGGAAAAAGAGGCGATTTTATCCTCGAATTATTTGATAAAGACTTCAATAAAAAAGGTGAATCAACTATTTCGGAGGGATCAAAATTTCTCACCTTGTTTTACATACCACTGGGCGACCAACTTTTTGTTAAAGCTCATGAGCAACCAAACGAGGATCAATTAAGCTACCATTTAATTAATTTGGAATAATTAAGTGTTTTTAAAAAATGGGAAATGATTCAATTAATGCTAATTAGTTTAAGCAGTTCTCTTTTTAACACCTTTTTTGAATTTTTCCCTTTGAGATTAAAGAATTGCTTAGTTTCTTAAATGGCCAACTATTATGTCGATGAAGAAACAACTTTTACTCTCTCTCTTTTTTCTTACTGCCTTCGCTTTTTCATGCGAAGAAAAAGCCGAATCGGTTGAAGAAGCTCCTGCTGAATCTTTTAGAAATGAAGTCGCTGCTACAGAAGTCAACATTGCTTCAGCAGAACGAAAGAGCTTTGATTATCTCATTAATGCTACCGGAAAGCTGGAAGCCGCATCCGAAGTGATGGCGGTGATCGAGCAGGCGGGATACCTGATTGAATTACCGATCCGAGAGGGTCAGTTTGTAAACAAGGGAGACATCATTGCGAAGTTAGATGACACAGAAGCAAAGCTGGCTTTGCAAAAGGCGAATATTTCACTTAGAAATTCGCTGGCTGAGTTTGAATCCATGAAATTGGGTTTTGGCAGCCTATTCGAATCGGATGACGAGGAGCGCAAAGCCATCGTAGAAGAGCAGCTCAAGGCCAAGAGCGGTGTATTTCTTTCAGAGGTGGAACTCAGAGAAGCAGAGTTGGCGCTTGCCAGATGCGAAGTGAAAGCCCCTATTTCCGGGAGGATTGCCGACTTAAAATTCCGCGAGGGAAGTCTGGTGGGAGCAAGTTCTGAGCTTTGCGAAATTTTGGGAAGCAATGGCTTAGTGCTTAGGGTGAAGGTTTTGGAATCTGATATTGGACTAATCAGCACGAATCAAAAAGCAGAAATTTTCCCTGTGTCTAATACCGCTGAGGCTTTAACTGGGAGAGTTATTGGAATTAATCCAAGAGTAGATGAAAATGGGCTTGTTCAGGTGTCATTAGCTTTGGCCTCGGCCAAAAACTTATTACCCGGAATGAATGCCAGAGCCATCATCCGGGCTCCACAATCCAATAGCTTAGTAGTGCCAAAGGATGCTGTGGTTTACCGTTCCGGTCGACCAGTAGTTTTCACCATCGTAAATAATGAATCCAACTGGAACTACGTGGAGGTAGGTAAAGACAATGGTAAAGAGGTTGAAATTCTGGAAGGAATAGAGGATGGAAGCACCGTGATCACCTCTAATAACCTGCAGCTTGCTCATCAAGCACCAGTTCAAATCGTAGAAGGGTAATTCATGGTTCGATTTCTACTGGCCCGACCCATCGCGGTCTTTATGACCTTTTTGGCTTTGATGGTTTTTTCCTTCATTGTCCTTCGCACCTTGCCTATTTCCTTGCTTCCGCCAATCGATGTTCCTCAGATCGTGGTGAAAGTAAGTTATCCAAATGCTTCTCCAGAAGCCATCGAGCAAAACGTTTTAAATCCTATCCGTGAGGGATTAATCACCCTGAATGGTCTGGAGCAGATGGATTCTAAATCAGGCTCTGAAGTAGGAACTATCAATCTGACATTTGAGTACGGAACTCAGATGGAATTGGCCTATATCGATGTCAATGAAAAGATCGATAGGCTCAGTAATTCTCTCCCGGAGGAACTATCACGACCTGAAGTAATCCGGATTAATACTTCTGATATTCCGGTGGCACGCGTTCAGGTGATCCCAAAGGAAAATATAGATGATATTGAAGTCAGTCTTCTCGCAGAGAATGTGCTGAAGAAAAGGATCGAACAGCTTCCTGGAGTATCCCTGGTAGATATCAATGGAAAGAAAGACAGAATCATCACGGTAGAACCTAATGAAGAGGCTCTTTCAGCTTTAGGTATGACTCAGGAACAGGTTGTTTCTGCCATCCAGTCTGGAAACTCTGAATTACCAGGTATTTCGGTGAAGGATGGACAATTCAGGTATTTTCTCCGTCTGGCTACCCGGGTTAATACCCCATCCGATATAGAAAGCCTTCCAGTGGCTTCTCCCTCTGGAGCGATTATCCCATTGGGTAACCTTGCCGATGTTTCCTATGAGGCTGAAGAAATGCTTGGATACCACCTTTTTGGACAAACTGAGTCTCTGGTCATAACAGTTCATAAGCAGGCTTCCGCCAAAATGAATGAGCTTATTCCTGAACTTAAGGATGCCATTGAGCTGTTTCGGGAAGATTATCCACAGGTGGAATTTGAATTGACTCAGGACCAATCAAATTTGCTGAATGCGGCGATTGAAAATCTAAGCACGTCCCTACTTTTCGGAGGTATTTTCGCCTTTGCGATTCTCTTCATTTTTATGAAGGACTACCGCATTCCGATCATTATCGGGGTTAGTCTTCCATCCTCGCTTTTGATTAGTTTTCTGGTTTTCTATTTCACAGATCTTTCGATCAATATCATTTCCCTTTCTGGTCTTGCCTTAGGCATCGGGATGTTAATTGATAATGCGATTATTGTCCTGGATAACATCACAAGGAAGCGAGAAGGAGGACTCTCACTTTTTGAAGCTTGTGTGGCTGGTGTGAATGAGGTGATGGGAGCATTGATTAGCTCGGTTCTTACGACCTTGGCGGTATTTGTTCCCTTGGTCTTCCTGAGTGGAATTTCAGGAGCCTTGTTTTTTGATCAGGCGGTAGCTGTGGCGGCAATTCTGTCCGTTTCTTTGGCGGTAGCCTTTATTCTTCTTCCCATGCTCTATTTCTTATTCTTCTCACGAAGCAAGAAGTCAGAGGATGGAAGAGAAAGTCGATTTTTCAGAGGAGTTCTGAAATTGTATGATTCTGGGTACGAAAGGATCATGGCGAATCGAGGAGTCTTTCTCGTGATTTTTGCCATACTCATTCCTTTGGGTCTTTTGATCAGTCAGATTCTGAACACTGAGGGGCTGCCCAAAATAGAGAAACTTGATGCGACCTTAGAAATTGATTGGAGTGAGCCTATTTCGGCTTTTGAGAATAAGAATAGAGTCCTGGAATTAATGGGGCTTTTGGCCGATGAATACGAGCAGGCAGAAGCGGATATTGGGGTGAGGCAATTTCTACTTTACGGAGGAGATAATTCTATTCAGCAATCGCTTTTGTATTTCCTTTTTGCTTCAACAGTAACTAAGGACGCAGCCATGGGGAGGCTGGATTCCTATTTGAAGCAAAACTATCCGGCGGCCACTTTTTCTCTAGGTGATGCTCCTAATGCATTTGATCAGCTTTTTAATTCTGCTTTGCCATACTATGAGGTGAGATGGAAAGATCTGGAATCGAAGGAGCCAGTTTCAGAGGATCAAATGGGACCTTGGCTAAGCCAGCTGCCAACTACTGAATGGGAGAGAGGTCCGGGTCTACAGACTGAGGCTTCAGTCATATTCACGTTGCGGGCCGACCGTTTGGCTACCTACCAAATCCCAATGGAAACCGTTCAGGATTTGATTTCTAAGTTATTTGGAACATTCACAATTACGGATATCAGAAGGTTTGGAGAAATCACACCCATAAGATTGAAGGAATCACAAGCCAGATTTGAGAATCTTCTTGAAAACACCAGGATATATGCTTCAGATTCGAGCTCTTATATCCTGGATGAATTCGTGGATTATCAGTATGAGGATCACTATAAGTTCGTCACAGCGGATAAAGGAGGGTTATATCAATCAGTTTTTGTAACAGAAGAAAACCCTCAAGATTTAGAATCAGAACTTATTCGATGGGGTCAGGATAAAAATCTAGGCGTAGAAGTAGTAGGGCAATTCTTCAAGGATCAGGAGAATATCCGGCAGCTCATAGGCATCTTGATGATATCGGTTCTTCTGCTTTATTTCATTCTGGCAGCTCAGTTCGAAAGCTTCATACAGCCTTTGATTGTGGTGTTTACATTGCCTTTGGGAATTGGTGGCGCATTTCTGGTGCTTTGGCTGGCAGGATCCTCTTTAAATGTCATGTCAGCTATTGGTTTGGTGGTGATGCTGGGTATCATGGTGAATGATGCCATCCTGAAGATTGATACGATTAACCGGCTGAGGAAGGAATATGAGGAGGGCGGAGAAATGACCAAGACAGAAGCTTTAGAAAAGGCTTTGCACAGAGCGGGTCAGATTAGATTGAAGCCTATTCTGATGACGTCGATTACGACGATTCTGGCTTTGATACCAATTATTTTCAGTTCAGGTCTTGGGGCAGATTTACAGCGTCCCTTGGTAGAAGCGGTCATTGGTGGTTTGACGATTGGAACGGTGACGGCGCTTTTCTTTGTGCCATTGGCCTATTGGTTGTTCACTTCAAAAAAGAAACTGAAGGAGGCTTAAGATGACACCATTCAGAATCCTAATCGTTTTTGTTCTCTTGTCCATTTGTGGATTTGCGGTGATTCCATTGCTATCAGTGGATTTGAATCCCAGGGAGCGGGAACCGGTTTTGAATATTAGTTATGGAATCCCAAGATCCTCTCCAGAGATCATTGAAAAACTCGCTACTTCTCCTCTTGAAGGTACGTTCAGTCAGCTTTCTGAGCTGAACAAGGTAGAATCCGTATCTAATTATAATCGAGGAAGTATAACCTTGAGATTTGATAAGGAAGCGGATATGGAGCTGAAGAAATTTGAAGTAGCATCCATGATTCGGCAGGTTTACCCCCAAATGGATCAAAGGGTATCTTATCCTCAAATAAGTCAATCTTCGGAGAGAGATCGTGACGTCAGAAACCCTATTTTGACATACTCTGTAAATGGGCCTTTCGCTTCCTTTGAGATCAAAAAAATAGCTGAGGACGTCATCAAACCTGCAGTTACAAGATTCGAAGAGGTAGAGGAAGTTACCGTGAGAGGGGCAAATGATTTGCAGCTTTACGTGACTTACGACATCCAAAAGATGCAAGCCTTTAGGGTTTCGCGTAATGAAATCAACACTAAAATTAACCAGGCATTTGGTCGTTCTTATCCGGGTGCTGTTGTGAATGGAGCAGGGGAAACGCTTTTTATTCAGATTGATCGATCCTTAAAGAGTATGGATCAGCTCGAGAATCTAGCCATCAAGCAGCTAGATGGTATGGAAGTTCGGCTGAGGGATCTGGCGACTTTAACTCTAGAAGAGGGGGAGCCATCCAGCTACTATAGAATAAACGGGAATAACTCTGTAACTCTATCGATTTTTAACCGGGATGGTGTAAACAAGGTGTTGCTTGCCCAAAACCTTAAAGCCGCGGTTGAGGACTCTAAAGGACTTCTACCAGCAGGATTTGAAATTCGATTGGAAAATGATGATACCGAATTCCTGGAAAAGGAACTGGATAAAATCTATAAACGCTCAGGACTTTCCATACTCATTCTGATCATCTTCATTTTTCTGATTAATAGGAATGTAAAGTATTTGACTATCCTATTCCTTGGGATAATAGCCAATCTAAGTCTTTGTGGAATTGTGCTCTATTTCCTCAAAGTGGATATCCATTTGTATTCTCTGGCAGGGCTTACCATTAGTTTTGGTCTGATCGTCGATAATGCGATCATTATGATCGATCATTTGCACAAGCATAAAAACCGAAGAGTCTTTTTGGCATTGCTGGCTGCATCATTGACCACGATTGCCGCTTTGATGATCGTCTTTTTTCTTCCAGAAGAAGATCGAAAGAATCTGACCGAATTTTCGATAGTGGTTTCAGTGATGCTCGGCATCAGTTTGTTGATTGCCTTATTCTTCACTCCTGCATTTTACAAGGTTTTGTTCGGAGAATCCGTGAGAAAGGGACGTCAGCTTGGTATGCCAAAGCTGAGGAAACGAGTGCGGGCGCTTCAGCGATATGAGTCTACCGTAGCATGGACAGCTCGATACCGAAAGACTTTTATCATTGGTTTAATCCTACTTTTTGGAACTCCGATTTTCTGGCTTCCAGCTACTTGGGACGATAAGGAATGGTATAATAAAACAGTCGGTAACACTTTTTATCAGGAAGAAATAAGGCCTTATGTGGATATAGCCTTTGGTGGATCGTTAAGAATGTTCGTGAGAGGAGTATTTGAGAAAAGCTCCTACCGGGAAGCAGAAAAGACTCGATTGTATGTGACTGCGAGATTACCATTTGGGAATACCCTTGATCAGATGGATTTCATTATGCGGGAGTTTGAACAGTATCTTAAGGGTGTCAGTGGAATTGAACAATTTGTCACTTATGTGATTTCTGGACAGCGTGCTCAAATAATAATCACCTTCACCGAAGAAGCAGAGAAGGGGCCTCTTCCTTATCAGCTCAAAGGCAAACTTTCCGTCAAGTCAACTGACTGGTCTGGTGCCAGGTGGAATATTTATGGGGTGGGTCAGGGCTTCTATACCGGTGCTGGCGGTGAAGGAATACCATCCTTCAGAGTAGAGATGAGAGGGTATAATTTTGATGAGCTCGAAAGACAGACTGAGATTCTTGCTGAAAAGCTATTGAAACATAAGCGTATTCAGGAAGTGAATACAAATGAACGGCTTAGCTATTCAGAGCAAAAGACTGAGGAATATGTTCTGCGGTTAGACCAAAACCAAATCGCCTTGGGGCAAACCAATCAGGGTGCTATAATTAGTGCCCTCGAAGATATGTCAAAGCCGAGCGGGGCCAGTAGTTATTTGGCTCTGGATGATGTGAACTATGGGTTAGTTATTCGGGAGGCAGATTCCAAAAACTTCAGCAAGTTTGATCTTGAAAAAACAGGCTTAATCGGGGGAGAAGATAGAATTTACAAGGTGGCTGACTTTGGAACACTGACAAAAGAGTCTACGACCAATGCCCTGCATAAAGAAAATAGACAGTATATCCGTGCTGCTTCATTTGAATACATGGGCTCGGCCAAATTCGGGAACGAATATCTCGACGAGGTTCTGGAAGAAATGAAAGCAACCATGCCCATTGGCTATGAAGCTAAGAAACAAACCTGGAGCTGGGATTTTGATAAGGCAAAAAGGCAATATGGGTTGATAGGACTACTGATCGTTGGAATTTTCTTAATCTGCTCTGTTCTATTCGAAAATCTCAAACAGCCACTATATATCATAGCCATCATTCCGATCAGCTTTATTGGATTGTTTTTGATCTTCTCAGTCTTTGATTTCTATTTTGATCAGGGAGGTTATGCGGCTTTTGTGATGCTGGGAGGCCTGGCAGTAAACGCAGGTATTTTCATTATCAATGACCTAAATAACCGGAAGGTCGGAGATTATCACCGAAATGTTCTAAAGTCCATCGCAGGAAAGGCTACTCCCATTTTACTCACTGTTCTGTCCACTTGCTTTGGTCTTGTTCCATTTTTGATCGAGGGTCAAAATGAGATTTTTTGGTTCTCACTTGCCATCGGGACTATTGGAGGTTTGGCTTTCAGTATGGTGGGCGTGTTTTGGGTTTTACCTGTTTTGCTTTGGAAAAAGGAGCCTGTTGTGGCAGTGGCCAAGGAGCCTAAGCCTGAGAAGAAATCAAGGAGAAGATTTAAGATTCTTAGTAGAAAAGGTCGTAAACAATAATGCCTACTGAGAAGGTGAGAAATTGCAACTGACCTCGCTGTAACTGGTAATCAAAAACACCTTCATCTGGGAGATAAATAACATCTCCTCGGGTTAGAAATTGGATCTCGTTACTGCTTTGGTAGGTGGTCTTAATTTCGAATTTGATGTTTTGATCCCACCAGTCTGCAGGAAATTGCACCCCCGCTCCAAATCGATAAGCTAGGGCCCATTGTGTATGTTCGGTTCCTGCCTCAAAGGCCTCCTCATCAATAGTAGCCCTAATTTTATAACGAGTATAGAGGTAATTACCACCAAATTGAGCTTCGATAAAAGGGGTATACTTGGTATTCAGCAATGGAAGGTATCTCATAACCAGCATTCCGGTAATGATATTATTGTTTCTTCTAAGTCTGAGCTCATCATTTGATCCAGCAAATAAATCAGTGCGTTTTTCCAGGTCTGTGCCATATATTCCATACCCGAAGTCTACTCCGATTTGCAATGGGTTGGTTTCAAACTCGTATAGCAGAAAACCAGAAACTGAAGGGTAGAAAAAACCTCGAACATCTTCCCTCAGCTTACCAATACTGGAGCTACCATTCAGGTGGCCACCTCCTAAAAAGAATTGGGCTGAAGCAGAATGAATCAGAAAAAGGGTTATACCTAAAAGGAGGAGTTTTTTCATAAGAATGCTTACTCCTTTTACGGTAATATCTGGAGGAAAAGTTGTGCTACTGTACGGTTTCTACTCGTCTTCCCTTGTTATAAATAGGGATTTGAAGCCCGAAATAGACATCAGTGCTTCGGGATCTACTTGATAAAACGTTGGATAAGATTGATCCGGACCCGATGATAGCTGGGCCTAGTCTCACTCCTACACCCCAGGAAAGGGCTTCTTCGTATTCCCTATAGCTCAGAGGCGAATAGACTGCGAACCAGCCTGATTCAAAACGCGGAGTCACACTTATGTTATTGGTTATTTGGCTTACAGGTACCTCTTGATGACTTCTTAGATTTATAGAGCCGTGAGCTGATACATAAAACTTGTTGGTAACTGCAAAGTCTCCAAAAACCTGGAGGGACGTAGGCATGGCAAGAACCTGATCTCGGGTGACCTCGGTTCCTTCATAATTTTCATCAAGCACTTCTTCAATGCTTTTGTCATCAAATTCATCAATCAATATGGTAGCATCCATATCATAATCAGTCTCGGAAAAGCCTTTGTAATTGATACCTCCGATGTCCATCACAGAGATACCCCCTCTGAAAACATAGCCATCATTATACGACCTTTCTCTTTTATCCTTTATTTCAATGATGGCACCCAGGTCCATTCCAAAACCTGAATTAAAAGTCCCGAATTCAATATCTCCGTTTTCCACACCGTCAGTTAACCCATAATCCAGCTGCCCCCTCGTAGTTAATGTATTTGTAGTTTCTAAGTAAAGAGCTCCAAGCGTTTCACTTGAAGAAGTTATCCCCCCAGCTCCAAATAGATATTTTACAGTTGCCGCTCCCTTCAATTGGAGTGACTCATTATTGATAAGTACCCTTCCATAGGTGCCGCCAATTTCTCCCCAAAGATGAGTGATGCCATTTATGTCTTCCATAAGTAACTCAAATCGACTGGCTCCATTTTCTTCGTCTACTATGGCTTGGAGGAATTCTCCTCCAATATTGTTGAGATTGAAAAACGTTCGAATTCTTGAACTCACGGCTATACTATGTTTAGGACTTAAGTTCAGCTGGAATGAGGGTCCAAGAATATCCAGATTGCCGACAAAGTTATTGTCCGGCTTTGCATTGATTTCGGAGGAAGATGGGAGGTCATCTAAGGACCTTATTTCCGATATATCAGAAATATTTACTCCTATGTAATCATTCCCAAAGTATCCACTAAATGTAAATACATTAATCTCGGACTTTAATCTGGGATTAACCACGTTAGCAGGATTAAGGGTAAGTCCTCTAATTCCAGCCCGATTATCTAGTTGGGCTCCCACTAGGGTTTGAGAATAGGCTTGGCTTTGGCAGAAGCCAGAAAGAGCCAGTAGAAAAACGAATAGTTGGATTCGGTAAGTTTTCATAAAAGTGGAATTTACTCTAAAATCAAAAAAGTCCACTGGATGAAAAATCAATCCATGTTACTCTTTTGTGAAATTAAAATGCGATAAGCTCTTTTAATTTATCCCTAAATCGCTCTAATGGCAAAAATTGCTTCTCTAAATTTCCCGCGAAAGGAACAGGAGTATCCAGGCTTCCTTCCCTCATCACTGGAGCATCAAGATATTTGAAACAATGCTCTGAAATCCAAGCGCAAATTTCGGCTCCAATTCCTCCAGTCAGACAATCCTCCTGAAGAAAAATAACCTTGTTCGTCTTTTTCACGGTGGCTTCTACAGCATCTTTATCCCAAGGCAGCAATGTCCGAAGATCCAGGATATCGGCACTTAGGCCCATTTTATTTACAACTTCTTGCGCCCAGTGAACTCCCATGCCATAAGTGATAATGGAAACATCATCACCTTCTTGTATCAGACTAGCTTTACCAATTTCAAGGGTGAAATAATCCTTCGGAACAGGACCACTAATCGATCTGTAAAGACCTTTATGCTCAAAAAACATGCAGGGATTCTGGTCTTCTATGGCTGCCGCCAAAAGCCCTTTAGCATCAGCAGGGTTTGAAGGATAAATTATTTTGAGTCCTGGAGTATGGAAGAACCAAGCCTCATTTGATTGGGAATGAAAAGGCCCTGCACCCATTCCAGCACCGGTTGGCATTCGAATCACCACATCAGCATTTTGGCCCCAACGGTAATGGATCTTCGCTAGATTATTCACTATTTGGTTGAAGCCAACTGACACGAAGTCGGCAAATTGCATTTCTACCATGGCTTTCCAGCCTTTGATGGATAGGCCTAGACCTGCTCCTATTATGGCGCTTTCGCAAAGCGGGGTATTCCTAACTCGGTCTCCACCAAATTTCCTCTTAAACCCATCAGTAATCTTGAATACCCCTCCGTAATCTCCAATATCCTGACCCATCAAAACAAGATTCTCGTATTTCTCCATGGATTGATATAACCCTTCCGAAATAGCATCAACGAATCGCTTTTCCTCTTTCTCTTTTCCAGGCATAATCAAAGCTGGACTATGGGATGCGTAAATATCCCCTAGCTCCTCATTCAGATCAGGTTCAATTGCATTTTCAGCATAAGCCTTTTTCAAACCTGTGTCGATCAAAGCTTTAATCTCCTTGTCAAATTCAGATTTGATCTCCTCATTGAGGACGCCAATGCTCTCCAAATAGGCTTCGTAATTATCGACAGGATCCAGATTTCCCCATTCTTCCATGAGATCTTTGGGGACGTATTTTGTTCCAGAGGCTTCCTCGTGACCTCTCATTCTGAAAGTGATAGCTTCTATAAGGATTGGTCGAGGGTTTTTGCGAATGTCTTCAGCAACTCTTCGAATCGTGTCATAAACTTCCAAAACATTATTCCCTTCGATTTTGACAGTTTCGATTCCGTATCCTGGACCCTTGTCAGTGAAATTCTTAAAAGCGAATTGCTCATTATTTGGTGTGGACAATCCATAGCCATTATGCTCAATGACGAAAATGACAGGGAGCTTCCAGACTGAGGCGACATTTAATCCCTCATGAAAGTCTCCTTCTGAGCTAGCCCCATCGCCCGAGAATACCAGAGTTGCTTTGTTCCTATTCTCTAAAAGATTAGCCAATCCGATTCCATCTGCGATGGCTAGCTGAGGACCAAGATGGGAAATCATCCCTACGATATGATGGTCTATGCTGCCGAAATGAAAGGATCGATCACGACCTTTGGTGAAGCCGGATTTCTTTCCCTGGAACTGAGCGAAAAGCTTTTCTAAAGGAATACCTCGACCCGTGAAAATCCCAAGGTTGCGATGCATGGGAAGGATGAATTCATCCTGATCTAATGCATTCACCGCACCGATTGAGATGGCTTCCTGACCCCAACCACTGAACCACTTTGAGATTTTTCCTTGACGAAGAAGGATCAGCATCTTTTGCTCTATTTTTCTAGGTAAAAGGAGAGATTTATAAAGCCGAAGCAAAGTTTTATCCGAGTAATCCTTTCGATCAAAAACAAGTCGGGATTTGGCGGTATCAATGGGCATCAGGTGGGTTGGAATGGGTTTGTTGGATTAAAGTTAAGGGCTCATTTGAGCTTTCCAAGGTTACCATAGGACTATTGAGAATCTCTCCTTTAAAAAGCAAAGCCCCGAACGAAGTCGGGGCGAAAAATAAATGCAAGGAGTTAAAAAATTTTGCTGTACACTCAAAAGTAGAGATCATGATCTAGGTCAAAGAATGTCAGCCGTTAAGGTTAGTTTACGATTGGACTACGGGATTAATAGAATGGTAATAACCATTACCCAACAAAGGAAAAAATATGCTCGATTAGCCATTTTTAGGGTGCTGATGGTTTCTGTATTTAACTTTGTGATAACACAAGTCTAAAATTCAAAATCTTTGAAGGATCAATCTTGGCTTGAATATTATGATCTCGCATTATGGACTTTTCTCTACCTTTGTAGCTCTTAAGATGGAAAGTTGTGAAGACGAAAACACTCAAAAAGGATAAGGTCAATATCGTAACCATGGGATGCTCAAAGAACCTGGTGGATTCCGAGGTTTTATTGACTCAATTGAAGGGGAATGGGATTGACGCGAAGCATGAATCCGACAGCGATGATAATAACATCGTAATCATAAATACCTGCGGATTTATAGATAATGCCAAGCAGGAGTCTATAGATACTATTCTCCAATACGCTGAAGCGAAAGAGCAGGGCATGGTAGATAAAGTGTATGTGACGGGCTGCCTTTCACAGAGATATAAAGATGATCTGGAGAAGGAAATTCCTCAAGTGGATGCATTTTTTGGAACCAGAGATCTTCCAGCTATTCTAAAAAAATTTAAAGCTGACTATAAGCATGAGTTGGTCGGAGAGAGGTTGCTTACTCATTCGGCTCACTATGCTTACATGAAAATTTCTGAGGGCTGTGATCGACCTTGCTCTTTCTGTGCGATACCACTTATGCGTGGAGGTCATATTTCCAGACCCATCGAGGAATTGGTAAAGGAAGCAGAGCACAAAGCCAGTCAGGGGACAAAAGAGTTACTATTGATCGCTCAGGATTCAACCTACTATGGTTTGGACCTTTACAAAAAGAGGAATCTTGCTGAGCTACTCCGCAGACTTTCTGATGTGGAGGGAATCGACTGGATTCGTCTTCATTATGCCTATCCAACAGGCTTCCCAATGGAGGTAATTGAGGTGATGAAAGAAAGGTCAAACATCTGCAACTATCTGGATATTCCACTTCAGCATGGATCAACTGATGTCCTTAAGGCTATGCGCAGAGGTACGACTAGAGAGAAGCAGGAAAGGCTTATTCATGACATTCGGGAAGTTATTCCTGAGATCGCCATTAGAACGACTTTAATCGCTGGACATCCTGGAGAGGGAGAAAAAGAGTTTGAAGAGATGGTGGATTTTGTGGAGCGAATGAAGTTCGAGCGGCTTGGAGTATTTACCTATTCTCATGAAGAGAACACGCATGCTTTTGGAATGGAGGATTTGCTTTCCCAAGAAGAAAAGCAGAGAAGAGCTAATCATCTGATGGAAGTGCAAGAGCAAATTTCCTTTGATTCTAACCAGAAAAAAGTGGGGCATAATTTTAAGGTATTGATCGATAAAAAAGAAGGAGGGTATTTCGTTGGGCGGACTGAATTTGACTCGGTAGAAGTGGATAATGAAGTCTTGATTGACGCTTCTAAGTATTACTGCAGAATTGGAGATTTTGTCAATGCAAAGATTACCGAGGCTACTGAGTTTGATCTTTACGCGGAGGTAATTTAGTCCAACTTCTGGACTAGCAGGATAACGATATAACGATTAAGATGTTATGCTGCTTCTCCAGAAGCAGCATAGACTTTAAGTATAAGCTTTTTTACTTTTTCAACTATGAAACCTTTTCAAGTTGCCGATCAGAATGCAGTTTACTTTTTGACTTTGACCGTGGTTGAATGGATTGATATTTTTACTCGAAAAGAATTCAAGCTTGAAATAGTTGAAAGTCTAAACTTTTGTGTGGAGAGAAAAGGTTTAGAGATTTATGGATGGTGTCTGATGTCAAACCATTTACATTTATTGTGTAGATCAAAAGAAGCCTTTCGACTAAGCGATACTATTCAGGATTTCAAAAAATTCACCTCTAGGAAGATTTTAGGAAGTTTGCAAAATGATTCAATAGAGTCTAGGTCGAAATGGATATTGAAGTTGTTGAAAGAGAAGAGTCGTACCCAAAAAAGAATTACCAATTTTAAGTTTTGGAAGGATGGTCTGCATGCTATCCACATTGAGTCATCAAAGGTCTTCGAACAAAAGCTTAATTATATCCATCATAATCCTGTAGAGGCCTTGATCGTTGAAGAGTCCGAAGATTATTTATTTAGCTCAGCTCGAGATTATGCAGGTAAGAAAGGGTTGGTGAAAGTAGAGGTGTATTGATTGAATTTTGTCTAGCTTCTGGAAAAGAGGAACATCAAAGAGCTAGCTATTATGAATGGAGTCCAGCTTCTGGAGAAGCAGGACAACGATCGGGATATGCTGATTCTCCAGAAATAGCATAACGATTTAAGATTTAACGATTCGCTAATTAGTCATTTGTGGTTCTTTATTTCGAAGGATGTATTTTTATCAAATGAAGAAATCACTCCTAACTCTACTTTTTGTACTACCGCTTATGGCCAATGCTCAATTTTCATATGACCTTCAGGGACATCGTGGTGCTAGAGGCCTGATGCCAGAGAATACCATTCCTGCCATGATCAAGGCTCTTGATCTTGGAGTGACTACCCTGGAATTGGATTTGGCTATTACAAAAGATGGCGAAGTAGTTCTTTCTCATGAGCCTTTCATGAATCCAGTCATTTGTCTGGATCAGGCAGGAAATGAAATAGCAAAAGGAGATCATTCCTTTAATATTTTTCAAATGACTTATGCTGAAGTTTTAGCATTTGATTGCGGAACCAAAGTCCACCCAGGCTATCCTCAGCAGGTTAAGTTTTTTGCTACCAAGCCATTGCTGAAAGATGTCTTTTCGGTAGCCGAAAAGTATGCTGAAGATATGGGCTACGCAAAGCCGAGATATAATATCGAAATCAAAAGTGCTCCTGCCGGCGATGGGGTTTACCACCCAGAAGTTTCTGAGTTTTCCGATATGGTGGTCAGTCTGATATCCGAGCAAATGGGCTGGGAGCGGGTCAATATTCAGTCCTTTGATTTCAGAGTTCTTCGATACATCCATGAAACCCACCCAGAAGTACCTTTGGCTATGCTAGTCGAGAATGCTTCGAAATATGAGGAAGATCTGACTGAACTAGGCTTTGAACCTGAAATTTATTCATCCTACTTTATCGCGCTCACTGAGGAAATCGTGAAGGATATTCAGTCCAAAGGAATGAAAGTGATTCCATGGACAGTGAATACTTCTGAACAAATGCAAAAGCTCCTGGATATTGGAGTGGATGGAATCATCACGGATTATCCCAATTTGGCTCCGAAAAAATGATTTTTGCCTTTTCCGGGTCTTGGGCTAATTTAGCCGTCCAAAGAAATTTGAATGAACTTAGTTGAAGTTACTACTCCGGCTGATCAGCTGGAGTTCATAGAAATGGCCGTCAGGCTGTATAAAAATGAGAAGAATTGGATTCGTCCCCTAGACAAGGATATAGAAGGTCTCTTCCATCCTGAGACGAATAAGCTTTTTCGGCAGGGTGCCAAAGCCAAAAGGTGGCTTCTCAAAGACGATAAAGATCAGACAATCGGTCGTGTAGCTGCTTTTGTCAATCCAAAGATGAAGGAAAAGCAACCCACAGGGGGACTAGGTTTTTTTGAGTGCATAAATGATAAGGAAGCGGCCTTTCTTCTTTTTGATACTGTAAAAGAATGGCTGGAATCAGAGGGGATGGAAGCTATGGATGGTCCCATAAATTTTGGGGAGCGCGACAAATGGTGGGGTCTACTTGTCAAAGGATTTTCAGAGCCTAACTACAACATGCCTTGGAACTTTGGTTACTATCAGGAGTTTTTCGAAGAGTATGGATTCAAGCTTTATTTCAAGCAATTCACCTACATGCGTCCAGTTCAGAATTTGGGCTTTGATGAAAAAATGATCAAACGTGCCAACCAGATTATGGATAATCCTGATTACAGCTTTAGATATATCAAAGGGAAGGAGCTGAAGGAGAAGGCGCCTGGATATTTTATGGATGTCTACAATAAGGCATGGGCGAGGCACATGGGTAAATCCATCGCTTTGAAGGAGGCGAATCTTATGTTCAAAAAGATGAAGCCAATTATTGATCCCCGTTTGATTTACTTCGCCTTTTATAAAGGTGAACCTGTGGGCTTTTTCATTCAGATTCCTGAAATCAATCAGATTTTCAAACACGTGAATGGAAAGATGGATTTGATTGGGAAACTCAAATTCCTTTGGTACAAAACTTTTGATCCTCCTAATAAAATGTTGGGATTGGTATTTGGAGTGGTTCCTGATCATCAAAGTAAAGGAGTGGAGTCGGCTATGATTATAACCTATGACAAAATGAGTGGGAAATCTGACTTCCAATACAAAACCATTGAGATGAATTGGATTGGAGATTTCAATCCGAAAATGATGAGAGTCTGCGAACAATTGTTGGCAGAGATTTACAAAACTCATCATACTTATCGCTACCTATTTGATAGAGAAAAACCATTTGAAAGGCATAAGATTTTCGATTAATGCCTTATCGAATCAATTGTAAAATTTCCCGAAACAAAACCGACCATGAAAAAATACGACGTAACGGGCATCGGTAATGCCCTTGTGGATATTGAATTTAAAACTACTGATCAGTTTTTTGAAGAAAACGGGGTGGAAAAGGGTTTGATGACTCTTGTTGATGAAGCTCGTCAGAATGAACTGATGCAAGTGATCAATACCGAAGAGGCTAAAAAGCAATGTGGAGGATCGGCTGGAAATACGGTGATTGCTGTTAATCAATTTGGAGGTAAGTCATTCTATTGTTGTAAAGTGGCTAATGATGATATGGGCCAATTCTACATGAATGACATGAAGGAAAATGGCGTGGATCATAACCTGAATTCGGATAATCTTGAGAATGGAGTTACGGGCAAATGCCTGGTCATGGTGACTGAGGATGCGGAACGTACCATGAACACCTTTTTGGGGATTACCGAGACGTACTCTGAAGCCAACGTAGACGAAGAAGCCATCAAGAATTCTCAATACCTGTACATAGAAGGATACCTGATTACTTCTGAAAATGGTAAAGCAGCCATGAAACATGCCAAAAAAGTGGCGGAAGAAAATGGAGTAAAGGTGGCGATTACCTTCTCTGATCCGGCCATGGTGAAATATTTCAAGGAGCCATTTGCTGAGGTGCTCGGTGAAGGCGTGGATATGCTTTTCTCGAATGAAGAAGAGGCTATGCTATTCACTGGAAAAGAGAATGTCATGGAAGCGAGGGAAGAATTGAAGAAATTTGCAAAGCATTTTGTCATCACTCAAGGTCAGAATGGAGCAATGATTTTTGATGGAGATACCTTTATAGATATTGAGCCCTATGCCACGGATGCTATTGATACTAATGGTGCGGGAGACATGTTTGCGGGAGCATTTATGTTCGGAATCACCAACGGACATAGTTATGCATCCAGTGGAAAATTGGCCTCAATGGCTAGTTCTAAGATTGTAAGTCAATTTGGACCAAGACTTCGGTGGCACGAAGCCAAAGACATTTTGGCAAGGCTTGATCCTAGCTGATATTTTAGGATTATTTTACGAAAAAATTGGCTTTAAGAAATCAATTCTTTCGAATCATCTGTTAATTTCACGAGATCATAATTTCGGATAACCTTAAACCTTTTTCGGGATTATTCGAATTCAACTTTAGAGAAATTTAAAATAAAAAAACCAATGCGAAAATCTACCTTCCTCGGCCTGCTGGCATTTTTGATGACGCTGCCAGTATTGGCCCAAAAAAAGATTGAATTCAAGGAGTTTACCTTGGACAATGGCCTGCATGTGATCATGCACAAAGACAATAGTACACCTATTGTGATCACATCTGTTTTGTATCATGTCGGTTCAAAAAATGAAAATCCAGAAAGAACTGGCTTTGCTCATTTCTTTGAGCACCTCATGTTTGAAGGCTCTGAAAATATTGAGCGTGGTCAATACATGAAGATCATTGAAAGTCGAGGAGGTACGCTAAATGCATTTACTTCTAACGACATCACTTACTATTATGAAATTTTGCCTTCCAATGAATTGGAGCTGGCTCTTTACATGGAAAGTGAACGGATGCTTCATTCTAAAGTTGACATGACAGGTGTGGAGACCCAAAGGGAAGTAGTGAAGGAAGAATATCGACAGAGGTACGAAAACCAACCATACGGAACTATTCTTCTGGAAACACTAAAAAGAGCTTACACAGATCATCCCTACAGATGGGCACCGATTGGATCTCTTGACCATCTTAATGCAGCCAAAATTGAGGAGTTCCAGCAGTTCTACAACGACTTCTATGTCCCAAATAATGCTACTTTGACCATTGCAGGTGATATAGATTATAAGCAGACTGAAGATTGGGTGAAACAGTATTTCACAGAGATACCTAAAGGTACCAAAGAAATATATCGACCAAACGTAACTGAGGCAAAGAAGACCGAAGAGGTAAGAGATATTATCTATGATAATATTCAGATTCCGGCGGTGATTCAGGCTTATAATGTGCCTCCAAGAAATCATCCAGATTCCTATGCTATGTCAATGCTGTCTACTTATCTGACAGGAGGTAACTCCTCTTTGATGACCAAGGAGCTAGTTGATAAGCAGCAAAAGGCTTTGGCCCTTGCAGCGATTCCTTATGAATTAGAGGATGGTGGGATTTTCCTTATGTATGGAATTACAAATATGGGTGTTGAACCAGAGGCTCTAGAGACTGAGATCGACAAGCTTATCAAGCAAGTTCAGGATGAAGGGATTTCTGATCGAGACTTTGAGAAGCTTCAGAATATTATTGAAAACAACATTGTAAGTGGAAATTCCACAGTGGAAGGTATAGCACTGAACCTTGCGGAAAGTCATGTGATTTTTGGAGATACTGATTACATTAATCAAACTATGGATAAGTATAGTCAGGTAACGAAGGCCGACCTTCAGCGGGTAGCTAAAGAGTACCTTAACCTCGAAGGAAGAGTGGTTTTATACTACTTGCCTAAGGCTGAAGAAACCACCACAGAAGAATAATCATCGATTTTAAATAACGCGATAGACATGAAAAAAATATCTATATCATTCATATTTGCCATTTTGATCTCGATGACTGGATTTGCCCAGATTGATCGAAGTCAGTTGCCTAAAGCTGGACCTGCTCCGGAAATTAATATTGGGGAGGCTGAAACCTTTACTCTTGATAATGGGCTAAAGGTGTTCGTTGTAGAAAATGACAAACTACCAAGAGTCTCCTTTACTTTGGTTTTAGAAAGAGATCCCATCTTTGAGGGAGAAAAAGCTGGTTACCTTGGTTTTGTAGGTCAAATGATGACCGCTGGTACTACAAATAGAACAAAGGATGAATTAGACGAGGAAATCGATTTTATCGGTGCAAGTATCAGCGCAAGTTCAACGTCTATGTTTGGTTCTTCATTGAAGAAGCATCAGGAAAAAGTACTGGAATTAATGACCGATGTGCTTTATAACCCTGTCTTCCCAGAAGAGGAATTAGACAAACTTAAGAAGCAATCTCTAACAAATTTGGCAGCAAGTAAAGATGATCCAGGCTCGATTTCAGGAAGGTTAACTTCTGCCTTGGTTTATGGCAAAGATCATCCATATGGAGAATTCTCCACTGAAGAGACCATCGCGAATATTGAAGTTGATGATATTCGAAATTATTACGAGACTTTCTACAAACCAAATATTGCTTATATGGCTATTGTTGGTGATATGAATGTTTCTGAAGCAGAAGATTTGATGAATCAGTACTTCGGAGACTGGGAGCAAGGCGAAGTACCGACTTTCGAATACACAATGCCTGATGGAGCTGAGCAAACCATGGTGGGTCTTGTAGATAGAAGTTCTTCGGTTCAGACAGTCATAGATGTAGTACAACCTATTGACCTGACTTTAGGGGATGAGAATTACATTTCCAGTAGACTTTTAAACCAAATTTTTGGTGGAGGTTCTTCTGGTCGTCTCTTTCAAAATCTAAGAGAGGATAAGGGCTACACTTATGGTGCTTATTCATCATTTAGTTCTGACAAACTTGTTGGACAGTTTTCTGCCAGCGCTTCTGTGAGAACAGAGGTAACTGATTCTGCGGTTTATGAGTTTGTTTCAGAAATCGACAGGCTTCTTGCTGAAGGCGTGACTGAGGAAGAATTGACCTTAGCAAAAGCTAATCTTTCTGGATCTTTTGGAAGGTCTTTAGAAAGTCCTTCTACGATTGCAAATTTTGCTTTGAATATGGAGCGATATGATCTGCCTTCAGATTACTATGCAACCTATCTTCAGAAAGTAAATGATTTGACTGTGGATGATATTAATGCGACTGCTCAAAAGCTCATAGAACCTGATAAGCTTATGATAACAGCTGTAGGTAATGGATCCGAAATCGCAGAGAAACTTGAGCGTTTCGGTGAAGTGAAGATGTTTGACAACATGGGTGATCCAGCTAGAGAGATTACAATGGATGCAAGCATGACAGTTGAACAAGTAATTGCAAATTACATTGATGCAATTGGTGGAATGGAAGCTGCTAGCGCGGTTAAGTCTGCTAAGGTTAGCATGGATGCAGATGTGATGGGGAATGCAATCACCTTGACTTCAGTGTATGATGATGAAAATAAGAGATACGCACAGAAGACGTCCCTGGCTGGAAACGTGATGCAATCTACCTCCATGGTAGGAGGTAAAGGAGCGATTTCTGCTCAAGGCCAAAACATCGATATGAACGAAGCACAATACAATGAAGCTCAGATGAGTGCTTTATTCATTCCAGAGCTTTACTATGAATCTCTTGGTTATGATGTAAAGCTTGATGGAGTGAAGGATGTGGATGGTGTAGATGCTTACAAAGTGATTGTGACAAATAGTGATGGTGCTTACCTCACAAATTATTATGCAGTAGAATCGGGATTGAAAATAAAGAATGAAAATCCTAAGTCAGGTGATACTGTCTATTCAGAATATGAAGAGACCAATGGGCTTTTAGTTCCAATGCTATGGACTATAACTTCACCAGCTATCCCAGTTCCACTGGCAGCAAAAATTACATCACTTGAGATTAATCCAACGCTAACGGATGCAGATTTTAATTAATACAAAAGGGAGCCGAAAGGCTCCTTTTTCATTTTGACCAAATATCAATCAAAGCGGTATCTTCTCGCTTTTTGAAAGTCAACTCTGGAAAGTAGTTGGCTTCTTTTTTTGGAAAGTAAAGCTTAAAAGAAGATCCGTTAATCCGGCTCACCTGAAGGATGATTTCTTTTTTCGTAGATTCTGACTTGATTTGGTCTCCAAGCATCAAGTCTTGAATGGTAGGAGAATCCGGATGAATTTTGGTGATTTTTTCTTTCTCTAAGATGATTCCCAATTCAACTCTTAATTCATCCGAGCTTCTCTTTTCTTCAATTTCCAGACCGATAGTTCGAATTACCTTTTTAAGAAAAGAAATGATGTTGCCTTTGCCTTCGATATAATCAGAGTAGAATTCATTGAATTTTTCCTGATCCTTGCTCTGGTTCAGAATCAATTCCCAAAAGCTGGTTTGGGTGTATCCTTTATGTTTTTTACCAAACTTTTCCCAGGCTTCCTTCATTACTCGAGTTAAGCTGCTACCGCTTTGCAATAGCATCAAGTCAATAGAAAAAGCAATCAAAGCACCATGAGTGTAAATGCTCGTTTTACGATAAGGGATTCCAGCTTCATAACCATCTATCCAGAGATCAAAGCTAGAATCTAGAATAGATTGAGATTGAAACCCTTGGATGAAGGATTCTCTTTGAAGGACCTTGGAAAAATGTCTCAGGTAGGTATCTAAATCATAGACTCCTGATTTCAATAAATATAAATCACCCATGTAAGTGGTGATACCTTCCAGAATCCAACCAGCCTTTGTGTAGGTCTCTTTAGCAAAGTTGTAAGGTAGAAGTTCTTCTGGTCTGATTCTGCAGACATTCCAGGCGTGATATAATTCATGGCAGCTCACACCTAGCAGATCCTCCATGTTTTTCTCATCGGCTAAATTCTCTGCTGGCCCGAAGGTGATAACTGTACCTTTTCTGTGCTCGACCCCATGATAGTGTTTATAAGGTAAAAGCTGGAAAATGAAATGGTATTCTTCTTCAGGGAATTCTCCAAAATCCTGAATGAGGCTAGAGGTAAACTTTTTGAATTCTGACTTGAATTCTTCTGGATCGAAGTGAACGGCTCCATGGATCCAAATATTAAAGTTTGTCCCAGCTTCAGAGTAAGTCCAATGTGTCAATTGATTTGCAGCTAAAAATGTGCTATCAGCAAGTTCATTAAAGTCACGTGCCTTAAAACCATATTCCTCCTTTTTATCAAGTGTACAAACCCTTTCCGGGTAACCTTCTAAATTTAGTCCCACGGAAATTTCCTCAGTCCCTAATCCAGGTAACTCCATACAGCAATTCACGAAATTGATATATACCTGCTGCTCATCTACCCAACAACCTCCTGCGTCCATTTTGGAAGCATAGTAATCATAGGATAGCGTATACTTGGTATGGCCTTCTGCTTTAAACTCCCAGGTATTCTTGGATGTCTTAGTTAGCTTTGGAGAAAGCCCATTGGAGTCTTTCAGGGAAAGATTCTTTACATTTTTCACATAATCTGCAATTTGGTATCTCCCTGCTCGCCATGCCGGCATCTGGAGTTTAATGATCCCCGTGACATCAGCTTTGAAATTTATTTCGATCAAAAGGAACTGGGAGGTAGGAATTGGGCTTGATATGCTGTAATGAATCATGGTAGTTTGAGATTTATACAAATCTCGAAGTCATGTTTGTATTTAATGAAATGCTAATTATCTTTGCAGTCCTTTTGGAGGGTTCGGCTCTCAAAAGCAAAAATTAGAACGCAATTAGTTAAAGATATTCGATCATGAAAAGAACATTCCAGCCTTCTCGCAGAAAAAGAAAAAATAAGCACGGCTTCAGAGAAAGAATGTCTTCTGCAAATGGAAGAAGGGTTCTTAAGGCCAGAAGAGCTAAAGGTAGAAAGAAGCTTAGCGTTTCTTCTGAAAAGACATTGAAGAAGTAATTCTTTGCGGTTCTTTTCGTATGTTCACATACGATTGAACTCCTTGCGATGAATTTCACGCTTCCAAAGAGTGAGAGACTGCACTCTGAAAAATTAATCAAGGAACTTTTTAACGAAGGTTCCTCTTTTTTTTTATACCCTTTCAAGGTAATCTTCAAAAGAGACAAGACCAGAGATGGGGGGAATGCAATCGTCCTTTTCTCTGCGCCTAAACGGAAACTAAAAAAGGCGCATCAGCGAAACCTTGTGAAAAGGAGGATGAGGGAGGCATACCGATTGAATAAACATATTTTAACGGGTGTTGATCCAATCTTTCTTGGGTTTATATACGTTTCTGATGAGATTATCGAGTTCAAAAAAATCGAGCTGAGTATTAGTGAGATTTTGAACCGACTTAAAACTGAAATTTCAAGAATTGATGAAGAAGATACTTTCGAATAGATTCGTCTTACCAGGGCTTGCCATTCTTTTGGTGATGGGAGGTTTATTCTCCTTTACGGCAAAGAACGACAGGCTTTTCACGCTTGGTAAGAACATTGATATTTTCGCTACTCTGATGCGGGAATTGGATTCCTACTATGTGGATGAGATTGATGCTGATGAGCTGGTGACTGTGGGAATTGAAGCAATGCTCAAAGAGCTTGATCCTTACACAGAGTACATTCCAGAAGAGGATTCTGAAGATTTCAGGCAATTAACCACCGGTGAATATGCTGGTGTTGGTGCATTGATCGGGAATCGTGGAGAGGGAAATATCGTGATCATGCCATATACGGGCTTTCCAGCCCAAAATGCAGGAATTCGTATAGCGGATAATTTGCTATCCGTCGACACTGTGAATGTGACTGAAAAGACTACTGCAGAAGTTTCAGAGTTATTGCGCGGCCCTGCAAATACAAGCGTTCAGGTAACCGTCCAAAGAGACCAGGATACGCTAAGCTTTGATTTGACCAGAAAGAAAATTGTCATTAGTAATGTGCCCTATTATGGGAAGCTTGATGATAAGACTGGCTACATAAAACTTGCAGAGTTCACAACAAATGCTTCCGTGGAGGTAAGGAGAGCTTTGGAGGATTTGAAATCTCAGGGAATCGAAAGCTTGGTTTTGGATCTAAGGAATAATGGCGGTGGCTTAGTGAATGAAGCTGTGGAGATCGTCAATCTCTTTATTCCTAAAGGAAGAGAGGTAGTGAAGACCATTGGTAAGTTGGAAAACGTGAATTATACCTATAAGACCACTAAGACTCCTTTGGACAAGGATATTCCTTTGGTCGTTCTGATAAATGAAGTTAGTGCTTCGGCCTCGGAGATCGTTGCGGGTGCTCTTCAGGATTATGATCGGGCGGTTTTGGTTGGAAAGAAATCATTTGGCAAAGGATTAGTCCAGACCTCTTTACCATTGACTTATAATGCGCAGGTAAAAGTTACCACTGCCAAATATTACATCCCTAGTGGTAGATGCGTGCAGGCCATCGATTATGCACAGTCCAGAGAGTCTGGAGAAATAACCGTAGTTCCCGATTCCTTGAGGAAGGAATTCGAGACGAAAAATGGTCGAATAGTTTTGGATGGAGCTGGAATAGAACCTGATGAAAAGGTAGACCCAAGGAAGTATGCTCCTATTTCATATACTTTGGTGGCAGGGAATCATATTTTTGATTACGCGACTGAATACTTCTATGACAGGGAACCTGTGGAAGATCCCAGAACCTTCGAAATTACTGACCAAGATTATGAAGAGTTTGTCGCCTTCCTTGATGGTAAGGAGTATGATTACACCACTTATGTGGAGAAGTCTCTCGAAGATTTGGAGAAATATGCAGAGAAAGAGGATTATTTCGACGAAATCAAGGATGAGCTGGAGGCGATTAAGTCAAGAGTTAATCATAATAAAGAGCAGGATTTGATCACCCATCAGGAAGAGATTCGTCGAATTATTTCAGGGGAGATTGCTTCAAGGTATTTTTTCCAGGAAGGAATGATTGCCTCAGGTCTTAATTACGATGAGGATATAGACGCGGCAATGAAGTATCTAAGTAATTTAGATCTAATGCGATCTACTCTTACTGCATCAGCAAAGTAAAAAATGGCTCTTATCCTTTCCATTGAAACTTCTACCACAGTTTGTTCGGTGGCAATTCATAGGGACGGGGCTCTCCTAGCCAATAAGGAAACAGATGAGTCAAATGCGCATTCCTCCAAATTGATGCTATTTATTGAGGCATGTCTTAAGGAGTCAGAAAGCTCTGTTCAAGACCTAAATGCTATAGCTGTTTCGGCTGGCCCAGGATCATATACGGGGCTAAGGATTGGTGTTTCTACAGCCAAAGGATTGGCTTATGCCCAGAACATTCCTATTGTCGCTGTAAGTGCGATGGAATCCTTGGCAAAAAAAGTGTTGAAGATAGAAGCCGACGAAGGATATATCATCCCGGTTTTGGATGCCCGTAGAATGGAGGTTTACGCGCAGGTTTTTGACTTTGACCTTCAGGAGAAGAAAGAGATTGAATCAGTGATTTTAGACCAAGGATCTTTTGCGAACCTATTGAATGAGGGTCTTGTTTACTTTATTGGAGACGGGGCAAGTAAGACGAAGGAGGTAATTCAATCGAAGAATGCAGTCTTCGTGGAAGGCTCAATCTCTTCCATAGAGATGGGAGAAGTTGCCTGGAAGAAATTCCAGAAAAGTGAATTTGAGGATATTGCGTATTTCGTTCCGAATTATCTCAAGGAATTTAAGGTTCTTAAGTCCAAGAAAAATCTATTGTTGAAATGAGTGAAATTGTCAATCGGGTAGCAAGTAGTCCTTTAGTGACTATAGACTTGGAGGAGTTATATCCAAAAGATAAGGTCGTGGTATTTGATTTGAAGCCATTCCTTTTTCAAGAATTGATTTTGAGGGAGAAAGAATTCCGGTCTTCACTCAAGGAAGTTGATTGGTCTGAATTTGATGGAAAGTTTGTCGCAGTGACTTGTTCTTCGGATGCGATTATTCCGAGCTGGGCATTTATGCTAGTTGGGACTTATTTGAAAGGTGTTGCACTTGATTTTGTTCTAGGAGATGAATCTGAAGCAGAACGTTCCTTGATTGACCACGTAATTGGGGAAATTGAAGTAGATTCATTTCGAGATAGGCCAGTGATTATAAAAGGGTGTAGTCAATTACCCCATCCACTTTATGCTCAAGGTCAATTGTTGAGCAAAGTTATGCCTTCAGCAAGATCAGTTATGTATGGAGAACCTTGTAGTACGGTTCCTCTTTACAAGAGGCCTAAGAAGTAATTTTTTCTCAGGTCTTTTGCGCAATTGTTTTGGTTAATCATCAGGCATAAATTAAGTTTGCAATCCCAAAAACAGGGCTGAGAAAATTTTAATTGCGGTAATACTGAGGAGTATCCAATTCTCTTGAAATAATTTTAAATTTTCTTTTTGTAGATGTAAATATTATCCCGATATTTGCACTCGCATTTGGGGAAAACGATCCTCACAAGTTCTGGCGAAAGGCCAGGAACAAGTTCTTTGAGATGATGTAAGGCGAAAACCTGAATGGTTTGGTAATATGTTTTAGGACATGTTATTAAGCTATAAG
>CAKZRQ010000055.1 GCA_937146645.1 uncultured Cyclobacteriaceae bacterium
AGATTTGAGCTTTGGGATGACTGCATGAGTTTTCCAAATTTATTGGTAAAGGTATCCCGTCATCAATCTCTGACGCTGGAGTACCGAGATGAGAATTGGGCAAAGCAATCACTAATGGCTGATGGAGGCCTTTCAGAGCTTATTCAACACGAATATGATCATCTGGATGGAGTGCTTTGCACCATGCGAGCCATCGATGATAAAAGCTTTAAGATTCGCTAGAAAAACCCCATCCTGAAGAAATCTTTTTTTCATCCCGATATTATTGATGGTTGGCCTTCAGGCTTAGCGTATTTTTTCTAATTTTGCCTCAATTTGGACCACAGTTAAAATCTCTTTAATCGCCGCTTTCCATGCCAAAAGATTCCAGCATCAAGCACATATTACTTATCGGTTCCGGACCTATTGTTATCGGTCAGGCTTGCGAATTTGATTACTCAGGTTCTCAGGCATCCAGGGCCCTTCGTGAGGAGGGAATCACCGTCACGCTGATCAATTCCAATCCGGCCACCATTATGACCGATCCGGTCACTGCTGATAATGTGTATTTGTTGCCTTTGGAGAAAAAGTCCATCATTCAGATTCTGAAGGATCATCCGGACATAGATTGTGTGCTTCCTACCATGGGTGGGCAGACAGCACTTAATCTTGCCATCGACTGCGAAAAGGCAGGTATCTGGGATAAGTTCGATGTGCGTATGATCGGTGTGGATATTGACGCGATCGACACTGCTGAAAATAGAGAGAAGTTCAAAGAGCTCATGGAGGAGATCGGAGTGGGAGTTTGTAAGGGAGCGACTGCAACATCCTTCCTTCAGGGTAAAGAAATTGCTCAGGAGATTGGGTTTCCTTTGATCATTAGAGCGTCCTACACTTTGGGCGGAGCTGGCGGAGCCTTCGTGGAAAAACCCGAGGATTTCGAAAAGGCATTGAGTGCCGGACTTCAAGCCTCTCCGGTTCATGAGGTGCTCATAGAGCAAAGTATCCTTGGCTGGAAGGAATATGAGCTCGAGGTGATGCGGGATAACATCGGGAATATGATCGTGATCTGTTCCATTGAGAATTTTGATCCGATGGGAGTACATACGGGTGACTCGATTACGGTGGCTCCTGCGATGACTCTTCCTGATACGGTGTACCAGAAGCTGCGAAACTACGCGATCACCATGATGAATAGCATTGGAAACTTCGCAGGGGGGTGTAATGTGCAGTTTGCCGTAAGTCCAGACAATAAAGAAATTATCGGAATCGAGATTAACCCTAGGGTTTCTCGTTCTTCGGCTTTGGCCTCCAAAGCTACAGGATATCCTATCGCTAAAGTAGCGGCGAAACTTGCCATCGGTTATAATCTGGACGAGTTGAAAAACTCAATTACTGGTTTCACCTCGGCCTATTTCGAACCAACCATCGATTATGTGATCGTGAAGATTCCTCGATGGAACTTTGATAAGTTCAAGGGTTCTGATAGAAGATTGGGTCTATCCATGAAGGCTGTGGGTGAAGTGATGGGAATAGGTAGAAATTTCCAGGAAGCTTTGCAAAAGGCCTGTCAGTCCCTGGAGATCAAGCGGAATGGACTTGGGGCAGATGGGAAGGAGTTAAGAAATCAGGATGAGATTCTATACTCTTTGGCTAATCCTAGTTGGAATAGACTTTTCCATGTCTATGATGCTTTCAAGCTTGGGATTTCATTCAGGACGATTCAGGATCTAACCAAAATCGATAGATGGTTCCTTAAGCAGATCGAAGAATTGATCCAGCTGGAAGAAGAAATCGGCAAGTATAAAATTGATACCATTCCTCATGAAGTGATGGATGAGGCGAAGAAAAAAGGATATGCAGATCGTCAGATTGCACATCTTTTGGACTGCCTCGAAAGCGAAGTTTTCAATAAGCGATATAAGGAATTTGGGATAAAGAGGGTTTACAAACTTGTGGATACCTGCGCTGCTGAATTTGAAGCCCAGACTCCATACTATTACTCGTCCTTCGGGGAGGAAAACGAGTCAGTGAAATCTGACAAAAAGAAAATTGTGGTTTTGGGTTCTGGTCCAAACCGTGTGGGTCAGGGCATCGAGTTTGATTACTCTTGTGTTCATGGAGTTTTGGCTGCCAAAGAATGTGGCTATGAGACCATCATGATCAACTGTAATCCAGAAACTGTTTCAACGGACTTTGATATTTCTGATAAGCTTTACTTTGAGCCCGTCTTCTGGGAGCATATTTATGAGATTATCCTACATGAGGAGCCCGTAGGAGTAATCGTACAGCTAGGTGGTCAGACCGCTTTGAAGCTTGCGGAGAAAATGGAGAAGTACGGAATCAAAATCATGGGTACAAGCTTTGAAGCATTGGACCTTGCTGAAGACAGAGGTCGCTTCTCAACGCTCCTAAAAGACAATAACGTCCCTTATCCAGAATTCGGAACGGTTCATTCCACCGACGAGGCACTGGAGCTTTGCAAGACTATTGGATTTCCGCTTTTGGTGAGACCATCTTACGTTCTTGGAGGCCAAGGGATGAAGATTGTGATTAATGAGACTGAGCTGGAACAGCATGTGGTGAATGTGCTTCGGGATATTCCAAATAATGAAATTCTTCTCGATCACTTCTTGGAGGGAGCGATTGAAGCGGAGGCGGATGCGATTTGTGATGGAGAGAATGTGTATATCATCGGGATTATGCAGCATATTGAGCCTGCTGGGATTCACTCTGGAGATTCCTATGCTGTGCTACCTCCTTATAACCTCGGAGACTTGGTAATTCGACAGATTGAGACCTACACGGAAAAGATAGCTTTGGCACTAAAGACCGTCGGCTTAATCAATATCCAATTCGCGGTAAAGGATGATAAGGTTTACATCATCGAGGCAAATCCGAGGGCATCGAGGACCGTCCCTTTCATTTGCAAAGCATATCAGGAACCATATGTAAATTATGCCGTTAAAGTGATGCTGGGTGAGAACAAAGTCTCTGATTTTAAATTCGAACCCACGAAGAAAGGTTACGCGATCAAGGAGCCTGTTTTCTCTTTCCACAAGTTCCCGAATGTGAACAAGGAACTTGGGCCTGAGATGAAATCAACAGGTGAAGCGATTTACTTTATCGACGATTTGATGGATGATTTCTTCCTCAAAATCTACTCAGAGCGTAACTTGTATTTAAGTAGATAAAAACACCACGAATTGAAGTACATAATTATCATATTGGGAATTGGGTGGCTGTTGATTCAGCTGATTCGATTCTTTTTGAAAACTAAACTGGTGAAGTTTGCTCAGCAGGTGAATGAGGCAGCCAGAGAGCAGCAAAGAACTCAAAACAGGCCCGCTGAAGGGAGTATAAATGTGGACCACATTCCACAGACCCATCAAAAGAAAAGACAGAAAGATATCAAAGGCGGTGAATACGTCGATTACGAAGAAGTGAAGGATTAACCTTCACTTTTTTTTGTGCCGTGCCTATGGCAATGAAAAACAGTATATCTCTCAAGAGTTTTAGTTGCTATTAGATACTCTTCTCCTCCATCCTTGAGGCGGAACTTCTTTTTGATAGCTTCGGCACCCATGGAGAAATTCCTGGATATCACATTCACTTTTCCTTCAGGAAAAAGACGTTTTAATTCCTTCTTTGAAGGTTTGATCTCCTGAATGATTTCGAATACCCGTGCCGGGATGTCCTCGGGATGACTGTTGGCGGTGTAGAAGTGACTATTCGGTCCTAGCTTTTTTAGACCAAAGCGACTTCCAAAAACCTTGAATCCACCCACTTTTAAAATTCCTGCAAGAGGCTCAAAAAGGTATTTTTCCGGATTGGAGAATTCTGAAATAGAATTTTGTTCTTGCTCCAAGCTAAAATTGAATGACCTCTCCTCTTCACCCAGATCAACGGTTGAAATTTCAACCTGTGCTTTCGTTTCGCTTGCAGACTCTAGTAAAACTTCCTTGACCTCATTTTTTACTGAGATTACTTTGATTTTTCGGATGTCCGGAATTTCTTCCAAAGCTTGTGAAAGATCCAGCATGGGTGAAGCCTTGATCAAGACCTTTGATCCTTTGGATTTCAAAAGGTCCCAATGATTTACAACATCCGGCTCACAGTCTGAAAGTTTATAGAGTTTCTGGTTGGCATTTCCACGCCGAGCGGGATCCAGATAGATTAAATCGTAATGTTCATTCGAAGAGTATAAAAAATCTATTCCATCACCCTTGTAAACTTCAAAGTGTGAAGGTGCCAGGGTCTCTAAATTATGACGGACAATTTCAGCAAGTTCTATATTCCTTTCACAGTAAGTAGCTGACTTGAATTTCCTTCCGAGGTAATAGCTGTCTACGCCAAACCCACCCGTTAAATCAATAAACCGATGGCCGCTTAAATTCTTTGCCTTGTAAGATGCCGTGACCTCTGAAGAGCTTTGCTCCAAAGAGAGGGAAGCAGGAAAGATGATGTCTTGATTTGAAACCCATTCGGGAAGTTTCTTTTTAGCTTTCTGTCTGGCGGAAATCTGTTGAACTGCTACTTTTAGATCAAAATCAGTTTTCCCCTGATGTCTTAAAAGTAAAAGTGCCGGATCTTCATTCAGATGATCCAGCACAAAATTTTTAAAATCCTCACTATGGAATTCTTTCAAATTCACTGCGCAAGGGCATGCTTTAAGAAATATTCAGCGATTTGTACCGCATTTGTAGCCGCACCTTTCCTTAAGTTATCTGCTACCACCCACATGTTAAGAGTATTAGGTTGGGAGTGATCTCTTCTCAATCTACCCACGAAAACCTCGTCCTTTTTGTGAGCTGTAATTGGCATCGGATAAACCAGATTTTCTGGGTCATCCTGAACTATCACACCTTCCGAATCACTGAGCAGCTGTCTAACTTCATTGATATCAAAATCCTCCTTGAATTCTACATTGACGGATTCGGAATGACCTCCCATGGTTGGGATTCTCACAGTAGTAGCAGTCACTTGGATGGAATCGTCACCAAAGATCTTTTTGGTTTCATTGATCATTTTCATTTCCTCCTTGGTGTATCCATTTTCCTGGAACACATCAATGTGAGGAAGAACATTCATGTCGATTTTGTAAGGATAAACCTTCTCGCCTTCTTCACCTTTTCTCTCAGTCATCATCTGATCTACAGCAGCCTTACCTGTTCCGGTTACCGATTGATAGGTTGATACCACGATTCTTTTAATTCCGTATCGCTGGCGCAAAGGTTCTAAAGCCAAAACCATTTGTATCGTTGAGCAATTTGGATTGGCAATGATTTTATCCTCTGGCCCTATCTCTTTTGCATTAATTTCTGGGACGACCAGCTTCTTGCTCGGGTCCATTCTCCATGCCGAAGAATTATCGATCACCACAGTTCCTGCCTCGGCAAATTTTGGAGCCCACTCCAGCGAAGTCGATCCTCCAGCAGAAAAAATGGCTATATCCGGTCTGAGAGCTACGGCATCGTCAAGACCAATCACAGTATAGTCATTTCCTTTATAAGAAATGATCTTACCCACCGATCTGGCGCTTGCCACAAGGTATAGTTCATCGAAAGGAAAGCTGTGCTCTGAAAGCACTTCAAGGATTTCCGAGCCTACCAATCCAGTAGCTCCTACTATCGCAAGTCTCATGATTTTTAGCGGTTTAGGTTTGAGAGATACAAAAGTACGGTCAAAATCACATTATGAAAGGAATCTTGATGTTTTTTGACATTCTCAATCGATCGTTTAACTAAATTATTTTGTAGATTAATTACTCTTTAGATTTTTTAATTGTGTTATTTTTTTCAGCCTTTTTGCTGTTTATCCTTTCATTGGCCTTCGGCCAAAGTGTCGAAGAATCAAACCTGGTCATTCAGGATTTTGAGAAAGATTTCATTATCCAATCAGCTCCTGGTGAGTTTCTGCCTGGATGGCAAGCCAATGAAATAAGATCAGGTTCTTCGAGAATATTTCAGGTAAATGAGCTTGGATTAGGCGGAAGCAGAGCTCTGGCAGTTCAGCCTATTTCCACGTTTGATGGGGAGCTAACGGTGAAAATGGATTTAATGGACTTCGAAGATCCAGTTATTCTCTTCTACGCACGTTCCTTAAGGAATGGATCAGGAAGCAGAGCTGCTGAGGTGTATTACTCTTATGGTGCTGATGATAACTTCTCAGATGCGGTATTGCTTGGAGAACCAGATGAGTTTCAAAATGAGGATCAAGTCTTTAGAGAATTTAATCT
>CAKZRQ010000056.1 GCA_937146645.1 uncultured Cyclobacteriaceae bacterium
ACACCTCTGGTAGTACCCTTCACAAGAACAGTGGCTCCGGGAATTCCCTCGCCAAAAGTCCCATCAAGAACGGTTCCAGTCACCGTCCTGGTTTGTGCGTTGACCAGCATGACCGTACTTAACGTAAGGACCAAAGCCAGAAGCAACGACTTCATTTTTGGTAAATTGTTTCTCATAAGTTTTTTTGTTTCTCTTAAAAAACGAATTGGTTGAACACATTCGAATTCGAAGCTAAAGTGTTCTATAAATTTTGTTTTTGCAATTCTTAACAAACGCCAAACGGGCACCTAGAATCAAGGAACTTTAACAAATGAAAGTATTGTTTAAGGGGTGTTTAATGATAAGTTTCTTTTGTTAACATTAAGTTAATGGAAATCGATTTCCGTTTACGAATACTTAAAAAATTCGATTTTTATTAAAAAAATGAGAATTTGTCGATCCCCCGAAACAAGCTTTTAAATCGATTGCGAGACATTTTTAAAAATTTTATAAAAGATTAAAACTTTATAAAAAAAAGTCTAAAAAGCATTTAGTCATTTTGGTGTAGTGCAGGTACTAACGGTTTTGTTTTATTACAATCGGCAAAATTTGATTTAGCTAAATAAACTTAAAAATGCTGACGGCGTCTATAACACCAAGACTTACATAAAATCTATTAAGTATAATTGGGATATAGATTATATAGTCTTTTTTGCTAAACCAACCTTAATGAGACACATTACTTTTTTACTTCTTTTTTTGGCTTTGGCCATTGGGGCCGATGCACAAGGAATCCGGGGAACAGTCCAATCCGAAGAGGGTGAAATTCTATCCTATGCCTCAGTCTATGTTAGAAATATCGGGGATGGGGTACCGACCAATGAAGAAGGTCGATACGAATTCGCACTGCCCCCCGGGGTCTATGATGTTATCTTTCAGTACTTGGGTTATGAATCAGCAATCGAGACGATAATAGTAGAGGATGGATGGACAGAATTCAATGCTGTCCTCAAGCCTCAAACTTATACACTTGAAACCGTTGAGGTACAGGCAGGTCAGGAAGATCCTGCCTTGACCATTATGAGGAAGGCTATCGCCAAAGCCAAATATCATAGACTTCAGGTGCAGCAGTATTCCATGACGGTGTATTTAAAAGGTACTGGGCAATTAACCGATGCACCTTTCTTTTTGAAGAAAACCCTGGAGGAAGAAGGGCTGAATCTGAATGAGGCCTACACCTCCGAATCAGTTTCCAGAATCACCTTCACCCAACCGGATAAGGTGGAAGAGAAAGTGATTTCAATCCGGACCAACGGTGACAATCAGGCTACTTCACCGGCACCTTATATAGAGACCAGTTTTTACCAGGAGAAAATCAATGATATTATTTCTCCATTATCGAGAGCTGCATTTCAATATTATCGATTCAAATACGAGGGCAGCTTCTTCGATCAAGATGTACTGGTAAGTAAAATTAAAGTTACTCCTCGCTCCAGGGGCGAGCAGGTGTTCGAAGGCTACATTTATATCATCGAAGATCTATGGGCTATTCACAGTTTGAATCTGCAAACCTCTTTGCTAGGATTTAAAATTCAGGCCACACAACAGTATGCACCTGTTGCAGAGAATGTCTGGATGCCGCTAACCCATACCTATAAGTTTGGAGGTAAATTCTTCGGGTTTGAGGGCGACTTTAACTATCTGGCTTCGACCCGGGACTATGAGATCACGCTAAATGAAGATTTGATCGAAGTTCCGGACATCATTGATGAGAAAATTGAGGAAGTTCCTGAGGAGCTGAAAAAGAAGGATACCGAGAAATCTGTCTTTGAGCAGCTCGCAGATGAGGAGCCCAAAACAAGAAAAGAGTATCGCAAACTCATGAATCAGTATGAGAAGGAAATGCTCAAAGAAGAAAAGGAGGAAGCGGAGAATGTGACTTCGGAAAGGTATTATTCTGTTGACTCACTTGCTAAGAAACGAGAGTTGTCTTACTGGGATAGCATTCGCCCGGTCCCATTGACCACGAAAGAAGTGGAAGGATATAAACGAGATGATAGTCTGGCGGTGGTCGAAGCGGCAAAAATGAGTGATGTTGATTCAATCGCGAAAAAAGCCAGAAGGAAATACAAACCACTAGACTTCATGAATGGAGCCTCCTACAGTTTAGGAGGAGGGAAGTCCATTGGCTTTCGTCAAAACTGGACAAAGCTCTCCTTTAATACGGTAGAAGGTTTCAAAGTTGGAATGGGGCTTTACTACAGAAAATATGAACGGATCAAACTTGCAGATTCTGCTAATTTCATTCGAAAGAGCTTCAATATCGAGCCTGAATTAAGATATGGGTTTTCCAGTAATCAGTTTTATGGGAAAGTGAATGTTCGGTGGTCCAAAACCGAGGCCATCTCAGGCCTTACTAAAGGGATAGAAGGTGGTAGATACATTTACCAGTTTAATGGTGGAAATCCCATCAATGAACAGGTAAATGCTTTTTATTCCTTGCTCTTCAGACAAAACTACATGAAGCTTTATGATCAAAGCTTGGTGAGGGCATATTGGGCGCATCGTGTGAACTCAGGTTTTACTTATCGAGTGAATGTTACCTATGCAGATCGAAATCAATTATTCAACAATTCGAATTACAGTTTTTACAATAAACCTGAACGAGTCTATACGCCCAATCAGCCCGAGAACGTCGAAACAACCGATATGAGTTTTCAGGATCATCAGGCTTTGATCCTAAGAGGTTCGATTGATTGGAGGCCGGGAATTACCTACAATATTTATAATGGAGTGAAATACCCGAATTCATCAAGATCTCCATTAATCAAGTTTGCCTATGAAAGGGCTTTTGGAGGCATAGCAGATATGGCTGCAAGCTATGATCATGTGAGCCTTGGGATTGAGCACTCTTTTGATTTCGGTGTGAGTGGAGACCTAGATTTTAAAGTCACAGGAGGTACATTCCTAAACAATGATCAGGTGTATTTCCAGGACTTCCAGCACTTCGGGGGTAATCGAACGATCTTCTCGAATTTTGGTCCTGCATCTAATTACCGATTCATGGACTATTATAAATACAGTACGCAGACTTCGTATTTCTCCAGCATTGTCCATTACCAATTCCGGAAGTTCCTGTTCACACAGCTTCCGATGCTAAGATTCTCTGGACTACGAGAGAACATTTTCTTTAATTATCTGAAAACAGAAAATTCTCCTCACTATTGGGAAGTGGGGTACAGTCTGGATAATCTCTTCAGAATTTTCCGTGTGGAATTCGGTGCAGGGTTCGAAAATGGGAATTACCTGCGAGGTGGAGCCAGATTTGGTATAGCCACCTTTATTACGGTGAGTACTGGGGATAATTAAAAAAGGCCCTGAATTTTCAGGGCCTTTATTTATACTGTCATTATATCCTTTTCTTTCTGCTCCAGCAGTTCGTCGATCTTATGCGAGTAGTTGTCTGTGAGTTTTTGCACCTGATCCTCAGCACGCTTTACTTCATCTTCCGAAACTCCTTCCTTTTGTAGCTGCTTTAAGGAATCGTTAGTGTCCTTTCTGACTGTCCGGATGGAAACCTTACCTTGCTCGCATTCATGCTTTGCTTGCTTCACGAGTGTGAGTCTTCTCTCTTCTGTCAAAGCTGGAATAGTCAGGATGACCATTTCTCCATTGTTTTGCGGCGCAAGACCTAAATCAGAATTGATAATGGCTCTTTCAATATCTGGAATAAGGTTTTTCTCCCATGGCTTGATCGCCAAAGTCCTTGCATCTGGCGTATTGATAGAAGCTACCTGAGAAAGTGGAGTGTTCGCTCCGTAATACTCAACCATTACAGAATCCAAAAGATTTGGCATCGCCTTACCTGCTCTGATCTTCAAAAGTTCCGAGCTGGTATGATTGACAGCCTTTTGCATCAGCTCTTTGGCTTCGTCTAAAAACAATTCTATCTCTTCCATAATGTCTTAGTTAGAGGAAATTAAGGTTCCTATTTCTTCACCTTTAATAATACGACTCAGGTTCCCCACCTTATTCATATCGAATACGATAATAGGAAGGTTGTTTTCCTGGCAAAGTGTAAAGGCAGTCATGTCCATTACATTGAGATTCTTTTCATAAACCTCAAAGAAGGAAATGTTGTCGTATTTGGTAGCATTTGCATCCTTTTCTGGATCAGCTGTGTAGACTCCATCTACCCTTGTGCCTTTTAGTACTACTTCCGCTTCTGTCTCGATAGCCCGTAAACTTGCTGTGGAGTCAGTGGTGAAGTAAGGATTACCGATGCCTGCACCGAAAATCACTATCCTTCCTTTTTCCAGGTGGCGGATAGCTCTTCGTCGAATGAAAGGTTCACATACACTTTCGATTTTGATTCCAGACATCAGTCTGGTGTACATGCCGTTTTGTTCCAGGGCGCTTTGCAAAGCCATGGCGTTGATCAAAGTCGCAAGCATTCCCATGTAATCACCTTGCACTCTGTCGATACCCGACTTCTCGGCCTGAACTCCTCGGAAAATATTTCCACCTCCGATTACAATTGCGATTTCAACTCCCATTTCTTTGATGGCTTTGATCTCGTCGCTGTACTGCTGGAGTCTGACGGGGTCGATTCCGTAACTCTTGTCACCCATCAGGGCTTCACCACTTAATTTTAGGAGTATTCTTCTGTATTTCATGTGTTTCAAGAGTTGGTCTTCACCGTTTCGAAAATTTCCGAACAAATATAATTTCTTATCCCTTTAAAGCTATAGCCAAAGGTTAAAATTGGATGAGAGTTTGATTTTTTTCTACGCTTTGGCCCAGTTCTGCTTTCACAGCTTTGACAGTCCCGTCACCAGGGGATTTGATGATGTTTTCCATTTTCATTGCTTCCAGAATTAGAACGACATCTCCTTTTTTAACTTCGTCACCGGGGCTCACCTTCAGTTCCAGAATTAAGCCTGGCATAGGAGCTTTGATCTCACTGATCTGAGCACTGCTTTTCATGTTCAGTCCAAGCTTTTCTAGCAGAAGGTCGTTTTTATCCTTGAGGCTGATTTGAGCGGTTTTATTCCCAATCCTGACTTCCATGGATTTATCTTCTTCGAGAAATCGAACAAACTCTACTATATAAGATTTGTCTTTATAAATCACATGGACTTTGTTCTTGTCCAAATTTTTGATGTCCATTTGAACCAGCTGACCATTGATCAGGAAGCCTTGATCCTGGACCTCTATGCTTAAATTCTCTTCACCAATATTTACAGAATACATACCGTTTTACTTACCTCTTAGTCTTATCTTGCATGCCCTCAGGGACGATTTCCAAAGATGACACAATTGCGATCTATGCCAAAGACATTTTCTTTAAAGTACTCTTCACTTTTCTTTTTCTTGATAATTCTTGGGTTGTATGGATGTAAGTCAACAGCTGATGTGACAGTATTGGAAGAAACATCGAATTATGAAGATGTGGCTTTAGAAGAATTTACCTCGGAAGATTCTTTGGAATTCTTACGAATTCTTCGCGAAAAGGAAAGTGCCATTTCGGATTACAGAGAGAGTCATCCCATGGATGTGGAAATTCATCATGTGGAGTTGGATATAGGTTTTGATTACCAAAATCAATCAGTCTCCGGGATCGCCAGACTGTTGATCAGTCCTCATTTTTATCCGGTGAAGACTTTCGAACTTGACGCAAAAGAATTTGAGCTGGGGAGAATATCACGAATAGATGGTCAGGATACGGTAAAGCTTGGTTATTCCTACACAGGGGGAGAAAAGATTACCATTTTCCTTCCTGAAGAAATCAACAAGGAAGATTCGGTTTGGGTGGAGATCAATTACACCGCTTTCCCAGAAAGAAATACCCAAGCAGGTAGTGCTGCGATTACGGATACAAAAGGTCTTTACTTTATCGATCCTTTGGACACCGTTCCGAATAAGCCAACCATGATTTGGACTCAGGGAGAGACGGAGCATAATTCCAGATGGTTTCCCATGGTAGATAAGCCTAACCAGCGCTTCACACAGAAATTCATGCTTACCATTCCTGATTCCTTGATTAGCCTGAGCAATGGAGAATTAGTTGATCAAGAAGACTTGGGTAATGGTATGCGGAAGGATACCTGGGTTATGGATATTCCTCACGCACCGTATTTAGCTGCGTTGGGTATTGGAGATTTTGGGAAGGTAGAGGATTCTTGGCGAGAGGTTCCGCTGGCTTACTATGTAGAAAAGGGGTATGAGGCTGGCGCCAAAAAGGTCTTTGAGAATACGCCTGAAATGATTGAATTCTTTTCTGAGCTTCTTGGTGTTGATTATCCCTGGCAAAAATATGATCAGTTGGTGGTTCGGGATTTTGTGTCTGGAGCTATGGAGAATACTACCCTCACCATATTTATGGAGGAATTGAGATTGACTGAGCGGGAGGCAATTGACTCGGAGTGGGATTACATCATAGCTCATGAGCTTTTTCATCAGTGGTTTGGAAATTATGTGACCAATGAATCTTGGTCTAATCTCACCATGAACGAGGCCTTTGCGACCTACAGTGAGTATCTATGGAATGAGTATAAGTTTGGCAGGGATGAGGCTGATCTGAAAATGGTGGCTTCCCGGGAAGAATATTTCTATGAGTCGGAGACCAAGCAGGAGGACTTAGTCCGATTCAGTTATGAAGATGCAGAAGATATGTTCGATTCTCATAGCTATGCGAAGGGAGGAGCTATTCTTCATATGCTTCGCAAAGCCATTGGAGATGAGGCCTTCTTCGAGAGTCTTCAACTTTACCTGAAGGAGAATGCCCTCGGCGCTGTGGAAGCTCATGATCTTCGCTTAGCACTAGAAGAGGTGACCGGTAGAGATATGAATTGGTTTTTTAACCAATGGTTCTTCGATAAGGGTCATCCACAGCTTTTGGTACGAGCGGATTATTCTCAGCCAGAGAATGTGCTATTAGAAGTTTATCAAACTCAAGACTTAAAGACCACTCCTTTATATAAGCTTCCTTTCGAGGTGAGTTGGTATGTGAATGGGGAAAGAAAGTCAAAGCGATTTATTCTGGATAAAGCATTCCAGCAATTTGCGCTAGAGAATGAAGATGCTGTGGAGGTGGTTTATTTTGATGAGCAAAAGGAACTCTTGGTTATAACCAATCCAAGTTTCACTGCCGAGCAATGGTCTAAGCAATTCTTTGAATCCAAATTTGGAGTGAGTCGCTATGAAGCCCTGGATAGTTTGGAAATCTCAGGACGAGATGATTTATGGATGGAGGCAGTGAAGGCCGGATTGACTGATGAGTTTTATTCTATTCAGGAGTCAAGCCTTTTGACTTTAATGAGCAAGGATGCATGGTTTGAGGAAATGCCAGAATTAGAAGAGTTGGTTTTTGCTTTAGCAAATGATTCTGAAGACAATTCAGTGAAGTCTACAGCGCTTGATGTTTTGGCAGCTCAGTGGCCAGAGAAGTATAACCCAACTTTCCGATTGAATTTAAATCACCCGTCTTATCTGGTTGCTGGATCATCTTTAATGGGTTTGATGGCATCTACCAGTAGTCCTTTGAGCTTGGAAGAAGTGGAAGCTTTTGAATCAGAGGAAAGCTATCACATGATTATTCCCGTGGCGGAATATTATCTGGATAATGCTGTGACCGGAAAAGGTCCTTGGTTTATGGAGCAGATGCAAAGCTTAAGCGGTGATGGAAAATATTATTTCTTTGGCTACTACGGAGAGTACTTTAGTATGAATCCAGATGAAGGTCAGGACGAAGCCATTGCTTTCCTTTTTAGCATGATGGAAAATAGCTCTTCTCCAGGAGAACGATTGGGGTCATTTCAGGCCTTATTGAGCTTTGCCGATCAGGAAGAAGTGATAGCAGAAATGAAGCGAATCTCGGAAAAAGAGACGGATGACTTCGTGAAACGCTACTATGATTACTTTTTGAGTAATCTCTGAGAAAAATAAAGAGTTGATTTATAGAGGGTTAAAAACTTTTTAGATAAAAAGCTCTCAATTTTAAAATGGAGGTTTTGAATCTTTCCTAAAAGGGTATAATTTTGCCATCCGTTACAAGAAAATGGACTTTGAAAAAAGTTCAGAAGTAGCGTAGGCTGGGGGAATACCAAAGCGGCCAACTGGGACGGACTGTAAATCCGTTGACTTATGTCTTCACAGGTTCGAATCCTGTTTCCCCCACACATTGCAATGCAAAATTTTTTTTTAATTTTGCAGGGCATTTTCGAAACGTCGAAATGCCTCTAAATGAAAGAACTAAAATAATAAGCGGGAGTAGCTCAGTTGGTAGAGCGGCAGCCTTCCAAGCTGCAGGTCGCGGGTTCGAGCCTCGTCTCCCGCTCGATGTCTTAATCGAGACAACAGGGTTTAAGCCGACGTAGCTCAGGGGTAGAGTACTTCCTTGGTAAGGAAGGGGTCACGGGTTCAAATCCCGTCGTTGGCTCTAAAGACTCAATTAAAAAAGTAAATAAACATATCTTTAACTAAAACTGAGGATTTTCAAGCATGGCAAAAGAAACATTTGACCGATCCAAACCGCACGTTAATATCGGTACTATCGGACACGTAGACCATGGCAAAACTACTTTGACAGCTGCTATCACTACGGTACTAGCTGAGAAGGGTCTGTCTGAATTAAGAGATTTTTCTTCTATCGATAACGCACCAGAAGAAAAAGAAAGAGGTATTACTATCAATACTTCTCACGTAGAATATCAAACTGCTAACAGACACTACGCACACGTTGACTGTCCAGGTCACGCTGACTACGTTAAGAACATGGTAACTGGTGCTGCCCAGATGGACGGTGCTATCCTTGTAGTAGCTGCGACTGACGGACCAATGCCACAAACTAGAGAGCACATCCTTCTTGCTCGTCAGGTAGGTGTACCTCAGTTGGTAGTATTTATGAATAAAGTCGACATGGTAGACGACGCTGAGCTTCTTGAGCTTGTTGAGATGGAAGTTAGAGAACTTCTTTCTTTCTATGAGTTCGACGGAGACAACATTCCAGTGATCGCTGGTTCTGCTCTTGGAGCATTGAACGGTGAAGCTGAGTGGGTTGCTACTGTAGTTGAATTGATGGACGCTGTTGATAGCTTTATCCCAACTCCAGAAAGAGCTGTTGATAAGGACTTCTTGATGCCTGTAGAAGACGTATTCTCTATCACTGGTAGAGGTACTGTAGCTACTGGTAGAATCGAAAGAGGTGTAATCAACTCTGGTGACCCAGTTGATATCATTGGTATGGGTGCTGAAAACCTTAAGTCTACAGTAACTGGTGTTGAGATGTTCCGTAAGATTTTGGATAGAGGTGAAGCTGGTGATAACGTTGGACTACTTCTTAGAGGTATCGAGAAAACTGATATCAAAAGAGGTATGATTATCTGTAAGCCTGGATCTGTGACTCCACACGCTCACTTCAAGGCTGAGGTTTACGTTCTTTCTAAAGAAGAAGGTGGACGTCACACTCCATTCTTCAATAAGTATCGTCCACAGTTCTACCTAAGAACAACAGACGTAACTGGTGAAATCAAGCTTCCAGAAAACGTGGAAATGGTAATGCCAGGTGATAACGTGACTATCGAGGTTAATCTTCTTAATAAGGTTGCTCTTGAGAACGGACTACGATTTGCGATCAGAGAAGGTGGTCGAACTGTAGGTGCCGGTCAGGTTACTGAAATCCTAGACTAATACATATCTAGATTTATAAATTAAACAATGCGACTTCAATTTATTGGAGTCGCATTTGTTTCTTTATTTATCAATAACTACTTTTGCGTTCCCATTAGCGGAGCGTTCATTCACACGGGCATAGTTCAATGGCAGAATAGCGGTCTCCAAAACCGTTGATGGGAGTTCGAATCTCTCTGCCCGTGCCAGTAAGTAAGTACACTATGAATCTGAAAAACTTTGTTTTAGAAGCGTACGATGAAATGAGAAATAAGGTCACATGGCCTAAGTACTCTTTTCTTCAAAACAGTGCGGTTTTGGTATTGGTAGCATCCTTGATTTTCGCCCTATTCATAGGTGGTGTGGATCTTGGATTCGAAAATATCATGACATGGTTTTATGATTTATTCTAATTGAATTGATTTTTACAGGATGGCAGAACATAAGTGGTACGTACTCAGGGTAGTAGCTGGACAAGAAAAAAAGACGAAAACCTATCTCGACAACGAGATCAATAGGCAGACTCTTGAGGAATTTATTCCTGAAGTCTTGATACCCTCTGAGAAAGTCTACGAAATGCGTAACGGTAAAAAGCGAGTACGGGAAAGAAACTTCTTTCCTGGTTACGTTTTAGTCAATGCGGATCTTTCAAATGGTGAAGCCAACCATGTAATTACAAGTATACCGGGAGTAATCGGGTTTTTAGGATCAAACTCCGGGGGGGCTTCCAAAACCCCCGAGCCATTACGTCAGTCAGAAGTCAACCGTATTTTAGGTAAGGTTGAGGAGATTGATGAGTTTGCTGAGAAACTAGATACGCCATATATAGTCGGAGAGTCCGTGAAAGTGATGGACGGACCCTTCAGTGGATTTTCCGGGACGATTGAGGAGATATTTGAAGACAAGAAGAAATTGAATGTTATGGTCAAGATCTTCGGTCGAAATACTCCTGTTGAATTAAACTTTATACAAGTAGAAAAACAAGACTAAGCAATGGCTAAGGAAATCACTGGTTATTTAAAATTGCAAGTGAGAGGTGGCCAGGCTAACCCTTCACCTCCAGTAGGTCCAGCTCTTGGTTCCAAGGGTCTGAACATTATGGAGTTTTGTAAGCAATTCAACGCAAGGTCCCAGGATAAAATGGGACAGTTGCTACCTGTATTGGTTACAATTTTTTCTGACAAGTCTTTTGAGTTTGTAATTAAAACTCCACCTGCAGCAAATATGCTTTTGCAGGCGGCAAAGCTTAAAAGCGGTTCTCCGGAGCCAAACAGAAAGAAAGTGGGTTCTGTAACCTGGGATCAGGTGAAAGAAATTGCTGAAGTGAAGATGCCTGACCTTAACGCTTTCAAAGTGGAATCAGCCATGAAAATGGTGGCGGGTACCGCTAGAAGTATGGGAATCAAAGTATCTGGACGAGCTCCTTGGGAGGCATAAATATTAGACTATGGCGAAGTTAACTAAAAAGCAAAAAGCAGCGCTTGAAAAATACGATCCTAGTCAGGAATATTCCCTTTCTGAAGCTTCTTCTATTGTTAAGGAAATTACTGATGTGAAGTTTGACGCTTCCGTAGATCTAGACATCCGATTGGGTGTAGATCCACGTAAAGCTGATCAAATGGTAAGAGGTGTAGTAGCACTTCCACACGGTACAGGTAAAGACATCAAAGTATTGGTGCTTTGTACTCCTGACAAAGTTGATGAAGCTACAGAAGCTGGTGCAGACTACGTAGGATTGGACGACTACATCGCTAAGATCGAAGGCGGATGGACTGACATTGATGTCATCATCACTATGCCCAACGTAATGGCGAAAGTAGGTAGACTAGGAAGAGTATTAGGACCAAGAGGCCTGATGCCAAATCCAAAGGCAGGAACAGTTACTATGGATGTAGCTAAGGCTGTGAAAGAGGTGAAAGCTGGTAAGATCGATTTCAAAGTAGATAAGTTTGGAATCATCCACGCTAGTGTCGCTAAGATTTCTTTCACTCCAGAGAAGATCGAAGAGAACGCAAGAGAGCTTATCACGACCATCTCAAAGTTGAAGCCGGCATCTGCTAAAGGAACATATTTCCAGAGTATCAACATTTCCAGCACAATGTCTCCGGGCATCAAGTTGGATAAATCAAGCATTCAAGGAATTTAATCATGACTAGAGCAGAAAAGAAAGAGATCATTGACGGTCTTACCGAGAAGCTGAGGGAAACTCCTTTCTTCTACATCACGGATGCTTCTGGTTTCGATGTAGCCACCGTGAATGCATTCCGAAGAATGTGCTTCGATAAAGGTATCGAGTACAAAGTGTACAAGAACACCTTGATCACTAAGGCGCTAGAAAATCTTGATGAAGATTATTCTGAACTTTCGGAAAATGCGTTGAAGGGATTCTCCGGAATCTTATTCTCGAAGGAAACAAACAATTTGCCAGCAAAGGTATTGCTGGATTTTAGAAAGAAATTAGGCAAGAATGATGGAATGCCAGCTTTTAAAGGAGCTGCGATCGATTCTGATGTTATCCTTGGTGAGGATAATCTATCCATGCTTTCTAAGCTGAAATCTAAGGATGAGCTGTTGGCAGAACTTATTGGCTTGCTACAGTCTCCAGCTATGAATCTTCTTGGAGCTTTGCAAAGCGGACAAAACAACATTTCTGGAGTTTTGAAAGCGATCGAAGAAAAAGGAGACAACTAAAAATCAAATCATTCAAAAACGAAAATTTTAAATTAATAATACGATGGCAGATCTTACACAACTTGCAGACCAGTTGGTTAACTTGACTGTAAAAGAAGTAAAAGAATTGACAGACATCCTTAAGGATCAGTACGGAATCGAGCCTGCTTCAGCTGGAGCTGTAGTAGTAGCTGGTGGTGCTGGTGGTGGCGAGGCTGAAGCTGCAGAAGAGAAAACATCTTTTGATGTGATCCTTAATGCTGCTGGTGCTTCTAAGCTAGCTGTAGTAAAATTGGTTAAAGAATTGACTGGTCTTGGTCTTAAGGACGCGAAGGAACTAGTTGACTCTGCTCCAAAGGCCCTTAAAGAAGGTATAGCAAAAGACGAAGCTGAGGCTCTTAAGAAGTCCTTGGAAGAGGCTGGCGCTGAAGTAGAAATCAAGTAATTTGTTAAACCAGAGCCACTAGGTCCTGGTTTAACCCCAAAGACCTGACTAAATCAGTCAGGTCTTTTCCTGTTTATGCACAGGTCAAAAATTGCATTATAATTAGCTAAAATTGTAGCTAAACAAGAATTAATTTCACTATAAACACAAACTACCTTGGCTATCAAGAATCAAAGCGAAAGGAAAAGCTTCTCCTCCATTAAGGCGGTCAAAGACTATCCGGATTTCTTAGATATTCAATTGCAATCCTTTAAGGATTTCTTCCAATTGGATACTCCTGCTGAAAAGCGACGTGCCGATGGATTATTTAAGGTATTTTCTGAAAACTTCCCGATCAGTGATTCTCGTGAGAATTTCACATTGGAGTTTATAGATTATGCTGTAGATCCTCCAAAATATAGCGTGGGCGAGTGTATCGACCGCGGTCTTACCTACTCCGTCCCACTTAAGGCAAAATTGAGATTACTTTGCCATGATGAGGACAATGAAGATTTTGAAACCATCGAACAAGAGGTGTTCCTTGGTAATCTTCCTTACATGACCGAAAAGGGATCCTTCGTGATCAATGGTGCTGAAAGAGTAATCGTTTCTCAGCTTCACAGATCACCAGGTGTATTCTTTGCACAGAGTAAGCATACCAATGGTACTAAGCTTTACTCGGCTAGAATTATTCCTTTCAAAGGTTCTTGGATCGAATTCGCTACAGACATTAATAATGTGATGTATGCGTATATCGATCGTAAAAAGAAATTCCCAGTAACCACTCTTTTGAGAGCCATCGGATACGGATCAGATAAGGATATACTTGATCTATTTGGACTTTCTGAAGAAGTAAAAGCTAACAAAACTGCTCTTAAGAAAGCAGTGGACAGAAAGCTTGCGGCACGTGTTCTTAGAACATGGGTTGAAGACTTCGTGGATGAGGATACTGGTGAGGTAGTTTCTATCGATCGAAATGAAGTTCTTCTTGAAAGAGATACTGTTCTTACCGCTGAAGATGTGGACTTGATCCTTGAATCTGGAGCCAAGAGTATTATCCTTCACAGAGAAGATGTAAATATCGCAGATTACTCTATCGTTTATAACACTCTTCAGAAAGACAACTCAAACTCTGAGAAGGAAGCGGTTGAGGTAATCTACCGACAGCTTAGAAATACTGAAGCACCTGATGAGTCTACTGCTCGTGAGGTGATCAATAGCCTTTTCTTCTCAGACAAGAGATATGATCTTGGAGAAGTAGGTCGATATAGAATTAATAAGAAACTTGGTCTTGACATCGAATCTGAAAAGATTGTCTTGACTAAGGATGATATCATTTCCATCGTGAAGTACTTGATCGGTTTGATCAACTCAAAAGCGGTAGTCGATGATATCGATCACTTGAGTAATAGAAGAGTGAGAACTGTAGGCGAGCAGCTTTACAGTCAGTTCGGTGTAGGTCTTGCCAGAATGGCTAGAACTATCCGTGAAAGAATGAATGTACGTGATAACGAAGACTTCAAGCCAGTAGACTTGATCAACGCTCGTACACTTTCTTCTGTGATCAACTCCTTCTTCGGAACGAACCAGCTTTCTCAGTTCATGGATCAGACTAACCCACTTGCGGAGCTGACTCATAAGAGAAGACTTTCTGCTTTGGGACCAGGTGGTCTATCCAGAGAAAGAGCAGGTTTCGAGGTGCGAGATGTTCACTACACTCACTACGGCCGACTTTGTACCATTGAAACTCCGGAAGGTCCAAACATTGGTTTGATCTCTTCTCTTTGTGTTCACGCAAAAGTGAATTCAATGGGATTCCTTGAGACACCTTATAGAAAGGTTAAGAATGGAAAAGTTGGTATGAAGAAGGATGATATGATTTTCCTTACTGCAGAGGAGGAAGACGATCATAACATTGCTCAGGCAAATGCACCACTTGATGATTCAGGTAAGTTCGTGAATGAGAAGGTGAAGGCGAGATTTGAGGGTGACTTCCCAGTGCTTGATCCAAAAGAGATTAGCTACATGGATGTTGCGCCAAACCAGATTGTATCTGTTGCTGCTTCTCTTATTCCATTCCTTGAGCATGATGATGCGAACCGTGCTTTGATGGGATCAAACATGCAGCGTCAGGCAGTACCGTTGTTGAAGGCAGAGTCTCCTATCGTGGGAACAGGCCTTGAAGCAAAAGCTGCGGTTGATTCTAGATCATTAATCATTGCGGAAGCAAATGGTGTAGTTGACTACGTAGATGCTCGTAAGATCACTATCAAGTATGACTTGACAGATGATGAGCTTCTTGTAAACTTCACTGACGAGTATAAGTCTTATGACCTAATCAAGTTCAGAAGAACTAACCAGGATACTACCATCAATTTGACTCCTTTGGTACTTAAGGGACAGAAAGTGGTGAAAGGTCAGGTTCTGGTAGAAGGTTATTCTACTAACGAAGGTGAACTTGCTCTAGGTAAAAACCTGAAAGTGGCATACATGCCATGGCAAGGATATAACTTCGAGGATGCGATTGTGATCTCTGAGCGTGTGGTAAGAGAGGATGTATTTACCTCTATTCACGTAGAAGAATTCCAGCTTGAAGTAAGAGATACGAAGAGAGGTGAAGAAGAATTGACTTCTGAAATTCCAAACGTATCTGAAGAAGCTGTTAAGCACCTTGACGAGAATGGTATTATCCGAATTGGAGCAGAGATTAAAGAAGGTGATATCATCATCGGTAAGATTACTCCAAAAGGAGAGACTGATCCAACACCAGAAGAGAAACTTCTAAGAGCGATCTTCGGTGATAAGGCTGGTGATGTGAAGGATGCTTCTTTGAAAGCCTCTCCATCTTTAAATGGTGTGGTTATCGAAACAAAGCTATTCGCAAGACCTAAAAAGGATAAGGATCACAGAGCTAAGGCGAAGGCTGAAGTGGAAAAACTGAAAGCTTCTTACTCTAAAGATCTTCTTGCTATCAGAGAGAGAATGATCAATAAGTTGGTTACTATCCTTGATGGCAAAACTTCTCAGGGAGTGAAGCATAAGTTTGGTGATGAAATCATCAGCAAAGGAACCAAGTTCAATGCGAAGAACATTGAAAACAACTTGTTCCCAGCTAAGAACCCATACAGAGACGAGTCTAACTATAACGTACCTGAAGAGGCAAACTTGATTTCTGACATTATTCTTGACGATTGGACTAAGGATGAGCACATCAATGATCTAATTGTAAAGTTGGTGAAGAACTACACCAATGCGAGAAATGAAATCAGTGGTCTATTCAAGAGAGACAGATTTACTCTAGAGGTTGGAGATGAACTTCCTGCAGGTATCGTTCAGCTTGCGAAAGTTTACGTGGCTAAGAAGCGTAAGCTAAAAGTAGGTGATAAGATGGCAGGTCGTCACGGAAACAAGGGTATCGTTGCCCGAATCGTTCGTGATGAAGATATGCCATTCCTTGAGGATGGAACTCCAATGGACATCGTATTGAATCCACTAGGTGTACCTTCTCGTATGAACATCGGACAGATCTTCGAAACTGTACTTGCTTGGGCAGGTCAGAAGCTGGATAAGAAATATGCAACTCCGATCTTCGATGGTGCTACCATGGAAGAGGTGTCTCACGAGTTGGAGCTTGCCGGGCTTCCAGCCTTTGGTAGAACTTACCTGTATGATGGTCTATCCGGAAATAGATTTGATCAGCCAGTGACAGTAGGTATAGCTTACATGCTGAAGCTTGGTCACCTCGTGGATGACAAGATGCACGCAAGATCTATCGGACCATACTCTTTGATCACGCAGCAGCCATTGGGTGGTAAGGCCCAGTTTGGTGGTCAGCGATTCGGAGAGATGGAGGTATGGGCACTTGAGGCATTCGGTGCTTCTCATGTACTGCAAGAGATTCTTACAGTGAAGTCTGACGATGTAATCGGTCGTGCGAAAGCTTACGAGTCGATTGTGAAAGGTGAAAACCTTCCTAAGCCAAATATCCCTGAATCATTCAATGTATTGGTTCACGAGCTAAGAGGCTTGGCATTAGAGATTACCTTAGATTAATTTGGCTTATCGGGCCTGAAAGGGCCCACTACATATCTTTCAAAAACTATGGCGTTTAGAAAAAACAAAAAACTCAACAATGACTTTTCAAGAGTGACCATCAGTTTGGCTTCTCCAGAATCTATTCTGGATAGCTCAAACGGAGAGGTGACTCAGCCAGAAACCATCAATTACAGAACCTATAAGCCTGAGATGGGCGGCTTGTTCTGTGAGAGAATTTTTGGTCCAGTGAAAGACTGGGAGTGTCATTGTGGAAAATATAAGCGTATCCGATACAAAGGCATCATCTGTGATCGATGTGGAGTTGAGGTAACGGAGAAGAAAGTACGTAGAGAGCGTATGGGACACATCGAATTGGTGGTTCCAGTTGCTCACATCTGGTACTTTAAGTCTCTTCCGAACAAGATTGGATATCTTCTTGGTCTACCGACCAAAAAACTTGATCAAATTGTATACTACGAGCGATATGCAGTAGTACAGCCAGGTATCAAAGAGGAGGACGGAGTTCAATACCTTGACTTCCTTACTGAAGACGAATACTTGGATATTATGGATAAGCTTCCAAAGGAAAATCATCAGTTGGATGATGATGATCCTAATAAGTTTATTGCCAAGATGGGTGCTGAGGCTCTTGAGATGCTTCTTGCTCGTCTTGATCTGGATGATCTTTCTTACTCTTTGAGACATCAGGCTGCTACTGATACTTCTCAGCAGAGAAAGGCAGAAGCATTGAAGAGACTGAAAGTGGTTGAGGCTTTCAGAGATGCAAGAACCAGAATTGAGAATCGTCCAGAGTGGATGATCGTAAGAATGGTTCCTGTAATCCCACCAGAATTGAGACCTTTGGTTCCTCTCGATGGTGGTCGATTCGCGACTTCTGACTTGAATGATCTTTACAGAAGAGTAATTATCAGAAACAACCGATTGAAGAGATTGATCGATATCAAGGCACCAGAAGTGATCTTGAGAAACGAGAAAAGAATGCTTCAGGAAGCGGTTGATTCATTATTCGATAACTCCAGAAAAGTAAATGCGGTAAGATCCGATGGAAACCGTGCATTGAAGTCCCTTTCTGATATGTTGAAGGGTAAGCAAGGTCGATTCCGTCAAAACTTGCTTGGTAAGCGTGTGGATTACTCCGGTCGTTCTGTGATCGTGGTAGGTCCAGAATTGAAGCTTCACGAGTGTGGTCTTCCTAAGAATATGGCTGCTGAGCTTTTCAAGCCTTTCATCATCAGGAAACTGATCGAAAGAGGTATTGTGAAGACGGTGAAGTCTGCTAAGAAGATTGTTGATCGTAAGGATCCTGTAGTTTGGGATATTCTTGAGAATGTATTGAAGGGACATCCTGTACTTCTAAACCGTGCTCCAACGCTTCACAGATTAGGTATTCAGGCTTTCCAGCCAAAGCTTATAGAAGGTAAGGCGATTCAACTTCACCCATTAGTATGTACAGCATTCAACGCTGACTTTGATGGTGACCAGATGGCTGTTCACGTGCCACTTGGACATGAGGCCATTCTAGAAGCGTCTACTTTGATGCTTTCGGCACACAATATTCTTAACCCTGCAAATGGTGCACCTATTACCGTACCATCGCAGGATATGGTATTGGGTCTTTATTATGTAACCAAAGGGAAGAAGTCTACGAAAGAAGAGCCAGTTCCAGGTGAAGGAATGACTTTCTATAGCCAAGAAGAGGTAATAATTGCTCTGAATGAAGGCTCTATTTCTCAGCACGCAAACATCAAGTGTAAGGTGAATGTGCGTGGTGAAGATGGAGAGATCAAAGAGGAAATCGTAGAAACTGTTGCAGGTCGTTTGATTTTCAACCAGTACGTTCCGGAGGAAGTAGGATATGTAAATGAGCTTCTGACTAAAAAGAAACTACAGCAGATCATTGCTCAGGTAGTGAAGGTTTGTGGTATATCCAGAACTGCTCAGTTCCTTGACGATATCAAAACCCTTGGATTCCAGATGGCCTATAAGGGTGGTCTTTCCATGGGACTTAATGACGTGATCATTCCTGAGGAGAAGGATCCAATGATCGGTAAGGCTCAGGAAGAAGTTGACCAGGTTTGGAACAACTACCTAATGGGTCTGATAACTGATAATGAAAGATATAATCAGGTAATTGATATCTGGACTCGTACCAACTCTCATCTGACGAATAATCTGATGAAGCAGATGGAGGAGGATAAGCAAGGATTCAATGCGATCTACATGATGATGCACTCAGGAGCTAGAGGTTCCAGAGAGCAGATTCGTCAGCTAGGTGGTATGAGAGGTCTGATGGCTAAGCCACAGAAAAATCTTCAAGGATCCGTAGGTGAGATTATTGAAAACCCAATTCTATCCAACTTTAAGGAAGGACTAGATGTATTGGAGTACTTTATCTCTACTCACGGTGCGAGAAAAGGTCTTGCAGATACTGCCCTTAAAACTGCCGATGCTGGTTACCTAACCAGAAGATTGGTAGATGTAGCGCAAGATATGATCGTAACTGAAGAGGATTGCGGTACGCTCAGAGGTCTTGTGGTTGAGCCACTAAGAGATAACGATGAGATCGTAGAACCTCTTTCTGAGAGAATTGTAGGAAGAGTTTCCGTACACGATGTGTATGATCCTCAGACTGACGAGTTAGTGATCACAGCCGGTGAAGAGATTTCAGATGAAATCGCTGCTAAGGTTGATTCTTCTTCGATCGAAGAAGTAGAAATCAGATCCGTATTGACTTGCGAAACTCGCAGAGGAGTATGTTCTAAGTGTTACGGTAGAAACCTTGCCACTGGAAATATGGTCCAAAACGGTGAGTCTGTAGGTGTTATTGCTGCACAGTCTATCGGTGAGCCAGGAACCCAGCTTACGCTAAGAACTTTCCACGTGGGTGGTACTGCATCCAACATGGCTGTAGAAGCTAGCATCACTGCTAAGTTCGAAGGTAAGGTTGAGTTTGATGAGGAGCTTAGATGGATCGAGTCTTCTAATAAAGAAGGAGAGAAGGTGATGGTAGTAATGGGAAGATCTGGTGAGATCAAAGTAAATGATCCAAAGACTGGAAAAACTCTGGTTTCGAATCACGTTCCTTATGGTGCACATCTTTCTGTGAAGGATGGTCAGAAGATTGGCAAAGGCGAAGCGCTTTGTACCTGGGATCCATATAATGCAGTGATTCTTTCTGAATTTGATGGTAGCATTGATTTTGAATCTATCGTCGAAGGTATCACTTACAAAGAAGTAGCTGATGATCAGACAGGTTTCCGTGAGAAGGTAATTATCGACTCTAAGGACAGAACTAAGAACCCGGCTATCGTCGTGAACTATGGTGATGATTCTAAGTCATACAATATTCCAGTAGAAGCTCACCTGGCTGTAGAGCAAGGTGATAAAGTGAAAGCTGGTCAGGTGCTAGTGAAGATCCCAAGATCTGTAGGTAAGACAAGAGATATTACGGGTGGTCTTCCAAGGGTGACTGAGCTATTCGAAGCGAGAAACCCATCCAATCCGGCAGTAGTGTCTGAGATTGACGGTGTAGTAGCTTACGGAGGTATTAAGCGAGGTAACAGAGAAATCTTAATCACATCTAAGGATGGAATTACAAAGAAGTACATGGTTTCTCTTTCTAAGCACATCCTAGTTCAGGAAAATGACTTCATCCGTGCGGGTGAGCCACTTTCTGACGGTGCTATCACCCCGAATGATATTCTTGCTATCAAAGGCCCAACAGCCGTACAAGAGTATTTGGTGAATGAAATCCAGGAAGTTTACCGATTACAAGGTGTGAAGATCAATGATAAGCACATCGAAGTAATCGTAAGCCAAATGATGCAGAAGGTAGAAATCCTTGATGCAGGCGACACTGGATTCCTTCAAAATCAAGTCGTGGATAAGTGGGCTTTCCGTGAGGAAAATGACAACATCCTTGACAAGAAGGTGGTAATGGACGCTGGTGACTCTAGTACCTTGAAGCCAGGAATGATTATCTCAGCAAGAAGATTGAGAGATGAGAATTCTAGCTTGAAGAGAAAAGATCTGAAGCTTGTTCAGGTGAGAGATGCTGAAACTGCGGTTTCTAAGCCAACCCTACAGGGTATCACGGCAGCTTCTCTTGGTACTGAAAGCTTTATTTCTGCAGCTTCCTTCCAGGAAACTACAAAGGTTCTTTCTGAAGCAGCTATTCGCGGTAAGCGTGATGAGCTTCTTGGACTGAAGGAAAACGTGATCGTAGGTCACTTGATTCCAGCAGGTACAGGACAGAGAAGAATCCAAAATATGATCGTAGGTTCTCAGGAAGAATACGAGCAGCTGGCTGAAAATATGGAGAGTACTCCATCTACCAGATCAAGCGAAGCTATTCTTTAATGAATAAATAAACTCAAATCAAAAAGGCCTGTGTAATGCAGGCCTTTTTTTAATCCCAAAATAAATGGAAGACCCAAAAAATAAGAAGCCAGGAAATCAGCCAATCAACATCGAACTTTCAGAAGAAGTAGCAGAGGGAGTTTACTCAAATCTCGCAATGATTGCTCATTCAAATTCGGAGTTCGTAATTGATTTTATTCGATTGATGCCGGGTGTGCCAAAAGCAAAGGTTAAGTCTAGAGTGATCGTGACCCCGGAGCATGCACAGAGACTTTTGGCGGCACTGAAAGATAATATTGAGAAGTATGAAAAAGCCTTCGGTAAAATCAATCAATCTGGAGGTACACCACAGTTCCCAGTGAACTTTGGACCGGCCGGTGAAGCCTAATAGAAATATAACTGCTTAATTTTGTTCCTCTTATTTCTTTCTTTACCTTTGCAGTCCAAAATTTAACAGTTTACAGGAAGACTAAATTTTATCAGTTAATGCCTACTATTCAACAGTTAGTAAGAAAAGGTAGAACTACACTGGAAAGCAAATCGAAATCCAGAGCCTTGGACGCATGTCCACAGCGAAGAGGAGTTTGCACCAGAGTATACACTACCACCCCTAAGAAGCCTAACTCAGCGATGAGGAAAGTGGCTAGGGTGAGATTGACAAACGGGAAGGAAGTGAATGCTTATATCCCAGGAGAAGGTCATAATCTACAGGAGCACTCGATCGTATTGATCAGAGGTGGTCGTGTGAAGGATCTTCCAGGTGTAAGATATCACATCATCCGAGGTGCACTAGATACTGCAGGAGTAAAAGACCGTAAGCAAGGTCGCTCTAAGTACGGTGCTAAGCGCCCAAAGGACGCTAAAAAGTAATTTATAACAAGAAGAAATAATGAGAAAAGCGAAACCAAAGAAGAGATATATTCTTCCTGATCCGAAGTTCAATGACACCTTGGTTACCAAGTTTGTGAATTGTCTTATGGTTGATGGCAAGAAGAGTATTGCTTACAATATTTTCTACGATGCAGTAGAGAAGGTTGAAGAAAAAGTAGGTGAGAATGGTCTTGAAGTTTGGAGAAAGGCGCTTAACAATATTGCTCCATCCGTAGAGGTGAAGAGTCGTAGAGTTGGTGGTGCTACATTCCAGGTTCCAATGGAAGTTCGACCCGAAAGAAAAATGGCATTAGGAATCAAGTGGATGATTCTTTATTCCAGAAAAAGAGGGGAAAAGACCATGATGGATCGTCTTGCAGGCGAAATCATCGCGGCTTCCAAAGGTGAAGGTGCTGCTGTCAAGAAGAAAGATGACACGCACAGAATGGCCGAAGCGAATAAAGCATTCTCACATTTTAGATTTTAATTAGGATGGCTAAGAGAGATTTAAAATTCACCAGAAACATCGGTATTGCTGCACACATCGATGCAGGTAAGACGACTACTACCGAGAGAATTCTTTTTTACTCTGGTGTGTCTCACAAAATTGGTGAGGTACACGACGGAGCTGCGACCATGGACTGGATGGCGCAAGAGCAGGAGAGAGGTATTACTATTACTTCCGCTGCTACTACTGTATTTTGGAATTATAGAGATCAAAAATACCAAATCAATATCATCGATACTCCAGGACACGTGGACTTCACCGTTGAAGTAAACAGATCCCTAAGAGTTCTAGATGGTCTTGTCTTCCTTTTCAGTGCTGTGGATGGTGTTGAGCCACAGTCTGAAACTAACTGGCGATTAGCTGATAACTATAAAGTAGCACGAATTGGATTCGTGAATAAGATGGACCGAGCTGGCGCAAACTTCCTTGAGGTTTGTAAGCAAGTAAAGGAAATGCTAGGAAGCTATGCAGTTCCATTGCAGTTGCCTATCGGTGCTGAAGATAAATTCAAAGGTGTTGTTGATTTGATTAACAACAGAGCCATCGTTTGGAACGAGCAGGATATGGGAATGACCTACGAAGAAGTAGATATTCCAGAGGACATGGTCGACGACGTGGCAGAGTGGAGAGAGCACTTGCTAGAGGCAGTGGCTGACTACGATGAGAGTTTAATGGAGAAGTTCTTTGACGATCCAGATTCTATCACAGAAGCAGAGATTCTTACTGCACTTCGTCAGGCGACTATCGACATGAAGATCGTTCCTATGGTTTGTGGTTCTTCTTTCAAGAACAAAGGAGTTCAAACCATGCTTGACCTGGTAATGGAAATTCTTCCTTCTCCACTTGATAAGGATGATATCATCGCTACAGACCTTAACGATGAGGAAACTGAGGTTGCTATCTCTCCAAGCGAGGACGAGCCATTTGCTGGACTTGCATTTAAGATTGCTACTGACCCATTCGTAGGTAGACTTTGTTTCGTAAGAGCTTACTCTGGAGTACTTGAGTCTGGTTCTTATGTATTCAACAGCCGATCTGGAAATAAGGAGAGAATCTCTAGAGTATTCCAGATGCACGCGAATAAGCAAAACCAAATCGAAGCTTTAAGAGCTGGAGATATTGGTGCGGTTGTAGGATTTAAGGATATCAAGACTGGAGATACGCTTTGCCATGAGCAGAGAAAAGTAGTTCTGGAATCTATGATCTTCCCTGATCCTGTGATTGGATATGCTATCGAGCCTAAGACTCAGGCGGACGTGGATAAGCTAGGTATGGCTATCGCAAAGCTTGTAGAAGAAGATCCAACTCTTCAGGTGAATACGGATCACGAAACTGGTCAGACTATCCTAAGAGGTATGGGTGAGCTTCACCTTGATATTATCATCGACCGTCTAAAGAGAGAGTTCAAAGTAGAGATCAATCAGGGTGCTCCTCAGGTTGCTTACAAAGAAGCTCTTTTCTCAAGTGTTGAGCATAAAGAAGTTTACAAGAAGCAGACTGGTGGTAAAGGTAAATTTGCCGACATCGTATTCGAAATTGGTCCTAAGCCAGAAGATCCAGAAACTGGAGAAATCAAGGCTGGTCTTGAATTCGAAAATGGTATCGTAGGTGGTGTGATTCCTAAGGAATTTATTCCATCCATCCAGAAAGGTTTTGCGGAAGCTATGAAAAATGGTCCACTTGCTGGATACCCAATTGATTCCATGAAGGTGAGATTGTTCCATGGTTCCTTCCACGATGTCGATTCTGATGCTTTGTCATTCGAATTGGCTGCAAGACTTGGATTCAAGGAAGCTGCAAGGCAGTGTAGCCCACAGTTGCTAGAGCCAATTATGGCTGTGGACGTAGTTACTCCTGATGAGTATACTGGTCCTATCACCGGTGACTTGAATAGAAGAAGAGGTTTGATGAAGGGTATGGATACTAAAGGAACTTCTTCTGTAATCAAGGCTGATGTTCCATTGTCAGAATTGTTCGGTTATATCACTGACCTTAGAACAATTACCTCTGGTAGAGCTACCGCATCATTGACATTCTCGCACTATGCGTCAGTGCCAAATAACATCGCGGAATCTGTGATTGCTAACGTTAAAGGTGAGAAAGCCTAAACAATATTGAGATGAATCAGAAAATCAGAATAAAACTAAAATCATACGATCATAGCCTGGTGGATAAGTCATCAGAGAAGATTGTGAAGGCTGTAAAATCTACAGGAGCTGTTGTAGTTGGGCCAATTCCTTTGCCAACAAAAAAAGAGAAGTTTACTGTGCTTAAGTCGCCACACGTAAACAAGAAGGCAAGAGACCAATATCAGCTTTGTACTTACAAAAGATTGGTAGACATCTACTCTAACAGTTCTAAGACTGTGGACGCTTTGATGAAGATCGAACTTCCAAGTGGTGTGGATGTAGAAATCAAAGTTTGATTTCACCTGAAATTTCAATCAGAAAGACCTGAGTTTTTGCTCAGGTCTTTTCTTTTGTCCTCCGGACAAAGCTCCTGGAATCCCAACCTTCTCAAATGTTTGGGAAGTGGGCCAAAAAAGCTGGGAATCAGGGGAAAATAAAGTAAGGGGTGTTTGTTACAGAATTTTATTTCAGTAACTTTGCAGTCCTTAAAAAGGGCTCACGCGTCTAATCGCTTGAGAATTATCAAATTATCTTATTAAGATGTCTGGTATAATTGGAAAAAAAGTAGGAATGACTAGCATTTTTAGTGCCGATGGACGTAACGTCGCATGCACGCTAATAGAAGCTGGTCCTTGCGTAGTGACGCAAGTAAAAAACGTTGAAACAGACGGGTACAGCGCTGTGCAACTAGGGTATGGTGAGCGTAAAGAAAAAAATACGCCTAAGCCATTGATCGGTCATTTCAAAAAGGCCGGTACTACTCCTAAGCATAAGGTTGTTGAGTTCCGTGATTTCCGGGTCGAGTTTGAAGGCCAGGTAGATCTAGGAGCTACTGTGAAGTCTGATGAAGTATTCAAGGAGGGTGACTTCGTGGATGCTATCGGAACTTCAAAAGGTAAAGGTTTCCAAGGTGTAGTTAAACGTCATGGTTTTGGTGGTGTGGGTGGATCCACTCACGGTCAGCACAACAGACAGAGACACCCTGGATCGATTGGTGCTTGTTCTTGGCCTTCCCGAGTATTTAAGGGATTGAGAATGGCTGGAAGAATGGGTGGCGACAGGGTAAAGGTCATCAATCTTAAGGTGATGAAAATCTATCCTGAGAAGAATCTTCTTTTAGTATCTGGCTCAGTTCCAGGTCCTAAAAATTCTTATGTAATTCTAGAGAAATAAGCCATGGAATTAGCAGTAATCAATCAACAAGGAGAAGATACCGGAAGAAAGGTTAGCCTTTCTGAGGAAATTTTCGGGATCGAACCAAACGATCACGCGATATATCTAGACGTAAAGCAGTACCTGGCTAACCAAAGACAGGGAACGCATAAGTCTAAGGAAAGAAACGAAATTGCTGGATCTACTAAAAAGATCAAAAAGCAAAAGGGTACAGGTACGGCGAGAGCTGGTTCTATCAAGTCTCCTCTTTTCAGAGGTGGAGGTAGAATCTTCGGTCCTAGACCAAGAAACTATTCTTTCAAATTGAACAAGAAGTTGAAGCAATTGGCTAGAAAGTCAGCTTTGACTTACAAGGTTCAAGAAGAAAGCCTTACCATTTTAGAGAACCTTACTTTGGATTCTCCAAAGACCAAGGACTATTTGAACGTATTGAACGGATTGTCTCTAGCAGACAAGAAGACATTGGTTGTTTTGCCAGAGGCAAATAAGAATGTGTACCTATCTAGTAGGAACCTACCAAAGTCTCAAGTAGTCACTGTGAATGACGTAAATACTTACCAGGTGCTTCATGCTGATCAGCTAGTGCTTTGCGAAGGGTCTGTGAGTATGTTGGAAACCATTTTATCGAAATAAGACAATGGATATTCTAAAGCAGCCCATAATTACAGAGAAGGTTTCAGCCATGAATGAAGGTGGCGTTTACGGATTCGTGGTAGAGAAGACTGCCAAGAAGCCAGAAATCAAAGCAGCTGTAGAAAAAGCATATGGTGTAAAAGTAGTATCTGTAAGAACTATGCGCTATGCCGCAAAGAAGAAGACAAGATACACAAAGAGCCAGATCGTATCAGGATTCACCAATTCCTTCAAGAAGGCAATGGTAGAAGTCGCTGAGGGAGATGTAATTGATTTTTACGGAGAAGTTTAATTGAATCAGTATCATGGCAATTAAAAAAATGAATCCGATTACTCCTGGAACGAGATTTAGAGTCGCTCCGGCATTTGACGAGATTACCAAGTCTACGCCAGAGAAGTCTCTTCTTGCTCCATTGAAGAAATCAGGAGGTAGAAATAATCAAGGCAAAATGACCCAGCGAAATATCGGTGGTGGTCATAAGAGAAGACTACGTGTAGTAGACTTCAAGAGAAATAAGTTTGACGTACCTGCTACTGTAAAAGGTATCGAGTATGATCCAAACAGAACTGCTCGTCTGGCGCTATTGTATTACGCGGATGGAGCGAAAGCCTATATTATCGCACCGGAAGGTTTGCAAGTTGGACAAACAGTGATTTCCGGAGAGAAAGTAGCACCTGAAGTAGGTAATGCTATGCCAATGATGAATATTCCTTTGGGTACAATTGTGCACAATGTGGAATTGAAGCCTGGTAAAGGAGCTGCAATGGTTAGAAGCGCCGGAGGATATGCACAGATCGTAGCTCGTGAGGGTAAGTATGTGACGGTTAAACTTCCATCTGGTGAGATGAGATTGGTACTTGGCGTATGTATGGCCACTATCGGATCTGTTTCCAATGCTGACCACATGAACGTGGTTCTTGGTAAAGCAGGTAGAAAGAGATGGTTAGGTGCACGACCAAGAGTAAGGGGTGTAGCTATGAACCCTGTCGATCACCCAATGGGTGGTGGTGAAGGACGTTCATCAGGTGGTCACCCAAGATCCAGAACTGGCGTTTTGGCAAAGGGTAAGAAGACCAGAGCACGCAAGAAGTATTCAAACAAATTCATCATCAGCAAAAGATCTAAATAATCATGGCACGATCATTAAAAAAAGGTCCTTATATCGAGCATCATTTGGTGAAGAAAGTGGATGTGATGAACGAGTCAGGCAAGAAATCTGTCATCAAGACTTGGTCAAGAAGATCCATGATCTCTCCAGACTTCGTAGGACATACCTTCGCTGTGCATAATGGAAATAAGTTTATTCCAGTATTCGTCACAGACAACATGGTAGGTCACAAGCTAGGTGAATTTGCTCCTACCAGAAACTTCAGAGGGCACATTGCTAAAAAAGATAAAGGAAAGAGATAATCATGGAAGCAATAGCAAGATTAAATAATGTTCCTACCTCTACACGAAAGATGCGACTTGTCGCTGATTTGGTGAGAGGGAAAAGAGTAGGTCAGGCACTTAGCATCCTTAAGTTCACTCCTAACCAGGGAGCTGCTAGACTTGAGAAGCTTTTGTTGTCCGCAGTGGCCAACTGGCAGGCAAAGAATCCAGACGAGAAGCTGGAGGATGCTGACTTGTATATCAAAACGATCATGGTAGACGGTGGTAGAATGCTTAAGCGTTTGAGACCAGCTCCTCAGGGTCGTGGACATAGAATTCGCAAAAGATCTAATCATGTCACTCTAGTCGTGGACGCATTTAATGTGCCAGTCGAAGACGTGACCGCTGATGAAGTTGAAACAAACGAAAAGGCAAATTAAAAGAGACCATGGGACAAAAGATTAACCCAATAGGATTTAGACTTGGCGTAGTGAAAGGCTGGGACTCCAACTGGTACGGTGGGAGAAACTTTGCTGACAAGCTATTCGAAGATCAGAAAATCCGTAAATACGTCCTTGCCAGAATCCCTAAGGGAGGTATATCTAAGGTGATCATTGAGCGTACGCTCAAAAGAATTACGCTTACGGTACACACTGCTCGTCCGGGTGTAGTAATTGGTAAAGGCGGAGCCGAAGTAGACAAGCTTAAAGAAGAGTTGAAGAAGCTTACTGGCAAAGATATTCAGATCAATATCTTTGAAATTAAGCGTCCTGAATTGGATGCTAAGCTAGTAGGTGAATCTATCGCATCTCAGCTTCAAGCTAGGATCTCCTTCCGAAGAGCCATGAAGCAGGCGATCGCAGCTTCCATGAGAGTAGGTGCCGAAGGTATCAAAATCAAACTATCTGGAAGACTAGGTGGTGCTGAAATGGCTAGATCTGAAATGTATAAGGAGGGTAGAATTCCTCTTCATACACTAAGAGCAGACATTGACTATGCAGTATCTGAAGCTTTGACTGTCTATGGAATCATAGGTATCAAAGTGTGGATATTCAAAGGAGAAGTATATGGTAAGAGAGATCTCTCTCCTAACCAAGGTTCGGCTAATGATCCAAAGGGAGGAAGAAACGCTGGTCCAAAGCGTGACGGAGCTCCAAGACGTAGAAGAAGAAATTAATTTCACCTGTTTATTGAGGAATCATGTTACAGCCAAAAAGAACTAAATATAGAAAAATGCAGAAGGGCCGTGTCAAGGGCATCGCGCAGAGAGGGCATACGCTTTCTTTCGGGAACTTTGGCATTAAGTCTCTTGAAGCAGGATGGATTACAGCTCGCCAGATTGAGGCGGCTCGTATTGCGATGACCAGGGCTATGAAGCGTGAAGGACAAGTTTGGATTAGAATTTTTCCAGACAAGCCTATCACTAAGAAGCCTGCAGAGGTTCGTATGGGTAAAGGAAAAGGTGCTCCAGAATATTGGGTAGCTCCTATCAAGCCAGGTACGATCTTGTTTGAAGCAACTGGTGTAAATATCGAAGCGGCTAGAGAAGCACTTCGACTTGCACAGCAGAAGCTTCCGGTAAGTACAAAGTTTGTTGTTCGTAGAGATTACGTTGAATAGTAGAACCTATGAAAAATTCAGAAATCCGTTCACTTTCCGCAAGTGAGATCCAAGAGCGAATTGTCGCAGAGAAGGAGAACTTGACCAAACTACAGTTTGCTCATAACATTTCTCCAATCGAGAATCCAAATAGAATCCGCGAGTCAAAGCGTCTAATCGCAAGATTGAAGACGGAATTGACAGCCAAATAACTAGCTAATAGAAAATACAATGGCTACGATTGAAAGAAATCTTCGTAAAGAAAGAATTGGTAAAGTGGTAAGTAACAAAATGGACAAGTCCATCACTGTGGCCGTAGAGCGTCGCAAGAAGCATGGAATCTATGGAAAGTTTGTTACCAAAACTACCAAGTTTATGGCTCATGACGAGAAGAACGAATGTGCTCCTGGAGACATCGTCAAAATATCAGAAACTCGTCCGCTGAGTAAAAGCAAGCGTTGGAGATTAGTTGAAATTATTGAAAAGGCTAAGTAATCATGGTACAACAAGAATCCAGACTAAGTGTAGCGGATAACTCAGGTGCTAAAGAAGTACTTGTGATCCGAGTTTTGGGAGGAACCAAGAAGCGTTATGCCTCCATTGGAGACAAAGTAGTCGTGACAGTAAAGTCAGCCTCTTCCAGCAACATGAAAAAAGGAACCGTTTCAAGAGCGGTAATCGTACGCACGAAAAAAGAAATAAGACGTAAAGATGGGTCTTATATTCGATTTGAGGATAATGCAGCTGTTTTACTAAACAATAACGACGAGCCAAGAGGTACACGTATCTTCGGCCCTGTTGCTAGAGAGCTTAGAGAAAAGCAGTTTATGAAAATCGTTTCTTTAGCCCCTGAAGTACTGTAATCATGGAAAGAAATAGTAAAGCAAAATTCCACATCAAAACTGGCGACACCGTCAAAGTGATCTCAGGAGATGATAAAGGAAAAACCGGAAAGGTACTTTCTGTGGACACCAAGAAAAGAAGAGCATTTGTAGAAGGTCTTAACATGATTACTAAGCATGTGAAGCCAACTGCTGCAAAGCCTGAAGGTGGTATTGATAAGAAAGAAGCCTCAATCGACATCAGTAACCTGATGCTCGTAGATCCTAAAACTGGCGACGCTACCAGAATCGGTCGTAAAGCTGGTGATAACGGTAAACTAGTTAGATATTCTAAGAAAACAGGGGAGGTGATCAATGGCTAATCCTAGAATCAAAGCGAAGTACGTAGAAGAAATCGTACCAGCTCTTAAAGAGAAATTTCAATACACTTCAGTAATGCAGGTGCCAAAGTTGAGCAAGATTGTGCTTAACAAAGGAATCGGCGCTGCTGTAGCGGATAAGAAATTGGTAGACCAGGGAGTGGAAGAGCTTTCACTTATCACAGGTCAGAGAGCCGTAGCTACTAAGGCAAAGAACTCTATCTCTAACTTTAAGCTTAGAGAGGGGATGCCTATCGGTGCTAAAGTGACTTTGAGAGGTGATAGAATGTTTGAATTCCTTGATCGTCTAATGACTGTAGCTCTTCCAAGAGTAAGAGACTTCAAAGGAATCTCTGATAAGGGATTTGACGGAAGAGGAAACTACACTCTTGGGGTATCTGAGCAAATTATCTTCCCAGAGATCAGCATCGAAAAGGTGAACAGAATCTCAGGAATGGATATCACATTTGTGACTACTGCAAATTCAGACGAGGAAAGCCTTGCGCTACTTAAAGCGTTTGGAATGCCTTTCGCTAACCAAAATAAAGAGAATTAATCATGGCAAGAGAGTCAATCAAAGCACGTGAAAGAAAGAGAGAGCGATTGGTAGCCAAGTATGCCAAGAAAAGAGCCGAGCTAAAAGCTGCTGGTGATTACGAGGCGCTTGACAAGCTTCCAAAGAATGCTTCTCCCGTAAGACTTCATAACAGATGTAAACTGACTGGTAGACCTAAGGGCTACATGAGAAAGTTTGGGATCAACAGAGTTACTTTCAGAGAAATGGCCGCTAATGGCGAGATCCCTGGAGTAACGAAGTCTAGCTGGTAAAATAGCGACAGTAGTTTTTATAATAAGAATCAATTCGTAACTTTGCCCCCCGTTTGGGCGGAGCTAGACTTAAAAGAAAATGACAGATCCAATAGCTGACTATCTTACTCGATTGAGAAATGCCATCAAGGCATCTCATCGAATCGTGGAGATTCCTGCTTCTAATTTGAAAAAGGAAATCACGAAAGTATTGCATGATAAAGGATACATCCAGAATTATAAATTCGAAGAAAATGGGCCTCAGGGTACCATTAAGATTGCTTTGAAGTATAATCCTGCTACCAAAAAGAATGCAATCGTAAGCCTGCAGAGAGTGAGTACTCCAGGCTTAAGAAAATATGTAAAACATACCGAACTTCCTCGCGTGATCAACGGTCTTGGAGTAGCAGTAATCTCTACCTCTAAAGGTGTGATGACTGACAAAGAAGCCAGAGTTGAAGGTGTAGGTGGTGAAGTTCTTTGCTACGTTTATTAATAAACACTCATGTCTAGAATAGGTAAAAAACCAATAGATCTACCCAGCGGTGTTACTGTAGACGTGTCAGCTCAAGGGCTGGTCACTGTTAAAGGTCCAAAGGGTACGCTTACGCAGGATGTTCATCCGGACATCGCTGTGAAAGTAGAAGAAAACCAGGTGGTTTTGGAAAGACCAACTGAGTCAAAGAGACATAAGTCATTTCACGGGCTATACAGATCTCTGATCAACAACGCTGTTGTGGGAGTTTCTGAAGGGTACGAGAAGAAGATTGAACTTGTGGGTGTAGGTTATAAAGCATCAAATGCCGGTCAGGTACTTGAGCTTAACCTAGGTTACTCTCACAACATTTTCTTTGCTCTTCCAGAAGAGATCAAAGTAGCAACTGAAACTGTTAAGGGTAAGAATCCAATTATTACACTTAATGGAAATGACAAGGAATTGATCGGGCAGGTAGCTGCTAAGATCAAGAGCCTGAGAAAAGTCGAGCCATACAAAGGAAAAGGTGTGCGCTTCGTCGGTGAGCAAATTAGACGTAAGGCTGGTAAAACTGCCGCTAAAAAATAATAGGTTATGGCATTTAATAAGAATTCCAGAAGACTTAGAATCAAGCAGGGTATCAGAAAGAAGATTTCTGGTACTGATTCCAGACCTAGACTATCTGTATTCAAAAGTAACTCAGGTATCTACGCTCAATTGGTTGATGATCTTAAGGGTCATACATTGGTACAGGCATCTTCAAAAGAGCTTGGTGCTAAAGAAAATGTAAAGGTTGACGTTTCTAAAGAGGTAGGAAAGAAGCTTGCTGAGCGAGCGGTAGCTGCCGGAGTGAACGAAGTAGTGTTTGACAGAAACGGATACTTGTACCATGGTAATGTGAAAGCTTTGGCCGACGGAGCCAGAGAAGGAGGCCTTAAATTTTAATCAAAGATGTCTGAACTAAGAAAAAAGCCTATCAGGGCTACAGATACAGAGCTTAAAGAAAAAGTCGTTGCTATAAACAGAGTAGCGAAAGTAGTTAAGGGTGGTCGTAGATTCTCCTTCTCAGCTATCGTTGTTGTAGGTGACGGAGACGGTGTAGTAGGTTACGGATTGGGTAAAGCCAATGAGGTGACTGATGCTATCACTAAAGGTATCGAAGATGCTAAGAAAAACTTGGTGAGGGTACCAGTACTTAAGGGTACTATTCCTCACGAGCAGATTGGCAAATATGGTGGAGGTTTTGTTTTGATTAAGCCTGCAGCTCCTGGTACTGGTGTAATCGCCGGTGGTGCGATGCGTGCGGTACTTGAAAGTGCTGGTGTAACTGACGTACTTGCCAAGTCGAAAGGTTCTTCTAATCCACATAACGTGGTGAAGGCAACCATCCATGCTTTGACTCACTTGAGAGATGCAATTGCTGTTTCACAGCAAAGAGGAGTAAAAATGGCTAAGGTATTTAACGGTTAAGAATCATGGCTAAGATTAAAATTACTCAGGTAAAAAGTATCATTAACAGACCAAAGGATCAAAAGGGTACTATAGCGGCTCTAGGGCTTGGTAAAATGAATAAATCCGTGGTTCATGAGGCTACTCCTCAAATCCAGGGAATGGTTAATAAGGTGAATCACCTAGTAACAGTAGAGGAAGTTTAATTATGAAACTACATACATTAAAACCAGCAGAAGGCTCCACTAAAAACAGAAAGCGAATCGGTCGTGGACAAGGTTCGGGGCGTGGAGGCACATCTACTAGAGGTCATAAAGGTGCTAAGTCAAGATCAGGTTATAAGACTAAGCTAGGTTTTGAAGGTGGTCAGATGCCACTTCAAAGAAGAATTCCTAAGTTTGGATTTAAACCTTTCAACAGAGTTGAGTTCAAGCCAGTAAATCTGGATACTCTTCAGGATCTTGCCGAGAAGCATAACCTTGACACTGTAACCTTGGATACTTTGGTATCTCACGGAATCGCTTCTAAGAATGATAGAATTAAAATTCTTGGTGGTGGTGAATTGAAAGCCAAACTAGATGTGACAGCGCATCAATTCTCAGCTTCAGCAGCGGCTGCAATTGAGAAGAATGGTGGAGCGGCAAATAAAATTGATTAATGAAAAAATTTATTTCGACAATAAGGAACATCTTCTCTATCGAAGACCTTCGAGAAAGAATCCTCAATACAATTGGGTTCCTAATCATTTTTAGATTAGGATCCTTTATTGTTTTACCAGGTGTAGACCCTTCAAAATTGAATGATGCACCAGAGGGTATTTTCGGGCTTATCGATACTTTCCTAGGAGGAGCATTTAGTAATGCATCCATCTTTGGTTTAGGTATCATGCCATATATATCTGCATCCATTGTGTTGCAGCTATTGACTGTCGGAGTACCTTATTTTCAGAAAATGCAAAAGGACGGGGAGTCTGGTCGTAAGAGAATTACCCAGATCACTCGTGTATTAACTATAGCTATTACAGTTGCTCAGGGTATAGGATATGTTACTGCAACTATCCTTCCTACAGGAGCTGTGATGATTAGCACACCTCTATTCATGACTAGTTCATTGATCCTTCTTTCTGCAGGAACAATGTTCTGTATGTGGCTAGGTGAGAAGATTACTGAAAAGGGTATCGGAAACGGTATCTCAATGCTGATCATGATTGGTATTATTTCTCGATTCCCGGGAGCGATCATTGCCGAGGTTCTTGGCAAAGGTACTTCTGGCATGTTGCTTCTTTTGATTGAAGCTGCAGTACTATTCTTTGTAGTAGTAGGAACAGTTGCATTAACAGAGGCAGTGAGAAAGATTCCGGTTCAATATGCTAAACAAGTTGTGGGTGGTAAAGTATATGGAGGACAGCGTCAGTACATTCCTATTAAGGTGAATGCGTCTGGTGTGATGCCAATTATCTTTGCCCAATCCTTGATGTTCGTTCCTGCTTTGATTGCACAGATCTGGGCTGGAGAGAGTGACATCGCAAACTATATCGGTACTACATTTAGTGATTTCACTTCATGGCAGTATAATTTGCTCTTTGCGGTGCTCATCATCATTTTCACCTTCTTCTATACAGCGATCACCGTTAATCCCGAGCAGATAGCTGAGGACATGAAGAGGAATGGTGGGTTTATTCCTGGTATTAAGCCTGGAGCTCCTACTTCAGAATTTATTGATGGCATCATTTCTAAGATTACTCTACCTGGATCTATCCTTCTTTCAGTGGTGGCGATCCTTCCAGCGATTGCGATTATCGCAGGTGTAGGTGGTGAGTTCGCTCAGTTCTACGGAGGTACTTCACTACTTATCATGGTAGGTGTAATTATGGATACATTGAGACAAATAGAGAGCTACCTTCTTATGCGTCATTATGAAGGCATGATGAAGAGCGGTAATATGAAGAATAATTCTTCTAATTATCAGGTAGCCTAAGATGATTAATTATAAGACTTCGGAAGAAGTTCAGATAATAAAAGAGAGTGCCGACATACTTGGTAGAGCTCATGGAGAAGTAGCCAAGCATGTCAAAGAAGGGGTAAAGACCTCTTTTCTAGACAAAATTGCTGAAGAGTTTATCAGAGATCACCAGGCTGTTCCTTCCTTTAAGGGATACAATGGTTTTCCTGCTGCACTTTGTATTTCTGTGAACGAAGTAGTCGTTCATGGATTTCCTAGCGATTATGAATTGAAAGATGGCGATATAATCTCAGTAGATTGTGGAGTCTTTCACCAAGGTTTTCATAGCGATTCCGCTTATACGTATCCTATTGGTGAAGTCTCACCTGCTGTCATAGCTTTATTAAAAGCCACTAAAGATTCATTGTATCTGGGAATCGAGCGTGCCGTAGTTGGTAATCGGATCGGAGATGTAGGTAATGCGATTCAAAAGTTCGTCGAAGCCAAAGGCTACACGGTAGTCAGAGAGCTTGTCGGGCATGGAGTCGGTAAAAATCTGCATGAAGGACCGGAAGTCCCGAATTATGGTAAGCGTGGAAGTGGACCTCTTCTCAAGTCTGGTATGGTGATCGCCATAGAGCCCATGGTAAATCTCGGGACAAGGAATATTGTCCAAGAGAGAGATGGCTGGACTATCCGCACTGCGGATCGTAAGCCTTCTGCACACTATGAGCATACGGTGGCGATTATGGAAGATAAAACAGAGGTCCTAACGACCCATAAATACATAGAAGAGAATTTTAAATTCTAATATGGCTAAACAGACATCTATAGAACAAGATGGAACTATCGTAGAAGCATTGTCTAATGCGATGTTCAAAGTTGAATTGGAAAATGGGCATCAACTGATCGCTCATATTTCAGGAAAAATGAGGATGAATTATATCAAGATTTTGCCTGGTGACAGAGTAAAACTTGAGATGTCTCCTTATGATTTGACAAAAGGTAGAATAGTATATCGATATAAATAAAGTGATATGAAAGTTAAGGCATCTATCAAAAAGAGAAGTGCTGACTGTAAGGTGATCCGTAGAAAAGGAAAGCTTTATGTCATCAATAAGAAGAATCCTAAGTTTAAACAAAGACAAGGTTAAGTTATGGCTAGAATTGCAGGTGTAGATATACCAGACAATAAGCGTGGCGAAATTGGACTTACTTATATCTTCGGAATAGGAAGAAGTTCAGCTCGCACGATTTTAGAGAAAGCCGGTATTTCCGTAGATAAAAAAGCAGGTGAGTGGACTGACGATGAGTCAACTGCCATCAGAAATATTATCGCAGAGGAATTTAGAACCGAAGGTGTTCTGAAATCAGAGATCCAATTAAACATCAAGCGACTAATGGATATTGGTTGCTACAGAGGTTTGAGACACAGAAGAGGACTTCCAGTGCGTGGCCAGAAGACCAAGAACAACGCTAGAACAAGGAAGGGTAAGAGAAAAACTGTTGCTAACAAAAAGAAGGCAACTAAATAAAACCTGATTTAGATTATGGCTCAGAAAAGAAACGATAAAGCGAAGGGTAAAAAGAGAGTAGTTAAGGTGGAAGCCGTAGGGCAAGCTCACATCAGAGCATCCTTTAACAACATCATCATCTCTATCACCAATAACGCAGGACAGGTAATCTCTTGGGCTTCTGCCGGTAAAATGGGTTTCAGAGGTTCTAAGAAAAACACTCCTTACGCTGCGCAGATGGCCGCACAAAATTGTGGTCAGGTAGCCTATGACTTAGGTTTGAGAAAAATCGAAGTATTTGTAAAAGGACCAGGTTCCGGACGTGAGTCTGCGATCAGAACTTTGCAAAATGTAGGATTGGACGTAACCACCATCACTGATGTGACTCCTATGCCACACAATGGATGTCGTCCTCCAAAGCGTAGAAGAGTTTAATATTAAAGATTAGAAAGAATGGCTAGATATACAGGTCCTAAATCCAAGATCGCCAGAAAATTTGGCGAGCCTATCGAAGGGCATAGCAAAGCACTTCAGAAAAAGAACTATCCTCCCGGACAACACGGAAGAGGAAGAAGAAAGAAGCAATCTGAATACGCAATTCAGCTAGCTGAAAAGCAGAAAGCAAAATACATCTACGGTGTATTGGAAAGACAATTTGCTAAGATGTTCGGAATCGCTTCTAGAAAATCTGGTATTACTGGTGAGAACCTTCTTCAGCTTTTGGAAGCAAGATTGGACAACACAGTATACAGAATGGGAATCTCTCCCACGAGAAGAGGAGCGAGACAGCTCGTTTCTCACAAGCATATCCTAGTAAACGGTGAGGTGGTAAATATTCCATCGTTCACGTTGAAGCCAGGTGATGTAGTATCTGTGAGAGAGCGTTCTAAGTCGCTTGAAGCGATTACTAGTAGCTTAGCCGGTAGAGGTGCCATGCAGTATCCTTGGTTAGAGTGGGATTTGGCCTCATTGACCGGTAAATTCGTCAGTATTCCTAGCAGAGATGATATTCCTGAGAATATCAAGGAGCAGCTTATTGTCGAACTTTACTCTAAGTAAAATTTATTTTCAGCTTTAAACAGAATAAACTATATGTCCATACTAGCATTTCAAATGCCCGAAAAAGTGGTAATGGAAAAGGCCGATGATTTTCACGGACTATTTACCTTCAAACCACTTGAAAAAGGCTACGGAGTTACCATCGGTAATGCATTGAGAAGAATTCTTCTATCCTCTCTAGAGGGATATGCTATTACTAGTGTAAAGCTTCCAGGTGTTGTTCATGAGTTTTCTACCATCGAAGGTGTAGTAGAAGATGTAACTGACATCATCCTTAATCTTAAGCAAGTGCGATTCAAAAAAGTGCACGAAGCTTTTGATGGTAAGATTACCGTAGAAATCAAGAATCAATCAGTTTTCACAGCTGGGGACATCGCAAAGTTTACTTCTTCTTTTGAGATCTTGAATCCAGATCAGGTAATCTGTAACCTGGATCCATCTACAACCTTCGAAATGGAGATTGTAATCGAAAAAGGAAGAGGATACTTACCAGCTGAAGAATCCAAACCAAAAGAGCAGGTATTCGGAACTATCGCTATCGATGCGGTATTTACTCCGATCAAGAATGTGAAGTACAGTGTAGAAAACACTCGTGTTGAGCAGAAGACTGACTTTGAAATGCTTGTGCTTGAAGTAACTACTGATGGATCTATCCACCCAGAGAAGGCGCTTCAGGAATCAGCAAAGATTTTGATCCAGCACTTCATGCTATTCTCTGATCAGACTATGGTTCTTGATTCTACCGGAATCGCTGAGCCAGAGCCGATCGATGAGGAATTCCTTCACATGAGAAAGCTTCTTAAGACTTCATTGAGCGATTTGGACCTTTCAGTAAGAGCATTCAATTGCTTGAAAGCTGCAGACGTGAAGACTCTTGGAGACCTTGCGAAGCTTGAAATCTCTGACATGATGAAGTTCAGAAACTTCGGTAAGAAGTCTCTTGCTGAGTTGGAGCAGTTGATTCAGGAGAAAGGATTGACTTTTGGAATGGATATTTCAAAGTATAAACTTGAAGAAGAATAAAATATCATGAGACACGGTAAGAAATTTAACCACCTCGGGAGAAAATCAGCTCACAGAAAGGCTATGCTTTCTAACATGGCTACCTCTTTGATTCTTCATAAGCGTATCACTACTACTCTTGCTAAAGCCAAAGAATTGAAGAAGTACGTGGAGCCGCTTATTACTCGAGCGAAAGAAGATACGACTCACAATCGTCGTATGGCTTTCTCTTACTTGAAGAATAAGGAAGCGATCAAGGATCTATTTGGTGAGGTGATCGATCGAGTGGGAAGCAGACCAGGAGGGTATACTCGAATCATCAAGACTGGTTACAGACTAGGTGACAATGCAGAGATGTGTATCATTGAGCTTGTAGACTTTAATGAGCTAATGCAGAAAGAAGCTAAGCCTGCTAAGAAGACTACAAGAAGATCTAGAAGAAGCGGTGGCAAGGCCAAAGCTACTCCAGCTGCTGAAACTGCAGTTGAAGAAGTGGTGGAAGAAGCTCCAGTCGTTGAAGAGACTCCTGCTGTGGAAGAGACTCCAGAAGCAGAGGTAGTTGAAACTGTTGAGGAAGAGACTGCAGAAGAAGTGAAGGCTGAAGAGCCAGCTGCTGAGGCGGACGAAACTCCTGAAGCAGATGCTTCTGAAGACGAAGACGATAAGAAAACTGAAGACAAGTAATTGAATCAGTTGAAGATAGAAAAAGGATTGAGCGGTAGTTCAATCCTTTTTTTTTGTCTGAAGAATTATAGCTTCAGAGATTTATTTAACTTTGGGCAAAATCTCTAAAATGACCAAGCAAAAGGCCACACTTCTTCTCGCAGACGGTACCGTTTTTCATGGAAATTTAATTGGAAGCCCAGGTACCAATGGCGGTGAAATTTGCTTCAATACCGGAATGACCGGCTATCAGGAAATCTACACTGATCCATCTTACACGGGTCAAATCATTGTGACTACGACATCTCACATTGGAAACTATGGGGTGATCGATACTGAGGTGGAATCAGACCATCCGACTATCGGAGGTATAGTGGTCAACAGTTTCTCGCAGATACACACGAGGGTAGATGCCACGGGGTCACTTCAAGATTATCTAGAAAAATATGAGATAACCGGTATTGCGGATATCGATACCAGAAAGTTGGTTAGACACATACGCTCTGCAGGAGCCATGAATGCTATCATAAGCTCTGAATACGAAGGAGATTTGGACGGCCTAAAGGCAAAGCTGGATGAGCTTCCAGATATGAATGGTTTAGAACTTTCCTCTGAGGTGTGTACCAAGGAGCCTTATTTCTTTGGTGACGAATCTTCTTCTATAAAAGTAGCGTGCCTTGATCTGGGGATCAAAAAGAATATCCTTAGAAACCTTGCTGACCGAGGGGTTTACTGCAAAGTATTTCCTGCAAAAACAGGGCTGAGCGAAATGGAAGCTTGGGAGCCTGATGCATATTTCCTCTCAAATGGTCCAGGTGATCCGGCAGTGATGGAATACGCGGTGGATACGACAAAAGAAATCCTTGGTACGAATAAGCCTGTTTTTGGTATATGCCTTGGACATCAAATTCTAGCAGAGTCGGTGGGCATCAGTACCTATAAAATGCACCATGGTCACAGAGGAATAAATCATCCGATAAAAAACCTTCAGACAGGTCAGTCGGAAATCACTTCTCAGAACCATGGATTCAATATTACTAGAGAAGATGCGGAAACGAACCCAGAGGTAGAGATTACGCATGTACATCTCAATGATGATACAGTAGCAGGAATCAAGCTAAAAAACAGGCCTGCCTTTTCTGTGCAATATCATCCTGAGTCATCTCCCGGTCCTCACGACTCGAGGTATCTTTTTGATGACTTTATTTCTTTGATCAATAAAAATTAATAACAAATCTTTTAAACCTATGACTTTAATTCAATCAATTCATGCCCGTCAAATTCTTGACTCGAGAGGTAACCCTACTGTGGAAGTGGATGTGGTAACTGAAAATGGAGCTTTTGGCCGTGCTGCGGTTCCAAGTGGTGCTTCTACAGGTGTCAATGAAGCAGTGGAACTGAGAGATGGTGATAAGAGCACCTACCTTGGAAAAGGTGTCCTAAAGGCGGTAGCCAATGTGAATGATAAAATCGCTTCCGAATTGGTAGGTTTTGATGTTTTTGAGCAAAACCTCATCGATCAGATCATGATCGAGTTAGACGGAACTCCTAATAAAAGTAATCTAGGAGCAAACGCTATCCTTGGTGTTTCTTTGGCCGTGGCCAAAGCTGCAGCAATGGAATCAGGACAGCCACTTTTCAGATATGTGGGTGGAGTGAATGCCAATACACTTCCAGTTCCAATGATGAATATTATCAATGGAGGATCCCACTCTGATGCACCTATTGCATTCCAAGAGTTTATGATTCGTCCAGTCGGAGCGTCTACTTTTTCTGAGGCTATTAGGATGGGAACGGAAGTCTTCCATAACCTAAAGAAAATCCTTCACGATAAAGGATTAGTTACTGCAGTAGGAGACGAGGGTGGGTTCGCTCCAAACTTCTCTGGCGGAACGGAGGAAGCTCTAGGGGCTATTTTGGATGCCATTTCAAAAGCTGGTTATGAAGCAGGTAAGGATTTGACCATCGCTTTGGATTGTGCAGCTTCTGAGTTCTACGAAGATGGAAAATATAACTACAAGAAGTTTGAAGGCGACACTGGTGTGATCCGAACTCGTGAGGAGCAAGTAGCTTACCTAGCTGAGCTGACTTCGAAATACCCAATTGATTCTATTGAGGATGGATGTGCTGAAGAAGATTGGGAAGCTTGGGCCATGCTTACTGAAAAAATTGGAGATAAAGTTCAATTGGTAGGTGACGACCTTTTTGTTACTAATGTAAAATTCCTTCAAAGAGGAATTGACGAAAAATCTGCCAATTCAATTCTGATAAAAGTAAATCAGATTGGTACTCTTACTGAGACTATCAATGCAGTAAACCTAGCCCATAAGGCAGGATTCACAGCTGTGATGTCTCACCGATCTGGAGAGACTGAAGATTCTACGATTGCTGATTTGGCTGTTGCACTGAACTGTGGACAGATTAAGACTGGTTCTGCATCCAGATCCGATCGAATGGCAAAGTATAATCAGTTGCTTCGAATTGAGGAGCAATTGGGAGATGCTGCTGTTTTTGTAGGAAAGCTCAAATAAAAGCTTGCAGTCGAACGTAATAAAGGCAACCGAGAGGTTGCCTTTTTTTGCATCATTTTTGTGTCTATCTTTTCATAACCATTTGTCGTATGAAGCAAGTCTTGAAATTCGCAAAGAATAATTATCTATTAGGAGCAGTATTTTTTCTCTTTTGGATGATTTTCATTGATTCAAATAACCTTGTGAATCAGTATCAGCTTAGCAAGAAATTAGGAGACTTGGAGGATCAGAAGGAGTATTATCAGGAGAGAAAGGAAATCATTACGGCTCAAAGGGAAGAATTACTGAGTAATCCTGAACTTCTGGAGAAGTTTGCTCGTGAGCAATACTTAATGAAGAAGAAAACAGAGGACCTTTATGTTATCGTCAAGAAGTAAAATCGCTTTCCTCTCCCTATTTTTTTTTCTGGGGATTAGCTTTGGTACGCTCGCTCAAAGAGAAATAGACCCGGAAGAAAAGCCACCGTTAAAAGATCGTCTTTATTATGGAGGTAATTTTGGGTTTCAGTTTGGAACAGTTACCCTAATCGATATTTCTCCATTAGTCGGGGTGATGGTTACACCAAGGTTTTCATCAGGTATTGGCATTACTTATCAATTTTTCGACGATAGAAGATTTGTAGGTGGTCAAACCTCGAGCTATGGTGGCCGAATTTTTTCACGCTATAATGTTCTTCCCAATGTATTTGCACATGCCGAGTTTGAATCTATCAATTTCGATAATTATAATGTGATTTCAGATCAGTTCGAGAGGATTTGGTCCAATGCCCTTTTTCTAGGAGGGGGTTACTTTGCACCTTTCGGTCAGAATGGGGGTGCTAATTTCACCTTCTTATATAATGTGCTCCACGATAATCTTAGGTCACCTTATGGAGAACCTTATGTGATCAGGATCGGTTTCGTATTATAGAAACCAGACCTATTTATGAATTCATTTTTAGAAAAGCTACACGCAGCGCACCGCGACTGTAGTGACTGCCCCTCTCCAAAAGCCGTTCAGGATTTCTTTTCTGAAGTCTTGGGACTTCTGTTTCCAGAGTTCACGGTTCAAAGAATTGAAGACCCTGATGAAATAAGAAAAGAGCTCAATCGGCTTGAAAGTTATTTTTCTGATTTATTGATTCGGAATCCTCATTTATATGAAGGTGATGGGAAAGAAATAGCAAAAGCTTTTTTCAGCAATCTTGAGAGAGTATTCGATTCCATTAATCAGGATATTGATGCGATGTTTGAAGGTGACCCTGCTGCTAAGAGCAGAACCGAAATAGTGAGAAGTTATCCTGGCTTTTTTGCGATAGCAGCCTATCGCGTGGCGCATGAAATTCATAAGCTTGGTGTTCAATTGATCCCGAGAATTATTACTGAGTTTGCCCACGGCAAAACAGGGATAGACATTCATCCAGGAGCCCAGATAGGTCATCATTTCTGTATAGATCATGGTACTGGAGTTGTGATTGGTGAAACCACCAATATTGGTAACCATGTGAAGATTTATCAGGGAGTTACTCTTGGAGCTCTTAGTGTTCGAAAGAAGGATGCCGATAGCAAAAGACATCCTACCATAGAGGATAAAGTGGTCATTTATGCTGGAGCGACGATTTTGGGCGGTGAGACGACAATTGGGGAGAACACAGTGATCGGAGGAAATGTATGGCTCACTAAAAGTGTTCCTGCTAACAGTAGAGTTTACTACCAGTCCAGAATGCATAATGAGAATTCTGGCGTTACCGATACCTACGTTTTCAAAGGATAAAAAATGAAGCTTTTTGAATTAATTGGAAATACTCCATTGGTGGAGCTACGGTCCATTCCCACTAATCCAAATGTCCAGATTCTGTGTAAGATGGAGGGTCAAAATCCTGGTGGAAGTGTAAAAGATAGAGCCGCATATAATATGCTTCAATCGGCTCTTGACAGAGAAGAAATTAAGCCCGGAGATAAACTAGTCGAAGCGACGAGTGGAAATACTGGAATAGCCTTGGCCATGGTGGCCAAAGTCTTGGGACTCGATATGACACTGATCCTTCCTGATAACTCTACTCGCGAAAGAGTTTTATCTATGGAGGCTTTTGGAGCCCGAGTAATTCTTACACCTGCGGCAAAAACCATCGAGTATTCCAGGACACTTGCCGAGGAAATGCGTGATGAAGAAGGCTACTTCATGCTGAATCAATTTGGCAACCCGGATAATTACATGGCTCATTACAAAACTACCGGCCCAGAAATTTGGAGGGAGACCGAGGGGAAGGTTACTCACTTCGTTTCAGCGATGGGAACCACCGGGACAATCATGGGTGTTTCACGATTCCTTAAGGAAAAGAATTCCAAAATCCAGATAGTAGGAACTCAGCCAACTGATGGATCCAGAATTCCTGGAATCAGAAGATGGTCCCCAGAATTTTTACCCAAGATTTTCGAACCAGAACGGGTAGATCGAGTGATTGATGTGTCTCAAGATCAAGCCACAGCCATGACGAGGAGAATGGCCAAAGAAGAAGGAATCCTTGCAGGCATGAGTAGTGGAGGAGCACTCTCAGCTGCCATCGAGCTTTCTAAAGAATTAGAAGAGGGTCTGATCGTGTGTATCACCTGCGATCGAGGAGATAGGTATTTAAGTTCTGATTTATTCGGTTGAGCTCATTGATTTAAACTAGGGTCTTCATCTTTGCTAGTCCTGTGCTGGCTACCTCTAGGGCATCCATTTCCCATAAGGCGGGATTGAAAAGTTCGAGGGAAAGAATCTTGGTTCCGCCCATCGCGGTCAGTGTTTCCATGATCTCTTTGATCGGTGAGGCGCCGTCACCAGGATATACACGATCCTTATCTTCTTGCTGTTCGCGAGGAATATCGCTCACGTAATCGTTCAAGTGGAAAATTTCAATGGCATTCCCATTAATCAGTTTTAATCCTTCAAATCCCGAACCACCGCGGAAAAGGTGATAAATATCTGGAAGTAATCTGGCGTCAGGATCGTTTGCTGCGGCTGCCACTGCAAGAGCTTGACTCAAGTGATAAAAAGGTTTATATGCTCCCCAGAATTCCAGCTGAGGCATCACTCCGGTTTTTCTACCTAACTCAAGGAGTCGAGCATACTTCTCACCTGCTTCTAATGGATCTACCGGAGCTACCGTCCCAATGGCAGGCGCTGCTATTCGTGTACAACCTATTTCAGCCAACATATTCATTTCTCTTTCCATCTGCTCAAAACCGGCCTTACTCGTAGCTTCATCCTGTGCCATCCATTTGGCAAAACCTATGGCACTGAAAGCTTCAAGGTTATTATCCCTGAGTGTCTTTTTTATTTGAGCTAAGGAACCTCCTTCTTTTAAGAAACTTTCCATATCTCTTATCCAGACTTCAATTCCATCGTAGCCTGCTTTTCCTGCTGTTTCCAAAGTTTTGAGTAGCCCAAGGTTTTGGCCAGAGATGGTGCTAGTATTTAGTGAAAACAGAAAATTCGCTGATTTCTTCGGCTTTGCTTCGCTAATCTGCGTAGCTAATGGTAATGCAGCGGTTCCTAAGGCTAGGGATTTCAGGACTTTTCTACGATTGGTCATAGGTTTAATTTTTTTTGAGCTATGTTTCAAAGAATATGTTCCTCATCCCCCGAATGGATCAGTGCAGAGTACAAACACCCTTTGGTTAATGTTAAAAATAATTTTTTTTATCACATCATTTCTTCTTTTGGGATGGTCGGCAAAAGCTCAAGAACCGGAAATTACTGAGTCCTTTTTGGCATTATATCAGGAGCAGCTTCCCTTTTTTCAGGAATTAATCACTGGAGGAGAATATGCAGATTCTCCAAATACGGTAGATGGAAAACCGTATTATAAGTCACAGCATTTTGATTTCGGACTCTTAAGCATCAATGGAATCGATTATCAAGAGGTCCCCATGCTTTATGATTCCTATAAGGACCATCTTGTGACTTTTCATCCTATTCACAAGCAAAAAATCTTGATGAAGCCGGAAAAGGTGGAGGCCTTTAAAATTTTCGAAACGGAGGAGTTCCAATTTTTTGAGGGAAATGAGAATTACAATAAACATCGAAATGGGTTTTATAAGGTGGTTTCTGGAGATGAAGTGAAGGTTTTGATCAAGCATTATAAGGAACTGAAGCCCTCTAAAGACATCAGACAGTATCTGTATGAGCTGAAGGAATATGAGGATTACTTCCTTTGGTATCAGGGAGATTTCATAAAAGTGGAAAAAATGAAATCCGCGATTAAATCTCTTGGTCTGGATAAGAAAGAGGTAAGAAAGGCTCTAGGATGGAGTCAATACAGATTCAAGCAGGATACTCCAGGGTTTTTAAAAGAGCTCGTTGCCTATCATTCGGAGATTAATTCTTCTTTCACTGGTTTTACGAAATGAAGAAACTGCTACTCTCAATTTTTTTCATTTGTATGGTATTCTTGGCCTTCGGTCAAAGCCAGGAAGAGAAAATAACAGGTGTATTTGCTCAAATGAATTTTGAAAGATTTGCGTCAGCATTAGAAAAGCAAACCTCCTACCAGTTCTACTTTAGGCAAAAGGATGTCAAAGATTTGAAGGTCAATCTACAGGTCACCGAAGCCTCCCTTCCAAATATCTTAAATGAAGTCTTCACCGACACTGATCTCAAGTACACGATTGATAGCAATAAGGGTGTCTGGATTTCTTTGAATTCCAGAATGCAAATGAATTTCAGCTCTGACTTTTTTGAAATAAAGGAGAGGTCGGAAAATGAAAATCGCGGAACAGATTCCGTGGATCGTTTCGCTAGAAATAAGCTTTACACGATTGGTAAACAAGGAGATAATCCAGGTAGTAGTACGGCTACTATAAGTGGGATAGTTCGAAGCATTGAGAATGGGGAGCCAATGGTAGGAGCGATTGTGCTGGAAAAAGTGGATTTCAATCAAATCGTAACAGGACCTGATGGGTATTACGAACTTACTTTACCGAAAGGTAGGCACACTTTAGTCGTCCAAAATATTGGAGGATTTCAAGAGCAGCGGCAGATTAACCTATTAGGAGATGGGAAGCTGGATATGCTCATTGCTGAAACGGTACTTTCCCTTGATGAGGTGGTCGTGAGTTCAGGAGCATTATCAAACATCCAAAAACTCGACATGGGAGTACAATCCATTTCCATAGATGAGGTCAAGCGTTTACCTGCGGTTCTTGGTGAAGTTGATTTGGTGAGAGGGATTCTTACTATGCCAGGGGTGAATACCGTGGGTGAAGCCAGCGTAGGTTTTAACGTCAGGGGTGGGGCTGCAGATCAAAATTTGATTCTTTACAATAAGTCCACAGTCTTCAATCCGAGCCACGTTTTTGGGTTTTTCTCGGCCTTCAATGCAGACCTAACTTCTGGGGTGGAATTATATAAAGGTTCTGTTCCTGTTAACTATGGAGGTAGACTTTCATCCGTACTCCAAATAGATGCTGATTTTGGGTCAGACGAGAAATTTTCTGGTAGCGGTGGTATCGGACTCTTAACTGGTAGGTTAAGTCTGGAGGGACCCTTGACGGAGAAGACAACATTCAAAATAGGAGGAAGGGCCACCTATTCAGATTGGGTTTTGAATTTACTCGAGGATGAAACTGACCTGAATGGAAGTGACGTTTCTTTTTATGATTTGAATGCGAACATCCGACATCAAATAGACGAGAAGAATATTCTTGAATTCACAAGTTATCTAAGTCAGGACGATTTTAGCTTTGACCCTGACACTACATTTAATTACCGGAATGTGAACGTGGCAGGTACCTGGAGGCATTTCTTTAATGACCAATTAGAAGCAGATTTCACGCTTGGGTATGATAGCTACGATTTTGGGATCATAGGCATCGAGAACCCATTAAATTCATTCAATTTTACCTTTGAAGTAGAGCAGCTTCATCTGAGGTCCGATTTTCAATACCGAAAGAATGAGAATCACTTATTCAAGTTTGGATTACATGCCATTCAATACGATCTAGACCCTGGTACAAATCAGCCTTTTGGCCCCGAATCCATAGTCCTTGAGCAGGATTTAGAACGCGAAAGAGCCCGTGAGATTTCTGTTTATTTTGGAGATGAATTTACCATAAGTGAACAGCTAAGTGTCAGCTATGGAGGTCGATACATGTTCTATCAAATGTACGGTCCCCAAACTATTAACCAATACGTCCCTGGTGCTCCGCTTACCGAGAGCAATGTTATTGGGGAAGAGACTTTTGAGACTGGAGAGACCATTCAAACTTACCATGGTCCTGAATTTAGGGTTTCAGCCAGATACATTTTGGGCAATGAATCTTCGATCAAGGCTGGATTCAATACCATGAGACAGAATCTCCATCTTCTCACTAATACATCGGCTATCGCGCCAACAGATTCATGGAAACTTAGTGATTCTTTTATCAAACCGCAGACAGGGGGGCAAGCTTCCATCGGTTACTACCGAAATTTGGCCAGGGGCCAAATAGAATTCAGTACAGAAGTTTATTACAGGTACATGAGGAATCTTCTCGATTTCCGATCTGGTGCCACTTTGATTTTGAATGAAAATATTGAACAAGATGTCTTGAACTCAGATGGCCGAGCTTATGGAATTGAGTTCTTACTTAAGAAAAATGTGGGTGATTTAACTGGATCCCTAGCATATACTTATTCTCGCTCCTTTCTCAGAACTTCTGATGATCCAAGTGTAGAGAAAATCAATGATGGGGAATTTTACCCCAGCAATTTTGATCAGCCGCATAATGTGGTGTTAGCACTGAATTATGAGCTAAGTAAAAGAATAAACACTACACTAAATACAAACTACAGTACGGGAAGGCCGGTGACTTTACCAATTTCAAAATTTGAATATGCTGGTTCTGAACGTGTGTTCTTCTCGGACCGGAATGCTTATAGGATTCCAGATTTCTTCAGGATTGATTTCTCAGTGAATCTCGAGGGAAATCATAAGGTGGATAAGATAGCCCATGCTTCGTGGTCCTTTGGAGTGTACAATCTTTTAGGTCGTAGCAATCCTTACTCAGTGTATTTTACACCTGTTGAAGGGCAAATAAGGGGCTTCCAGCTTTCAATTTTTGCGAGGCCAATTCCTTTCATTACGTATAATTTCAGGTTTTGATGAAAAATCGAATTCACATATTTCTCATCCTGATTTTCTTGGTTCTAAGCTGTAGAGAACCTTTTGAACCTGTCATTGAGCCTACTGATCAAAACGTTTTGGTAGTGGAAGGATATCTGGATTCTGATGGAACGCCAAGCATCCTGAGTTTAAGTTTTACCACCGACCTTCAAAGTAATTTTCAGCCTAGTTCTTCATTAATTGGGGCTTCCGTTTTTCTTGAAGCGTCCAATGGAGGTCAGTTTTCATTGATTGATCAAGGGAACGGTGATTACCTTTTTGAAACGGATATCCCTGAAAATGATACCTACAGACTAAGGATATTTCTGACCAATGGAAATTCCTACACTTCGGAAGATTTAAATCCTATAATTACACCAGATATCATTGATGTGGGTTATGTAAGGAATGAAACTGGAGTCGAGATTTTTCTCACTACCCAAGGAGATGAAAATGCTGACGACTTTCTATGGACATATGAAGAGACCTGGGCCTTTAGACCGGCCATAGAATCTCAGTTTAAGTATGATCCTGACATTTTCGATGTGGTCCTAAGAGGACCAGATGAAAGAATCGACCTATGTTATCGAAGTTTCCCAAATTCAGATTTGATTCTTGAGACATCCTCAAGATTTGAGGATCAGTTCGTATTTCGTCAATCCATAGCTCAAATCGAAGATGGAGACGAGAAGCTCTCGGAGAGGTATAGTATTCTGATTTCACAAAAAGCCTTATCTAAAGAAGATTCTGAGTTTTGGGAAATTCTAAAAAAGAACACTGATGATCTCGGCTCTATTTTTAGTCCACTACCGTCTTTAATCGGAGGTAATATTACATTAGATCAAAATCCAGATGTTCCGGTTATTGGACAAGTCTCATTAGGCAAAGTGAGGCAGCGAAGATTGTTTATTGATAACCAAGAGATTACTCCATGGTTAATGCCCGAAGTGCCCGAATATGAGGGATGTGTCATTTCTGCGGATACAGTTTTTATTGCAAGCTATGACGCGGTATTCAGAAGTGGAGTGAACATTCCTGTTCGTCCGGTCATTCCTGAAGGAGGCTTTAACCCGGTTGGATATAGAAGTGCCCCAGTAAACTGTGTTGATTGTACACGGAGAGGAACTAATGTTGCACCTGACTTTTGGGAGGACGATCAACCGTGAAAAAACTCGTGTCACTTTTTCTTGTGATTCTACTTTTTGAATCATCATTTGTCCTGGGTCAGGAAAATCTCAATCTAAAGCAAGAGACCATTGAGTTTGATTTCCCAAAATCCATTTTCTTTTCAGGAGAAAAGCTTTGGATAAGTTTGGAAGTCAGTACGATCGGGACCAGTACCGGTTCTCAGATTGCTTATGTGGAACTCCTAAACAGGGAAGGTGAATCTGTGGCCTTGGGAAAATTTCAACTTGATGATGGCAAGGCTATTAATTTCCTACAAATTCCAGATAACCTGGTTTCAGATAATTATTTGCTTCGGGCTTTTACCAGGGTTAGCCCCTATTTGGATTTGGATAAAGGCCTACGGCAAAGCTTGGTTACCATTATTAGTCCTAGAAATCCACCTAGAATAGTTGAGAAAAGAGAGCCAATCGAAATAGATTTTTATTCGGGCTTTGAATTGATTAATCCCAAGGGTACCTCAGATGAATTTAAGTTGGAATTAGATGCTTTAAAAGGGGAGTTTGTAAGTGCCTCTGTGTCCGTGGTAAATCCATTTTTGGAACCACACGAAAATTTAATTTCTTCTGAAATTTATAAGGGCCTTGAACCCAGAGCTTTGGTGCCTGAATTATTTGGCCATCTGGTTGAAGGTTATGTCAACCCGTCTGCCGTAGATACTACCCAACTTTACTTCCTGTCGGTCCATGGTGATAAATCAGCTTTGTTTACAGATCGGCCAGATAAGAATGGAGCGTTGTTTTTTGATACGGGAGGAATAAAGGAATGGGATTTTATCATTGCTCAAACGAATGGAAATGAAAGCTTAATCGATTTCAGCATAGTTTCACCATCACCAAAAACTACTTTCTCAGAAGACTTTGAAATACCTGAGTTAGTTTTTTCACCGGAGGATAAGAGTTTTTTGGAGAAACTGCTCAAAGCAGGACAGATTGAAAGCTATTTCCTTCAAGAGTTTGAGCAAAAAGAGATTCCTATAGTCACAGGCTTTGTGGAGGATCAAACTTATTTTCTCGATGACTACACTCGTTTTGAAGATGTGGAGACGGTAATTAAGGAATATGTTCCGGAGATCGGTGTTAAGACGGTCGAAAAGAGAAAAGAATTTAGGGTGCTGGATAAGGTTAAAAACCGGGTTTTTGATTCGAATCCATTGATGCTTATCGATGCCATGCCAGTATTTGATTCTGATAAGCTTTCGAAATTTGACCCAACAGAATTCGAGAAACTGGAAATTCTCACCCGCAGCTTTTATTTGAATGAGGAGGCTTTCTCAGGGGTTATGAGTTTCACTTCGTTTGAAAATGATTTTGCAGATTATCCTATTCCTTCTAATGGAATTTATCTGGATTATCCCGGAATAGCCCAAAGGGTGACAGTGTTTCCTGGTCTTTTTTCACAAAGCGAAGAAGAACGAATTCCTGAGCTAAGAACCATTCATTATTGGTCTGAGACCGAGGGAGATTTTGTTCAGGATGAGATTTCTGTCCCACTTATCTCATCCGATTTCCCAATGGAAATTCGAGTTAAGATCAGAAACGAAAATGGAGAATTAGAGACTTTGCATCAGCGAATTGAAACCTCTAAATAATGGTTTATAAAACTACTTCTTTCCGAATTCCTGCTCAAGAAAAGCACCGAGTTTTCTTTTATAGCTTTCTTCAGTCTCCTGGCTAAAATCTGGAGATAATTCCTTCTTTTCTGGGAAGGATTCCATATGCAATGTTTGAGTTGGGAAAGCGAATCTCACCCCTAAGCTATCCGCGAGCTTCATGATTTGAAGTAATAATTCATGTCTGCACTGAAGCTCCATAGGCCAGGTTGGTACTTCAAAAAACACATAAAACATCACGTCCAAGCTGAATGAGGACATGTTGTTGAAATAGATATTGAAGTAGTCCTTTCGGGTGTGAGGATGCGCCAAAACTATTTCCCTCAGCCCTTTTACAAATTGCTCCACCAATTCAGGTGGGGTGTCATAGGTAATCGTTATCGTCGTATAAAACCTTCGGTACTGTCGCAGTCCATGATTATCTACCGTGGCGTCAGCAATTTTACCATTCGGGATGTACATGACAGAATTGCGGAAAGTTCGAACTCGAGTAGACCTGAATCCTACCTCTTCCACTGTCCCATCTACATCTCCAGAGGTAATCCAGTCACCCACCTGGAAAGGTCGATCCACAAAGATCATAATGGACCCAAAGAAATTCTTTATCGTATCCTGAGCCGCAAGGGCAATGGCCACACCACCAATGGAGAGACCGGTAAGGAATGGAATGATATCCAGATTCAGCCCGTCGCGAAGTATGAAAAGCGTTCCTATTATCACCACGAAAGCCTTAAGAGTCTTTCGGAGCAATGGAACCAACTGATCATCCAGAGTAGATTCAGTTTTGAGTGCAAGCGTACCAAAATACACTGCAATCACATCCACTACTTTATAGAAGATGATGGTGATCATGAGTGGTTTCAAAACCATAAAAATGACCACTAACCATGACCATACTTCTATGGGTAATTGTAGCACTCTGATGAAGAGCGAAAGCAGTAAGACTACAAAATATATACTCGTGACTTTGGCAACAGGAAGCAGGTATTGTTCACCTTGAGTTCCATAGCCTAGCCGAGACATAATGTAAAGTAGAACTTTGTCCACCAGAAAGGTCAGAACCCAATGAGTGAGAAAAACAAATAGGATAAGAAAGGCTAACCCAACAATCTGCCATAAGTACAATCCAAGGTACTTGTCTGTCCCAACCTTGGGAAGAAGATTTAGCAGTCGAGCAGTACCATAGGGATAGGTTTGTCTGTGCATCCTCTCAATTTCTCCCACAGAGAAACTGGAAAACTTCCATTCTTCCCCTCTTTTGGAAAGGAATATACCAGGTAGCTTTTGCCGATCGAAGTAGAAGATGTTTTCATCTCCAGCCAGGCTATCCAGATAACCAGGTTCGTTTGGAATTTGGCTGGTCCTAACAGCTACACCTCGTCCTTCAAAAATTTGCTTAAGCTTAACGCTTAAATCTTCTTTATCGGCTTCTTCAAGCCCCTTCCAATTCAAAGCCTTTGCGGCTTGATCTGGTTTGAAATTATTGTCCTCTAAATTATAGAAGAAGGTCAGAGTGGTATGGTACGGAGTAGTCAGGTTGACATCATAGTCAATTTCTTCCAACGCATTATCATCAGAGACTAGCTGCGCAAAAGTACTTTGCGAAGCAATAATAAAAAGGAAGAAAAGGGTGATTTTGAGGTATTTCATCACGTATGATTTGGGCCGCAATTTAATTATATGCCCATATAAGGCAAAACTCAATAGGCCAAGGAGTATTCAGTAACCTGATTTCTGGCCTTACACCTAATAAGGTATTGTTGACCAGAGGGATCAAAACTAACATCTAGTTTCCCACTACTTTCAAGTGGTAAGGTGGTAAGTAAGTTGCCTTCTGCATCATAGAGATAGCTGAACTCCTGGATTAAGTCCGTGACTGCGATGATTCTCCTGTTCGTACCAAAATTGAAAAATTGGATCTCGAAGGATTCTGTAGAAGTGCTGACAGTGAAGATCTCTTCCTCTTGCGAATCGAGTATCTTGATTTTATTGAATTCTTTTCCAACAATTAGAAAATCACTTTCTATTTGATCGGCTACTATGAAAAATTCACTATCGGCCCCTTCTTTAACGAGCTGGTTGGTATAAGTGATTTCACCATTGAAATTTGCCTTGACTATTTCTCCTCCTGTTGAAATGTTAACCAATTCAAGGATTTTGCTTGAAGGATTATTAAATGCCATAACAGGAGATTCAAAACTTGTACCTAGATTTAAAGGGTTAGCTACTTTTCTTTCTCCGCGCCGGTTAAAGAAATGCAATAATCCTGGCTCCGTAAATGCAATCATGTAATCTCCTTTTCTAGGCACTCTGACATGTCTTGGACGACCTATTGTTTTCGCACCGACGGGTTTAGGATTCCATCCATCAAGCCTCTTTCCTGTTTTGTCGAGTAGATAGAGCCGACCATCCTCAGTACTAACAAAATATCTATAGGCCTTTGTGTTGCTATAATCCACTAGGTTAAGTGAACTGATCTTCTTCTGAGGGATGGCTAAAGGATATCCTCTAAGCGGATTCCCTAAACGGTCAATCCCATAAATTTTGTTTTCCGTGGCTAGTAAAAGTTGAAGCTTGCCGTTTTTAAAATAGTCAACTTGGAAGGCATCAGAAATCACCGGTCCATCTAAGGAAACTGAGTACACTTGACTACCTGTGGAGTTAAGAAGAATGAGGTTATAATTTTCGTCTTGAACCACAATATCTTCCGAGCCATCTTGATAATTCTTTATGACTTTTGGCCCAAATATTAGATTGCTTTCAAAGTTAATTCTATTGGTAGGCTCTAGTGCGATGGCTTCTTGTTCCGGCTCTAAAGGAGCAGCTTCTATACCTGAAAAGGGGAATGAAAGAGTAGCTGTTAAACGATCGGGGTACTGGTTAAGCTTAAAGCTTATTCCGTAGAATTGCTGAAAGCTAGACCGATATCTTTGAAAGAAACTATTCCAGGCAGGTGAAGCTGCTGAGGTCCATGCATCCCATGATTTATCACTCAGAATAAGTTTCGAGAAACCGGAACTCGCTGTCAATGAATTCTTCATAGGATTTGAGCGAGTGCTTTTTCCCCAAGTATCTCCATTAGCAATATCATCCAGCATTAGTTTCATGCTTTGCTGGTTATTACTGAAGAGCAAAATCTCATCAATTGCAGCCACCCAGGTTTGATTAAAACCCTGGAATTTTCCATTAAAAATATGTGCTACAAAGTCCTGCTCATTTATCAAAATGATCTCCTGATCCCGATAGAAATCAGAAACTACTTCACCTTCCTGATTTTGATAATTTTTTAATAATTCTAGCACCGCCATGGAATTTGAACTTCGAGCTATCAAGCCAAAATTCTCATTGATAGGACCAATTTTTTCTAATCGAAGAAAGTATAGGTCCCCATAAAAAGTGTCTAAGAAGCCTTTAGAGAGTAACTCAAGTTCAATTTGCGCGGTAAGTGTCTCACGAATATTGAATGCTCTATTGACCAGTTTTTGAGTTTCATAGATACTCTCCAGATTAACTTGGGTGATAGCAGATGTACCTGAAGGTATCACACCGAGAATCGCATTGATATTGGCATCGATGGATGGAGTGAAGTCCACATCTTCAGGAATTGTGACATTCCCAATGAATCCTAATTCATAGGGTTTCAGATTTAAATCCAAAGCCATCCCTTGTTGATATTGTTCAAATTTTGCAATCGTAGGGTCGGTATTTTTGCCCTGAACTGTCCTAAGTAGATTGGATAGACCGGTACTTGTGAGAAAGATTCTTCCTTCAGACTCTTGTTCTTGAATTTCCTCCTCAAAGAAAGACGCGAAGTTCGGCTGATCGGGATTTTCATAAAACCGGATAGCTTCCTCGATTAAGAAGGACGATCCTGACACCAATATTAGATCTCCCAAAAATGCGACACTCCATTTCCTATCATTATTACCATCGAAAAGCTCTAGGATCTCGCGACCACTGTAAGTTCGACTTTGGAAGCGTTCACCATTTTGAAGTTTTTCTGTGACCAGATCGATCATATCCCGCGCTTTACCCTCACGGAGATTGATCATGTACATGAGATCAAAATTTTCTTTTCCCACCGGGTGGAGACTTATTGTGGTTTGAGTCCCGGAAAGTTCGGTAGATAGAATTCCTTGGGAGCCAGTGAGACTATCCAAGGCTATTAATTGATCTGAAACCTGCTTGAATGCCGGAAAATTCTGAAGTAAAGAATAAGCCTTTGAATCTACTAGTTGATTCCATGTGTTTGCAGCATTGTAGGATTCCAAGGTGAAAACTGCATCCTGAGAAACTAGCTCGAGATTATTAACTTTTTTGGATGAAAAAAATGTCCTTGAGATCAACCATCCTGCAAGAACTACTAATCCAATCAAAAGACTAATGATGGTACTTTTCCAGATATTCACGAGAAGAATTTTGTACTTGCTAGGTATAGCAAAAATAAGACCTAAGACTTCTTAGCAATGCTTTGAAGCCTTAGGTCTATATGTCAATTAAAGTTAAAGCTTAATTCGAAAGCTTGTCCAATACAGCCATCACTTCTTTTACATGACCTCTTGAAGTTTCAAGAAGAGCCTTTTCTTCTTCGTTAAGGTCTAATTCAAGCACTTTTTCGATTCCATTTTTACCAAGAATAACTGGGACTCCAAGGTAGCAATCGTCGATTCCGTATTCTCCATCTAGCTTGATACAAACCGGGAAGACTCTTCTTTGATTCTTAAGAATGGCTTCTACCATTTGTGCAGCAGCAGAGCCAGGAGCATACCATGCAGAAGTACCCATAAGCTTAACCAATTCACCCCCACCGAATTTGGTTCTTTCGATGATAGCGTCAAGCTTGTCCTTCTCGATCAATTCGGTAACCGGAATCCCAGCAACAGTAGTATATCGTGGAAGTGGTACCATGGTATCTCCATGCCCACCCATCAGGATTGCTTGGATTTCTTTAGGAGAAACATTCAATTCAGAGGCGATAAAGGCTCTGTATCTCGCAGTATCCAAAATCCCAGCCATACCCATAACCTTGGTTCTTGGAAGACTTGAAGAAAGGTGTGCTTGATAGGTCATCACATCCAAAGGATTGGAGACAATGATGATGATGGCATCAGGAGAATGCTTGATTACACTTTCAGTCACAGACTTTACGATTCCAGCATTAGTCTCGATTAAGTCATCACGAGTCATTCCTGGCTTTCTTGGAAGACCGGAAGTGATTACAACCACGTCCGAATTAGCTGTTTTAGAATAATCAGCTGTGCTGCCAACTGTTCTGCTATCATATTGGTTAATAGGTGCTTTCTGCCAAATATCAAGGGCTTTTCCTTCTGCTACACCTTCCTTAATGTCTACCAGAACGATTTCTTCTGCTACCTCTCTATAGGCCAAAACATCGGCGCAAGTTGCTCCTACATTTCCAGCTCCTACTACGGTTACTTTGCTCATTGTGATTTTATGTTTATTGTTTGAAAAGACTTATATAAAAAGCTGCGCTAAGTTATTAAACAAAGCTCATATTCGGAACTTTAATCAGATTATGATTTCTAGGTAAAAAGCCCTTTCCTGACCCCTATTCGAACATTTCCCGCAAGCGGAAGAAACCAAAGGATGAGCGGTATGACTTGAAAAGACGCTGATTGTTTTCATTGTAATACTCAGCGAGTGAAGTCATCATTTTTGCTTTGATCTTTGGACTACTATCAAAAACTTCCTGCAAAGCATATTGAGGTATAACCATTAATTCCGTGTCTTCGGATTTAACCAATGCAGTGTACGTTCTTTTCGCATTTTGAAGGAGAGAGTTCTCTCCGAAAGCTTCACCTGGTCCTACTTCTAAAATCGTTTCAAAATTATCCTTGACATCAATGGTCAATTCAATCAGTCCTTTTTTTACGATATATAGAGCCTGACTTGGATCTTTGCTGAAAAAAACGACTTCATCCACTTCATATTTCCTCGAATGGAGCGCAGGCAAAAACCTTCCCATTTCTTTATTCTTTAATCTCGCAAAAAGCTTTGTTGATCCTAAAAACTTAAAGGTTTCAAGATCAGAAGTAGAAAAAGTTTTGGAGAAAGGATTATTCATTATGAAGTCTTTTTGAAATAGATTATTTCTTTGGTCCCTGGACCAATTTTTACCCAGTCAGCAATTCGGTAGCCCATGACCCATGCTATCCGATTTCCTGAAATTAATACATTCACCCGGGCTTTTTTAATCAGCGGCACTTTTAAATCAATCAAAAAATCGCTGATTTTTTTTTCGTTTTGCATGCCTAATGGAATAAAACGATCTCCTGTCTCAATTGGACGAAGGGTTAATGGGAATTCCAATTGTTCGAGATCCATCATGGCATTTTCTGGATCCTTATCCATGAAATCGCCAGGTTTCACTTTTAATATTGAATAGTTTTCCAGGCTAGTATCCAGCTGGATATCCGAAGAATCAATTGAAATTTTTTCTTGTAACCCTCCCTTTTTTACAATCAAAACCTGATCTCTATCCACATTTGCCAGGTAATTAGCAGAGTTGAAAAGCTTTCCAGATTCTCCTAATGTTAAGGCCTGATGAATATCTCTTGCTTGATCAGAGTTAAATCCGAAATCCCTTACCCAGTAAAATAGAAGTGAATGAGAACCACTGTATCTTTTTAAACCTTCTGATTTAAGAACCCAAATATCATCATCCTTGGAAGTGAACTGATTTTTCCATTCTTGATATAGACTATTGAAGGCTCGGCCCGTATCTTTTAATCGTTGCAAGCTCCCGAGAAAGTTATCTCGGGCATCTTCTCTACTTTGGTAGAGCTCTGGAAGCACATTCAGTCTTAGTTTATTCCGAAGATAATCTGTCTTCTGATTTGAAGAATCCTCTCTCCAACTGATGCCATGGCTTTCAGCAAATTCTTTGATCTCAGCTCGAGAAAAACTTAACATCGGCCGGATAATTTCTCCCCTTTTTTCTGACATTCCAGCAAGACCTTCTATTCCTGTCCCCCTTAAGAGATTGATAAAAACAGTCTCGATTTGATCATCCTCATGATGAGCTGTAATAATTCCATCCAGCTTATTCTGTCGGCGTATTCTCTCGAAATAGTCATATCGAATTTGGCGTGCAGCTTCTTGAATTGACACCTTGTTCCGTTCTACATATGCTTTTGTGTCACTCTTCAATTCATTAAAAACTAATGAATTGGCTTCGCAAAATTGCTTAACGAATTCAGAATCCTGATCACTTTCATAACCACGGAGTTGAAAATTCACATGAGCTACTTCAAAAGGGGTTTTGCTTTGCATCAACAAATGCGCAAGGCACATACTGTCTAATCCCCCGCTACAGGCAAGGAGATATTTTTTATCAATATTTAAGAGATTCCGCTCCTTGAAATGCTCGATAAAAGACTGGATCATTGATCAAAAATATCATTTTCTACTAATTTTGCGCATCATCCGTAATCATGAGCAGACCTTCCCTTTTTCTTCTTCTTATTCTGTTGTTTACAGCTTTTTTGGCCGAAGCTCAGGATAATACTCTGGAGATAAAGAAAGCTGATTTACTGGCTGGAGCAGAAGGGTTTGAACGGCTTCTCGGAAACGTAGAGATGAAGAATCAGAGTTCTCTGATTTATTGTGATTCTGCTCATTTTTTCAGGACAGAAAATAAAGCTCAGCTTTTTGGTAATGTAAGGATAATTGACACAGAGGATCCGGTAGTCACAACCAGTCGCTACGCAGAGTACGATGGGAACACAAAAGTCGCTAAGCTCCGAAATAAAGTAGTTTTTACAAATCAGGAAACAACCCTGTACACAGAGTTTTTGGATTATAATCGTCAACTAAACATTGCGAATTACTTCAATGGTGGTAGGGTGGTGGACTCAACTAATGTTCTAACCAGTGACCGTGGAATATATCTGGTTTCTATCGAACAAATCACTTTTCTAGATGATGTGGTTTTAGTGAATCCAGATTATACCATGAAAACTAATTATCTGGTTTATCTCACCATTCCGAAAACTGCAGAAACCAAAGGCCTTACCAACTTGATCTCAGCTGAAGGGAATACGCTTGATGCTGTGAAAGGAAGTTTCTATGATACCCAAGAGAAGAAGTTTCGGTTTTTCGAAGGAACTGTTGAAACCGAAACAAGTCGGGTAATAGCAAAAGAGCTCTTTTATGATGAGGTAAGGATGTATTACGAGGGAAAAGAAGATGTAAGAGTCTTCAATAAGGAGAGGGATGTTGAGATTTTTGGCGATGTAGGAGAGTATTATGAAGAAACGAAATATAGTCGAGTTTATGGCAAGGCCTTGGTAAGACGGTATTTTGAGCAGGATACGCTTTTCATGATCGCGGATAGTTTGATTTCACTAGATAACGAAGAGGATACCATGAGTTATTTGACCGCTTTTCCAGAGGTCAAAATTCTAAAATCAGATGTACATGGAATCTCAGACTCTTTGAGCTATAATTATTCTGATTCCACTATTAAATTGTTTCGAGATCCGGTTCTTTGGAATGAAAAAAGTCAGATCACCGCTGATAGCATGACCTTTTTCCTTAAGGAAGATAACCTTGATAAGGTAATCATGAAGGAAAAAGCCTTTGCCATAGCCACTGATACCCTTCTGAATTATAATCAAATGAAGGGTAGATTAATGACAGCCACTTTTGCTGAAGGAAACATTAATTTACTCCAAATAGATGGAAATGCTGAGTCCTTGTATTATGCTCTGGAGGGTGATACACTTACTCAGGGTGTAAATATTACCCTAAGTGCATCTATAAAAATGACATTTAAAGAAGGAGCGATCCAAAAGGTAATGTATAACATTAAACCTGACGGAAGATTCGTTCCAGTCCAGCAAATTGACGAGGATAATTCCCGTTTGGATGATTTCGTTTGGCGAGTAGATGAAAAGCCAAATCGAGGGATGATTGACACATGGAGAAAGCCTGAAGAATTTGATCCCGACTCAGAGAATCTCTTCGATATCCCAGAGGCGAGAATCCGAATGCCAAATGATGATGAAATACAAAAAACCCTACGTGAAAAAGGTATTTTTGAAAATAAAAATTCGGATCAAATTTTCCCTGCAAAGCTTAAGACTAAGGGTAACGGAAATAGATGAAATTTATTTCAGTAAGCTTAACAACAATTAAGGGGTTTTTTTAAGTAAAAGGTAACCTACAATCTATTTTTGTACGTATATTATCTATTGATAAAGCTGAATGCGTATAGGTTAAAGGTTTACATGAAAAAGTTTCTCACCATTTTTTCTTGGCTATTGCTAAGTCTGCCATTGGTTACCAATGCGCAAGAGGTGAAAGTCCTGAGTGAAGACTTAGATTTTCGTGGTTCCCTTAATCAATCCCAGCGTAAAACCGTGATTCTACAAAATGAAACGGATCAGCCCCAAACTTATTTTCTTAAGACACTTCGAGGAAGTATAGGGTCTTCTCAAGACGTGAAAATCTGTATAGGAGATAATTGCTTCGATTCGAAGAGAGATCTTGCCAAAATCAAGATAGATCTGGAACCAGGAGAAATCATGACGGATCTCTACTTGGAATTTGAGCTTGGGATTGTTGAGGCTAGAGGGTCATTTGATTTATTCTTTGTCAATGAAAAGAATATCCGGGATGCTTTCGTGGTCCAGGCGAATTATGAAGTAGAAGGGCCTTCCATTGCTGAGGAAGGTTTTGAACATGATGCCATTTCTTTGACAGATGTTTATCCGAATCCTTCTCAGCGAATCGCCCAAATAGATTATGAATTGAAAGATGGGCAGGTTGATGCGCGGATTTCGATAAATAGTTTCATTGGTAATCCGGTCAGCTCTTACGACCTCGAGCCGGGTCAAAATACCCTGGTGATTAACGTCTCTGATTTTAATCCAGGAGTCTATTTTTACACACTTTTTGTGGATAATATGAATATTGTCACCAAAAAGTTGGTTGTGAAAAAGTAGTCGATTTCCATTAATTCATTTGAAAATTCAATCCAAAAAAATCCGTATATTTGCGGTCTTGAAAACTACCATGCGAAATAGAATTGCAAGCGTAATTGCAGCCCTCTTAATTTTAAGCAGCTGTGGACCTTTTGCCAAACTCGAAAAGAGTACGAATTGGGAAGAGCTTTATGCGGGAGCGAATAGCTATTACCAGGAAGGTGAATACAATAAAGCTATAATCCTTTACGATAAGGTTTTACCTGTAATCAAGGGTAGTGAAAAGGCAGAAATGGCTGATTATAATTATGCAGACTGTCACTTTAAGACAGAGCGATACATTGAAGCTGCAGGATATTTCAATAATTTTTATAGGACCTACAATCGAAGCCCTTTGGCGGAGGAGGCATTGTTTATGCACGCATACTCCTTGTTTTTAGATTCGCCAGATTACAATTTGGATCAGCAGAGTTCTCAAGAAGCAGTCGCTGCTATACAACAATTTGTGACTCGATATCCTGGATCGGGAAGCTATGAACGAGCCATGGATATGCTGACGACACTCGAAGATAGATTTGAGGAAAAGGCTTATCAGGAAGCTTCTATGTATTACCGTTTAAAGGATGGTTTATTTCCAGGGGATTTCTATCGCGCCTGTATTGTGAATTTCCAGAATTTTGCAAAAAATTATCCGGAGAGCGAACACAATGAAGAGCTTGCAGCGAAGCTTGTAGAAGTGAGCGCGGGATATGCTGAAAATAGTGTGTATGCGAAAAAGGAGGAGAGGTTGAATGATGCAATTGTATTCGCAAGTAATTTTTACAGACGATATCCTGACTCAGAATTCACTTCTGATGTAAAAAGCTATGAAGAGCTAGCAAGATCTGAATTGGCAGATCACCAAAAATTAAAGGCTGAGGTAGCAAAAAATAAGGCAGAGAAAGAAGCCAAAGCTTTAGCCAAATCAAAAGAAAATAATTAAACGAAACATAATGGCAATTAATCCATCAATCATTACTAGAGATCTTGACAAAGTAGCTGAGTCCACTGGAAACATCTATGAGTCACTTCATATTGTAGGAAACAGAGCAAAGCAAATCTCTTCTTCTTTGAAAGAGGAGTTGAATACAAAGCTTTCTGAGTTTGCTTCAACTGTGGATAATCTGGAAGAAGTTTTTGAGAACAAGGAGCAAATTGAGATCTCTAAGTTCTATGAGAGAATGCCAAAGCCAACTACACTGGCAATGGAAGAATTCATGGAAGGAAAAGTATATCACAGATTCCCTGAAGAGGAAGAAAGCAAATAAGATGTCACTTAAAGGAAAGCGGATACTCCTGGGAGTGACGGGTAGCATTGCTGCCTATAAATCAGCTTTTCTCGTACGACTTTTAATAAAAGCAGGAGCCGAGGTACAAATTGTTGCCACGGCTTCTGCTTTTGAGTTTATTACCCCGCTCACCTTGGCTACTCTATCTAAGAAGCCTGTATTGAGTGAATTCCAAAAGGACAATACAGGTGCTTGGAATAACCATGTCGAACTAGGGCTATGGGCAGATCTAATGATTGTAGCACCTGCTACGGCAAACACGCTAGGGAAATTTTCTGGGGGGCTGTGTGATAACCTATTAGAAGCTGTTTACCTCTCGGCTAGATGTCCGGTTATGTTAGCACCTGCTATGGACTTGGATATGTATCAGCACAGTTCTGTTCAGGATTCCATGAGGAAATTGATTTCCTATGGTAATCATATTCTAGAGGCCCAATCCGGAGAACTCGCTAGTGGTTTATCTGGTCAAGGCAGAATGATGGAGCCTGAGGATATTTTAATTGAGATAGAATCTTTCTTTTCTAAGTCCAAAGATTTTCAAGGAAAAAAGGTATTAGTCACTCTCGGACCAACACAAGAAGCATTAGACCCAGTCAGATTTATCAGTAATCATTCCAGTGGGAAAATGGGTCTAGCCATTGCTGAGTCATTCTTCAAAAGAGGGGCTGAAGTACATTTAATTGCAGGTCCAATAAAGACGGAAATTCCTTCAAAATTTACGACGGTTAATGTGAGTACTGCTGAAGAAATGCTTAAGTCAGCTCAATCAAAGCACTCAGCAATGGATATTTGTGTGTTTTCTGCCGCTGTAGCAGATTATAGACCAGCTGAGGTTGCAGATCAGAAGATAAAGAAGTCCGATTCTGACTTGAGTATTTCTTTGACCAAAAATCCTGACATAGCCCAGACCCTTGGCAAGAAAAAGTCTCAAAAGCAGATCCATGTTGGTTTCGCTTTAGAAACTGAGAATGAGAAGAAAAACGCAAAGCAAAAGCTCACCAAAAAGAACTTTGATCTGGTAGTTCTTAACTCCCTTCAAGATAAAGGCGCAGGCTTCCAAGGGGATACAAATAAGGTGACAATTTTTCATCGATCGGGAGAGCAGATAGAATCAGAACTCCTGTCGAAAAGCCAAGTTGCTGAGCTCATCCTAGACCAAATCAAAAATGTTCCCGTTTGGATATGAGGAATAGATTATTCCCTATTTTTATCCAAATGAAACGGTTCGTTCTCCTTCTTTTTATTTTGCTCTTGTGCATTCCAGCCTTTGCACAGGAATTGAATTTTACAGTGACGATCAATGCGGAGCGATCAAGAATCCAAAATACAGATGTCTTCAATCAGATGAAGACGAGCTTCGAACAGTTTTTGAATGGACGTTCGTGGACTGGTGATGAGTTCCGAGCGGAAGAAAGGATTAAAGGGAATCTGCTTATCACTATAAATGACGTGCCACAAGTTGGCTCCTACAATGCTACTGTTCAGATTCAGGTTTTAAGACCCATTTATGGTACCAACTACGAATCCCTGGTTTTCAATTTTGCCGATAGAAATTGGAATTTCCAATATCTGGATTCACAGCCTTTGGAGTTTAATCGATTCACTTATCTGAATAATATTACTTCTCTCTTAGCCTACTACGCGCATATTGCCTTGGGAATCGATTATGATTCTTTTGAAAGCCGCGGCGGTAATCCATTCTTTGAGATTGCTAATGATATCGTGAATAATGCACAGCAATCAGGAAGACCCGGCTGGGGCCAAAGCACCACAGATCGACGTAATCGCTATTGGCTAATTAATGATATCTATACATCTTCAGTTTTTGATAAAGTTCGGGATGCCTACTACCTCTACCATAGACAGGGTATGGATATTCTTTTAGTGAATGAAGAGCAGGCCTATTCGAATATGGTCGAGGCGATAAGGATTTTGGCAGATGCCAATAAAACTCAACCGAACGGGATTTTCGTGATTTCCTTTATGGATGCAAAAAGTGATGAAATCTCCCAGGTCTTACAAAATGCTTCATTTGAATTGAAGTCTGAAGTTGTTGAATTGCTTTTAGAGGTCGATCCGAATAATGCGAGGAAATATAATGAACTATTAGATAGCTAAGTTCTGTCTGATCCATGTTGAAATCTCTTATCATAAGGAATTATGCACTCATCGATGATCTGGAGCTATTGCCTTCAGCAAAGCTTAACATGATCACAGGTGAGACTGGAGCTGGAAAATCCATCATGCTTGGTGCGGTAGGATTGCTGTTGGGGAAAAGAGCAGATACCAAAGTATTGCTTTCGCCAGGAAAAAAATGTGTGATAGAAGGGGTTTTCGATGTGATGGACTATGGGCTTGAAGATTTCTTTGAAAAGGAGGATTTAGATTTTGAATCCACCTGCATCATCCGAAGAGAAATTAGCCCCTCGGGCAAATCCAGATCATTTGTGAATGACACCCCAGTTTTACTGGATACGTTAAGAAAGCTTGGAGTCTCTCTCATGGATGTGCATTCTCAGCATGACACTTTGAGGCTAGGAGATGGGGCTTATCAACTTGATCTTGTTGATAATTTTGCAGGGAGTCAGGAAGATAGAAAGGCTTATCAAATTCAATTCAAGGGCTTCCTTGATGCCAAGGCAAATATGGAGAAACTCCAGTCCGAGGCAATCCAAATGAAGAAAGAGGCAGACTTCAATGAGTTTCAGTTGAATGAGCTCTCAGAACTGGGACTTCAGTCGGGAGAGCAAGAGAAGATAGAGGAGGAACTTGAACTTCTTGAAAACAGTGAAGAAATCCAGGCAAAAGCTCAAGAAGCTCTTGAGCTTATTAGAAATGAAAATTTCGGAGCCGCGCAGTCTATAAATCAGCTCTCTAGTATTGTTCAGCAAATAGCAGGACTAAGTGGACGATTCACTTCATTTTCTGAAAGGCTTCAGAGCCTGAAAATTGAATTGAATGATTTAGAAGATAGTATTGAGTCAGAGTCCACGGGAATGGAGGTGAACTTCGAACATCTTGAGGAGCTAAGGGACCGAATCAGCAGAATATATCAGCTCCAGAAAAAGCATGGCCTTAATTCAGTTGAGGAGCTTTTGGATCTTGAAAAAGGACTGGCTGAGAAAGTATTCCTTGTTCAGAATCTCGATGAAGCATTGGCTGAAAGCGAGGCCACTTATGAAAAGGCTAAAGCAAAACTTTATAAAAATGCTGATCAGCTGACCAAGAAGCGTGAATCTTGCTTCAGTGATTTTGAAAATAAGCTTTCTGACCTCCTTGCGAAGCTTGGTATGCCGAATGCCAAGGTTAAAATTACTAACTCCCAAACAGAACCGAATCCAACAGGACAGGATCAAATCGAATTTTTGTTTTCGGCGAATAAGGGGTCAGAACCCCAGCCATTGAAAAAAGTGGCATCAGGGGGGGAGTTTTCAAGATTGCTTTTTGCGATTAAATATATCATGGCCGAAAAGACGGCGCTTCCAACTCTCATCTTTGATGAAATTGATTCGGGTATTTCAGGAGAAGTTGCCTTGCAAATGGTGAATATGATGAAGGAAATGTCAATACGGCATCAAATTATTTGTATCACGCATTTACCGCAGGTGGCCGGAAAAGGAGACTCGCATTTCTATGTATATAAAGAGGAGGCTGCGGACCGGACATTGAGTAAGATAAAGGAGTTGGATGTTGAAGCTAGAGTCGAGGAGTTAGCTAAAATGATAGCAGGGGCCAGTCCATCCGATTCGGCAATCAATAGTGCCAAGGAGCTTTTGAACTCTTAATTCCTGAGTATCAGCTCTTATTCAGGTTTCTGAAAAATGGCTATTTTTGCTCAAACTTTTAATGAAAATCACACGATTATGCCTGAGAATTTACTTCAAGGAAAAGTAGGAATTATTACAGGTGCTTTGGACGAGAACTCCATTGCCTGGAAAACAGCAATCAAAGCCAAAGAGCAAGGGGCAAAATTTGTCCTTACCAATGCTCCGATTGCCATGAGAATGGGGGCTATCCGAGAACTAGCTCAAGAGTGTAATACGATAGTCATACCTGCAGATGCTACCAGCCTTGAGGATATCGAGAAGCTTTATGACGAGGCAAAGGAATATTTGGGAGGAAACTTTGATTTCCTTCTTCACTCCATTGGAATGTCACCGAATATCAGAAAAGGGCGCTCCTATGGAGATTTGAATTATGACTGGGCAATGAAGTCATACGATGTTTCGGCGATCTCATTTCATAAGATGATGCAGGTAGCAGAGAAAAAGGATGTGATGAATGAATGGGCTTCGATCATTGGCTTGTCCTATATCGCCGCTCAGAGAATTTTCCCTTTTTATACAGATATGGCCGATGCCAAAGCCCTTCTGGAGAGCATTGCCAGGGGTTATGGATATAGATTTGGGAAGGCTAAAAAAGTCAGAGTAAACACCATTTCCCAATCTCCAACCAAGACAACAGCAGGAACTGGTATCGGAGGGTTTGATTCTTTCTTCAATTTTGCCGAATCTCTATCTCCACTTGGAAATGCATCTGCCGAATCTTGTGCAGATTACATTATTACCATGTTCTCAGATTTAACCAGAATGGTGACCATGCAGAACCTATTCCATGATGGTGGATATTCATTCACGGGTATTTCTGAAGAAATGATGGACAAGATAAATGACATGGAATAACTAGTTTTATTCTCATAATCAAAGCCTCCTAGCAATGGGAGGCTTTTTTGTTTAGTCTCCTCATAAAGAGGTTTTTAAATGCCGCAAATTCTCCTAACTTGACTTTTCACCCAATTTCAAATCCATGCTAAAAAAGCTTTTCTTATTCGCTTTTGTAAGTCTTTGTTTTGTCTTAGCAACGGAGGCTCAAATCGAGCCCGCTCCAGACAGGACCCAAGGAGAAGGGCCTTGGGATAGACTTATTCTCAGAGGTGTCACACTTGTAGATGGAACAGGCGCACCACCAATCGGTCCAGTTGATATTGTAGTCGAGGGGAACAGGATATCAAGGATTCAAGTCGTTGGTTACCCAGGTCTTCCTATATCCGAAAATAGGAGGCCAGAGGCAGGACCCAATGATAAGGTTTATGAATTGGAAGGCCATTATTTACTCCCTGGTTTTGTTGATATGCATGGTCATATTGGAGGCCGAGGCCAAGGGACCAGTGCAGAGTACGTATATAAGCTTTGGTTAGCACATGGAATCACCACCATTAGGGACCCTTCCGCTAGTAATGGGATAGATTGGGTGTTGAACGAAAAGCAACGGTCTATATCGAATGAAATAACTGCTCCAAGGATACAGGCTTATACCTCTTTTGGTCAGGGATCAGAAGAGCCGATTACTACAGCTGAGCAGGCAAAAGAATGGGTTTTGGCGAACGCCGATAAAGGTGCTGATGGCATTAAGTTTTTTGGTGCTAATCCAGAGGTCATGCAAGCTGCCATTTCAGAGAACAAGCGAATAGGTTTAAGGTCAGCCATGCATCATCAGCAGATGGATGTGGCCAGATGGAACGTTATGAATTCGGCAAGAGCCGGTCTAACGTCTATGGAGCATTGGTATGGTCTGCCAGAGGCACTTTTCACCGATAGGACAATACAGAATTTCCGGACGGATTATAATTATCAAAATGAGCAACATCGCTTTGCGGAAGCAGGAAAACTATGGGAAGAGGCGGCTGAGCCATATTCTGAACATTGGAATAATGTAATGGAGGAGTTGTTGGAGTTAGATTTCACGATTGATCCTACCTTTAACATCTATGAGGCCAATCGGGACATGATGCGGGCCAGAACGGCCGAATGGCATTCAGTGTACACCCTTCCTTCCCTTTGGATGTTCTACCAGCCGAGTCGTAGATCTCATGGCTCTTATTGGTTTGATTGGACCACTTCTGATGAATTGAATTGGAAAAAGAATTACCAGCTTTGGATGACCTTCATAAACGAATATAAAAATCGGGGAGGTAGAGTTACTGCAGGGTCAGACTCAGGTTTCATTTATCAGCTTTATGGTTTTGCATATATCCGAGAGTTAGAACTTTTACAAGAGGCAGGTTTTCATCCTTTGGAAGTGGTCCGTTCAGCCACCATGTACGGGGCGGAGGCACTTGGAATGATAGATGAAATCGGTACTGTGGAGGTTGGGAAACTTGCTGACTTTTTGATCCTGGAGGAAAATCCTTTGCAGAACTTAAAGGTTCTTTATGGTACAGGAGCGATAAGAATTGATGAAAATAACCAACCTATTCGAGTGGGAGGAGTAAAATATACCGTGAAGGATGGGATAGTTTATGACGCTAAGGCTTTGTTAGCAGATGTTCGGCAGATAGTGATTGATGCCAAAGCAGAGAAAGGCTACAAAGTCAAGCAGCCGGGATTAGAATGGTAAATTAAAAACTCAAGATATGCCTCATGTTCGAGTGAACGGAGTAAACCTTTTTTATACAGATCAGGGATCTGGCAGTGAAACCATCGTCTTTTCTCATGGCCTTCTTTGGAGCCATCTGATGTTTGAAAAACAGGTTGAGCTTTTGCAAAAGAATTATCGAGTAATAGCCTATGACCATAGGGGCCAAGGTGGGAGTGAGTTTCAGGGTCCTTTTGATATGGACACTCTAGGCGATGACGCTGCGGAGTTAGTTAAGAAATTAGTCGGTGGACCGGTTCATTTTATGGGGCTATCGATGGGAGGCTTTACTGGAATGAGATTGGCAGCTAGATATCCAGAGCTTGTTAAATCTTTGATTTTGCTGGAGACCTCTGCCAATGCTGAGCCTGTCGAGAATCATCCCAAGTATAAAATGCTGAATGGCTTGGTGAAGTGGTTTGGGATATTGCCCATGATCGCTGATCAAGTCATGCCGATTATGTTCGCCAAATCCTGGTTAGAAAATCCTGCGAACAAGGCAGAAGTGAAACGATGGAAATTTGAGCTTAGGAAGAATAAGAAAAGTATTACTCAACCAGTAGAAGGTGTAATCTATCGCTCTGGTGTGGAGGATGAGTTGGAAAAGATTCAATGTCCTACCATGATAATTGTGGGGGATGAAGATGTTGCAACAAAGCCAGATAAAGCCAAATTTATCAATATGGGTATCAAAGATTCAATCTTGCATGAAATTCAAGGGGCAGGCCATTCAAGTTGCATTGAAAAGCCTGATGAAGTCAACCAATTGATTTCTTCCTGGTTAGAAAAGCATTAAAAAAGGCCTCATTTGAGGCCTTTTTTATTTAGTTGCTTTGAAATACTCTGACATAATCCACAATCATGTGCTGTGGAAATGAAGTAGATCCATCTGGTGAGCCTGGCCAATCCCCGCCAACGGCAACATTGAAAATAAAGAAGAATTTCCTTCTGAATTCATCCAGCCCAGCAGGAGTGGTATCGATCACATGGTACTGCTCATTATCGATAAGCCACCGGATTTCTGTTGCATTCCATTCTATGGAAAATACATGGAACTGATCAGAAAGGGTACCGTTTGTGAGGCTTTTTTCACCTCCAAACTGAGCTCTGGAACCTTCATTATCCCAGTGTACAGTCCCATGGACAGTTTTTTCACGTCCACTCCCTCCAATCATTTCCATGATATCGATTTCACCACATCTTGGCCATCCAACTTCTGGAAAATTCGAACCTAACATCCATAGAGCTGGCCAGAGTCCTTGTCCTCTCGGCATGACTGCACGTATATCAATTCTTCCATACCTGAAGTCTTGTTTATTCAGGGTTACCAATCTGGAGGAGGTGTATTCAGCACCCTCGAAATTTTCTCTTTTTGCGGTGATTATTAAGTTCCCGTCTTGAAGAGAAGTATTCTCTCGTCTATAATATTGGAGCTCATTATTTCCCCAGCCATTTTGGCCCCGGCCAATTTCATATGACCAGTTCGAAGAATTTAAGCTGTTACCATCAAACTCGTCCTCCCATACCAGAGTCATTCCATCGTAGGAGTCTGGACTCGTAAAGCCAGTAGTAGGGATTGCAATAGATACCTGACTACCTCCAGTATTTGTTCCACCATTAGTCGGTGTATCATATCCACCCGAATCACATGCGGCTAATAGAATGACCGCGGAGATTCCGGCATATAATTTTAATTTCTTCATCCTCTTTCAATTTTCTGCATAAAAAAATGCCCGTGAAATTCGTTTCACGGGCATAATCAATCTATCCTTATTCCGAAATTAACTTATAAGTCCACCAGACACCTGAACCTGCTTCAATGTGTATGGTCATTCTCTTTGTGTCACCTTCCTGAGTCAAGCTGATTACACTATAGGTGATATCACTAGGTACGTCCACGTTGGGTAGCTCACCTGCATTGTTCACTTTAGGTAACCCGATAAATGCACCTTCGCCACTAAGGGTGAGATTTGCGCCATCAAAAGTGTAGTTGTAGGTTCCGCTACCGTCATATGGTGCTATTGGAGCACCACAAGCATTTGGATTTACTCCCTGGAAGTCTTCTAACCAAGTCTGATCTCCCATTTCAATAGTAAATGTTCCATCTTCATTAAACGTGTACACATCATCGAAGTAACAATCTCTGGTTGTAACGTCATCCGCACTTGTTGCGAACCATTCTGTACTACCTTCTGTAGGACCTACACCCAATGCACCCGCTATTGGCTCTACTTTCCAGTTTCCTACCAATGACACTGGCTCGGCCGCCGGACCAGAAGTCATTTTGTAATCCCACCATACGCCGTCTCCTGCTTCTATTCTCAGGGTCATATTTCTTGTATCACCGTCCTCAGTTTGCTCAACAATAGTGTAAGTGATTTCACTTGGGACGTCTACATTTGGTAGTTCACCCGCGTTATTCACTTTAGGAAGACCTAGGAAAGCACCTTCACCAATCACTTTGATCTCTGTGGTAGAATATGTGTAGGTGTAGCTGCCTCCATTGTAAGGAGCAATAGGAGTTCCACACGCATTAGGATTTACACCTTGGAAATCCTCAAGCCAAGTTTCATCGCCCATTGCAATTACAAGCGAACCATCAGCATTAAATGTGTAAGTATCGTCAAAGTAACAAGCCCTGGTAGTAACGTCAGCCTCGGAATTTGCGAACCATTCACCACTGCCCGGGGTAGGACCTACCTGGAAGGACGCAGCAATAGGAGCCATTCTCCACTCACCTGTAATATCAAAAGCTGGGGCAGCTGAACCGACTGTAAAGGATTCATTGTCTACACTAGTGTTACCATTGGAGTCGGAGACAGTCACGTCAAGATTGTAATCCCCTGCGTCAAAACCACCAGTTACAGTAATGGTGACAGTTTGTTCCCAACCTTGGAGCGCTTCACTTCCAGAAGCGACATTAACTCCTCCTGTTGTAATCTCATAATTTAATGTTCCCAGACGACTTACATCACTTCCCTCCACTGCATCTTTCACAGTCACGGTTGTGACAAAATCTTCTCCCTCTGTTGTTCCACTGGTAATGGAACCTAATTCAATAGATGGTGGAGTATCCACTATCGGTACTTCAGAATAACCATTATCACAAGCCCAAATTAAAACCATTGAGCACATGATTAAGGCCGTGTTTTGTACTAACTTTCTCATGGGTTTATTTTTGTTTGGTCGAACATCTCTTTTTTCTTGATTCAATCCAAGTTTTTTAATGCTACAAGAATTCATCTGATCAAATTTTTGAATACATCAAAATTTCATCATTTTGCAATTAATATTTGAATTTGAAGAAATTAGAAGGTTTTACGCCTTTTAAGTATTTCGCAAAGGCTGTATCATTTCATCTCAGTGATGCTTTTAAAAAAACTCATACTTCTTGAAAAAATTATAAAAAGAATATCTCTTTTTATGTTTTTTTTACTGATTGATATCAGTCTTTTTGCCCAAGTTGATAGGCTTTTCCAAGGCTTACCAGAAGTGATAAATTACACGCCGGAAGGGTATAAGGCTGGTATTCAAAATTGGGATATTATCCAGTCTGAATCTGGTTTTATTTATGCTGCAAATAACCAGGGATTACTTGAATATGACGGTAAGAATTGGATTCGGTATGGAGTAAGAGACACAAAGGTTAGATCAATTATTCAGGGCTCTGATGGAAGAATTTATGTGGGTAGCCAGGCCGATTTTGGTTACATGTCTCCCGATGAAGTTGGTAATTTATTCTATACTTCATTAGCGGATAGTTTACCCGAATCTATCCGTGATTTTGACGAGACATGGAAGATTTTTGAGTTGAATGATAGAATCTACTTCTGCACATTTCGGGGTATTTATGAGTATGACCATAAGAGTTTGAACTTTATCGATCCAGAAGGTCGCCTGGATATTTCCTTCTTGGTCAATAATGAACTCTATGCCTTTTCTTATGAAAATGGATTAATGCGGCTTGATAAAGATGAACTTAAGCCAATAAGAAATGGGGAGTTCTTCGTTAACAAGAGAATCTCCAATATTCTTCCTTTCGACCAAAACAGATTACTCATCACCACATTTGAACACGGAGCGTATTTATATGATGGTGAAGTTGAAGAATTTGTCTTTAAAGGAGAGTTTTCTGAGGATACTTTCCTGATCAACTTTAGTTTGAGATTAGCCAATGGAGATATTGCCCTGGCTACCCAAAATGCAGGCCTTTTTATCATCAATACGAATGGGGAGCTTCTTTTGCATCTTGATAAGTCTTCCGGCTTAACAGACTTAACCATAAACTATGTATATGAAGATGGTCAGAGAAACCTTTGGCTTGCCACAAACAATGGGTTATCACGAGTGGAGCTATACTCTCCTTTTACCTTTATAGATGATAGAATGGGACTCTCAGGGTCAGGCTATTCAGCATTAAAGGATGGAGATAAATTGTATTTGGGGACGAATATTGGGCTTTACATCTTTGAAAAAGGGAAGCTTGAGTTTGTGGAAGGCACAGAAGGTCAGGTCTATTCCATCCAGAATATTCGAGGTAATATTCTTTTGGGACATCAAAATGGCTCTTTTCAAATCAATGCAAATAAAGTACGTCAAATTAGCAATGACCCCGGAACATGGATTTTTAGGGAGGTACCAAATAGACCTGATTTAATTTTGCAAGGGAACTACACTGGGCTTGGAATTCTTGAAATCAATGGTGCGGAGGTCGATTTCAGGAATAAGCTATTGGGCTTTGAAGAGTCCTCCAGGTTGATTGAAATTGATGGTAAGAACGTATGGATTGCTCATGGTTATAAAGGTATCTTCAAAGTCCAGCTAAATGAGGAATTCACAGAGGTAGTTTCAAGTAAATTGTATAATAGTGATGATGGATTTTCCAGGGATGTATTAGTCAATGTATTCAGGGTTTCAAATGAGCTGATATTTACAGCAGAAGGGGGATTTTTTGATTATGACGAATCAATAGACGAATTCGTCCCTACCGATTCTTTCAAAGACTTTTTTGAATCAGGCGTGACCATGGTGGATATGGAAAGCGATATAATGGGTAATATATTTTTTATCGAAAGGAATGAGTTAGGGGTTTTACAAAATGACCCAGTCACAGGGTTCAAATTGAGGAGTGAAGTATTTAATAAGGTAAAAAGTCAGTGGAATGATGACCTGGCGAATGTCATGGTCATCGACGAGAAAAATATTCTCTTCGGTGGGAAGAAAGGTTTTATCCACTATTCGCCTCAGAGCGATATTCCAAGAGATAACGAAGTAGAAGTACTGTTTAAGTCCATTGTCAATCAAGGTGACTCAGAATTCACACTGTTTTCTGGTCATGATTTCAAGGATTCTTTGTTTGAGGAAAGTAATAATCAGGTTTTTCCCTTCTCCCAAAACTCAATGAGTTTTGAATTTATTAGTCCACATTTCGAAAGCGGTGAGGAAGTGCTGTATCAATACAAACTCGAAGGGTATGACGAGGAATGGTCGGATTGGTCTTATGAGAATAAAAAAGAGTATACTAATCTTCGTGAAAATGACTATGATTTTAAGGTCCGTGCCAAGAATATTTTTGAGGAGATTAGTCCTGACTTGAGCTTTAGGTTTAAGATCACCCCACCTTTTTATAGGACTATCTGGGCTTATCTTTTCTATTTCTTTGGTACTCTCATCACTCTTTTTCTGGCTTATAAAATTTTGGATAAAAGATATACCAGTAAGACAAGGCTTCTGGAAAAAGAGCAAGACATAGCGCTAAAGAAAAAAGAAGAGGAGATTGAGACCATTACCCAAAGAAGTAATGAGGAGATTCTGAGGCTAAAAACGGAAAAGCTCGAATCAGAAATTGAATACAAAAATCAAGAGCTGACCTCATCTGCCATGAATCTGATCCAAAAGAATCAGCTATTATCCACCGTAAAAAATACGCTCAAGCAAATTTCAAAAGAGGAAAAGAGCAAATCCTTAAATACGCAGCTGAGTAAGCTTGTTAAATCCATAGACAAGGATTTGGAAGGAGGTAGCGAGTGGACCCAATTTTCAGAGAACTTCGATCAGGTCCATGGTAATTTTATCACTCGGCTAAAGGATAAATATCCCAAGCTTACTCCACAGGAGATTCGTTTCTCGGCCTATATAAGGATGAATCTTAGCACCAAAGAAATTGCCAACCTTCTTGGTATTTCTGTGCGAGGGGTAGAAATAGGAAGATACCGGGTACGGAAGAAACTTGGACTTGAGAGAAAGGATAATCTCAGTGATTTCTTGCTTCGATTTTAATCAGCTAAATTTTTTTTTTACTCTTTTGAAACTTTTTCTATACATTATATGTATATACATTAATTACATTTGAAAATAAAATGGTGAGCATAGAGGAGGCAATACAGCAGAGAGAGTTTAAGGATCCAAGAAACAAGTTGGTGGTGAATTTATTATACACCCACAGCTATCTGGTGACTAAGCAAAATGCGCTCTTTAAGCCTTACGGGATTTCTCCAGAGCAGTATAATGTTTTGAGAATCCTGAAGGGTCAAAAGGGAAAGCCGATAACTGTTTCTTCCATTCAGGAGCGAATGTTAAATAAAATGTCAAACGCCTCCAGACTTGTAGAAAAGCTAAAGACAAAAGGCTTATTGAAGCGTGAAGAATGTCCTACCGATAGAAGACAGGTAGATATTTTGATCACTGAAAAAGGCCTAAACTTGTTGGAAGAGCTACAGGTTCAAGTCACTGAGTTCAATAAAGGCTTTGTGAATTTGAGCAAGGAGGAAGTTTCAAAATTGAATCAATTACTTGATGATCTGAGAGGGTAAAAAAATTTACTCTATTAGATGTCTATACATATAATGTCAAAACAATTTACTTAATCTAAAAAACACAAACACAATGAGCACAACAAAATGGACTATCGACCCTACACATTCTGAAGTTTCTTTCAAGGTGAAGCACCTCGTTATCTCTACGGTAACTGGATACTTTAGAAAATTTGAAGGAGCAGCAGAATCAACATCAGATGATTTCTCAGGAGCTAATGTTTCTTTCGCAGCAGATATTGACAGCATAGACACCAATCAAGCAGACAGAGACGGCCACTTGAAGTCGCCTGATTTCTTTGACGCTGCGAATCATCCACAACTGACGTTCTCTGGAACAGTGGAAAATCAAGGAGGAGATTACAAATTGGTAGGTGATCTTACCTTGAGAGGAACGAGTAAGGCTGTTGAATTAGATGTGGATTTCGGTGGTGTAGCCGGAGATCCTTACGGTCAAACAAAGGCTGGATTTGAAATCGAAGGAAAGATCAATAGAAAAGATTTTGGGCTTTCATGGTCCGCAGTAACTGAGGCTGGTAATGTAGTCGTAAGCGACAATGTCCGATTGATTTTGAGCGTACAGCTCGTTAAGCAGGTGGAGGCAGAAGCTACTGCATAATTAACTTTTAGGCTGCCATTTGGCAGCCTTTTATCAATTCAAAAAAAGGAGGAAAAATGGAGACGTTAATCAAAGGAATTCATCATGTAACTGCCATCGCAGGTGATCCACAGGCGAATGTAGATTTCTATTCAGGTGTTCTTGGATTGAGACTAGTGAAAAAGACAATCAATTTCGATGCTCCGGATGTGTATCATTTCTATTTCGGAAATGAGCAGGGTGCACCAGGTACCATCTTCACCACTTTCCCATTTAAGGGAGCTCGAAAAGGAACCAAGGGAACAGGTGAAATGACCTTTACAGGATTTTCAATCCCTGAAGGATCTCTTGAATTCTGGAAAGAAAGATTGAGCAAATTTGATGTTGTCATCTCCGATGAATTAACCCGCTTCGGGAAAAAACTGATTCGATTCGAGGATCATGACGGAATGGGTTTGGAATTAATCGCCAATGATGAAGATGATCGCGAGGGCTGGTCCTACGGACAAATTCCCGCCGAACATGCAATCAGAGGATTCTATGGTGCCACTCTTTACTTAAGAGAAAAGGAGGGTACAGAGGAGTTATTGACTCGACATATGGATTACCAGTTTATAGGTGAGGAGGATGGACGATTCAGATTTGGAACTGAAGGAAAGCCAGGAGATATCGTTGATATTCTAGTAAATCCTGATGCTCCTAGAGGTCAGCAAAGTGCTGGTACAGTCCATCATATTGCTTTTCGAACAGAAAATGCTGATTCACAGTTGTCTATTCAGAAGTTACTTTGGGACAATGGTTATCAAACTACCGAAGTGAAGGACAGGAATTACTTCACGTCCATATACTTCAGATCTCCTGGAGGAGTTTTGTTTGAGATAGCCACAGATGAACCTGGTTTTGCCATAGATGAGGAGGAAGCACACTTAGGCGAATTAATCAAATTGCCGGAGTGGGCTGAACCAAGTCGGGACAGAATCGAGTCGAACCTACCTCAAGTAAGTGTAAATACTGAAGACTATGCTTAATATATTTCATGAAGGTCAGCCAATAGAATCAGCAAATAAAGTGGGTATTCTAATCCATGGGCGCGGTGCTACGGTTTCAAGTATCCTATCCTTGAGGGATCATTTAAATTTGGATGAATTTGCCTTGGTTTTGCCGCAGGCTAATAATAATACCTGGTATCCCTATAGTTTCATGGCTCCTGATCATATGAATGAGCCATTCTTAACAGAGGCTATTCAGGAAATTGATCACATCGTTCAGGATTTGCTGAAGCAAGGTTTTACTAGTGATAAGATTTATCTATTTGGGTTTTCTCAGGGAGCTTGTCTTTCATTGGAGTATGCTGCACGGAATCCTAAAAAGTATGGAGCGGTGGTTGCCTTTACCGGTGGACTTATCGGTGAGCAATTAGATATTCCGAAGTATTCAGGAGACTTTGAACAAACTCCGGTCTTCATCGGAAGTAGTGAAGAAGACATGCATGTGCCTTTGTCAAGAATAGATGAATCGGTTAAAGTTTTCAAGCAGATGGGGGCGAAGGTCAATACGCTTATCTTTCCCGATCGTTACCACACGATTCGTCAGGAAGAAGTGGATTGGGTGAATTCCAATATCCTTACTGCAAAAAAGAAGGTGGTGGTCTAACCCATCAGGAATAGGAATAGGAAATCTGTGAACCCTTCTCAGGATCCAGATTCACCTTAGCATAAACGCCGATCTCTTGTTGGAGATCTTCCACATGACTGATGATACCAACCACTCGATTTTCGAATTGAAGGGATTTCAAGGTGTCAAAAACCACACTTAAGCTGGTTTTGTCTAACGCACCGAATCCTTCATCCATAAAGAAAAAGCTCTGATCCGCCTGGTTCAGGGCTTTTATTTTTTCGGCCAGGGCCAAAGCCAAACATAGACATGCCTGGAATGTTTGTCCTCCAGAAAGAGATTTCAGTAATCTTTTTTCTCCACCATTCAGATAATCAATCACCCAGAAAATATTGTTGGAATCTACTTCGATCGCCAGCTGATTTTTCGTCAGTTTCATGAATCGTAGATTTGCAGTGTGGCATAGCTCCTGTAGATAAATAGAGCTGACATACTTCACAAATCCACTTCCATGGAAAAGGCGCTCTAGTTCTTTTAGATAACTCTCTCTTTTTTCAAGACCAGCTTCTTCTGATTCCAAAGTCTCTTTCGTTTTGAGACTTTCTTTGAACTTTTGGATGTCCTGAGTTAGCAAAGCAAGTTGGGTTCGCTGATCTTCTAAATTCTGAGTCTCTTGGAGTATTTCCACTTCTAGCTTCCCAAAATAGACTTCATCAAAATCTTTCAATTCTTCAGACTTTAAAAGCTGGGAAATCCGCGTCTCCACAAAACTCCATCGATCTTCAAACTCACGAATATTCTTTGCGATCTTTTCTACATCCAGAGAAAGATCAAATAGACTTTTCAACTCTTGTTCATCCTCGAAACCATTTTCAGATTTCAGTTTTTCCAAGACTTTTCCCTTCTCTTCTTCTTCCTTTCGCAAGGAATTTACTCTGGATTCAAAGTTTCTGAGATTGGTAGAATTGATGGTTTGCTTCTCCTTCCTTTCTTCGAAATATCGCTGAGAACTCTTCAGTTGCTCTTCAGTCCTTTGGATATCCTGACTTACCC
>CAKZRQ010000057.1 GCA_937146645.1 uncultured Cyclobacteriaceae bacterium
AACTTCTCAGATGCGGTATTGCTTGGAGAACCAGATGAGTTTCAAAATGAGGATCAAGTCTTTAGAGAATTTAATCTCGGCATTCCGGATAGTCTGAAAGGAAAAGAAATTCAATTCAGGTTTCAAATTCGGTATGGAGAAGGTACAGGAACGGCTGCCCGTTGGATCTTGGATGACTTCTGTTATGGAGATTTTGTTCCCGATACTACGCCACCTGAGATTACGGAAGTCCGTGGTTTTGATTTCAATGAAATCCAGGTTGGATTTAGCGAACCCATAGATCCGGTCTTTTCTCAGTTTTTCATCAATTATACCCTTGATGGTATAGAGCCAATAGAAATTGAGTTGGTTAAAAATTCTATCGTCAACCTTCGATTTGAGCAAGACCTTGAAGAAGGAATAGATTATGAATTGCTCGTTCAGTCTATTTCAGATCTTTCAGGAAATGAAAGTCAGGGTCTAAGCTTTTCGTTTGAGTTTTTTGACCCGACTAACATTCCAAAAAATGGTCTGATCGTAAATGAGCTAATGCCTGCACCAAGATCAGGTAATGATCTTCCTAATTCTGAGTATCTAGAATTGATACACACAGGTGAGAAGTCTTATCGATTGGATTCCGTGATCCTGGAGGTGGAAGAGAGGTCCGTTATACTTCCTGAAGTTTGGATGGAACCTGATGAATTAGTGTTGCTTGTACCCGAAGGTTCTGGAGTTGATTTTTTAGAATATGGGCCAGTGATTGAGTTGGATCCCTGGCTAACTCTTTTGAACTCTGGTGCTATGCTCAAATTAAAAAATGGGCAAGAGTTTATAGATAAGATATCATACTCTTCTACTTCCTGGGGGGATTCTGAATTGGCTAGTGGAGGATACAGTCTTGAAGTAATGAATCCTTTTTTGCTTTGTGATCAGTCACCATTTCTTCAACCTTCGATTGATCCTATGAGAGGAACACCAGGCAAAATCAATTCTGTACTGGATTTAACTCCAGACCAAGACCCTCCCCGATTACAAAATTTTGGATTCATGAATGCGAATAGTCTCTATTTTGAATTTGACGAGTCAATTTCTGAAAGCGCAGAAGACACGATTCTCGAGCTGGTTGGATTTACAGGGCTGGATAGCGTGTCGTTTGTTGGAGCCATGGTGACTTTCTATTCTTCGGTTCCTTTTAATGCGAATCAAGTTTACGAAGTAATAAATCTATCCGTGCTGGATTGCTCTGGAAATGTTTTTGAAGGTCCATTTCCTTTTGAGATGGTCTTCCCAAGGGAGGCTGAAATAGGAGAAGTTTTGATCAATGAACTCTTGTTCAATCCTATTTCGGGTACACCCAAATTCCTTGAGTTGGCCAATGCGACTCAGGACTACCTTGAAATTGGAGGTTGGTTTCTTGGGAATGAGGATGATTTTGGTGAGGCGAATAGCCTAAAGCAACTATCTGAAAAAAGTTTAATTCTTACCCCAAATTCTTTCCTTGCCATAACTTCAGATACCAGCAGATTAAAGCTTACATATCCTCAATCTCAGAATGGCAACTTCTTTCAAATCAACTCTCTCCCAAGCTACCCTATTTCCGGTGGCGTAGTCAGGCTTTTGGATTCAGGAGTAAGCCCTGCCGATAGGTTCGAGTATAACGAGGATTTACATCATCCTTTGATACGAGATTCAAAGGGAGTTTCACTGGAAAGGATTTCACTGAAACAGGAAACTCAAGATCCGCAGAACTGGCAATCGGCCGCTGAGGACAAAGGCTTTGCGACACCCGGTGGAGCAAATTCTCAAACCTTCGAAGCTGAACGAACGGATGAGTTGATATCCATTGATCCAGAGGTATTTGATCCAGAGGGAAGTAATGGAGAAACATTCACTCAAATCTCCTATTCTTTCGAGCAAAGCGGTTGGGTGGGTACGTTCAGAATCTATGATTTGAATGGGCGTTTGGTGCAACCGCTGGCAGAAAATGCTGTTCTGGGAACTTCTGGTTTTTACACATGGACTGGCACTGATCAAACGGGAACCAGAGTTCCTGTGGGCTACTATGTTCTATTGGTTGAACTTTTCAATCCTTCTGGAGAAACACTAGCCATAAAGAAAACTATTGTGATAGCTCGCCGACTATAAAATTTTCTTTTTTCATACAACCCAAGTGCACTAATTTCAGTAAATTAAGTGTGGAATTAACCGAACACCCTATGGAAAATGACCTAATCACTCAGGCGCTTAAGGATTTGCATATAGCCCAGAACAAATCTCTTAAAGACGTACAAAATTACCTTAGCTTAAGGTATCGAATAGACCTCGAATTAAGGGTTTTGGAAATTCGTCTCAGTAAAATCGAGCAAGAAGAAAAAGCCGTCGCCTGACGGTTTTTTTTGTGCCAAAGCCGCAATATTACCAATCCCCATTCTAGTTTTTGGCTGAAAACTAGAGGGTTGGAAATCATTAGATTATTCACAAAAAAATATCCTAAAATATATTTCCCCGTACAGCCGTTTTAAGTTTGCAATTTTGCCCCGGAAATGTATTTTTAGCTAGCTTTTTCAGAGAAGAAGCCCAGCACTAACAAAAAATAAATACCATTATGAGTGATAGTACTAAAACAGCATACTCTCCTGATGAATTGAAGGAGTTTGAAGAGATAATCTTGAAGAAACTGGACGTTGCTAAAGAGGAACTTCACATGTTAAAAGATACCATTAGTAAAAAGAATTCTAGTGGTACTGATCATACTGCTTCGACTTCAAAACTTCTTGAGGATGGAGCTGACACTCTTGAGAGAGAAAGTATGAATCAGCTAGCTGCAAGGCAGCAAAAATTCATCATCAACTTAGAGAATGCCTTGGTTCGAATTAAGAATGGAACCTATGGCGTATGCGTGGATACAGGAAATTTGATTTCTAAAGAGAGACTTCGTGCGGTACCACATACCATGCACTCTATAGCTGCAAAGCTTGCTAAAAAATAAGATGGATTTTCTCCATCGTCATATTGAGGCCCTCATCTTTTGTTCTCCTAATCCACTTCATGAAGAAGATATTCAGAAGTGCTTAACGGAAATGTTTGAAGCTGACATTCCTGAAGCGGATGTCAGTGGAGCAATAGTGGCGCTCAAAGAAAAATATGACGATGAGGAATTTTCCTTTACGCTTGAGAAGGTCGGTGGGGGATATCAGTTTCTTAGCAAACCGGCCTATCAAACTTCCATTGGAATTCTGCTAAAACAGCAGTCTAAAAAACGTCTTTCCACGGCACAGCTTGAAACACTTTCAATAATCGCGTATAAGCAGCCCGTTACAAAGGGCGACATCGAACAGATTCGAGGTGTCAATAGTGACTATTCCGTGCAAAAGCTTCTTGAAAAAGAGCTTGTTGAAATAAAAGGAAAGTCCGAAGGATTAGGAAGACCAATTCTATACGGAACCTCAGAAAAGTTTATGGAGTATTTTGGTATCAATTCCATTCAGGACCTGCCTCAGCCAAAAGACTTCGCTAAACCGGATAACGAAATCGGGGAAGAGAGAGAATAGGCAAAAAAGCGGAAGACTGAAGGTAGAAATCTAAAATCAGGAGGGTTTGACCTTGGCTAATAGGTTTACATAAAACTTTCTCTTGCTGCTAAGCTCCAGGCAAAGAGCTCTTGTTCGTTTTACGGATTCCTTTCGAAACATCCGTCCTGATAATTCGAATGAGCTGCCCAAAGGCAGATCTGCCAAAAAGCACTCCTCTGATTCTTTCACTTCATCATATTTTCCCATTTCCTTCATAAGCCAAAGGTCTCCAGCAGAACTCGCCTTTGGGTTTTGCATGTGCTTTCGTAGCGGGATAAGGATATTTTGTGGGAACACATCTTGATTCAAAAGGGGAGCTATCAATGACTTAAAAGTAGACTTCCATTCTGACCCATGTGGTTTGATTCGCCTTCCATAATTTTTGAAAGCTCTGAGATGGGCTACTTCATGTATGAATGTCAAAAGAAACTGGTAAGGATTTAGGCTACCGTTTATCGTGATGGTCTGGAATGGCTGATCCGGCCGAAACCTGAAGTCCCCGAGCTTAGTTTTTCGCTCCCTTGTGACCTTGAAGGAAAATGGAGTTTCAGTCCAAATAGCAATGCAGTAATCCAGTGCTTCATTGGGTATTTTATCCCTTAGTATTTCCTGGAATTTCTCAGCTGATCCCATTCTGAAAAGTACATAAAAAAACCCCGGAAAACCGGGGTCTATTTCTTCGATTGAGAAGGAAATTAGTTCTTTTCTTCAACGATTTCTTCTACTTCCTCTACCACTTCTTCCACAGTTTCTTCCACATCATCTGCCGCATCTTCGATAGCTTCAGCAGCATCCTCTGCTACCTCCTCTACTGTATCGGCGGCATCTTCAGCTACTTCCTCGATAGTTTCAGTAGTTTCTTCTACCATTTCCTCCATGGCAGAAACATCTTTTTTACCACAAGCGCTGAATCCTAAGAATCCAGCAATTGCGAATAGTGTAAATAATTTCTTCATATTTAAAAGGGTTTCGATTGAAACGGCAAATCTATTAGAATATTTCTAATGAACTACCATAATCATTAAACTCTTATTTGTTTTTATAGATGATCTTGATGGGTACACCTTCAAAATCGAAATTCTCTCTAAGACGGTTTTCCAAAAACCGGGTATACGGTGGCTTAATGTACTGCGGGAGATTACAGAAGAATGCAAATACCGGATTTTTCGTAGGCAGCTGTGTGATGTATTTAATCTTTATGTACTTCCCTTTAATGGCTGGTGGAGGATACCGCTCTATCTCCGGGCCAATCAAATCATTCAACTTCGAAGTAGTGATTCTCCTGTTTTTATTTTCATAGACTTTTACCGCCAGTTCTATGGCCTGCATGATTCGCTGCTTTTCAGTCACAGAAGTGAAGATGATAGGAATCCATTTATTTTCACCTAATCTCTCTATCATCTCATCCTTGAACTTCTTCATGGTTTTGTGATCTTTTTCGATGAGGTCCCATTTATTCACCATGATCATGACGCCTTTATTGTTCTTGATGGCTAGGCCAATGAGATTAATGTCCTGAGATTCCAGCCCTCTGGTAGCATCCACCATTACGATGACCACATCGGATTCTTCAAGAGTTCTTAAGGAACGCATTACGGAATAAAACTCGATGTCTTCTTTAACCTTGGATTTCTTTCGGATTCCTGCTGTATCTGTTATGATAAAGTCCTTCCCATACAATTGATACCGTGTATGGATGGCATCTCGGGTAGTACCTGCTTCGTTGGTGACAATGGATCTTTCTTTTCCAAGGAGTGCATTGAGATAAGAGGACTTACCTACATTCGGTCTGCCAAGAATGGAGATTTTAGGGATTCCTGCCTCAGGGTCTTCTACCCCTTCATCTTCAAATTGATCTACGACTGCGTCCAATAAATCCCCGGTTCCTGATCCATTGATGGCCGCGATAGGAAATATCTCAAAGTTGCTGATTCCCATGGCATAGAATTCATTCGCCATGAATTCCTGTTCCTGATTGTCAGCTTTGTTCGCAACAACAAAAATGGGCTTTTCGGTGCTTCTGAGTTCATTTGCGAATTCAGTATCCAGATCAGTAAGTCCATCATGGCAATCCACTACAAACAAAATGACGTCTGATTCTTCAATCGCGAGGGTCACCTGCTTTCGAATCTCTGCTTCATAAACATCGTCTGATCCGGTAACATATCCACCTGTATCGATTACAGAAAAGAATTTACCTGTCCATTGAGCATGACCGTAATGGCGATCTCTTGTGACTCCGCTGAGGTTATCTTCGATAGCCTTTCTCTGCTCCACCAATCGATTAAAAAGAGTGGATTTACCCACATTGGGCCTACCAACTATTGCTGCAATATTTGCCATGATCAAGTCGGATCGTATCCGAATTTTTTCAGTTTTGATTTATTCTTTCTCCAGTCGGCTTCTACTTTGACAAAGGTTTCCAGGAAGACCTTCTTGCCAAAAAACTTCTCCAGTTCCTCTCTTGCCTCTATTCCAACCTTCTTGAGCATTTTACCCTTCTCCCCAATCAGAATTCCTTTTTGAGAGTTCCGCTCCACGTAGATGGTCGCACGGATTCTGATGATTTTCTTCTCATCATGAAAGTCTTCAATATTTACCTCGGTACTATAAGGGACTTCCTTTTTGTAATTTTTGAAGATCTTTTCCCGAATAATTTCAGAAGCAAAAAAGCGTTCTGTTCTATCCGTGAGATCGCCTTTGTCATAAAAAGGTGGGTGAACGGGGAGTCTATCCAGGATTTCCTGAAGAATTCGTTCGGTATTGAATTTTTCTAAAGCGGAAATAGGGATAACCGTTTCTACTTTTATTCGGTCTGTCCAATACTTCGTTACTTCTGCCAGTTTATCTCCTTTTGCTAAATCGATCTTGTTGACCACCAAGAGAACCGGAAGTCCGCTTTTATTTATCCTTTCCAGAATTTCCTCGATCTCATCTGCTGTCTCAAAAAGGTCAGTGACGAAAACGATCACATCCGCATCTTCCAGTGAGATATTCACAAAGCCCATCATATTTTTATGAAGCTCGTATTGTGGCTTCAGCATACCCGGAGTATCAGAAAAGACAATTTGATAATTCTTTTCATTGATCATCCCAAGGATGCGATGACGGGTGGTCTGAGCCTTTGAAGAAATGATCGAAAGTCTCTCACCCACAAGGATATTCATCAATGTAGACTTACCTACATTTGGTTTTCCAATGATATTAACAAAGCCTGCCTTGTGTTGAGAATCGCTCATTATGGACAAATTTTTGACAAAGGTACTTGATTTTCGAGAGTTTGTCTTTACCTTTGTATCACAATTCGCCGGAAGGGCAATTTGAAAAGAAATATTAGCGAAAGCTTAACTATATATCGAGGAGTGGATCCGCCGCGGCGGATCGTCGGGCTTCCTCGCAAAAATAGCATATCGCGGGATGGAGCAGTTGGTAGCTCGTCGGGCTCATAACCCGAAGGTCACAGGTTCGAGTCCTGTTCCCGCTACTACAAGCCAGTCAAACATGACTGGCTTTTTTTGTTTGGTTCAAATTTACAATGGACCTGAAAGGATAGATTCCGCACTCTTTACGATAATTCTTCCTTTGGTCAGAATCATATTCTCCCAAACCCAATTGTAATGATCGATTACCTGTTTAGCGCTTAGATTAGGTCGATCTGCAGTGGTGTGGGCATTCGAAACAACGGTGATAAAATAATCTTTTGAAAGTGCAGACTGGATCGTGGATTCCACACAGAAGTCAGTTGCGCAGCCAGTGATGACTAATTCCTGGATGGATAATTCATTTAGCTTCGATTCGAGACCTGAATTGTAAAAGCAGTCATTTGCGTATTTATCGATCAATAGATCAGAATCTTCTGCCTCTAATTCCTCGAGCAGTTCCCAATCCCAATTATGCTTTTCAAACTCCCCTGAATCTGTACCATCATGCTGGATAAAAATCACAGAATGACCTTCCCTTCGGAATTTTTCGGCCAACTTGTTTATTTTTTTAACGACTCCCTCTGTATCAAATCTTGGAGTTTCTGGCACAAAAGAGCCCTTTTGCATATCGATGACTAAAAGGGCTTTTTTATCAATCATATTTAGTGAATGTTAAGGTTACTTGATCACTCTGCTCACAAGCACCTCCGGCTCAATATTCGTGTAGTTCGGGATATCCTCTCGAATCTTTAGGGCATTAGGTCCCATCGCTGCACCAAATTCTTCCACGGACTTAAAGTAAAAATATCCCATGGCTAAATAGGGAACCGGAGCATCAGGCGTACGACCGCCAATTCCCTGCTCTATTCCATAACCCACCAAAGCTTCTCCAAATAGCTCTGCGACCATAGGCATATGCTTTTCCTGATAGTAATCCATGTCAAAGGTTTTGCCCTCTCCGTTAGGATAAATAATGGAGATTTTAATCATACCTTCTTGATGCATGTTCTCCTGAGCCATAGTTTGAGAGCTGAGGGCGAATATGGCTAATGCGAAAATTAGAGTGAGTAGTTTTTTCATGGTGTAAGTTTTTTGGTTCAAGAATATAATTAATTCTGCCTTAGCAGTTTATTGGATTCTTATCCGAAGCCGAAAGAAATCATTCGAAGATTCCCGTCTCAAAACCATCGATACTTTTTCGGTTTTTCTGATCCCAATACTCTTCTACTCCAGCCTCACCCTTTTTTGAGGACCAATCGCTCAAGATGCTTCTTTCTTCTCTGAAATCCATTAGCGGCACCGCAAAGCCACAGGAAGTCTGTACCAAATCCACATCCAGTACAATGATTTGTCTGGCTCCGGCATCAGTAGGGAAATGAGGAGCATATTCCTGAAAGACCGAATCGCGTTTATGGAAGATTTTAGCTTTGCCGTACAGGCGAAGAATCAATGGCTTCCCTTCAAAGGCACAAAACATGATCGTCATCCGGGGATTTTTCAGCAAGTGAGCGGCCGTCTCATTTCCGCTGCCTGTAAGATTCATCCAGACCACCGTGTTCTGATCAATTACTCTCAGTGAATCCATCCCTTTGGGAGATACGTTGATCCGACCTTCTGCTGCAGCCGTCCCAACGAAAAAAACCTTTTGCTCGCTAATAAAATCCGCGAGCCTTGCGTCTATGTGAGGGAATTGTTTTGCCATATCCTAAGGTACGAAATCTGGTATTTACGTATGAAGCGGGCCATTTGGAGACCGGCTGATTTTTTAATCCTTCGATTTGTCTTAGCTTCATTTGCTGTTAGCACTCATGTGCAAAGCCAATTAGGCTCAATTCGTCCTGGAGAAATTCAAATTGAAGAAGTACGAGATCATAGAAGACCATTTTAAGAAGAAAATCCAAAGTGGAGATTTTCCCGTGGATAGTCTTTTGCCTTCTGAATATGATATCTGTGCCCGATTCTCAGCGACTCGAACCACAGTCCGAAAGGCGCTGGATGAATTGCTAAGAGAGGGTTATATCAAAAAAGAACATGGTCGTGGTTCCAGGGTAATTGAGCGAATCAAAACCCTGGGGCTCCCTTCTGTCAAAGGTTTTTCCAATGCCATGAAACAGGAGGGGGATGCGGTTTTCACTCAGGAACCCATTATTCAAAAATGGTCTGATCAACAGATTTTTGCGTTATCCGATAAAGAGGGAGAAGGAGATTGTGTTTATTTCCAGCGTCTACGCCTCATAGATCAGAAACCAGTGCTGGTGGAGAATAATTGGTATTCCGGAAGCATGCTTGAGCTGGTCCGTTCTGAAGAGTTCTTGGATGGTTCCTTTTTTAAAACCTTAAGCCAGCGATTTCATATCGATATCATAGGAGTGGAGCAGGAAATCATGGCGAAATCTGCTAGTGCTGAAATAGCGTCTATGCTGACGATTCAAGAGGGTGATCCTGTCCTTTTCATAGCTGTCAGATATCAAACCAGTCTGGAAGACTTTCACATTTATGGAAGCTGGTTCTGCAATACGGAGGATTTTCCCATCGTCAGTAATACTTTTTCTTAATTTTTTGTAGGTCTTCAACTTGTACGTACAAGTTGAGTTTAGTATCTTGAAAAGAATTGTTGAATTCACTGAAATCTCTGATAAACCTAAATACTGACAAATGAATATTGCAATGCTTGGCTCCGGGTTTATTGCCCGTTTTTATGCCGAATCCCTTCACGCCCAGCGTCGAAAAGATCGCGTGGTAATGGTTTATTCTCGCAACGAAGAAAATGCCAAGCGCTATGCGAGCGATTACGATTTACCACATTACACCACCGACATGAATGAGGCCATTGCTCATCCAGATGTGGATGTGGTGCTGATTTCTTTACCGAATGATCTGCACGAAATGGCTGTGATGGCATGCGTTGAAGCAAAGAAGAATGTGATCTGTACGAAACCATTGGGAAGAACAGCAGCTGAGGCAAAACGGATGTTAGATGCCGTGGAGGGAGCTGGGATTTTTGCAGGTTATCTGGAAGATTTATGCTACACACCCAAATTTCTTAAGTCCGTTGCCAGTGTGAAAAATGGTGATGTCGGTGATGTGCTTTGGACGAAGTCCAGAGAAGCCCACCCGGGACCTCACTCCGACTGGTTCTGGGATAAGGAAAGATCGGGTGGAGGAGCTATCATCGATCTGGGATGTCACTGTGTGGAAATCAGTAGGAATTTTATTGGGAAGAACATCAAGCCCATGGAGGTGATGTGCTGGGCGGATACTCAGGTGCATCCCATCGATGCGGAGGATCATGCGATAGGCCTTGTGAAGTTTGCGAATGGAGCCATCGGGCAGTTTGAAGTAAGCTGGACCTTCCGAGGGGGGATGGATTTGCGGGATGAGGTAATGGGAACTGAGGGAACCATTTGGGTGAATAGCTTTCTTAGAACAGGTTTTGAGATGTTCTCTACCGGAAAGGGAAATGAAGGGTATGTGGCCGAGAAAGCCGAGACGGCTACCGGCTGGCTTTTCCCGGTAGGGGATGAGGCTCATGAATTGGGATATCCACACATGTTTACGGATATGTTTTCGGCGATGGAAGAAGGGAGAGAGCCACTTGAGACCTTTTATGATGGCTATATCGTGAATGCGATTTTGGATGCGGCTTTTAAGTCTGCGGAGACCAAGCAGTGGGAGCCAATTTTGATTGAGGACTGGCGTGGAGATGCTCCAGAAGACAGTCAGAGACAATGGGAATCCTATGATGAGGAAAACTATCTGATCAAAGAAGAAATCCTTCCAAATGGGGATGTGAATTTGATTCTCAAGAATAAGGCAACAGGCAAAGTATTCAAAAAAGTGACTCAGGCCGATTAATAGACCTTATCCAAATGGAATTCAAGAACACGGCTTATGTGATTATGGGAGGGACTTCAGGTCTTGGATTGGCTTCCTCCAAAGCTTTAATATCACAGGGTGCCAAAGTGATGGTTGTGGGTCGAAACCCGGAAACCTGTAAAGCTGCACAAGAAGAACTTGGGGAGGATGCCATTTCTCTTTCAGGAGACGCTACAGATCCTAAAACTGTTGAGACAGCCTTAACGAAAGCTCATGAGGCATTCGGTCAGGTCAACGGACTTTTCCATGTTGCCGGGGGCAGTGGAAGGAGATGGGGGGATGGCCCACTTCACTCCCTTACCTTGGATGGCTGGAACAAGACCATGGATTTAAACCTTACTTCACTCATGCTTTCAAACCGAGCTGCCGTGAATTATTTCCTTGATAATAAGATTCCAGGATCCATCTTGAATATGGGTTCAGTTTTGGGCTATTCTCCTTCGCCAAAATACTTCACGACCCATGCCTATGCAGCGGCAAAGTCTGCAATCATCGGTTTTTCAAAGTCTATCGCTTCTTACTATGCCGAACACAAAATTCGAGTGAATGTAATCGCTCCTAGTCTTTTTGTGACGCCTATGGCGCAAAGAGCGGCAAGTGATGAAGAGATCATGGGTTTCCTCAAAACGAAGCAGCCCTTGGATGGAGGACGTGCTGGTGATCCTGATGATATCAATAACGCGGTACTTATGTTTTTGCATCCCGATTCGAAATTCATCACAGGACAGGTTCTGGCTGTCGATGGGGGTTGGACTCTAAGTGAAGGTCAATATATTTCCTGATATGATTTCGGTTTTATCACATAATCCATTGCGAAATACCTGATGCACTATCTGGGAATCGATATTGGTGGCACCAAAGTTAAAACACTCATTTTGAATGAGCAAAGTGATGTGATTCATCAGGATGAAGTTTTTACCGAGGATGGTTCTGGGGAGCTTTGGAAGCAGAAGATTATTCAAATCCTTAATAGGCAATTTTCAACCTATGGGAAAAGGGAATTGGTTTGTGGAATCTCCGCCCCAGGACTCGTAGATGAAACGAATCGCAAAACAATGTACATGCCGGAACGGCTTCAGGGAATTGAAAATTACAATTGGTCTGAAGAGCTGGGCCAGGAAATATGGGCGCTAAATGACGGTCATTCTGCCTGTCTGGCTGAATACGAGAGCTTTTTTAAAAAAGAAGGTGTTCAGAATTTGGTGATGCTCACTCTGGGAACTGGAGTTGGTGGAGGAATTGTCATCAATGGAGAACTCTACCAAGGGAAGCTTCAGCGGGCTGGTCATTTAGGACATATGACTGCTGACCTCCATGGCCCGAACACCATGACCAATATGCCGGGCAGTCTAGAGTATGCCATAGGAAACTTTTCAGTTGGCCAAAGAACTGAAGGAAAATTTCAAACGGTACTTGATCTGGTCAAGGCTTTCGAAAATGGAGATGAGATCGCTAAAAGATTTTGGTATGAAGCGGTGGAGAAACTGGCTGTTTCATTGGCAGGATTAAATAACATTTTAGCACCAGAGGTCATCGTTTTGGGTGGTGGAATTACGAAAGGAGCCGGCGATTCCCTTCTTAAGCCACTGGCAGAATTCATGGAAAAATTCGAGTGGAGACCTGGTGGCAATAAAGTCCGAATCGAAACGGCTAAATACGGAACCTTTGCAGGAGCGATAGGGGCGGCACTTTTCGCCAAAAAACAACACGAAAAAGGAATCAAATGAGTCTTACCAAAGAATACCTAGAGAAAGGGCGTGAGATAATTTCAACCGTTGAAAAGCAAGAACCGATCATTCAGGAAGTGGCCAAAATCTTTGCTGAATCGATCTTAAATGGGCGAATGGTCCATCTTTTTGGCTCGGGTCACAGCCGAATTATGGTGGAGGAAATGTGGCCACGCTATGGTTCATTTCCTGGTTTTAACCCCATCGTCGAGCTTTCACTATCCTTCCATAATTTGGTGGTTGGTGCCAATGGACAAAGACAGGCCATGTTCCTGGAGAACATTCCAGGACTTGCTGATCGAATCCTTAGGAACTTCGATTTGAGCACTCAGGATACCGCTTTGGTGATCTCTTCCAGTGGTTGCAATGTGGTGCCTATTGAAATGGCAGAGTTATTTCAAAAAAATGGGATCAAGGTAGCTGCTTTGGTCAGTAAACTGCATTTGGAAGGAAGTACTTCAAAAAGAGCAGATGGCAAGAAACTGACTGATTTCGCTGACTATGTACTTGACACAGGCGCACCGCTAGGGGATGCCATGATCTATTTGGATGGATTGGATAGTCCTGTTTCTCCGGGGTCTACTCTTGGTGGCGTCATGATTATCAACACCATTAAAGCTGAGGTGGCTAAAATTCTTCATGAAAGTGGGCATTCGCCCAAAGTGCTAAGCAGTGGTAAGATAGTGGGAGATAAGAGAGCCGTGGAGCTTTTTGAAAGTGCGTATGATGAGCATGCCCATAGAATGGCAAAGCTTTATGAAAATGTTGGGAAGTAAACCTATTTGAAGAACACTTAAACTCTGTGGATATGAGTTTTTCTCCAGTCATTCAGAAAAGTTACGACACCGATATTCTGATAATCGGAAGTGGAAGCGCCGGATCTGTTGCAGCTTTGGCGGCAGCCGATTCCAAGTACAAGGTTACCTTGGTGGAACGCTACGGATTTCCAGGTGGAACGTCCACCCAAATGCTGGATACTTTTTATGGCTTTTACACCCCTTCAGAGAGTCCAAGGAAGATCGTGGGTGGGATTCCTGATCTGATCGTTAATCAGCTGAATAAATCTGGAGATATTTTCCTTCGACCTAATACCTATGGGGCGGGAACAGGTGTGAATTATAATCCGGAGCGATTAAAACTGGTTTGGGATCAGCTTTTCGCGACTCGTGGAGTAGAGGTTTTCTATCATAGCACCCTTGTGGGAGTCGAAGATACTTCTGAAGTAAAGAGCTGTGTGTTTTTTTATAAAGGTCTAGGGTTTTTCCGGATTCGAGCGAAGCGAGTGATTGATGCCTCTGGCGATGCGGATTATTGCCGATGGGCAGGCTTGCACTTTGAGAGGGCCGGCGAAAAGGAACCCGCGCAAAGTTTGACCACCACCTTCCGAATGAGCAATGTGGATTTGGAAGAGTTTGAACACGCCGGTGGAAAAAAGATGCTGAAAGAAAAGATGTCGGAGGCTTTCAATTCTGGAACCCATGCGCTACCCAGAAAAGAGGGATCCGCACACGAAATGTGCCAGCCAAAATGCATTTCTACTGTGGCCGTGAAGGTGGTGGATCGAAACGCTCTAGATCTAAAAGAACTGACTGAAGCAGAAATTGAGGGTAGGAAACAGTCATTTATCTACGAGGAGTTTTTCAGGGATATGGTGCCCGGTTATCAGAATTCAAAGGTTATTGGCCTATCGCATCAGATTGGCGTGAGAGAGACAAGAAGAGTCTATGGCTTGCATCGTTTGACCAAGGAAGATTGTATGAGTGCCAAGACTTTTGAGGATCAGATTTTCCTTTGTGGAGCTCCGATTGAAGATCATAGGAAGACTAAAAATGGCTCAGAAACATATTGGCAGTATGTTCCGGATGGAGGAGTTTATGGAGTACCGTATGGGACTATTGTGCCTCGGGAAAGTGAGAATACCTGGGTGGTGGGAAGATGTTTTTCTGCGACTCATGATGCGCATGCTTCATGTCGATCTATGGCGCAAACCATGAGTATGGGGCAGGCTGCTGGTTTTGCTGCAGTGATAACCTTGGATGAGGATCAGGATGCAAAGGACATTTCCATTTCCACACTTCAATCAAAAATTATTCAAAATGGGGGCATTCTAGAAATGCCTGAAGAGATCGCAGATACCAGCCGAGATGGATGGGGTAAATATTTGTAAGAAAACATGGAGAAGACTTTTTTCAGAACAGTTTTGGGAGATTTTCCCTCTGAACAAATGGGATTAACCTATGCTCACGAGCATATCATCATCGAAGATTCCTATGTGACTGCAAAGCACCCTGAGTTCTTATTGAATGATATCGGTAAAATTTCAACCGAGCTCAAGGAGTTCTACGATGCGGGTGGACGAACTGTAGTAGACACAATGCCTTCAAATTCGGGAAGGAATGTCCTAAAATCTGCGGAATTGACGAGGCTAACGGGAGTTCGGATTATCGTTCCCACCGGCATTCATTTGGAGATTTATTATCCAGAAAACCACTGGCGATATTCCATATCTGAGGATCAACTGACCGAGCTATTTATAGCTGATATTGAAAAGGGAATTGATGAGTTTGATTACACAGGGCCTTTTGTGAAGCGGACTGGGCATAAGGCGGGTATGATCAAATTGGCTACGGGTGATCAAAAGTTTTCAAAGCATCAGGAGATGGTCTTTCAAGCTGTTGTCAATGCTCATCTAGCTACAGGTGCACCTATTTTGACGCATACTAACTTTGGCCGACAGGCCTATGAGCAGGCAAAACTTTTCGAAAAGCTAGGCGCAAAGCTAGACCATGTGGTGCTTTCGCATGTGGATAGAGCTAAGGAAGTGGATTACAATCGGAAGGTTCTGGATGTAGGCGTGAGGCTGGAGTATGATAGCGCATTTCGATGGGGGCTAAAGAATGAGCCGAATTATACTTTGCAGTTGGTGGAGAATCTGGCTCCGGAGTTTCCAGAGCAGATAGTGATGGGTATGGATATGGCGAAGAATGCGTATTGGAAGAGTTATGGAGGCCAACCAGGACTGAATTACCTCATTGAAACGATGCCTGAATTTTTAAATGAAAGAGGATTAAGTGAGCATTTTCAAAAAATATTTTTTGATAATCCTAAACGTTTGTATAGCTTTTTTAAAGTATAAATCTCTTGTCGAGATTAGGTTCGAATTTCAAAAGCCTTACGAATCTCTTCCCGGTATTTTCGCCCAATCGGGATGTCCTTTTTTTCAAGAGAAAGATAAGAATAGCTCATTTTTTTAATCCTTGATAGATTTACGGCGAAAGACTTATGAACTCTTTGAAGGTTGATTTTAGGATTCTCTTCCAGGAATTGCTGCAGACCAGATTTGATGACAATGGTGTCTGATTCAGTGTAAACTTTAACATAGTTCCCAAGAGATTCCAGATACAAAATCTCTTCTGGGTGGATTTGATAAGTATTTCCTGAATCTTTGAGGGTAAGGGAGGTCTGCTTAATTGTCTCTTGACTGGCAGGATAAATAAGGGTGGAGGCCTTATTTACAGCCTTGACAAATCTTGGAAATGCAATGGGTTTAAGAAGGTAGTCCAGGACATTGTACTCATAGCTCTCCAAGGCAAATTCAGAATAAGCCGTACTTAGAATAATTAAGGGAGGATTTGTGAGGCTCTTGATAAAATCCAGACCCGACATTTCAGGCATGTTTATGTCTAGAAAAATAAGTTGAACCGGATTACGATTAAGATAGGAAATGGCCTCAAGAGGATTTCGGAATGTCTTTGCCAATCCTAATCCTGGTAGCTTTTCTGCAAATTTCTCAATGATCCGTAAGGCGGCGGGTTCATCATCCACCGCAATGCTCACTATCCTAGATTCATCCATAAGTCCAATTTATACAATCCATCTTCTTTACGGGTCTCTAACTTGTGATGGCCAGGATAATTCAATTCCAAAATCCTCTTCGTTTTGGCATTTCCTCCATCTTCGTTGGCTCTAAGAGAATGATCCGAGTTTTCAATTTTGAAATGAATTTCATTGCCATTTTGAATTAAGTCGATGTTGATGGAAGAAGCTTTGCCGTATTGATATCCATGCTGAAATGCATTTTCAACATAATTCAATAAGATCATAGGAGTTATGTCCATATCATCATTTAGGCTTGGGAATGAAGTTGAAAGTTCTAATTCCTCTAAGCCCAGGCGTTCCTTTTGGAGTGCTATGTAGCTTTTAATCGCATCAATTTCCTTGAATAGTGAAACCTTAGATTTATTGGACTGGTCGAGCGAGTATCGAAGGGTTTCAGTCAGATTGAGAATGGAACTCTGAATTCTTTCATTTCCCTCTTCCACGGCAATGTCGTAAAAACTATTGATGGTATTGAAAATGAAGTGTGGATTTAGTTGTCTTTGAAGGGTGTCGTATGACTTTTGAGTTTGATGGAGTTTTTTTAGGTTTTTAAATTCGACGATCCAATTTCGCGCTGATTTAAGGGTCCAGCCAACCAGAAGCAGGCTCAAATAAATTCCTGTGATGGCAAAAAGATCATAGCTCCATGTCAGTCGAAATCCTTCTTGAGAAGAAGACGAGAGAAAAAGATAATATCCCTTACATACTAAATAATCTAACGAAAGAAATCCTGCCAACCAAAATGGGGCAAGTAGGATTTCTTTTTTGGTAATGCTAAGTTTTTCGCCAAGAAAATATAAAACTAGAATTAGGTAGCTCCCGCGTAAAAGGCTCAGGATAATATACCATCCGAGCTGTTTGTCATTGGTAGTGACGACATAACCCAGGTCTTTATATCCATCTACAAACCAGGAGAATAGATCGATCCGAGCCTCAACCCAGAAAATCCATGCAATAAAGGCGCATGCCCAAAAGATGATATGAAACAATTTTTCCTTAGAACTCATGCCTCCAAAGTACTAAGGTATTTAAGACTCTAATAGCGCTGAGGATAAACGACCATACTAATTGTATGAACGACCAGAAAATCAATTAATGGTCGTTTAAACTCGTTTCCTGCCTATTTACATAGTATTTGAGTCGTTTAAATTCGAGGCTTTGTCCTTCGATTTTCACCCTCTATGATTGAGGAAAACAAAATCGAAAATCATGAAAGCGAATTACAAAAAACTCTTCTGGCTGGTACCAATTTTCATCTTAATAATCAATGTAAGTGTGGCTACTTCCTTCAGTCAGTTTATCTACTTTTTCTTTGAAGGATCCATGATCGCAATCACTCTTTGTGGCATTGTTTGGTTAACATGGACAAAGAATATTAAGGGAGAAGCCGGGAAATGGCTAGGAGCCAGCCTTTTTATTCTACTGGTTCTTACTCACATCACCCGGATCATCTGGCTTTGTATTCGTGGAGGAAATGAAATCCTTCTCAAGCATTTTGTACGAACTGATCTTATGGAACCTACTATTGAGCATTTTGTAGGAAGCTTGGTTGCCGCATTGGTGGTTTCATTTCTTATTTGGCTTTTCAGGCTACCTAAAAAACAGCTTATAAAAGTAGGAGGAACTGTAGGGGGATTAATTCTCACAGGGGCTCTGACCTTCACTTGGTATGTGAATCGTGACCTAAGCTCGGATGAAATTTTCTTCCAGTATGGAATTACAGATCTTGATGGAGTACGTGGCTTGGCTCAAGAAAAAGGTAAAACTCTCTATGTAGATTTTTGGCACTCGGGCTGTAAGCCATGCATAGAGCAATTCATGGTGCATCAGGAATTTAGTTCTCAGGTGGACCATGGGAACGTCCATTTTCTCTTTGTCGGGGCAGATTTGTCAATGCCGGGCGAGAAGCAAAGACAGAGACTTATCGTGGAAAAGTATGATTTGAAAGGAACCCATGCCTTCGTTTCAAGAGAGGCATTTGCGGAGATTCTTGATTCCGCGGGCTATTTGGATAGCGTACATGGGACTAAGGCTTTTCCCCATTATATGATTTTAGACTCAGCAGGAGAAGTAGTAGAAATAAAGGCAGGAAAGCCTTCTCGTCTTGTTGCACAAAGGTTGAATTCATTATAGTAATAGCCTCACTAAACCAACAAAAAGGGACCGCATAGGTCCCTTTTCAAGTCACGCTGCCAGAGGGCTTTTTTGTTTTTTGAGTTCCTCAATTCTCTTTCTTTTGGCTTCTGAAATCAATCCCGTTTCAGCATAAATTTTTGCATCCTTCAGAACGATTTCTAAGGTTTCTTTGAGATTTTTTTTCATTAAAGGGTTCATTAATATGGCCACCACACCTTTTGACCTGAACTTTGCAGACATAGTGAGAATGGATTTATTGGGCCCATCCTCAAGAACGGACCATTCATTCGTTGCGCTTTCCACAAAGTTTGGCATGCCTCCTGTAACACTGTATGCTAAAACTCTGTCCTGATCACTGTACTTGACAAGCCTCTCACTGATCTTATCAAATCCTTTCACATTTACATTGCAAAACCGGTTTCTGACGGCTGCTCCTTCAAATTCAGGCTCGCCTGAGCCTTCAGCGAAATCCACATTTGAAGACCACTTGTAAACGTCTACAAAGCCAGGACCAATCATTTCCCAGAGTTTTTCTGCAGATACATCAATGCTAATCTGCTTTTCGATATCAAATCCTTTTTGTGCCATAATTTCTTTCATTTTGAGTAAGACATAAATTCAATCCTTCATAAGGCTTGTATCTCAAAATTCTCGAAATCGGCTGGCTCCGGCTTTCTGAAATGGTTCAAATACTTGCTGAATTGGACAGCCGATATTCTCGTGGGGAGATTTTATATTTTTGCTGGAAATTCGCAGAAAATGTTGTGGGATCCACGAAGCCACAATCGTAAGCTATCGCTGAAATGGGATCCTTGGTGGTGATTATTTTTTTGGCTGCCTTTTCTAGTCTTTGGGACTTAATATATCTGGCAGGACTCTCATTGAATTCCTTTTTAAATTCCCTCTTGAATTTAGAGAGGCTCATGTGGCATATGAAAGCCAACTCTTCAATACTCAATGGATTGAATAGATTTTGCTCAAGTGCTTTTCGGAATTCATGGTTAACAGGACTGAATATGTCGGTGAGAAGTGTCCGAACACTTTGATGATTTGCAGATTTCAGCAAAATCATGATCAGTTCCTTGAGCTTTAAAACGCCAAGTTCCTCATCCAAGGCCTCAGGTTCTTCGAAGTAAATGGTGAGATTCTTTATGTACTGCTCGATCAGCTTGTTGCCAATAAATTTTTCTGGCTTTCTGCTGACTTCCTGTTTAAGGGAAGAAGGAAGCTCGTCTTTAAAAATTGACTGGAGCATCTTTGGGTATAGATACACCGCTATGGCCTCTACCTCATCTGAGTTTTCGTTGGGTCTAAACTTCTGAACATAATTATTGCAGTTTTTGATCACTGCTTCATTCATGCTAATGATGTGTTCACCTCTTGAGTCATAGGAGTACATGTTTCCTTCGGTGATGTAGAAAAAGCAAGCGAAATCCTGGATGGTACCCTGCGATCCAAAAGGGGCTTTGATTCGCATTTTTTGGAACAAGGGCATCCCCTTGAATTCTATGATCTCATTTTTTAGAATCATGCTTCAAGGTTAGGTAATGCCTTTCGAAAAGACTTTCTGAAAAAGCTCAAATGATTAAGCTAGTCTCTATTACTGATAAACCCGAATATAATCCACCAGCATGGAGCTTTCTTGAAAATTTGGATCCAGGTTGGGTTCCAAAGCAATGTTCATTAAGAAATAATATTTGTCGTCGTAAGGCCAGGTATCCTTGTTCTTTTCCGAAGGAGCATATTCTAAATGCTGTTTACCATCTACACTGAAGGTCATTTTGTCCTCTGTCCATACAAAAGAGTAGACGTGAAATTCACTCGAAGCACCGTTTATTTTCTGCGCCCCGAAGTTTTTGGTTTGATCTCCATAGCTTGATCCATTATGCAAAGCACTGGAAACCACATCCTGATTTTTTCCCCAATGCTCTACAATATCAATTTCACCGCAATGCGGCCAAACGGTGGTTCCATAACCCTCATTATCCCAATATGCACCATCTTCGTCAATATTTGTATTGAGCATCCAGATCGCTGGCCAGGTACCATATCCTTCTGGCATCTTGGCTCGTACTTCCACTCGTCCATAAGTAAAAGAGAACTTAGAATTCAAGCGAGCTGACGTATATTCTTTTAGCTCACCCTGGTCCTCGTAGGACTCTTTCTTAGCAACTACATGTAAATGGCCATCCTTGACGAAGGCATTGTCTTCCTTATCTGTATAATGCATTAAGAGACCTCCCCACCAGCTTCCGTTACCGCTCTCAGGTAGTTGGGTTTGCATAAACCACTTTTCAGGGTCAATAGGGCCATCTTCATTAAATTCATCAGACCAGATAAGCGTATCGAATTCTGATTCTGGGAATTCTACAGCAACCAGCGGTTCCTCAAAGTTGAGGCTAATGAATCCTGAAACAGTGATTACGGTGAATGCCAAAAGGCTCCAAAGGATGGTTCTCTTATTCTTCATAATTGATAAAGGTGCTAAGGGATTTTGAATCTAGTCAACCAGAAGTAAATATGAAATTTGGGTGGTCCAATTTATCTGTACCTCATTCAATCTTGACTGTCGGGCTGCTGGACAAATACCCCAAACTTTGAAGGAATGAATCCGCTTCCTGAACCGTTTGTTTATAGAAGTCAAAGTTGCCATAATTGAAAAAACCATGGCCTTCTCCTTCGTAAAGTTTGAGTTCGCATCGACTTCCAACTTTTTCCATTACAGTTTTGTAATATTCAGCAGTTTCTACAGGAATCAGTTCATCCTCTGTTCCGAGAAATACAATGGTTGGAGGGGCTCCTTCCCTGATGTTGTGCAATGGAGAGAACTTGAGGTAATCCTCACCAATTCGCTCAAAACCATAACCTCCAGGGCCATTATCAATCACGGGATTAAATAAGACCAATGCATTGGGAACGGCATCAATCATGATGTCATCCATTGGGTCGTTGTATGCTTCGATTAACGCGGTAGCTGCAGCCAGATGGCCGCCAGCTGAGCCACCGGAAGCGATGATTTTATCTGGATCGATTTTGAAATTTTCGGCGTTTATTCGAATAAATCGGATGGCAGATTTGGCATCTTTTAAAGATTCAAAAGGAGTGATCTGATGGATGCTCGCAATTCTATAATCTACGAGAAAGCAAGTCAATCCCCGTTGAGAAAAATACTCCGCATGTTTTCTAAAGTGACTTCGATTCCCTCCGGTCCATCCACCACCAAAAAAGAAAATCATTGCGGGGTTTATGGACGCTTCAGTTTCAGCTTGATACACTTCCAGATAAAGTCTTGTAGTATCAATTTCTTTATACAGGACTGTGTCTTGGGCTTTGACTCTGAAGCAAATAGTAATTCCGATAAGAAGAAAACCAAAAAGCTTTTTCATGCCTCTAAAATAGGCTGTTTAATTAAGCAGGCAAGCGAGTGTTAAACCGGAATAGGGGTACTTCTTACATCCGAATTTGGCCATATTTCAAGATTCCTACAAAAATGGTTCCACCCAATACATTGCCCAGCGTGGCCCAAACCTGAAAATTGACATAATCTATCAACCTGATTTTCTCACTTGTCATAAGACCAGCCAATACTTCGATGGAGCCGACGATACAGTGATGTAATCCTGCTAAACCAATTACAAAAGTCACCAAAATAATAACGAAAATCCTACTCAAGCTGTCTTTTGAAGAAGTAACAAGCCAGCCTAAGAGCCCCATCATCCAACCAGCTAGGATTGCACTCACAAGAATAGTACTCCAGTCATGGTCAACCATTTTATCCGCTAGATGGAAGAATGAGTTTATTTCAATAAAACCGACGGACGGACCAATTTTAATCAGAAGAAGGGAAAAAATTAATCCTCCTAAGAGGTTGCCTACATAGACTAGGGACCATAGAGAGATTAGACTTCTTATCGTAACTGAGCGATTTAAAACGGGAAGCAATGCAAGAGCTGTATGCTCTGTAAAAAGTTCAGAACGACCAATTATGACAAAAATGAAACCTAACGGATAAGAGAGCGCAAGTAGAACGGTTAAAAGTTCAGGGCTAGTGTTCCCTCCGAAAAGTGTGTAGAGGGTTCCCATCAAAAGCACACTGAATCCAATCTCGAGACCAGCAATGAAGGCAGAAATAAACAGATTGGTATTTGATCTCTTAAACTCTTTTAAGCTTGCAGCAATTTGTTCTTCCAATATCTCTTCTGATTCTTTTGGCTTGGACTGCGGTTCAATTTTTTTCTTCTGTTCAAAAAGCTTTTTAATCATTTTGGTTCTCTAATTTTTCCTTCTGTAATGGTCGGAAGAATCATGCCATTAAATGAATGTGGGTTAATAGCCCAGTTATCTTAGACTTTGAGCTTATATTGTAGAATTATTACACAGTTTATGGGGATTCTTGTTGTAGATGATGAAGCGGATATCCGGCACATGATAACAGTTTTTCTAAAAAAATCTAATAGGGAGGTTATTACTGTAGGGACTTTTAGCGAAGCTAAAGAAATGCTGATTAGCCATAATTTTGATTTACATTTCCTGGATTTGAATTTACCTGATGGTACCGGTTTTGATTTGATTCCCTTTGTACGAAAGAAATATAATTATTCGAGGATCATCGTGATGAGTGCCTACCACAATGAATCTGAGATGATTAGAGCACAAGAGTTGGGAGCAGATATGTTTTTAAAAAAACCATTTAGCAAGGTCCAAGTGCTGAATGCAGTTAATAATTTTTTATCTGAATAAGCAATGCAAAAAATTTTAATAATCGACGACGAACAGGATATCTGTACACTATTAAAACGATTTTTTGAAAAGAAAAATTTTCAGGTTAGTACTGGACTTTCTGGTAAAGAAGGTCTTAAAATGATTCAGAGTGAAGCCTTTGATTTAGTTATATGTGATTTTAGACTACCGGATCATACGGGCTTGGAGATGCTGGAGAGAATCAAGATTCTTCAAAAAGACCTTCAGGTTATAATAATTACTGGATATTCGGATGTCCGAATTGCTGTGGAGGCCTTAAAAAAGGGAGCATTCGATTATGTTACGAAACCGCTATATCCTGACGAAATATTATTGACGGTAAATAAAGCCTTGAATAAGGAAAATGTCACTCAGTATAAATCCAAATCTGGGGCAAAGAAGAAGCAAAGAAAAAACTTTATTGTTGGAGCAAGTCGTCCATCACAGACTGTCCGGAATCATATTGATCTAGTTGCTCCAACGGATTTATCCGTGATTGTTACGGGAGAAACAGGAACTGGTAAGGAATTCGTTGCAAGGTCTATTCACGAAAAAAGTAACAGAAGCGGTAAAAGTTTTGTGGCTTTGGATTGTGGGGCACTTCCTCAGGAACTGGCTGGAAGTGAACTTTTTGGACATATAAAAGGGGCTTTCACGGGTGCAGTTTCGGATAAAACTGGCTGCTTCGAACTAGCCTCCGGCGGTACATTATTCCTAGATGAAATAGGTAATCTTTCTTACGAAAATCAAATCAAGCTTTTGAGGGTTTTGCAGGAAAGGGTCATAAAAAAGGTAGGGGGAACGAAAAATATTCCAGTAGATGTGAGGTTAATAGCGGCTACGAATGAAGACCTTAAATCTGCTGTAAGAGAAGGAGATTTCAGAGAGGACCTTTATCACAGACTTAATGAATTCAGCATACCACTAGCCCCACTTAGAGAAAGAAAGGAGGATATTATTCTTTTTTCCAATCACTTCTTAAAGGAGTCCAATGAGAGGCTTGGAAAAGCTGTTGAAACTTTTGATCCTGACGTTCTTGAACTCCTTTCCGCCTATCCTTGGTATGGGAATCTGAGGGAATTAGGCAATGTGATTCGTCGATCAGTTTTACTATCCTCAGGAAAAAATATTAGTTCTTCCACCATTCCTTTAGAGATCAAAAATCCAGATTCTGAAGGGTCGCGAATAAATGATTCTTCAGCTTTTTATAGAGGAAAAACATTAAAAGAGGTTGCCGCATTGGCGGAGGCCAAAGCTATTCGGTCGGCCATGGAAGCGACAAATAACAATAAGTCTGAAATGGCGAGGCTTTTAGGTGTGGATAGAAAAACTCTCTACAACAAACTCAAATCCTACAATATTGACATCTAATCGATCTACCCACGAATTTTTGCACAGCATTCTTCAGGGTTCCTTTAGTGGCATCATGGCCTTTAAATCTATAAGGAATGAGAATGACGATATTGTGGATTTTGAGTGGACCTTTGTTAATCAACTCGCCAGTAAATTGGTTGGCATACCCTCAGACGAACTAGTAGGTTCAAGACTTTTAGATTTGCTACCAGGTAATAAAGAAGCAGGCTTATTTGATCGATACAAGGAGGTGGTTGAGTCTCGTAAAATGGTCACGTTTGAGCAGTTTTATCCTGGAGAAGAGATAAATAAATGGTTTAAAATTTCGGCAGTTCATCTTGAAGACGGTTTTACTGTAAATTTCCAGGATATTTCAGACCTGAAGGAGGCCATGATCGAATCAGAGTCTAGAGGCAAGAAATACCAAAAGCTTTTTGAAGAATCTCTTGATCCTATTTTTCTCGCTGATGAAAAGTTTAATGTGATGGAATCCAATGACGCTTTTGTCAAACTTTTTTCAAGTGAAAAAAATCTTAATTCTTCATCTCTTGATTCTCTCTTTGCCCTAACATCGGATTTTGAAAAATTTCATGATGAAATACGAAAATCGGGAAAGGTGGTCGAGTTTGAAGCAGACTTATTGAATCAGCTGGGGAAAAAGCGTCCATGCCTGATTAATTGCTCTCACCTGATTGGCGAAAACGATAAGGAAAAATTCTTTCTGGGTGTGGTGAGAGATTTAACTAAAAGAAAGCGTGCAGAGCGCGAACTAATCCTGGCGGAAAAAATATCTATGACTGGAAAGCTTTCTCGAACCATTGGCCATGAGGTCAGAAATCCGCTGACCAATTTGGGCTTGGCTCTGGATCAATTAAAGGATGAAGTTGAGCAGTATTCAGCGGATGTGGAGATCTACTTTGAGATCATTGAAAGAAATCTAAAGCGGATCAATAATCTAATTAATGATTTGCTAGACTCATCAAAACCCAAAGAGCTTAAACTTCAAAAGAAAAGCTTAAATGAGGTAGTTCAGTCATCTATCGCCTTGGTGAGGGATCGTCTCAATCTTAGAAACTTGAGGCTAGAGGAAAATTATGATCGCCACCTTACTGAGTGTTTGATTGATGAAGATCAGCTTAAAGTTGCGCTATTAAATTTGATGATTAATGCCATAGAGGCCATGGAGGATGGGAAAGGTATTTTATCTGTAAAGAGCTACTATGAGGAGAGTTCCATCTATCTGGAAATTGAGGATAATGGCATTGGTATACCTAAAGAAAATCTAACGAAATTATTTCAGCCTTTTTTTACTTCTAAAAAGGAAGGTACAGGACTGGGACTGGTTACCGTACAAAATATCATTCAAAGCCATAGGGGAGAGATTCAGGCAGAGAGTGAAGTTGGAAAGGGTACCCGATTTACCATGAGCTTCCCAATCCTGGTTGAGGATTAATCACCCCACCTGAGAAATATTTTCTACATCGTAACCCCACCAAGTCTCGTTATTTGGCTTCCCTGCTCCTTGGTACATGATTCGCTTCTAAAATCATTGAACGTTCTAAAGATTTTAGAATAGCTGACAAAAATTAAAATTATGGATTATTTAAAAACTACATTTTCATTTTTATTAGGAGCCGGACTAGGAGTAGCAGCCGGAATTCTGACTGCACCAAAGAAAGGAAAGAGAACCAGAGCTGATATCTCCAACTTCATAGACGATACCAAAAGCGAGTTAGAGGAAATGAGTAATCAAAAGTTGGCTGAAGCTAAAAGCTATCTCAACCAAACAGTAGAAACTCAAAGAAAAAATGCCAAGAAGGGCATTAAAAAGGTAAAAGAAGTAGCTACTATTTCATAAGCCGAATTCAATTAACTGAAAAAAAGCCGCCATTTTTGGCGGCTTTTTTATTGATCAATTGCCCGTCTTAATTTATCCTTCGCTTCTGCTTGGTCGTCCGAGTCCAATTTCTTCGAAGTAATGCTTTTTTTACTTCCCTCCGAAAAATCAGGAAGATAGATTTCTGCAAGAATGGGGAAATGATCTGACCCGAAGTGTTTCAACCTCTTCAGCTGGGTTATTTGAAATTCAGAACTCAAGAAAAAATGGTCAAGCGGCCACCTGATTAATGGGTAGTTAGCATTGAAAGTATTGAAGAAACCCCTTCCCTTTCTTGGATCCTTCAAGCCACTAAGTCTTAAGAAAAGTCTGGTGGTATGAGACCATGCCACATCATTCAAATCGCCAGCTACGAGTACAGGACATTCACTGTTCCGAACCTCTTTACCCACTTGAATCAATTCAGCGTCCCTTTCTAAAGAACTTTTATTTTCGGATGGAGATGGAGGTTTTGGGTGTAATCCAAAAAACTTGATAGATCTATCATTTCCTAACTCAATAATAGATTCAATGGAAGGTACATCATTTTCAATTCTGAAATGAATCTTCGTGTCCCTTAGTTTTAATCTACTGTATAGCAATAATCCATACGTATTTTCAAGAGGATGCAAGACGCTGTACGGATATTCTGCGCTAATAGCCTTATCAATGTTTTCTTTCCAAAGCGTATTGGTTTCGAGAAGAAAAATTAAGTCTGGATTTTCTTCTTTAATAATTCGAATCAATGCCTCAAAATTCTTATTAGGCATTAAAACGTTCGCTGCCATAATTTTAACGGAGACTCCATTTTCTTGATATTTTGCACTTTTTACAGACTTTGAAGCGATAGCGGTGTATGGGAAAATAATCCATAGTCGAATTGCTAGACAAAGCAATAGCAGGCAAATCATACCGACTTGGATTAAGGGGTTTTCGTTGGGCCATAAAATGATAAAAAATATTGCCCCAATATTTATGGTAGAGAATTGAACGTAAGGAAAATCAAAGAATCTAAATGCCCAATGCTCCAATTTTAAAAAGGGCAAGACGGTACCGAGTAAAATTAGAAGACTTAATGATAAGGAAACGATGTTCATAAAATAAAGCCAGGCTTCAAAACCTGGCTTATTAAGACTTAAGAGAAAACTTGCCCTAGCAGAGACACGACCACAAGTACTAGGAAAATAAAGAATATTATTCTAGCTATTGAGGCGGCTCCTTTCGCTATTCCTGTGAAGCCTAATAATCCTGCTATAATTGCGATGACGACAAATGCTATAGTCCATTCTAACATAATTTTAAATTTTTTAGTGAAACATTTTTTACTCTACTCCCTGTACCCAGATAATAACATTTGATAACCCATTTTCATTTTAATCGACTGGCATAGGTTTTACTGATACTAATCATGAGTATGTATTTGTATAATCTAATTCAGATTACTCAGAGAAGTGAGAATACTATTCCAAATGCCAAATCCTCTGAAAACGCTTATTTCGGCGATAATGTGTAGAGAATTCTACACAGTATTGAGGCATTGACTACCCAATTTTTTACAAAAAGCAGCCTGTCAGCGGTCTAAACAGGGATGGCATGAAGTTTCTCTGTTATTGGGTGTTTTTAACCAACAATGAGAAAAATGAAAAAAGGAAAATTAAAATACAGCATCAAAGGATCTATTTTTCTTCTTCTACTCACCGGAGCTATTGTTTCTTGCGCTCCTCAAAAGGAGAAATCTCTTTCTGAAGAATTTGAAAGCGAGAAAAAAGAAATGATTAATGAGTTAGAATCTCTAGAAGCAGATATTGATAAAAGCATAGATGAGCTTGAGGACGAGATGAATATAAATGAAGGTCCCATCGAAAGAAACTTTGAAAAAGCAATGGCTGAACTCAAGGCCAAGAAAAAGGATGTAAATGAATCCTTAGAGGAAACAAAAAATGCCACCAAAGAAAATTGGGATAGCGTGAAAAATGATTCAGAAAAGCTATTTGAAGAGGTAAAGTCGGACTTTAATAAACTGGTTAAAGAGGTTGAAGAAAGTGCTTCAGAAGTTAATTCAGAGTTGAATGAATCTGATGCCTAATCGATAGAATTGGAATATTAAAGAACCTAAGACTTAGACAAAATGAATTTAGAAGTAAAAAAAGAAAGAAATAAAAAGATATACGCAAAACTCGGTTTTAAGCCTATGGAAACTGTGGAATTAACTGAGGCATTAAATAATCTGCTGGCTAACTATAGTGTACATTATCAAAAGTTGAGAAACTATCACTGGAACGTGAAAGGACCAGAATTTTTCGATGTACATGAAAAGTTTGAAGACCAATACAATCAAGCCAAGGTGGCCATCGATGATATCGCTGAGCGAATTAGAGTATTCAACCAAACTCCATATAGTACCATGAAGGATTATTTGGATAATGCAGAAATCAAGGAGACGGGTACTGATTTGACTGCTATGGAAATGGTAGAGGAAATCTTAAATGACTACCGAATTATATTAGAATACTTGGTAAGGGTTGTGGAAAAATCCATAGAATTCGGAGATAGTGGGTCAGAAGATTTGGCCAAAGGATTCATTAAGAAGGTGGAAAAGAACCACTGGATGATGTTGGCTTTCAGTCAGCAATCATAAAATAATTTTGAACTAAAAATTTTAGAAACAATGGAATTAGAATTAAAAGGAAATATAAAATTGATTAAAGGGAAGCTTCAAGAGAAATATGGTCAACTGACTGATGATGATCTTCAGGTTATGGAAGGCGAGGAGAACCAATTAATTGGTCTCCTTCAAAAAAAACTCGGCAAAACTGAAGCTGAGATCAAAGAAGAAATAGATGCTTTACTGAAATAATAAGTTATGACCATCGATTTAAAAGAGGCGTTGAACGTTGCAGTTGGTAAAATCGAAGGGTGGATAGAATCACTCGCTGCCATGATCCCTAATATGGTCGTGGCAGTGGTCATTTTTTCTCTCTTCTTTATACTTGCTCGAATGACTCGTCGATTTTCGGGTAAATTACTTCGAAGGTTTTCGAATAAATCTGCGCTTAATACTTTAGCCACCACATTAATTCAATTTCTAGTTTTAGGAGGTGGTTTAATCATAGTATTGAATGTTCTGGAATTAGAAAAAACAGTTACCTCACTCTTGGCTGGTGCAGGTATTATCGGTTTGGCACTTGGTTTTGCCTTTCAGGACATTGCGGCCAATTTTATGTCAGGCGTCGCTATGGCCATCCGACAGCCTATCAAGGTAGGGGACATCATAGAAACGAACGATTTTATGGGTGAGGTGGAGAAAATTGATCTTCGCGTTACCACAATTCGAACGTTTCAAGGAATTCATGTTCTTATTCCGAATAAGGAAGTTTTTCAGAATCCTTTATTGAATTACACTAAAACTCATGAAAGAAGGATAGACCTTTCTGTCGGAATATCTTATGCAGATGACCTAGAGCGAGTAAAGGATATTGCTGAAAAGGCCATCAGAAATTTACCTTTCTTACTTGAAGGTAAAGAGGTTAATCTTTTCTATAAAGAGTTTGGTGATAGTTCGATCAATTTTGACATCATGTTTTGGATCCAATATCCAGGACAGGCAGGTTATTTAAAGGCAACGAGTGATGCCATAATCGCCATTAAGAAAGCTTTTGATGAAAATGATATTACCATACCATTCCCTATCCGTACTATGGACTTCGGGATTAAGGGTGGTGAAAAATTATCTGAAATGAAAATTCTTAGCGAAGAGGATGCAATGGCGTCATGAAAACTCTTTGGAGAGGAGAGATAGAGAATGAAGGAAGAAATTAAAATTTTGGTACAAAATTTAGTAGAAGCTGAGAAATTGTACGATGAACAACTGGATAGAATAAATGACGGTTCAATTAAACTGCTTTTAGCTTTCGCGAACAGGCGAAAAGCTCTGCATTCAAAAGAAATAGGTCGACTGTTCCAAATCGATTTGAAAGAGCTAGAATCGTCAAAAAATAATACTCTAGATTTTGCAGAAGACGTTAATCAAGCATCCATTAAAAATTGGATTGCGACAGTCGAGAAAGATATTATGAATCAATATGAGAGAATTCTATCTGCGAACAAATTCGATCCTGTTCAGACCTTCGTGTTAAAAAATCATATGAAAAGCCAAAAAATTATACTAGATGAAGTTCGGTCCTAGGCCGAACTTTTTTTGTGCTCGAGAAAACCAAGGAACTAATTATTGGCAGATTTTACTAAAATCAAATTTGAGTTTGGGATTTTTTGCAAAGAGGTTTCAAGTGGTTCTATCTAATATGAGGTATGAAAAAATGTATCTACTTTTTATTGATTTTGATCCTGGCTAGCTGTAGCGAAAATAATCCGGAGCCAGATCCTGTACCATTATCTACTCTATCGGGTAGGTACTCTGGAAGTATCCAGCATGACGTCATAGTACCGGGGGCGGGCGGCCTTGAAGAAATTGACACTACTCTTTTCTCTGGGATTATTGAAGCTCAGGTCAATGTAGTAGAAGATGAACTTTCGGTTGTCGTGACTGGATCTGACCGATATCAGATACCTGAGTTGAGATATGAGATTTATAAAGTAGAGCAAGGAGCATTTTTCAATCAATCATTTGTCACCTTGAGACTCCTGTCGAGAAACCAATACAGAGAAAGGGTGAGAGAGACTGATCCTCTGCGAAATTATTCCTTCACATTCAATGAAATGCGATCCAATATGACCCTGTTTTTACGCAGTCAGGATCCAGACAGTGTCTATAATATCTGGATTCAAGGGGAGAAGATGAATTAATTACCTCCCATACCTTTCAAAAAACTCCTGCGTGTCCTTAATGTCTTCCAGACCCAGGATATAGCAAACCTCGGAAAGGTCTGAAAAATCCACACCTCCACTTGCTACGGCTTCATTGTTATATCTTCCTTCTTTGGCATTAAATTCTAGTCCGATCTCTACAGCCAGCTCCCAGATTTTTAAAAGCTCTTCATCAGAAAGCATGGTCTTCCAGGCATCAAACTCTGGAGTTCTGAACCCGGGAGTGCCATTTCCTACAGCATTTCCATCTGGAATTTTATGATAATCTGTTTCTTCCTGCACAAATGCCAAAGCCTGAGGCGAGGTAACTTCTTCGTTCCAGTTGCTATGCTGAACGATGTGAATCCTTTCAGCAATTATCAGATCAGGAATATCCCTTTCAACTACCTTCACAAGCATGGCAGAAAAATCGGATTGACCACCATCAGCTATCCAAATATCACCTCCATTTTTGAGCGTGTTCGTCGCTAATTTGGCTACTCTCTCCACAGCCTGATTTCTATCTGCATGGGCATCACTCCAATCTTTATCCTCCAGAGCCAACTCAAAAAGAGGATTCGGAGGGACATAAAGACCTTCCTGAATTCCATAGGTTCCAGCCACCACGTGATAGTTGACTTTTGGCATATCTGGATGAGATAAAAGCGTTACGAATCCAGCTAAAGTATGAACATCATCCACATCGGTTTTACAATCCAGATTGAGCAGCAAGAGATCCTTGTTAGCATCGAATGGCTTTTTTGAATCTGAGCTTTGGCCGGAGGCCAAAAAGGGAATAAGCGTAATTAAGCAGAAGATGAGTCGTAATTTCATATAGATCGTTTTCAAATTTTACAACTAGATTTTTATGGTGAATTCCAAGGCCAACTGGGATTAATTACCAGCTTCCCCCGCCTCCGCCGCCAAAACCACCGCCTGAAGAACCACCTCCGCTGCTGCTACTGGATGAAGGTTGACTGACCATGTTCGATTGGGTATTTGACATACTTCGGCTGAAGGATTTAGAGAAATTATTCATAGAACCATAGCTGCCATGCGGAGTGTGATACCATTCGGGTGGTCTTTCGCCAAGAGCATCAAACTTATCCGACCATCTCTCCAGAGACCCAAAAGCCAGAGCATAGGACATGGTGTCTTCAAAATAATTCGGGGATTCCCTGATGAGTATTTTAATTCGATTTTCTTCTGCTGTCTTAATGAACTGCCGAAAGCCCTTCAGCTCAGAGAAAATTTCATTTCCTTGAGGATTTTTCTTGCTCATGTAGAAATTGAGTAGAAGGAGAGCGATGCAGGTCAGCACCAGAGCAATGGTAGCTATAAACCCCCAGAAAAAAAGAAAGGCAAAACCAACGAACATAATGGTAAGAATCAATCCAAGTGTCACTTTCCCCTGGACTTTGCGGGATTTTTCCAGATAATATTTCTGAGCTTCCTTTTTTAGAAGCCTTTTGCAATCGTCCATTTTTCGATAAAAGCTATCCTTCAGATCGCTGATTTTCACAGAGTTTTTTCCATCGAATAATTCTTCAAAAAAGAGCCTTTCATAGCTTGGCAATGGCTTGGCTGGTAATTCCTGAAGTTTCACGATTTCAGTGTCCTTCTTTGAGAACCAGCCTCCATCATCGATTTCATTAATTTCTATTAAACCTTGAGCTCCCCAGTAAGGAATTAGGGATATAATATCCATGGAATCTTGCCTGTCATTAATGAGAAATCCTACCATGGCTGGATCCATTTTTTCAGGAGGAAAATAGGTGATGGCCATAGGAGATGGTTCTTCTTTTCCGTGTCGGTTCCAGATCAGGTAGAAAGTTAGGATCAGGGCTAGAATTAATAAGGTCCATCCATAATCTGACCAAAAAGGCCAGAGTGGTTTGATTTCTTTGACTGAATCGGGGGGCAAATTTATGAGGAGTGTAACGGCTTCTCCGTAGGATGAATTGAAACCCGGTTTGGCTTTCCCGACGATCTCATTTCCCGTTACTGAAACATCAAAAGCCTCGCTTTCAGAACTGTTGCCAAATGAACCTGAATAGATAAAAACATTATTCTCAGTGATTCGGACTCCTTCCGGTAATTGAATTCGGAAAGACATGTCCTTGAAGTCAGCAAACCACCCTGTTGGCTTTAGATTCCAATAAAACTGTATGGCTTCCTTATTATGCAGGAAGGCTTTTTTTACCCGGTAATTGATCTGGTAATTGACATCTCCTTCCACAAATTCATCGGCATCACCAATCCGGATTTGTGAAGTGCCAAACAGCCTACGGGCAAATTCTCCATCGGCATCAAACTTATGGTTTGGAACATCAATATTACTGAGTGAAATTTCTCGCCTTTCTTCTTTCCCATCGGCTCCGAGGACATCATAATTCAGGACGATGTCTCTGTAGATTCCATGTTTTTGCCGGAAAAAGAATACATCATAATTCTCCTTGATATCAAAGAATCCCTCTTTGTCAATTCGTACGGATACCTGGTAATCTTTTACTTCGAAATCCTGTGCTTTGGCCGATAGGCCTAAGGCAAACAAGGTTCCTAGAAAAAGAAGTGCCGATATGAACCTGAATTTCACCTTTATGAAAAATCCACTTTCACATTTTCTCGAGCAGCTTCTTCCACCTCGAAATAGTCAAAATGCTGATAGTTGAACATTCCTGCGAATAGCGTCCCGGGGAGGCTTTCACCATAGGTGTTGTTTTCTCGAACCGTTCCATTGTAGTATCGTCGACTGCGCTCCAGATTTTCTTCCATTTCATTGAGTTTGCCCTGCAGATCCAGAAAATTAACATTGGCTTTAAGATCAGGGTACGCTTCGCTCAAAGCAAAAAGACTTTTTAGGGCTTGCTGAAATACATTTTCAGCCTTGATCTTTCCATTGACATCATCAGGTGCCACACCCATGGCCTGATTACGGGCCTTGATTACCGCATCTAGCGTTTCCTTTTCATGAGAGGCGTAGCCTTTTACGGTTTCGACCAAATTGGGAATCAGATCGTACCGACGCTTGAGTGCAACGTCGATATTGCTCCATGCATCTTTGACCAGATTACGGTTTCTGACAAATCGATTATAAACAGAAATGGCTAGTAGAGCTAAAGCCAAAATGACAGCTCCAAAAATCAAGATTCCAGACATGCTTATTGAATTATTGGATTGATTCAGCCCTTCTCAAAAAATGGCTTTCGCTTGCTTAATGGGAGAGCTGAGTTAAAAGATTGCTTCAGAGTAAGATAGGGAATTTCGAGATGAATTGATAATTCGATTCTCCTGAAAAGGGTGTGAATTGAGCGGACTTTGTATTGGAAAACAATATTTACTTGACATTTGTATATATAATTATATACTTTACAATTGTTAAGTAAATTAAATTGCTATGAACATACCGTCGATCGGGGAATTTGAGGAATTGGTGCTTTTGACTGTCGCCGCTCAGCATGATGAGGCATATGGGGTCTCTATCCAGGCTAGCCTTGAGGGGAAGCTTGAAAAAAGTATCAACATTAGCAGCATTCATGTGGTGCTCAAAAGGATGGTGGATAAAGGTCTGGTGAAGTCACGCTATGGTGGCATCACTCAGGATCGAGGAGGAAGACGGAAGAAGTTTTATGTCATTACTGCTTTGGGCAAAGCTGCTTTAGATCAGCAATACGCCATCCGCACCAGCATTTATAATCAGATTCCAAAAATCGCTTTTGGAGAATGAGCTTACAGCCTCCAAAATACAGCCTAAAATTCCTTCGATGGTTTTGCAAGGATGATTACCTCGAAGAGATCGAAGGGAATCTCTGGGAGATTTTTGATGTGGATTCAGAGACCTCTCCTAATAGAGCGAGGCGAAGATTTACATGGAATGTGATTCGACATTTCCGACCGGCCTTCATTCGCTCCTTTTCTACCGAACCAACTAACTACCGCGATATGCTACGACACAATACACTTCTCGCTTTTCGAAACTTTAAAAAATACTCCGGATCATTCGCCATAAATCTGGTGGGTCTTTCCACTGGCATAGCCTGTGCCATTCTACTCTATCTCTGGGTGGGGAGTGAAGTTTCTATGGATAAATTCCATGAAAATGATTCCAGGATTTTTCAGGTGATGCAGAATCTGGTGAGGCCGGGGGACACCCTAACGATTTCAAGTACACCAGGAATTTTGGCAGATGCCTTGAAAGAAGAATTACCTGAGGTGGAGTATGCTGCAAGTGTAATTCCAACAGATTGGTTTGAAAATCCTGAAGGGATTGTGGGTTATGAGGATCAATTCGTTCAAGCAAAAGGTCAACTCGTCCAGCCTGACTATCTAAAGATTTTTTCATGGGAAATAACTCAGGGCAATCCCGATCAGGTTTTGGCTGATAGGAATTCGATGGTAATCTCTGAAGAACTGGCTATAAAACTTTTTGGCTCTACGGATGCTGCTTTGGGCAAAGCCCTGCAATGGGATCAAGGTGTTTCTGAAGGCACTTATCAGGTAAGTGGTTTATTTAAAACCCCGCCTTCAAATTCTACTCAACAATTCGATGTACTGCTCAATTATGACATTTTTTACCAACGAAGAAAAGAGCAAATGGATAAATGGAGCAATAGTGACCCGGATACTTATGTTCTTCTTCGTGAAGGCTCGAGCAAAGCTGATTTCGATGCTAAGTTGAAAAACTTTGCAAGAGATAAATTCGAAGCGATTAATGGACCAGAATACTTACACTATGTAGGAGTCCTATTTAGCCGCAAGTTTTCAGATGGATATCTTTATAATTCCTATGACAATGGGCAACAAGCCGGAGGCCGTATTAGCTATGTCAAGCTGTTTTCTGTTATCGCTATTTTCATTCTAGGAATCGCTTGTATCAATTTCATAAATCTCACCACGGCAAGAGCCTCCAGGCGAGCCAAAGAAATCGGAGTAAAGAAAGCCATCGGTGCAAAGAGAGGATCTCTGGTAAATCAATTTCTTATCGAATCCTTACTGGTTACAGCCTTCTCCATGGTACTGGGATTAGTTTTGGTGTTTATTCTTTTACCAGCATTTAATGCCCTTACGGGCAAAGCTATTTCGCTGGGCTTGGACTTAATACTTCCCGTAATAGGGATTACTGTCATTGTAAGCTTTCTGGCAGGCTTGTACCCGGCTATTTATCTCTCCGGTTTTAAGCCCGTTGGAATTTTAAAGGCTAATGTGATTGGAAAAACTGTAGATGGTTTTTCTACCCAGATGGTTCGAAAAGGCCTGGTAGTTTTCCAATTCTCCATTTCCGTGGTTTTGATCATCGCTGTGGTGGTGGTGTATAATCAGATGGAGCTAATTCAAACCAAGAAGCTTGGCTACAACGATGAAAATGTGGTAGCACTAAAGAGTTCAGGAAAGCTTTATGATGAAATGGAAACCTTCGTTCAGGAGTTAAAGAAAGTTCCGGGGGTGATTAATGCGAGTCCATTTGGGCACGACATGGTAGGAGATTATGGCGGAACCACTGGTGTTGCCTGGCCAGGGCAATTGCCGGATGAAAAAATACGCTTCGGAAATCTTGAAGTGGGACATGATTGGATAGAGCTTTTGGACATTGAGCTGCTAGATGGGCGGACTTACACAGATAATTATTTAGCGGAAGAAGACAACATTATTTTCAATAAGACAGCTATCGAGGCGATGGGCTTGGAAGATCCCGTTGGGCAAACCGTAAGGATTTGGGGAAAGGATCGATTGATCATAGGAGTTGTTGATGACTTTAACTTCGCTTCCCTTTATGAAGATGTGGCCCCATTATTTATCCAACTTTACCCTGATCTATCTACTGTATTGATAAAAGTAGATGGTCAACGAACGGCTGAAACCCTGGCGCAAATTGAAGATTTCCATACCGAATTTAATGACGGACTTCCTTTCGATTATACCTTTATGGATGACGACTATCAGAGGCTTTATGAATCCGAACAAAGAGTGTCGGTGCTATCAAGATACTTTGCAGTGGTAGCCATATTAATCTCGAGTTTAGGGCTTTTGGCTTTAGCCGCTTTCACTACGGAAAGGAGACAAAAAGAAATAGGAATCAGAAAGGTTATGGGATCTTCGGCAATCGGTATCGTAGCCTTGCTTTCCAGTGACTTTATCAAAATGGTGCTAATCGCCATTATGATTGCAACACCTATAAGTTATTGGTTTGCGGAAGAGTGGCTGAGCTCCTTCGCTTTCAGAATCGATCTTTCCTGGTGGTATTTTGCACTTTCAGGTGGTGCAGCCCTCCTCATTGCCGGATTAACTGTAAGTCTACAAACCTTAAAGGCAGCGTTTTTGAATCCGGTCCTTTGCCTAAAAGACGAATAAACTTTGATGGGGGAAAGGCCGTCTAGGCCTTTTTTCCAATAGTTTTAAATGTTCTTTTTGCTGTTTTAAAGCCCAGATCGATCATTTCTTTTGCGCGATCAAATTCCAAAGTACCACATGCATTCCTAGGAATCTCTATCACCATATCTGGTGGATAGGCCGCTATCTTTTGCCTTGAGATAGCACTTTGCATGGTATCGAATGCCCGGTCCATGACTTCATACATTCCGATCTTTTCATCCTTCGAATCCTTTTCAGGTTTTTGGATGGAACGAAAGAATTTTCGCAAACTTTCTTCGAATGAAAATTCTGTGTCCTTCAGTTCTTCTACCAGCTCTTCAGCTTTGGTCTCCTGAACCAAATCCCCGCCCAGATTCACAGCGATGGTGAGGTCTGTTTTGTATTTAAAAGTAGGGGCGATAGGTACTGGATTTAGAACTCCGCCATCGATTAAAATAGAGTCCTTATATCTCACGGGCGTAAAGAATAGAGGAAGAGAAATGGAGGCACGGATCGCGTCAAAAAGAGATCCGGAATTAATCCAAACTTCCTTTTCAGTAGCAATATCTGTTGCCACTGCCGTGTATGGAATGTCCAGATCTTCAATCTGAATGTCCTCCAAAAGTTCAATCAGAGTCTTGATAATTTTGTCTCCTTTAAATAGACCTGCTCGCCCCCAGGAAAGGTCGAGGAGATTTACGATATCGAGTTCCTCTATGGAAAGCATCCATTTTTCCAACTCATCCAATTTTCCTGCGGCATAGACACCGCCAATTAGGGAGCCGATTGAGCATCCGCTAATGGCTTTGATTTCATGTCCGTTCTTTTCCATCCATCGGATAACCCCGATGTGAGCAAGTCCACGAGCACCTCCGCTGCCAAGAACAAGGGAAACTGTTTTGGAATTTTTCTTATTCATGGGATCAAATTAAGAAGCTTAATCAATCCGGCAAAAGGGAGCTATTACTCTTTAAAAACTCAATGGCTTTGTCCAGAACTGGGTCTCCATCATTCATGAAATCTTCCACGGTCTTACTGACCAAAATGTCTGGTTGGATTCCGTAGCCCACGAATTCTCGCCCGTCCGGATAGGTGTCTTTTTTGGTGCAGATTCTCGCACTTCCTCTACCCGGTAAAACTATTCTCAAAGGCTGACCAGTGCTCCCAAAGGTAGGTTCTCCAATTTTGGTCATGTGCTCCTGATTATCCGCAGCGATTAGAAAGTCTTCCGCTGCAGAAGCTGTGTTGTTGCCAATTAGAATCACAGTAGGAACTACGATTCGCTCGTCCATTTTAAGATCAACTTTAGTAATGTTGGATCCAAATTCATGGAAATAATCATCCCTTGCAGAGAGAAATGCCTGCTTATTCCATGCGATGCTTTCCGGGGACCCTTCTATGGTATCCTTTGGAGTTTTCCATGCTCCCCAAGCCTTAAAGGATGGGATATGTAAGCGGCTTTCTGAGGCAGATAAAAAGAGCACATCATCATTCGTTAGATATTGGAGAATATCTGTTCCAATGTTCGTGTTGCCTCCTCCATTGTATCGAAGATCGAGGATCATTTTTTTTGCTTTTCTGATCTCAGAGAGCTTCTCTGTGAAAAGACTGTTGATTTCTGGATTGGAAAAAGTATTTAGGGAAATGTACGCCGTGCCGTCCTCAAGCCATTCAAACTCCATTGGAGGCCTTCTTTTAATCTCAGGAAATACTGCTTTGTCTTGGGTTTCTGTCAAAGTCAAATTCATAGCTTCTGTCTGCCCATCCGGATATTTCAAAACCATCTCAAAGGAAGTTCCTGTTGGTCCCTGGAGCAGCCTTCTGTTGGCTTTATCCATTCGGACATAATCTGTGGAGGAAGATACGTACGGCAGGACCTCTTCTTCTAAATAGGATTGCGTGTCCATGCCGTTGACCTCAATTATCTCGGTTCCAATTGGAATATCATCCTTTTTATTTGGTGTGATATGTGTGATGATCGCCCTGTCATCAATATTGGTTATAACAAACCTGAAATCTCCGAATGACGCATTTTGCAGCTTATCGGTTACTCTCTTTGGTAGATAGACATTGGTATGGCCATCCTTGAGCGAGGCGCAGAATTTTTGAAGCAACATGAAGTATTCATAGTCGTTCTCCGTTTCCTGAACTTCGGTGATCAGGCTTTGGTAATCCTTATCCCATTGATTTCTATCGATCTTGTTGAGGTAGACGAAGTTGTAATTGACCTCTTGCCAGAATTTTGACAGGCCATAAACTTTTTCAGCGGGAGTGAGTGTGTTGGGCATTTGAGCATACGCGGCGCTAGCGCCAAAGCATAGCAATGCCAGGAGTAGATTTTTCATAGTGTGGTTGGTTGGTTTTTTAATTTACTAATGAACCCAAAAAGGAACAATTAGCCTTGATTTCACGGTGAATCTGAAAGGAGGGTTGTCTAAGCCCGATATCGAATCATCATCTAAACTCCAGAATATCTTTTTTTAAATAGCCTTCATACCATTCTACCCTAACTTTGACCCAATCATTCGAATCCTCGAGGATGTAAACTTTTGTGCCTTTAGCTATTTCTTCTAGAACTTTGGAGTCTGGTTTCGGATCTATTCGAATACTTGCTTTTTCTCTTGTTTCAGCTTGCTGAAGCTTTTCAAAATCAACCTTCCTAAAAATACAGCCCATGTAACTGATGGTGTTGGAATCTATGATAATCATTCCAACATTGGTCGGTCCAAAAGCAGTACTATTCAGAAAAATGGTATCATTTTTTATCTCATATGCGGTGCCAAATTCGAATTTCAAAGGTTTAGTGAAGCAGGAATCATTTCTGAATTCAATAATCCCTAATGCTTCGCAAGCGCCTTCTTTACCCCAACCTGAAATTTTCTTAAGTAAGTTTTCATTTTCTCTTGGGAAATAGGTGTAGTGAAACTTTCCTTCAGGGGATCTGGGTTTGCATCCAATGAGGAAAATGATTAAGACCAGATATACAGCGTATTTCACGGAGATTTTGCTTTGGACAAGGCTATAATAGTTTAATTCCTATTAAAAAGCGCATCTTTTGGATCTGGGATAAAGGTTTGTAGTTTCAGTTAAACTCTTTTCTAATTGCAGTAGTATATTCAAAGCGAAATGACCCACGAATTCAAATCTATAGTACAACAGGCCGCAGCCTGGCAAAATGAAAACCTTAAAATAGTTTTGGCAACGGTGGTCGCTCTTAATGGCTCTTCCTACAGAAGGCCTGGAGTTCGGATGCTACTGGCAGAAAATGGAAAGTGGGTTGGTGCGGTGAGTGGAGGCTGTGTGGAGAAGGAGGTTTATCGTCAAGCTCAGCATGTATTCGATAATGGAAAAGCTCGCTTGATGAGCTATGATGGAACTTATAGGTTGGGGTGCGAAGGAACACTCTATGTTCTTTTGGAACCTTTTGTGATAAGCGATGAGTTTTTGTCTTCTTTTGATCGAGCTCTGGCATTGAGACAAGAATTTAGCATTAAGAGCATTTTTGAACCGGGCACTGAAAATCAGGATTCAAACAAAAAACAGGGTTCCATCATATCCTTCGGATCAAACCAATTGACTTTCCAGCCTAATTTAGAACCAAAGGATTTTGATGCTTCTGAGAACTTTGATCAAAGGTTCGGTCCACTGTTTCAGCTTTGTATTTTCGGAGCGGAGCATGATGCGGTGGCCTTGGCTAAATTAGGCGCTAATCTGGGTTGGGAAGTGCATGTTTTCGCCAGCCCGGATGAGCATAAAACCATAGATTTCTTTCAAGGTGCCAGCACTTTAAAAACTCCGACTTTCGATCAGATTGATCCTGTGGATTTTGGAGAGAATACGGCTGTAATTTTGATGACCCACAGCTTCAATAAAGATGTGCAATATCTGCTTGCACTTAAGGATTCGAATCCAGAGTATTTTGGTCTTTTGGGCCCAGCCCACAGACGAGAGAAGCTACTGGCAAAGTTTCTCGAATACCATCCTGAAGCTGAGCTTGAGTTTTTAGAAAAGCTACACGGACCTGCTGGAATTGATATTGGAGCTGAGTCTGCCTATGAGATCGCGGTTTCCATCATCGGAGAGATTCTCTCTGTGACGAGAAATAGTAATCCGCAATCTCTTCGAGACAAATCAGGCCGAATTCATGCCTGAGTTGAGTATTGCCTTGATGGCGGCAGGATCATCCAGTCGTATGGGGAGCCCTAAAGCTCTTCTTGATTGGGGAGGACAAAGCTTGCTTTCCTTCCAAATTCAAAAACTTCATGATTTAGATCTTCCAGTTAATTTGATCCTTGGGTCAGAATCAGAACAAGTCCAGAGCCATATTTCTGGTTTTCAAGGAAAGATATTTGTCAATGACAACTGGTCAGAAGGGATGAGTTCTTCTATGGCCTTTGCCACCCAATGTCTTGAAGATTCAGAAGCAACTCTCTTTTATTTGGTTGATCAGCCCCTGATCGAATTATCTGATTTGAAGAGGCTAATTAACTTTCACAGGCAGAATCCTCAAAAAATCATTGTTTCAAGATCAAGTGAAGCTTGGTCTGGGCCGCCGGTAATTTTTCCAAAAAAGTTCTTTCAGGAATTGATGCAGCTTAGCGGGGACTTAGGTGGAAAACCTTTGGTGAAAAAACATCCCGATGACGTGATTTTTGTGGAATTGGATTCTTCCATGGAGGATATGGACACACCCGAAGCCTACCAAAAGCTTTTGGCGAAGGCTAACCTCCGATCCTAATCATGCTTCGGTTATGATGCATCTCTGGATTGTTAAAATCATCCGGATTGGATAAGCCTCCACGCATTGCGAATTTCTTTCCAACCGCATTCTGAATCACTGGAAGAATGTCTTCCCCATTCCTGAACGGAGTAAGAAGATCAGACTCGGATTGGGAGAATAGGCAGTTTTTGATCTGTCCATTTGCCGTCAACCTGATTCTATTGCAGCTATCACAGAATGGATTCGTCACGGTGCTGATGATTCCAAAGTCACCTGAGTAGCCTTTGATTTTATAATTCTTGGCCGTGTCATTCGGGGCATCCTGAATTCTGAGAATATCTTTTTCGGCGTAAAATGCACGAAGTCTATCCAGAATTTCTTCCAGGGATACAGTTTGCTCTCTATTCCATTTGTTCCCTTCGAAGGGCATAAACTCAATAAAGCGAACCACAAATGGGTAATCTTTGGTCAACTCAATAAAATCGATGATTTCATCCTCGTTGACTCCTTTCATGAGGACTACATTGATTTTGACTTTGAATCCGTGATCCAAGAGCTTGAACATGTTTTCATGAACCTTGTCAAATTGATCACGGAAAGTAATTTTCTTGAATTTGTCTTTTTGAATGGTATCCAAACTCAGGTTTAAGGTCTGCATATCACATTCCTTCAGCAGATCGAAATGCCTGTCGATGGTCACCCCGTTGCTGGTCATGGTAAGCTTTACCGGAAGGCTGGCTAGCATTCTGAGTATCTCGGGAAAGTCCTTCCTTACCAAAGGTTCTCCTCCTGTCAGACGTATTTTATCTACCCCCTCATTAACAAAAATCTTTGCGATCTGATAGACTTCCTCGGCATTCATTAGATGCTCTTTTGGAAGCAAGGGCACTCCTTCCAGCGGCATACAGTAAGAGCATCGCAGATTGCACCTTTCGGTAAGAGAAATCCGAAGATAGCTGTGCTTTCTCCCAAAGGAGTCTTTCAATATTTCTTTGCTTTGGCTCAAATCTTTAGGCGATTGCGGGTTCGGAATAATTGATGTCTGACTTGCCACCACTTTTGTGAAGCAGTCGGATGTGGTGAATTTCCACCTGCTTATCGATAGGTTTGAGCATGTCATAAATGTTCAAGGCAACCACGCTGGCGCCATGCATGGCTTCTACTTCAACACCTGTTTTGTAGATGGTTTTGATGGTGCAAAGGATGGTGATTTCCAGTCCTATGATTTCAAATTTCACACCTCCAAATTCTATGGGGAGCGGATGGCAATCAGGAAGGATATCAGGAGTTTTTTTGATAGCCAAGAGTCCGGCAGCTCGGCTCATTTCAAAAACGTCTCCCTTTGGAACGGTGCCATTTTGAATCGCTTCAATAGTGCTTTCGCTTCCCACTTTCACCACCGCCTGAGCAGTCGCAATTCGGAGCGTATTTTGTTTATGTGTGATATCTACCATGATTATTTATTCACTTTCCATTGATGCGATTCATCTTCGAAAATCTCCTTTCCGAAGATTGGAAGTCGCGACTTGAGTTCATTTACCACATGTGGCAAGGCTTCAAAAACCTGCTGGCGATGACCGGAAGAAACCATCACAAAAATGCAGAGACCACCTGCCTCAACCTTGCCAATGCTGTGCGAGATATGAATGCTTTTCAGATCAAATTTTTCAAAGCTTTCAGTTCGTATTTCTTCGGCCACGGCATTGGCCATTTCCTCCTGTGCGGTAAAATCGATGGCCGCTACCTTCTTGCCATCGATCTCATCTGACCTCACCCGACCGAGGAAAATATCGTGTGCTCCCTGATCAGTTTCTGCTTCTAAACCAGCAATGGCCCCAGCCACCAGTTCAGGACTTATTGCTCCTTGTACAAAGATTTTGTTTCCTTTTTCCGTCATTTATTCAACCAGGTTTCCAGTTCATCTGCTCCCTCCATCAGGCTATAGCAGTTTGGTATATTTTGTTTTTTGGCTTTCGCCAAAGCTTGATTACTTCGGATTCCCGAGGCACAGAAGAAAACTTTCATTCCTTCCACCGGAATGCTTTTTATCTCCTTGGAAAACTGACTCATCGGCAATTCAGATACATTGACTTTTTCAACTCTTGGTAGCTCATCCAGTTCGCGCACATCGATAAAAAGTGTGCTTTCCAGATTATCCAATTCTTCAATGGAAATCTGAGTTTCTAGCTGGCAATCATTGGTGTCCACCAGAGAGATAGTATCCAAGTCTTTGATTTTTTTGATCTCTCCTTCATTTCTCGAAAACTCAATGATTCTCTGGCGATGATCCAGCAAATTATAATGCATTAGTTTTCTGCTCAAAGGAGAACCAAGCCCAAGAATCATTTTTATAGCCTCCGTTGCCTGAAGGGTACCGATGATACCCGGAAGCACGCCGAGAACCCCGACTTCATTGCAATTGGGTATATCTCCAGATTTTGGTGGATCTGGGAAAAGACATCGATAGGAGGGGCCGCTTTGATAATTAAAGACGGAAACTTGCCCTTCGTATTTGTACAGTGACCCATGTACAAAGGGCTTTTCCAGCCGAACGCAGATATCATTCACGAGATATCGGGTCACGAAATTGTCGCTGCAATCCAGAATGATGTCATACTTTCCTAAGAGCTCTTCTGCATTTTCCAGCCCCAGATGATTTGGAAAAGCCTCTATTTCAATCTTGGAATTCAGCGCTTCCAGCTTTTCTTTTGCCTGAATGGCTTTGTTCAGTCCTACATCCTTTTCATCGAAAAGAACCTGTCGCTGGAGGTTCGTTAATGAGACTCTGTCGCCATCGACTATTCCAATTTTGCCAACTCCAGCGGCAACTAAATACTGGAGAGCGGGGCATCCCAGCCCACCAGTCCCCACCACCAGGACCTTGGCAGCACTGAGCTTTTCCTGACCTGATGCACCAACTTCAGCTAATTGGATATGTCTTTGGTAACGATTCAAATTTCAACCTCCGGAAAATGGTGGAAATACATCAATGTCCAGCTCCTCTATCGGAGTCTCGGACTTCATGATTTTATTCTTTTGCGCCAGCTGAAATGTAGTTTCTCTCAACTGCGGTCTGTGGGTAATAATCTCCTTGATCAAATCCCCTGCATTCTGGGAAGTGATTTGAAGCCTCTCCGAATTTCGGCCGAGAACCTCCGAGAGTTTTCCGTGATATCTGAATTCAATGTTCATTTCTTAAAAGAGTAATAGTTTGATAGAAGCGGTGAGCAAAACCGTCGCTAGAGCATATTCCAGAATTCGGTTATTCCATCTTTGGCTGCCAAGGTAGCTGCCGGCCAGGCCACCTAAAACCGCGATGAAAACCATAATGCCTGAAATAGGTAATAACTCCACTCCAGAAGTGAATTGGCCGATCAAGCCAGCGGCAGAATTCACCCAGATAAACAAAGCTGAAACAGCTGCTGCTTCCTTCATATTTCCCCAATGAAGGAGTAAGATGATGGGAGTCAGAATGATGCCACCTCCGATGCCAATAAGCCCGGAAAAGAATCCAACCAAAGCACCAAGAGTGAAAGCTTGAATAAACTTGATCGATTTAGCCGGATGGTCCTTATCAGAGCTTTGCCAAAGCATCCTTGCTACTGCAAAAATCAGAAGCACTCCCAGGACTTTCTTATAAATATCTGGGTCTAATTCCGTCAATCCACCGAAAAAAGCAGCAGGAATAGAAGCAAGTGCAAAAGGCCAGAATAAATCCTTTCGGAAATGTCCTGCTTTCTGATAATGATAGAAGGCCACTCCGGCAACGAAGAGATTCAGAAGTAAGGCTGTTTGCTTCATCATTTCATTTGGGAAACTGAATAGGGCCATAAGTGCCAGGTATCCACTCGCCCCGCCATGTCCTACACTCGCATAGAGGAATGATAAAATGGGTAAGATCACCATGAATAGCACGAATGTCCCAGATCCTATTTCCATAAACCTTCGTGCTTTTGAACATAATCCTGCATTTTCTCAGCGAACTCTACCTGAAGCCCAGAGTAAAATTCAAGAAGCTGGAAGCCATAGGGAGTTATCTTGGTGCCTCCGCCTTTAGCACCACCTTTTTTTAGTAGTACCACTTCCTCCTTTCCAAGCTCATTGATTTGATGGATCAGCCTCCAGGCTTTCCGATATGAAATCCCGGTTTGCTTTGCCGCACCATTAAGTGAGCCAGTTTTTTCAATAGCATTTAGCAGCTGGAGATGCCCTTTTCCCATGAACTTCTCACCTTCCAGCTCCACCCAGATTCTGCCCTTAATCTTAGCTTCCATAAGGCAGGAATATGGTTTCGACCGGGTCGCCTTTATGAATTTCCTTGGTCTGAGCTGGGATATAGACCAGTGCATTTGCTTTCGCAAAGCTGATCATCGTACTACTGGCTTGATGATCGAGAATTTCAACGGACTCATTATTTACTCTCGCCTTCAGAAATAAGGCTCTTCCAAATTTATTCCCGTAATCCTGGTTGATTGGAAGCTTTATTCTTAGCAGACCAGGATGATTTTCTGCTTTGCAAAGATCAATGAGCAGGTTCACATAGATATAAAAGCAAGTAAGCGTGGAGGCGGGATTTCCGGGAAGTGCAAAAACGAAAGTTTCGTTTCGCTTTCCAAAAAACAGGGGTTTACCTGGCTTTTGCAGAACTCTGTAAAAGAGCTCCTCCACTTCCAAAGTCTTCAAAGCTTTGCCTACGAAATCATATTCCCCAACAGATATCCCACCGGAAATCAAAACCAGGTCATTTTCATCCAGAGCTGTTCTGAGTTGAGAAATCGTGTCATCCAGATTATCTCTGATGGTAATTTGGTTAACTTCATAAATGCCCTTGGATTTTAATGCCGCTTCGATGACTGCGCTATTGCTTTCGTAGATCTGCCCTTCCTTAAGCTCCTGTCCACTTTCCACCAGCTCATTTCCAGTCACAATCACAGCAGCCCTTAAATTTTTAACGACTTCCACCTCCTGAATTCCAAGGCTTTTTAATAACCCCAAGGAAGAAGGATTAAGTGTATGACCTTTGTCTAATGGGATAGATCCTTTTTCAATTTGCTCCCCTATATTTCTTATAAAGTCCCCAGGTTTCGGCTTTCCCTGAAGCTTGATTTGGTTTTCTTCACGAATCACATTTTCCTGAATGACAATGGAATTGGCTGAATCTGGGACTTTAGCGCCTGTGAAAATTCTGGCCGCCTGACCGGGCTCAAGGTTAATATCTACTTCGTCACCAGCTTTCACTTCGTCGACTACTTCGTATCGATGCGAATCACTCAAATTAAGCGCATAGCCATCCATAGCAGATTGTCGAAAGGAGGGAAGGTTAAGTGGAGACTTGGGTCCTTCGCTCAAAGTCCTACCCACGGCTATTTCCAATGAAATCAATTCACTGCCTGAAATTGAGGTTGCATTGTCTTTGACTATTTGAATGGCTTCTTCTACTGAAATCATGAGTTTTCATTATGCAAATCTGAATATAACGAAACCTGATGAATCCCAAATCGAAAATTTGATTTAGCAGAGTTCAAGAAGATTAATGGTTAAAATCGGTCCACGGCAAAGCCTTCCACTTCCATGTCCAACTCTTGATTTTGATGTAATGCAGTCAGTAATTTACCTGTAGCTGGACCCATAGTCACGCCAAGCATGGCATGGCCAGATCCCACCAAGACATTTTCATATCCTGGCGCATGACCGATGTAAGGAAGCCCATCCGGAGAGCAAGGTCGCAAGCCTTTCCAGATTTCACTTTCCTTTGGAAATGTGGCCTTAAACTCCGGATAGTATTGATTGATCGATTCGTAGATTCCTTCTACCCTCTTCATATTAACCCTTTGGTCTGTGCCAGCGACTTCCAGAGTTCCTCCGAACCGGACCTGGCCCTGATATGGGCTAACCGCCACTTTTCTTTCAGTTAGGATCGTGGGCAACTGGATTTGAGGTTGATTTGGTAGGACAAAGCTATAACCTTTTCCACCCATCAAAGGTAAAGTGAAGCCAAGTTTTTTACCGAGTTCTGAGGTCCATGCACCTGCAGCAAGGATGAATTTATCCCCTTCGATTTTTCCCTGTTCGGTAACCACAGCACGGAGCTTTCTATGTTCTTTTTCAAAATCAAGTACTTGGGTATTGGAGAAGAATTTAGCTCCATTTTCTTTGAGATGACTCTTTAGGAAATCGTACAAAGCTTTTGGATCTAGGTGGGTATCTCCGGGGAAATAAACTCCACCTCTAGATTTGACCTCGATATTTGGTTCCAATGCCTGTACTTCTTTCGTATCCAGGATATCAGCCTCCAGGCCATATTCTCGAGCCAGTTTGGCCAACTCCTTCTCTTCTTTTTCCACTGCTTCGGTTTGGTAAATCATAACCAGCCCTTTTTTGGAAAGGAAAATTGGAGCATCAGGATGTTCCTTTTCCAAATCCACAAAGAGAGACTTGCTCAGCAAGGTGATTCTATTCAGAAGTGGGATTCCCCTTTGAACCTGAGTCTCGGAGGTAGATTTAAAAAATAGGAGACACCATTTTAGCAATTGATAATCCAGCCGAGGGTGAATGTAGAAAGGACTCTTGGCAGAAAACATCCAAGAAATGCCTTTGCTGATCATACCCGGTGCAGCTAAGGGAATGATATGGCTGGGGGTAATCATCCCAGCGTTGCCCGTTGAGCAATTTTGCTCCATGTCAGACTTATCGATGATGCTTACTTCGATCCCTTCTTTTCGAAGGAAATAGGCTGTAAACAATCCAACTACCCCACCTCCAATGATTACTGTTTGTTTCATTAATTCAGGCTATTTCAAAGAATGATCAATTCGCTTCTCCCAAGGAGTAAGGCTGACAGTTGTCCGTGATTTGCTTCTGGAATTCCTTGTCATCTTTTAGAATTTCGAAAAACTCAGACATAAACTTACTCGCCTCCTTAAACTGGGATTTAGGAATTTCATTTTCTAAGCTATTCACCAATCCCATTATGTTTGACTCCTTAGAAAGGAAAATAGCTTTGGCGTAAGCCATAAGTTCTGCATCCCTGCAGATTCCCCGGTACAATCTGTCTTTTGTGCTCTCGATTTGGAGGTGATCATATGGTTTAGCATATGGAGCATCTACAAAACCTGCCTGATCAAAATCATAAGGAAATGGCACTAATTTTTGGCCTTCTCTTTCCATGACTTTTACATTATGCTTTGTGGTGTTGGACCAGTCTGTGTTCCCAACCATGAAGGCAAAAATATCCTGAATAAGTGCAGTTGTATCATTGAGCAAGTCCGGACGAATGATCCTTAGATCGGTTATTTGTCCTCCGAATCTTTCTGCAGTCTTATCGTCATCCTCTATTAAAAATGCCGGAATCTCATACGTTTTTGGTTTTCGACCTTCAGTATCGGTAAGGCTGAGGTTTACCGAAGTAGTGTTAAAGTGATATGGAGTCACCTCTTCATAAAATTTATAAATCAGATATTCCTTCCTGACCAAGGCCAGATAGTTATTAAACTCTTCACATGGCACCACTAGCTTAAGTGCTTTTTCCCCTTCGAAAAGGGTATTCTTTGAAGCTTCTTCTTCAATTTTTATTCGGATAGGAGGGAAATCGCAGCGAGTTCGCCTTGAATTTCCTCTGGCTCTCACCAAGACTTCCAAGGAATCCCAATCACTGCCCTGAGTTTTGTAGTGCAGAATGGATGGGAAGTAAACCGTATCTGATTCAGATAGGCGGAGTTCTTCGATGGAGAAACCAAGCTTTATTTCAACGGGCTCAGAAGTACTAAACAGTGTCTCATTGGCTTGAGCACGGATTTGGCCTCTAGAACCAATTAGGGTCACAAGGAAAAGAAGAAAAGTAATTCCAGATTTCATTTTAAGCTTAAGTCTTTTCATAATAGGCTATCCTTGTTAATTGAAAATTCTTATTCAAACCTGCTTTCAACCCAGACTTGGGCTTCGGCATTACTTCCAAAAATTTCATAAGGCACCGGTTGCTTCTGAAGAGCAAAGATTCCTTTTAAAATCATTCTCACCGCTGGATTAGAAATCACATAGGCCGTCCCCAGACAGAATTCTTTCATCAAGCCCTCGTGTTCCTTCAGCCAATCCGCCTGTATTTTCTGATGCTTAAATGATGGCAGTGATGCCTTGCTCGCATCGAAGATGATGGCAAGATTTTTTTCGTGTCGGTAACAATTCTTATTTCCATTAAGATACGCCTGAAAATTTTCATCCGTACTCTTTTCTCCTGTGAATCGAACATTAATAATTGGGAATTTCGATTCGTCTATTTCTGCGTAGGGAATCATTTTTTATCTGTATTAAGTACAAAATACAAAGTCTCAGGCATGTCGTATTGTTCTTACAACAATCAGATCACCTGAAATCCGTGAACGTATGGATCATCATCATCTAAAATGATGGTATTATATCCATAAACTTTTGCCCAACCTTCAATGCTTGGAACGATGGCGGGCTTACCCTTTATTTCAGTTTCTTCTTCGATTCGACCAATGAATTTTGAGCCGATAAAGCTCTCATGGATAAATTCTTCTCCTGGTGTAAGTTTTCCTTTTGCATGCCATTGAGCCATTCTTGCAGATGTTCCGGTACCACAAGGTGATCGGTCAATGGCCTTGTCACCATAGAAGACCGCATTTCTTGCTGTACTCTCGGAATCCATGGTTTTTCCGGTCCAAAGGATATGGGAAAGCCCGGAGATCTCTGGATGCTCAGGATGGATGAATTCATACTTATCATTCATTCTTTTGCGCAAGCTTCTGGACATTCCAATCAGCTCCTCAGCCTTGAAATTTTCAATCCCAGAAAAATTCTCCTGGGGATCCACGATACAATAGAAATTTCCGCCATATGCCACATCCACCGTAAGTATTCCTAAATGCTCGCTTTCGATTTCCAGTCCTTCATTTGCCAGGAAGCTTTTTACATTGGTAAGCTTCACTGATTTTACTTTTTTTCCTTCCTGAGAATAATCTACGATTACCAAACCAGCTGGGGTCTCCATTCTTAATTTTCCCGGAGTCTTCGGATGGATTAGACCTTCTTCGATTGCAATAGTCACCGTACCAATACTTCCATGGCCACACATGGCAAGGCAACCAGAAGTCTCTATAAAAAGGACGGCGAAGTCATTTTCGGGATTATGAGGAGGGAAGAGCATAGAGCCGGACATCATATCATGTCCACGAGGCTCGAACATCAGCCCGGTGCGAATCCAATCGTAATTCTTCAGAAAGAATTCACGCTTTTCCAGCATATTGGAACCTTCCAAAAATGGTACACCACCAGAAACAACTCTGACCGGATTCCCACAGGTATGAGCATCGATACAAGAAAATGTATTTCTCATCCGCTTAGTGTTATTTTGGAAACAAGAAAACGAAAACAGCTCTCCAACCTATATCGGCTTTTGCGCCTTCTGGGGAGGCCACATTGAACCGAGGACCCAGGACCAGTTGAACTTTCTGTTTGCCGAGAGATGTAACCCCAGAGATCGTTGGATTTATCCAGATGGTTGCTGCTGAGCTCGTCCAGTTCTGAACCCATTCCATGTTTCCACCAACTCCTGCCCCAGATTTCCAATTGTAAACCAAAAAGGGTTGAAAAAACATTTGATTCAAATCAGGTTTCTCGGTGTTACCTGAAACACCCCAGATTTGATTAATTAAACCACCCACCGTGAACCCGTTAATTTGTTTTAGAGCAACAGCGGTAGGACCAAGGCCGAATTGATCCGCTGTCAAGAAGTTGTTGCTCCCAGTAGGGAGTACGAAAGCTGGACCAGCTCCCCAGATCAGCTTTTCTGAATTAGTTGGAGAAAAGAACGCTGAGACTACAGCATCACCTATTCCGGACTGTTTTTCCCCCTCACCAGTAATGTTATTTTGAGTGATTACTGGAAGAATTACACGTCCTATCAGATTCCAATTTTCATTAATCCCTATAGGCACTACGGGCTGGATATTCATTGTATTCCTTGAGCCCCTAAATTCACCAATGCCGTAATCAGTATTGTTTTGCAATGGAACTGAGATGAGCGATGCGATTGGATTCGCAAGCTTTTTAGCAAGCTCTTCTGCCTCAGATTGCGTGAATGCTGGGTTTTGGAAAATTAAGAAGCTGATGAAGAAAAGAAGTAAGACTTTTTTCATTTAAGAATTTATTCTGGTAGTCGTATTTAAGTTAAGACTATTTCTTCCACTCTCCATTTACTTGCCTCATTAAACCAAGTGGATTTTCATCCTGCAGCTCCTTAGGTAATAATGCCGAAGGCATATCCTGGAAGGCAATAGGTCTGGCAAATCGTTTGATCGCATTGGCTCCAACTGAAGTGCTTCGGGAGTCTGTAGTCGAAGGAAATGGCCCTCCGTGCTGCATGGCATATCCCACTTCAACTCCAGTGGGCACACCGGTAAAAAGGAGTCGTCCACACTTTTCTTGCAAAAGAGAAATCAATTCTTGCTCGGCCTTTAGCTCACCCCCATCTCCCCAAAGAGAAATGGTCAATTGGCCCTTGAGCTTTAAGGACACTGCATTCAATTCTGAGGAATCATCATAAACCACCATCAATCCAAATGCTCCAAAAACCTCTTCCTGAAATACATCATCGCTTAACCAGTCCTTTACGGAGATTCTGGCTATGGCTGGATGCGTCTCTAGTTCAGATTTAGCTTGGGGAGATTTAATCCAGTTGAGCTCGGAGCGTAATTCCAATTCATTGACTGATTTATCATATGCTTCAGCAATGCCTCCATGGAGCATTGGTGCGCCTGAAACCTTATCAACGGACGTAGAAACTGCATTAGCAAAACCATCGGCAAGAGACGACGGCACGAATATTAATCCTGGGTTGGTACAGAATTGACCTACTCCCAGAGTTAAGGAAGCTACATAGTTTTCTGCCAAAGGAACCAACTCGCTTTCCAGTCTTCCTGCAAAAGCGAATATCGGATTCACAGAACCCATTTCAGCATAAACCGGAATAGGTTCTTCCCTGTCGTTGGCGATATTGAAGAGGGATTTCCCAGCATGAAAGGATCCTGTGAAGCCTACTGCTTTCGCTAGAGGGTGCTTCACCAAATCCTGACCCATTTTTACCCCGCCTTCCACATGAGTGAAGACTCCAGAAGGAAGTCCTGACTTTTGAGCTGCCTGAGAAATGCATTGACCAACGAATTTTGAAGTATCCGGATGGGCGGGATGTCCCTTATAGATTACCGGGCAGCCTGCGGCCAAAGCTGAAGCCGTATCCCCTCCGGCAGTCGAAAATGCCAAGGGAAAATTGCTAGCTCCGAAAACTACTACTGGTCCCAGAGGCACCAACATCCGTCTGATATCCGCCTTTGGCAAAGGAGTTCTTTCAGGATCGGCAGGATCGATGGTGGCTTCTACCCAACTTCCCTCTCTGACAATATTGGCAAATAGCTTCAGCTGACTAGTAGTTCTTCCAAGTTCACCATTAATTCTTCCATCTGGAAGATTAGATTCTTTGGTGGCCATAAGAACTATCGCACTTCTATTCTCCTCAAGTGTTTCTGCTATCAGGTCTAGGAAATCAGCCTTCTTAGCTGGAGGAAGATTTTTAAAACTTAAAAATGCTTCTTGAGCGGATTCAAAAATTTGGTCTAGGTTCATAGCGATTAGGTTTTTGAAAATAAATTGGCCCTTGTCTGTCCAAATTAGTCAACGGTTAGCATAGGGCTGACAACTGACAACTGAAATCACAATTTAGGCCTTTTGGCTATGCCATCCGTTATGATTTTTTCTATTCTTTCTCTCTCTTCACCAATCAACGTCAAGCGGGGTGCTCTCACATGCTCACTTCCCACACCACAGTGATGCTCGGCTAGTTTGATGTATTGAACCAGCTTTGGATGAATATCCAATTCCAAAAGAGGAAGAAACCATCTATAAATCTCTTTGGCCTCCTGAATTTTACCTTCCTGAACCAGATTAAAAATGGTAACAGTTTCCTTGGGGAAGGCACAAACCAAACCCGCAACCCAGCCGCAGGATCCCATCAAAAGTTCTTCCATGGCCAGCGTATCTACCCCACAAAGAATTTTATAACGATCCCCAAAACGATTGATCATTCGAGTGACATTTGATATATCTCGGGTGGATTCTTTAATCGCTTGAATATTTTCGCATTCGGCAAGCTCTTCAAACATCTCCACAGTTACCAATGTCTTGTAATCCACTGGGTTGTTGTAGATCATCATCGGAAGTGAGGTAGAATTCGCTACGGTTTTGAAATAAGTTACCACTTCTCTGGCATCAGCAGCATATCTCATGGGAGGGAGAATCATTAATCCGGAAGCACCTAATTCCTCGGCCTTCGCAGCCCAGAAAAGCGCATCCTGTGTAGCTCCTTCGGCAATGTTAAGGATCACCGGAACTTTACCATCTAAATGTTTGACAGTTTCTCTGGTGAGGGTGATTTTTTCCTCAGTGGTCAAAGCAGAGCTCTCGCCAAGCGTACCTCCCAAAATAATTCCATGAACTCCCGATTCTATTTGAAAATCAAGGTTCTTGAAAAACAAGTCCATATCTAAACTTCCATCAGGGTGAAACTTAGTTGTCACCGCAGGAAAAACGCCATACCAATTCATAGTTTTTTATTTCAAAGGTAGCTGTGTTCTTATTTGAATTCTTTCACTCATTTAGTAAAAAAGTATACTATATTGACCATTATAAATTAAATTTTATAATTATGAATCAAAATAGATGAGAAAAGCAATTCAAGGTAGGATAGTACCATTTCAAATTCCGAAGTCTGACAGGGAGTTCATCCGATACCAGGAAGATTGTGGGGTTCATTTTTACGATAGACTTCATCAACATCCGGAAATCCAGCTTACTCTCATCAGGGCAGGCTATGGCCAATTCATGAGTCGAGATTATATCGGGAGATTTGAGCCCGGAGATATTTTCTTACTTGGCGAAAATGTGCCCCATGTTTTTCGAAGTGATCCAGAATTCTTTGAGGTAGGTTCCAAACTTAATTCTCATTCGCTCACTATTTTTTTTGATTTGGCCACCATGCATCAAGCCGTAAAAGAGGTTGAGGATTTAAGAAGCCTTTCCACCCTAAATCAGTTTTCTGGAAAGGCATTTCAAATTCTTGGTGAACGAAAAGTGGTTTTGGCTGATGGGATTCGTGGTTTCCACAGAAAAAAGGGATTATCCAGATTAGGAGCGGGTCTCGAGTTTTTGGATTTAATTCTCTCCGGAAAACCTGAGCTAATTTCTCTGGGAAAAGATGAGTTGCCAACGAGATTTTCAGAAAAAGATGGTCAAAGAATGAATAGAATTATTCAATTTATTCTCGCAAATCAGTCCAATAAAATTTCATTGGAAGAGGTGGCGGGAGAAGCGAATCTTAGTAAGGAAGCCTTTTGTCGGTTTTTTAAGGAGAGAACCAGAATGACCTTTACCGAATACCTTAATCAACTTCGAATTATGGAGGCAAAGAAGCTTCTCGAAAATTCGAATTCGGATATCACCCAACTCGCCTTTCAGGTAGGCTTTGAAAATATGTCATATTTCCATAGGGTATTTCGGCGGCAGACAGGAAAGACACCGCTTCAATATCGAAAGCAATTACTACAGACTAGCGCTTAAGGATAAGTACTTTTTCATCCATCACCGTACCTATAAAAAGATAACCTCCCCAAGGGACGGCTACGGATGAAGCTGAAATGGTTTCACCAGAATCAACATAAATAGACTCAATGGTACTACCACTTCCTTTGTAGTTAATTTTGATCACTTCAGAGGGGGCCGAGGGCTTATTTCCAGCGGCATAGGAAGCGAAGGCCATGAGGTTTGGGTGAGAACCTATCCATAAATTCCCCGATTCATCCAACTCAATATTGTCCACTCCAGAGCCTACATCTATATCCTCCCGTAGGTTTAGGTTCCAATTTGAATCCACTTCATAAACCTTCACCATAAACCCTCTGGGAGATGCCAGATAAAGGAGCTTATCTGATCCATTGAATTGCATTCCATTTGCATATGCGATCGAACCTGCCTTCAGACTGGCTGATTCACCATCATAGAACCCTACACTCGCTGCTTTATAACCCAGATAGTTTTCGGCGAAAACCCCTAAGCCACTTGTATATCCATGGTCATTTGAAAAATAGAATTGATCCTCATTCACCAGAACCAAATCATTTGGGCTGATGAAATTTTCGTCTGTTATGGTCTCAAGATGGGTCAGTGACTTTCCTTCCAGAAGGAATTTCTCCACAGAGTGATTTCCATCGACATGATTAATAGCTACCAAAGAATACTTACTCTCACTCAAGGGATAAATGCTAATTCCGTGAGGATAAAATGGGAAATTAAGATGCTCGGACAAATGAATTAGAGGTGAACTCAAATCCCTCAAATCTTTTAGATAAAGTCCGGAAGAAACATCTCTACCGTCTCTCCTTGCCGCCCGATCATCAGAAGAAAGGATAAGGAGACTATCTGCTCTGGCAATGGTAATATCTTCTACTCCCGGGAGTTTAATTTCAGAATGAATGGCACCGAACTCATTTCTATTCTCAATTTCTCTGAAATATCCGGTGGAAGAGAAAATATGGAACACGAAGGCGACTAATGCGATAACCAGAATAAGTAAAACAAGACCGATTTTCTTCATGTGATAAGGGTAAATTCTTTCAAGGTAATATACAGCTTAATTTTTCCTGAAGAGATAAGAGAAAAGGCGTGGAATTTCCCACGCCTTTGTTGGTCTAGTTTTCCTAATCCGTAGATTAGTTTTCGTTGATAACCTTGGCAGCATCCTCCGTACTGACGTTGATAGAAGGGTTGCCTTTGTACATGATTTTGGAACCGTCGGTAGCTTTGCCATGCAAAAGATCCATAACTGTGATTTCAAGTTTAGAGGCATCCTGAGATCTTACATTGACCGTGTTCGCCATGAAATCAAAGCCATACACCTTACTCGCATCTGACATCTCGATAGTCAAGACATCAGCATTTCCACGAAGATCTAGTTTTGAAGCATCCTCCATTTCAATGGTGATTTCATCTGAGATCATGAATAATTCTCCATCTACAGCGTCTTCAAATCGAAGCCTATTCAAATCCGGAACCTGAATATCCAGAATAAAGGTCGTGCTTCTGTAAGCTCCATTCTTCAGGTCTATTTTCAGAGTATTGTTCTCAACTCTGGTGATGAGGTTTTCAGTGAGATTAGCATTGGTCGTGACCAAGACTTGTTGTGCTTCCCCTTGAGAAACATTTACGGTCATTCCATCTTGAGCAATGATATTTTGGAAGGACCCCAGGTCTCTTTCGACGGTCACAAGATCATCTGAACCTTTGTAATCATCTGTCAGATCGCAACTTACTAATAGCAATAGGCCAAGTAGAATGAAGCTGTTTTTTACAATGTAGTTTTTCATAGTTTTTGGATTTAAAAATGAGTTAGAATTCTACCCTGTAGCTCAGGATAGGGATAAGAGATGTCTGATAGGAAGTGTTAAGTCCACCCAAGGATGGATCATAGTATTGTCCGTACACGTTTTTCCTGTTTGTGGCATTTTGAAGGTCAAGTGCCCAGGTTCTTGTGGATTTAGGTCGGTTTCTTTTAAGGCTGATTCTCAGATCAGTTCTGAAGTAATCTGGGATTTGTTCCTCAAATGCTCTGGATTCTATGTACACCGTTTCATCCTCCAGAATGGATTGCTCGAGATCGATTGGCGTGGTCCAAAGTCCTCCAGCGTAAATAGCTCTGACATTAATGCCAAGCGTTCTATTTTTCCTGAGTTGGAATTCCTTCCCACCAGTGAAAGTCAAATTCGCGCCCGTATTAAATCGTGTGTTTCGCCACACGTTTTCATTCGTTCTATACTGAGATTGAAATATGGAAGCGGACAGAAGAAAATACAGATCATTTCTGGTGAATTGTTCCAAAGTAAACTCCACTCCATAGTTCCTTCCATTCCCTTCGCTAACCAGCGGGTCCGTAGCAAAAGTCCATTCCTGATTTAAGATGGAGTAGGTTTCATCTACCCCTGGACGAATTGGAATCTGGTATAGGTACTGATAATACGTTTCGATCTTCATCCTTAAGAAAGGATTTAGCGATCTATCATATCCGAGTACAAAATGATGGGATTTGCTTAGGTCTAAGTTTTCGTTCGGAAGGAAAATCTCTCCATCGATTTCTTGCTCCGCAAAGTAGGTACCCAAAGGTTGCACCTGACTATGCATTCCATATCCCAAATTCAACCTTTGCTTTTCGTCCATCTGATAGGAAGCGGAAAACCGTGGCTCAATTGATTTTGAATTATTTAGCATAAGCTGCAGGTAATGTAAACCAAAGTTGAAAGTCAGCTTCTCTGAGGCTTTGTAATTGATTTGAGAAAAGGCCTGTACACTTTGGGTATCTCCTTTTGAATTGATTTCGGTCTCCAGCTGATCCGTCTCATCCGAATGATATCTCTGTTTGAGATTGTAATTCATTTGATTCAGAAAGACTCCACTTCTTAGGCTAGCACGCGCAGAAAGCCGTGTATTCAGAACTGAGCTCAGGGTGTATTTTGAAGTCCCAAAGCTTTCAAAATATTCGTCTTGAAGTTGGAGTTCATCGGTCATGTAAAAACCTTCGTCACCTATGGAATTGCCTGAAGCGAGAAAAGTGGTTTGGAGGAAGTTATTGTCATTGATTCCCAAAGAATACTTAACCCCGACTGCTCCAGTGTTGGAGAAATAAGTCGAATTGTATCGATCAAACTCATTCTCCCAGTCCAGAGAGTCAGCGATTGGATCTTCATTTTGATCACTCAAACCGCCAAAGCCAAATACCGTCAAGCTACTTTTCTTTCCGGTAGGCAAGTACACAATGAAGGAAAGATCCTGGAAATTGGTCACAAAATCTCCAAGCGGCAGTCCCATTTGCCCGAGTAGAGAAAGTGTGGAGTACCTATAGTTTACCAAATAAGATCCTCTGTAATTCTTGGCGATTGGACCTTCAGCCGCAACGTCTAATCCAAGGAATCCTGCCTGCAAGGTGAATTCCTGATTCTCATTGTTCCCTTTTCTAAGATTGAGATCAAAGACACCTCCCAAAGCATTGCCATATTCAGCGGGAAAGGCACTGGTGATAAAGTCGGAATTAGCCAGAAGCTGTGAGCTCAAAATGGAGATTCCTCCTCCCGAAGTACCCGGGTAAACGAAGTGGTTTGGATTCGGAATATCGATACCTTCCATTCTCCAGAGCAGGCCATTGGGGCTATTCCCCCTGATTGAAATATTGTTATTACCATCATCCGTTCCTACTACCCCACTGAAAGAGGTTGCCATCCTTCCTGGGTCATTCACCGCTGCCGCAAACTTTCTCGTTTCTTCCACGGAGAAAGTTCTTCCGCTGACCGCCACCATATCATTGATGGTTCGATCTTTTTCATTTGCAGTTACCACAAACTCTTCAATAGTAGAAATATCTTCCTCAAGTTCGATCGGAAGAATGACCTCCTTACCAGAATTCACCTGAATCGCTGGAATGATCAAATCTTTGTAACCCACAAAGCTGATTCGTATGCTTTGTGGACCTACAGGAACGTTCTTGATTTTGAATTCACCATTTTTATCGGTGATTTCTCCAAGAAGAGGATCGGTGTCGAGGACCATCACGGTAGCCCCAATCATTGGGACCTGTGATACCTGATCTACCACGCGACCTCTGATGGTCTGGGTAAGATCCTGAGCTAAAAGATTTCCCGTGCTGAGGACACCAAAGAGGAAAAGCAGTTTAAAATAGGTTTTCATTATGTAGTTTTCTGGGTTGGGAAAAAGTGCTTAGAAGAATCTCACGCCCGTTCGGATTCCGTACCAAAGCTGACCACCTATCTTTCCGTTGTCATAGGTGCGCTCATGCTGGATTTTTGGGTTACCGTAGGCAAAGAGATCCGGGTGGTTTTCGTATCCGGTTTCAAACACCCGATAGTTCACGGTTGGTCCTCCGAAGACAGCCAGCTTCGGTGTGATCTGATATTCAAAGCCTAGATAAAATCTATTCACCAGATTGAGTTCTACTACTCGGCCTTTGCTCACTTGCTCAGAAGTGGCTTCTATGTTTAGGTAAGTTTTCTTACCGAGTCTCGGAGCAGTTCCAATACCATATCCAAAGGACCAGGTGACCTCATCTTCGATTTCAGGTCGGATACCGGCAAACAGAATATTATAAAATGATCTCACTCCGGTCCTCCATGCCAGATTGATTGGCATCACTTCATTCGTGCTAAGCTCCACGGTGTTGTATCCTGATTTCACTACACTCACCAGGCCGATAGGCACTCCTGAGATGCTATCCGAATAATTGAAGAGTCCTACTTGAACTCCATCCACATTTCTGGCGAAATTCAGCACTCCACTTACCTGGGCACCATCCACATCCCCGATGGCGAAGTTGCTCACACCGGCTAGTTGGGTTCCTTTGATGCTGCCTACCGCAAAGTTCATTACTCCGGCGCCCTGAAATCCTTTCACACTTTTGGTCGTGAAATTCAGCACTCCGGCTATTTGAGCTCCGTCCACGGAACCAGTGGTGAAATTGGTCACCCCAGCACCCTGGAACCCATTCACTGAATCAAGATTGGAGTTGATCACTCCTGCGAATTGAGCTCCTTCTACTTTACCGTTTACCTGATTGAAGACTCCGGCAAACTGAGCATATCTCACATCACTTTTATTGATGTTGAAAAGTCCAGCCAATTCCAGCTTATTGGTTCCAGCAGAGAATCCTCCAAGTACATTGAACGAATAGTCATTGATGGTGACTCCCGAGTTAGTTCCATTGGTTCCCAAGAATGGGACAAAGGAGATCTGAAAATCTTTGTGGAAATACACCGTGGAATTCTCTTCACTTTCGGTTTGAGCCTGTAGAGGATTCAAGGCGAAAAGGAAGATGACAGCGAAAATTCGATTTAAATTTTTCATTGGTCTAAGTTTGTTTCGCTTCTATGACAGGCGAACAAGACCTTACCCCTATGAGAGATTTAAATTTTTTTGAAAAAAGATTGAAAAACTTTGCGAAGCGCTAAAAAAAGCGGATTCCAGCCCGGAAACCCCACCAAAGTTCCTGTCCCAAATCCTGATCTTCGAAGGATTTTCTGCCAAAAACTCTGGGTGTGAGATAGCCAAAAGTTTCTGGATGGTCATCATAGCTAGTATCAAAAATCCGAATGTTAAAGGATGGGCCACCGTACAAAGCCACTCCTTTAGCTAGTTGATAATCCAATCCGAGATAGGCTCGATTGATGAGATTCGTGGCCAGGACATTTCCTTTATTCATCTGTGAGGAATTCAGCTCAAAGTTCAGGTAAGTCTTCTTCCCGAGTCTTGGGGAAGTACCGATTCCATACCCGAATGACCAAGTGGTAGAGTCGGCCTGTTCTGGCCGAAAACCAGCAGATAGGATATTATAGAATCCCCGGGTACCCGTTCGCAATGCAACATTAATAGGATAGATTTCATCGGCTCCGATCTCCACTGTGTGATATCCTTTTCTCACAAAGCTTAGTAATCCTATCGAAGCTCCTTTCACGCTATCTGCGTAGTTGAATAGACCAAACTGAAACCCATCCACATAGCCTCCAGCGATGTTTCCAAGGATACCGGCCTGAACTCCTTTGACATTACGATTCGTGTAATTGGCTAGGGCGGTTGCCTGGAAACCATTCATATTCCCCCCGGAAATATTTAGTAGGGGTGAGGCTTGTACTCCATTCACATCCTTCAGATTAAAGTTCAAAAGTCCAGCGCCCTGGAAACCTGAGAGGGAATCGAAATTGACATTGGCTAATCCTGCTAGTTGTACCCCTTGAACTTTTCCACCCACCTGATTGAAAAGCCCTGCGAGTTGAAGACCATTGACCTGACTTCGGTCAAGGTTGAATAAACCACCAATCTCAAATTTATTGGTGCCCGCAGAGTAACCTCCCAGTAAATTGACCGAGTAATCGTTTACCACATTCCCAGAGAGTTTATGATTCGTGCCAACGAAGGGCAGCAAAGAAAACTGGAATTTCCGAGTAAGGGTATCTCTTACGTTTTTACTGTTTTGGACACCAATGGATTCTTTGGCCCACTGCAAGAAATCCTTCATAGGTTTAGTTAGCGTCTCAGCTGTTTCCGGCTTCAGGAAAACCCTTGAAAAGGAAGACCTTTTCTGATCTACCAGAAGTGTATCTGAATACATTTCCTGGTTGATGATCAATTCAAAATTTTCGTCCGGATTCTTTACTGCTATCTCGAAAAATCCGAACTCATCAGTGGTAGAGGATTTGAGGGTGATGGGATCATAAACGGTGGCATTTCGAATTCTTTCGCCGGAAGTTTCATCGACCAGATACCCACTAATTGTAATTTCTTTTTCCGGGGGAGGTGCAGGTGAAAGGATTATGTAAACTCCCTTTTGCTTGTATTTAATGCTGCCTTGAAATACGGCCTCAAGGATTTCCCTGCAAGATTCATTGGTGAAATTACCAGTGATTCTCTGACTCACATCCAAAGCTGAGGGACTATAAGAAAATACCCCGCCTACTTGCTGCGAGAGGCGATTTAGAAAGTCATCTAATCTTTCATTTTCAACTTTTATCGTGATTTCCTTTTCGAGTAGACGGTTGTCTTCTGCCCGTAGGGCAAAGCTGAATAGAGACAAAAAGATCAAAAAAAGTAAGGATTGCTTCATTCCTTCAGATCTAAAAACATCCTTCTCCTGACAGGGTAATAGACTCCTCTGTTTCGCTCACTTCGAGCCCAAGAGTTTCTGAAATGATCGAAATTATATCGTCTAATTCTTCATCCTCAAAGTTCACCGTCAGGGCACATCCAGCAATATCTCCTTCCAGAATTATCGGGATTTGATACACCTCACTAAGCTGAGCCGCAATGGTCTCTAGGCTTTGATTTTGATAGGTGAAAATTTTGGACTGATATGCCCCCACATTTTGGTCTGCGACGTCCATCTGGAATTCTCCTGTGGTCTTATTATAAATACCTTTCTCACCCGCTGCAATACTTATTCCATCCTCATCGGCTTTGTAAATGCGAACCTCTCCGGATAAAACAGAAACTTCCACCTGATCACAATCTGGATAGGCTTTCACATTAAATTCCGTTCCTATATCTTCTATGATCAGCTCCTCAACTTGCACCTGCCAATTCACTTTTTTTTCATCCGGGATCGAGACCAGGGCCTCACCACTCAGTTCTATGATTCCTATGTTTTTGCGCTCATCATAGGTCACCTTCGATTCAGATTCTCGATTCAGAGCAAGGGTAGTCTGATCTGGAAGAGTTTGAATTTGTACCTCCGTTTTGCTAGAGAAATTGAATTCTTCGGAGGTATCTAATTGCTGGAAGAAAAGATAGGAGAGAGCAGCGATAAGAATTAATCCGGCAGCAAATTTCCATAGCCCTATAAAGGCAGATCGGCCTTCTGGTTCACTTTCAATTCTTGCTGAAACATTCTTCCATGCTTGTTGAGAATCGAACTTCTGATCCACGGCCAATTCAGCACGCTGATAAATCAAAAGTGCATCCGCAACGTACTTTTCATTTTCTTCGGATTGTGCACGCCAATTTTCCAGTTCCTGAATTTCAGCAGGGCTGCACTCATCCGTGATGAATTTTGCGATAAGGGTCTCTATGTCAAATTCCTCTTTTTCGCTCATGGATCAAGAAAATTTTCCAATAGCAACAGAATCAAAGGGAGGTACTCCTTCAGTTCCTGACGCATAATTTTTAGGGCCTTTCCCATTTGATTCTCCACGGTTTTCACCGATATATTCAGCTGAGCTGCGATTTCTTTATATTTCAATTCTTCAAATCGGCTCAAAGAAAAGACGATCCTACACTGCTCAGGTAATTTTTCCATTGCAAATCTGATCTTTTGCTCTAGCTCCCCACGGATAGCCATAGCATCGGACGCCTGTTCCATTCCTGAACTATCCATTTTGGTTAATTCCTGGTGTTGAGATTTTACCTTTTGATGCTGGATTTCATTCAAACAGGAATTCCTGATCATTCTATACAAATAGGCTTTGGCAGAAGTCTGAATAGAAATCTCCTTTCTCTTTTCCCAGATTCTTACGAAGGAGTTTTGCACCACTTCTTCCGCGTCTTCACGATCATTGAGAAAAGAGAAAGCGTATTGGCAAAGGGGTTCATAATAGTCGTGAAACAGCATCTCCAGGGCTTTCTCGTCACCAAGTTTGATAGAATTAAAAATCTCCTGATCTACGTTCTGCATGAAAATGTGCCGTTCCTGCAAGTTAATAGGAAAGGGGATTTATTAATAGGACAAGCGAAGCTGCTTTTACCCCTATGCGGGTTCAAAAAAAATTGAGCGGTTATGGAAAAATTCTATTGCTTGAAGTTTTCCACAATGAATTCAGCATTCACCTCTTTGTCCCAAGAGCTCGGTCTTTCATAATCCTGACCTGAGATCAAAACTTCTGCATTTGGGAAATCCGACTTCACTTCTGACCAGGTAATATCTTTCCAATGAGCTTTGTCCATTTCTAAAAGCTGGGTTCCTTTCAAAGGACCGGAAACCGCTCTTCCGATTAGTGGCCACCAAAGGCTTTCAGTTTCCCTGTCCCAAAACACAAATCCATCCAAACCATCCCAAACCTCCGGATCATAATATGTGTAGCCGCTTAGGGCAAAGGTCAATTCCTCACCATCGTAGTTCCTGTCATAAATGGCTCCTAGATCTGCAAGAATGCAATAAGCTGCCATGATTGGTTCTCCATCGAGCACATCGTTCACTATCTCATGACGAGTGAGATCCTTGACCGAGTATGCCTTGACATCCTGACCCTTATAAGCCACCAGAAATCGTTCATCATCCTCCCAGAGGGAATCTACCGCTTCTACGGTGGTAAATTTAGGTTCTAATAGTGCTGGGAATATTTCTCTTCCAATCCCATAATGAAACTGTTCATCTACTAATTCCAGATCGGTGACATCAAAGTGCTGGCTACTATCCTCTCCACCAAACAGCATCTTTTTACCCTCTAACTCAAAAAATTTTCCACTATCCAGAGCCGATGGTCTTTGTATTTTAATTTCTTCTTCTTGGGCCAGAGTTTGTGTGACATCTACCTTTGTTTCACAGGCTGCAAGCATTATTATTCCTGCTATCAAATAAAAATATTTCATGGCTATTGGAAGTTTTTAATCAAGTGATAACAGAATTCCACTACTTCTCGGTAGTTCTCTTTTGATATTTTTTCATCTATACCGTGGAATCGGGTCAATGCGGTGGAATCCATACGGATGGGGTAAAAGCGATATACATCATCTGCGATGTCATAGAAATATCTGGCATCCGTACCACCTCCAATCATCCCAGGTACGACCACTGACTCAGGAAATTGACTTCTGATGGTTTTTTGGAGAATTTGGAAAGCTTCTGAATCTATGCCCGAAACTGGGGAAGGGTTCGTCGCAAAACCCTTTAGCTCAACTTTTACCTTGTCGGAAACAGTTGCCTCAATATGCTCTTTCACAGATTCAATCGTTTCGCCAGGCAAAATTCTAAAGTTAACAGTGGCTTCTGCCAAAGTTGGTATAACATTATCCTTCACACCTCCTCCAATTATGGTGGGTGCTGTAGTAGTGTGCGCATTTAATCCTTCCAGGATCATACTTTCAAAGAGCCATGGATTGGCAAAAACAACCTTTCCCAAAAATGGTAACTCCGGTCCCATAAACTCTAGCTGATCATCAAGTGGATCCACCATTCTGTAGGGCCTTTGATTTTCCTCCAAATCGACTATTGCCTGAGCCAGGATCCCGATGGTGTTTTCCCTGGGAGGTGCCGAACTATGTCCACCCCTGGTCTCTACACTAAGTTTATAGCTGGCGTAGCCTTTTTCAGATAGATTAATTACTGCGATGGTGGGTTCGATTTCTGAAACTAACCCTTCAGCAAGAAAACCTCCTTCATCGATAGCCATAGCGGCATTTACACCACTTTCTTTGAGATACTCAGCAATTAGCTTTGCTCCATTAGCCCCACCTATTTCTTCATCATGTCCTGAAGCAATATAAATTGTTCGTTTTGGGATGAAGCCTTCAGAAATCAACTTTTCTATAGACTCAAAAACTCCAAGTAGTGTGCCTTTATCGTCTAAAGTTCCTCTTCCAATGATGTCGGTAGCAGTGATCTCCCCTGAAAAAGGTGGCGCTTCCCATTGAGAAATAGTTGGCTCATCCACTGGAACTACATCCTGGTGGGACATGAAAATGATAGGTTTTAAGGATGGATCCGATCCTGACCATTCATAAAGCAGGCTGTAAGTATTGATCTTGGTCAAGGCCAGATTTTGATGAGCTAAAGGATAAGTCTCTTCGAGGAACCGATGGAAACCAAAAAACTCAGCAGAATCAGGTTCTATATCTTCGTTGAATGATATTGTTTCGAATTGAATTGCCCTGGATAGATTTTCAAAAATCTGATCTGAAAAATTCACCTCTGTCAGCTTGCCGGGCTCCACTTGTTTGGAGCTGAGACTAAAGGTGTTGAATAGCAAAACTGCAGCAATAATTACTAGCAAAACCAAGAGGGCTAAGAAAAGCTTTTTCATAGTTACTGGGGTTTACCAGGAAAACCTGGTAAGTGAAAATAGAAAAAAAGATTAGTTAAAAATCTCAAAGTACAAAACCATAGCTAGCTTATGTAAGCTATGCTAACATTTATTGTCTCTACCTAAAAGTGATGTGAAAGCAATTTTGCTTTCTTTCCTTGATTGCGTAGATCTTGTTTTGCTCTTGGAAGTAACTTAGGACTTTTTCTAGTTTCTTTCGTTTTTTCCAATTCCATGACTTCTCGCCATTAAATCGGATATAGGAAATGTCAACGGAGAGTCCGTAGGAATGAGAGCTGGTCCCTTTGGTTGCATTCCTATTTCGGCGTCCCAGTTTCTTTTGTTGTTCGATGGTGCGAGTGCCCGAAGTAACCGTAAAAAATTCACCATCTCCAACGAGGGCTTCATAGGTTTGGCCAATTTCCTCTAGTACTTTTTTTGCCTCAGGGGTCAGATATGGATGGCTATGGGTAAGTTTTTCTACTTCATATCCTATTCCTGAACTGACCTCTACGAGCATTCCAGCTTCGACTAATTGAAAGAGTTGCTCATCGTCGAGGATAAGACCGGCACCCTTTTCTTCCGCAGTGGCAAGGTGTTTAGGGTAGGAGTTTTTCCTCAGTCTGGCTTTATAATCTTTTAGATCAGGAACCTCAAAAACCTCAACCGCTTCTGGCATGAGCAGTGTTGCATTAGGTTTTTCGTCCAAGTCAAAAAGGCTGGTATAAGTATCTGCCAGTTGCTCTTTGAGCTCTGGTTGAAAATTAACCATGGCTAAGGCGCCGAGGGAAAGAAATGTTAAAAAAGAAACTGCTAGAATCAGACCAGTTTTCTTCATGGGGTGATTGAGGAATTCAGGTTTTGGATGAAGTTAAGCATTGAGATGATTCATTTCAAATTTGATTACATGGGTGTTGATTCATCTCCATGACCTAAGGAATAACGAATATCTAAGGAAGAAGATATTTAGGATGGATTTTTTTTTGCTTACCCTCCTTGATCACCTTTTCAAAATTGAAAAAGCCCAGCTCCTAGGAGCTGGGCTTTTGATTTACTCGATTTCTACATCCACCGTATTATCATCCGGTATTCTATCAATGAGCTTGTTGAAAGGATCGATTCCAGCTTTAGCAGGTTCTCCTTTTACTCGAATAGTCATGCTCGATTCTCCTGGCTTGATTTTGTATTTGGCAACGTAAAGCGGATTCACGCGATCCTTACCTGCCTCATCCTGATCATCTTCAGCGAAGATTCCAATGTCGATATAATCGCCTTCATACTCCGCTTCAGTTTCCTTCCCGGTTTCGTCGGCATAAAGCTTCTGAGAGGTGAAATTGATGGTCACATCATATTCGTCTTCACCAACCTTAACAGCGGTAACTTCTTCAGCTTTGTTGTTATACAAAGTGATTCGCTTCCAGGTATCATCCAGGTAATACATCAGACTATCCGGCGTAGCTTCAGCCAGGTAATTGTACAGATCCAAACTTCCTGGGAAAGGCGGCTCTTGTTTCATCCCGAGATCCTGATTGAATTTGTACAGAGCAGAATCCATAGCTTCAGGACCAATGAGATCTCTTAAGCCATAAAGGATCAGCGCTCCCTTATTGTACCATTGATAGGCTCGGTTACAGTTGATAAAGGTGTTTTCCTTTTTGGATTCATTCGACCTGCCAGATAGGTAGCGATCTAATTCGTCTGAGAGGAAGCGCTTCATGTTATCCTTTCCATACTTTCTTTCCGATAGCATCAGGGCAGAAAATTCTGCCAAAGCTTCGGAGGTCAGGTTTGATCCTCTGGTATAGTTAGGAGTGATTTGATGCGCCCACCATTGATGTGCGAGCTCGTGTGCAGTCACATAGTACACATAGTCAAAACTATTCGGGTCAGAAAAATCTGCCACCCATCCAAAATCCTCCGAAAAGGGTACAGTATTCGGGAAAGACTGTGCAAAACCTGCATATCGGGGGAATTCCAGAATACGCATTTGCCTAAACTGGAAGTCTCCGTAGGTATCAGAGAAATACTGTAATCCATCCTGATAGGATTCTACAAATCGATCCAAGTTATATTCATGTCCTTTTTGGTAGTAAATCTCTATGTCAATTTCTTTACCGGAGGTCATCACCGCTTTCTCTCGCAGGACCTCATAATCCGCAGAAAGAAAAGAGAAGAACATTTGAATAGGAGTGTCCTGAATGTAGTGGAAATATCTACGTCCATCTTCTTCCCATTCTCTCTGAAGATATCCTGGAGCGATAGCTATTTGATCCGGAGAAGTACTTAGTACAGCTTCGAACTGAACCAAATCTGCATCATTCACAAATAGTAGATTATTCACTCCATAAGGATCATCATGAGGAGGTAAGTCATCAGATCTCTCGGGCAACTCATATTCTCTTCTATCCTCGTCACTGCTCAATTCGTTATCAGAATCGTATCCCATAGAAGGCAGGCCGCCAGCGATAAAGCTCCCATTATAAATCAGCTCTCTGCCGAAACCCCCATTAGGAAATCCAGAATTGATAACTTCCGTTTTGAGATTTAGCGCCAGGGTATCACCAGGCATCAGGGTTTTTGGCAGGGCCACCATTCGGTATGCGGGCTTAGTTTCCTTTTTTCCAAAAATCTGAAACTGGGGCGGCTCAAATTCGATTAGACTTCGATACCCGAGCTCTTCTCCTTCATGGAAGACTTGGAAATCTGTTAGCGAAGAACCATCGAAGAAAATCGAATCAATAGACGTATCCGTTTTATTGGTTAGTACGATGTCTGCGTCAAACTTTGCATCTCGCTCTTCTGGATATAAGTCCGCTTTGACGTTAACAGAGATAACCTTGGGTTCAGGCATGAACTCATATTTCTTGAGCTCCTTTTCATACTTCACACTTCTGACTTTATTTTCATCAGAAGTTCTGTAGGTGTTGGTATAAGCCGTGGATCGGTAGATATATCCAAAGCAAATCACTCCAATCACCAAAAAGCCATAGGATGCTAATGAGGTTTTATTACCAAATTTACTTTTGGCACTTCTCCATCTACTTTTCCAGGAATTCTCAGCACCACGATTATAGAAAGAAGCGAAGAACAAAATCAGGAATAGTCCGATTGCTGTCCAATACACATTAAACCAAAGCAAAGGCTCCCAGAAGTGTCCCAATCCATTCATGTCACTCCAGGTGTAGCCCGGCTTGTAAGAGAAGAAGAATGCATTGAAGCCGTAGCCGGCAAAGTCTCTCAAGACAATCATGACCACCCAAATCCCAATGGCTGCAGCATGCCCGGCAAACTTATTATTCACCACCAAGTGAACTGCAAAAACAAGCATGACCATCTGAAGATAATCCGGAAGTGAAATTAAATAGCTATCCACTAGGTAGATTCCCAGCTCGTATTGGAAATAGCCTTTCAGCGTCTGGACAATGATTCCCACAAAGATTGGTATGGTGGTAAGCATCACACAGATCATTGCGATCCCAGTGAATTTCGATGCAATGACCGTCATATCGTTTACCGGGAAGGCAGAATTGATCACAGCATATCCTGAGGAGCGATCTCTGTGCAAAGATTCTCCTGTAAAGAATACAATGATGATGAAGACAAAGAGATTCCAGTCAAACGTCTTAAACTCCATCAGGAACGTGGTCACTGGGAAATTTGGAACACTGTAAAGTGTGATTCCAATCCAAAAATCCAGAACCAGGAAAATCATTCCACCCAGTAAAATTGACCTGAAGTATACATCCTTGAAGATGTTCTGAAATTCAATTCTGGACAGAGTTTTGAAGCTGCTCCACTGATAGCCTTTACCAAAATCTGTAGTGACACTGACTGGAGTCTTAGAAATGGCTTTCTTCTCGATCTTCTCAGCTTTACTCTTCTTCTGTTTGGTTTGGAAGAAGTAAGCAAAGTCGAATCGGAAGTAGGCGGCCAGGAAGAATACCAGTCCAATTCCCGTCCACATCAATCTATTGATCAATAGATTTCCATCGATGGCTAGCAGAAACGTGTTTTGCTCATAAGGGGTCAAATATCGTGTCTGGAAAAAGAAAGTATTTAGCCCGAAGGGATCCATGATCTCAACCAAATCCTGATTCTCAATGTCCTGAGCAAGGAAGTTCGCCAGCAGATAAATGATGAAGACGATGATTCCTCCAGAGTAAATAGATCTGATATTTCTGGTGAAAACGATTAGTGCGAAGAAAAGGGAACCTGCCAGCCAAAGATTCGGTACCAAAAGCGTAAGCCAAGGCTGGAGATAGTTTATTAGCGTATTTGGGCCATATCGTAAGGGGTCTGTCCCAAATACTGGTCCTCCTAAAATTGCCCCCAAATAAAATCCAATAATTGCTCCAAGTGAAATAAACAGAAGAGTCACAAAAGAACCCCAGAATCTCCCCATAAAGTATCCAGTTTTAGAAATAGGATAGGAGAATAGAAATGTTCCGGTCTTGTGCTCTAAGTCACGATAAAGAGGGACGCCCATTACCGCAGAAGCAATCAAAATTCCAAATATGGAAACCAGAAGAAGCAAATTGGCAATGACTATCGGAGAGTTATGAAAAACCTTTTCCGAGGCCGGAGTATTGCCAAAACCCACCAAAAGCATGGGTACAACCAGGAGCATGAAAAAATAGATATATGTCGCCGGACGTGTAAATCTATATTTCAGCTCGAAAATGAAAATATCCTTAAACATACCCGGCGATTAAATAGTAATTGGATCTACTTTCTTGGATATGTTACTGAAGTAGACATCCTCCAGGTCAGCAGGAACAGCTTCGAACCCTTCTCCAGGATTTTCATCGCTTTCTATTCTCAGACTTAGTCGTCCTTCCAGAAGTTTAGTGGAAATCACCGAGTACTTATCGCGGAAATCATCCAGCTCAGATTTCTCAATGGACTTCTGATAGATTCTCCCTTCCACGGATGCGATACCTTCGGAAGGTTTACCCTGCATCAGCACCTCACCCTGACAGATGATAGCCATATTCGAGCAGAGTGTATTCACATCTTCTACGATGTGAGTGGAAAGGATCACGACGGTATTTTCACCTATCTCAGATAGGAGGTTATAAAACCTATTTCTTTCTGATGGATCCAGGCCGGCAGTTGGCTCATCCACGATGATCAGAGTTGGGTTTCCCACCAAAGCCTGAGCAATCCCAAACCGCTGTCTCATACCTCCTGAGTAGGTTCCAAGCCCTTTTTTTCTATGGTCGTAAAGGTTCACCTTATGAAGCAGGCTTTCAACCAAGTCCTTTCTTTCTCCTTTATTTCCTACACCCTTCATCTGAGCGATATGGTCCAGCATTACCTGAGCATTGATTCTTGGGTAAAGCCCAAAATCCTGAGGAAGATACCCTAGCTGCTCGCGTACAGATTGTGGATCCTTCAGCACGTCAATGGTATCCAACATGATACTTCCCTCATCAGGATCCTGAAGGGTGGCAATAGTTCGCATAAGTGTGGATTTTCCTGCTCCATTTGGGCCTAGAAGCCCAAACATCCCTTGTGGGATGGTCAAAGAAATGTTGTTCAAAGCCTTTACTCCATTCGGATAAGTCTTTGAAAGGTTGTTAATCGTTAACTCCATAGGTGGATTTTTTAGTGATAAAAGTTTGTGTTAAGTAGTTTACTAGCTGGTTTTCAAGCGTCTGTCAATTTAGTAAATACTTCCAAAAATAAAATTTATCATTCTTGGCCAGAGGCTTCATCTAATTAGATGGGAATGGAAGGAGTGAAGTTGCAAGAGCCAGTGAGAATTTTCACTTTTAGCATCCAAACTAATAACCCATGAAGCGAAAAATCGAATTCGGAATTCTGATCCTTGCCAGTTTTAGCCTCTCTTTTTGTACTCCCAAAGTAGATCAAACCAAGCTAGGAGCCTTTGAGGCTTTTGCAGAAATGGTGCAAGCCGGGAATAAGCCCATTGCATTGAGTCATCCCATGAGTCCTGAGGAAGCGGAAGTATTTTGGCCGGAGGCCGAAAAAATAGCGGAGAAATATGGAGTGAAAGTGTATCGAGAGATGGACCTGATGGAGTCCGGGCTTTTCGATCTTAGCGGGATTAAAGGGATGGAAGTTTTTATCCTGCATTCGGGCATGAGCCTACAGGCCTATCTGGATTATAAGGCCAGGATGGGTTCGATCACTTTGGAGAATAATCCGGAGGAGTTTCTAGCACTTTCCAGAAGCTTTGGTCGGCTTTTGGGTTACCCCAGCTGGAGGATTAATGATCTGCTGGCGCAAAACACGTCATTTAGAGATTTAGCGGATTTTGGGATTCAGGGGCATGAGCTGATTTGGTTTTATCAGGATTTGGCTGCAGCCAAAGCTTTTTATGGGGAAACTCTTGGGCTTAAAATAGTGGAGGAGGATGAGCAGTCTGCAAAATTTCAAATCGCGGGAGATTCCTATCTGGTACTGAAGGATGTGAAGCCATCGGATTATTCAGGAGATGAGAAAAAATCGGTGGCGCTGGCCTTGCTCACCGATCATCTGGAGGACTGGCATGAGCATGTGCAGGAGAAAGGTGTGGAGATCAAGTACACGCTAAAGCAAAATCCGAAAGGGGCGCATGATGGATTTGTGGCTATAGATCCGGAAGGCTATCTGCTGGAGTTTGAGATGTTTCGGGATCATCAGGAAAACGAAATGCTAATGCCCAGACTAAGGAGCCAGACCCCTCTGGAAACAGCCATGGGAGGAAATCTGAATTTCTACAGTTCTGTAACCTGGCTCTACTATAACGATATGCTTCCTATGCAAAACTGGGTGGAGGAAGAGCTGGGTCTGGAGCTAGTGGTAGATCAGGGCTGGGCAAAAGTCTATGCCCTCTCCGATCAGTCTTATCTGGGACTAGTGGATGGGCTTAGAGGGATGAATGAGTATTCAGAAGAAAAGCTAATCGAATTCGGTTTGATCCTGGAGGATGCGGAAGGCTGGGAAACTTATATTAAGTCAAGAACCTCGACTGATCGGGAACCTATGACTTTTCAGGATTTTGGAGGGTATTTGTATAGGGTGGAGTGATGGTTTCGGGTGAGGAGTTGTCCGTAACAACAGAAGCTTATGCAAAAATCAGTTGTAGTACCTTCGGTGTTTTAATTTTTTAATAGTTTAATCACTAATTCCGTTTGCCGTAAAACATCATCTGTGAGATTTAAATATCTATAAATTGTAAATTCACTTTGTCCGATAAAATCAATAATGTCTTTCGGTAATTCGTCTTTATTTTCTTTTTCCCAGAGATTATCAATCAATTCTTGATTGAACGATTCATCGTTTGGCGGGTATTTTCGAACTGTACTATCTATTACTTCAAATAAGATTTTTCTATTAAAGTTAGAAACATCATTTTCAAATTTTTGGAGCCTATTCAACTCCATAATTTCTTCTCTTATTTCGCTGTCGAATAGGTCAATATTTCCGTTAGAGACCAAAATATTAAATGTATTGGTGTTATAGGTGTTAATCGTATTGCTGTAATCCAATGAACTATATCGATAAAGTCTTTCAAAATCTTCTACCGATTGTATATAACCAAGATTTATGCTGTCCCTAGCAGATGTGAAGACTTTGAGGTTTTCTTTAATCCCTATTACTTTTTTATTGATTTGAATTGTGTCATTCGTCAAGTCTAAGATTAGCGATGCTGTATATTCACTTTTAAGAGTTCGTTTTTTCTCAGACTCCTTCCAATTATTTATCTGAAGCGCAATCAGAATTCCAATAACCACAAGTACAATTTCTCCAACGGCATATTTCAAATACTGACGAGTTTTGTTTTTTTCAATAAGCTCGAAGCGCAATTTTCGAAAGAATTTTATCATTGTTTAGTGGTTTGTCATAAGAAAGCAAAACGCGGTATAAAGCACACTGAATGAGCAGTAAATTTCATGTAAATCCCAAAGAGTGAGCGTTAGCCGCTAGCTTTGCTGAGCTATCAACTGCTTCTTCCAATTTAAGTAATCAGAATTTATTTGGGTTGAGTTGTCTGAAATCACTTGGTTTAAAAAGGTAAGCCCGCAGATTTTCGCAGAAAAGTTCGCTGATTGGCATGGCGTGGTTCACCAGAGATAAGCTGGAAAAATCTCTGTGGGATATGCCTTATCAGCTGTCGGATTTATTCGCTTTTACTATTATAGATATGTTCAAAGCTTCTCATTTTCCACATTTTGTCATCAAAGATGCAAAAGATGGAAAATGAAATGCCTAATACAAGAAAGACTAGCTCCGATTTCCCGACAGCCCCATTGACATTGTTGAACATCGCGTGTAACAAAATGACAGCGAGGATGGAATATGAAGATTTATTGTATACCCACGTGTAAGTAATAGTAAGAGGAATCATCAAAGCGACGAGGGGGAGCCAGTCTATAAATCCACCTGTCGAATAAAATCCATTGAAATGCAATGGAAGCAGCCAGAGGCTCCATGAAAGCGAAACTACTAGAGTTCCGATTAGCGGATTGTATTTTTTTTGCAATTCTTTCTGTAAAAATCCTCGCCAACCGAATTCTTCAATACCCCCAAAAAATAGGAAATTGCTAATAAACCCGATTAACCAAGTTGGTTCAGTTTTGATAATGAAATCAGTGGTTTTAAGGTTGAGCAAGCCGCCGATGAAGTAGCTGCAAATATTTAGGAGGATAAATAATGAAAACCCTATGACATACCACCTTGCCTTTCCACTTTCAAAAAACGAAGAATTAAGGTAATTCTCTTTTAATTTAGAATTGGTAGCGTTGCTTAAATTAAGAGCCAAAATAAAACAGAGTAACCCAAAAGTCACAAAAGCTAAAATCCCAACTTCATTAAGACTTGGGATTTTCCCATTGGCATCACTCAACCCATTATTTACAAAATACAATCGCAAGAAAAGTACCAAGGCGGATACTAAAAAGACCGTGAAAAAGATTGATCTAGACCCTATTTTGATTATCTCTCCAGAATTAATGACGGTGAGAAGATAACCGGCAATTAGTGGTCCACAACCACCGATTAGAATTGCCCCAAAACCAATATCTTTTGGTAGTGTAACTACCACAGGTAAGAACCAAAAGGTTAAAGTTATACTTAAGGTAAGTAGGGTGAAACTTAATATGGGTTTAGACTTAAAAAGCTGCTTCATACTTCATTAATCCATCACTAGTTTTTCAAAAATTTTAGAAAAAGTGTTCGTAAGCCAGTAGATGTGATGGCCAACCTACTTCTCTTTACAATTTAAGTAATCAGAATTTATTTGGGCCAGGCTTGTCCGAAATCCCTCGTTTCAAAAATATGAGCCCGCAGATTATCGCAGAAAAATGCGCTGATTCTCAGGGAGTGGATTTGTATTAGTTTTATTCTTCAGATAATGATCTTCGATTAAATGCATATCCAATAAGCAGCAAGACAATTCCAGCTATTGCCAATGCCGTAGGTGGCTCTCCCGGAGTGTTAAATCGGACTATCAAGGTGGCATAAATTGAGGTCAGGCTTACTATTAAACCCGCTATCAACATTAAAGGAGGTAACCATGACACTTTAGTGGAGGAGAATTTCTTCTGCATCACAGCCACAGTGATGGCCATCGCAATGTAACCCCCTGACACGGCTCTCATCAGAGCAAGAATTAATGATTGAAATTCCAAATTGATTTCATCCCACTCTTGCATGACTGCAGCACTATGATAGGGCATAAAGCTACTTTTAAAGATGTATATCAGTCCCATAGAAAGTAGGATTAAGGAAGCCAGATAATTCGAGACATTTCCAATTTTCGTATTCATAGGGCATTTATTCTATGTTCTGTTCATAGATTTCTTTTAAGAAGAAAAGAATCCAGACTCCTTAATTTAAGAAATTGGGAAATACTATTTTCCATACGAATCCCTTGGATTTAAAAAGTTGGTCGCAGAAAAGGTGGCTTAATATCATTGATCCTCGAAAAGGGAAATGAGAGTCATAATTTGGGCCTGCCTGTCCTGACTTAAATCAGTCCATTTCCTCTACCCAAAAAATGAATTCATTCCAGGCGCTTTTGCTTCTTCCATCGCTGTAATTGATCAACCCCACTGTTTCCAGAGATTCTGATAATTGCCCAATAAATTCTTGAGGAATGCCTTCTTCTTCAAAGGCCTCTACATATTGCTCTGTCACTTCAGGCGACCAATCCACCAATTGGAAATTATAGGCGGCTTTTATTCTTTCCTGCTGCTCCATTTCCCTAAAAAACACCTCAAAAAAATTGCGTTGAATTTCTTCCGAACCGTCGAGGGTAGTATTCCCGGAATACATGCCAAGCTCCTGTATCACCATTTTCTTTTCTCCAGACACAGCCAACATTCTTTGAATGTCGCTTTTGATCTCATTCTCAGTTTGCGCCGAGTAGTATGGATCAAAAAACTGAAATTTGCTACCGTAAAAGTTCCAGCAGGCTACATCACATTCATTGATAATTTCAGGAATTCCCAGACGCCCATCGTCCAGGCTTCCTTCCGCGATAGTGACAGTAACGGCCATCTGGTCGTTAATCCCATGAATATGACTCTTTACGTCCTTTAAGAATCGGAGAATCTGTTGGGGTAATTGAGGTTCATCATTGAAAGCGTTGTCTGGCTCATTCGAAATCGAAATCAGGTAACCGCCATATTGGACCAGCATTGGGATTACCCAATCCATCAGGCTGCGGAAGCGATTAATGAGAATGGGGTCATCAAAACTTAATCTCTGTAAATCAGCAGGGATGACAGGCCCTTCGCTGTCGTAAGCGGATATGAGAAGGAAGGTCTGCAGGTTCTGATTATGATAGTCAATCAACCTTTCTTCAAGTGCTTTCTTATCGTAGGTATTTGGGGCTGGTTCTAATTCTGTCCAGTCGATTTGTAATCGTCCAACAGACATTCCAGCTTCCAGTGCTTCTTGCCATCTGGCTTGAATAGAATCATTTGTAGCGGCAGGATTAGATGGATTAAAGCCTATGATCATCCCGATTTTGTTGTCTCCATTTAAAAGGGGTAGCTCGCCTGCTGCGGAATCAATCACGGGATTCATTACCTCATCCTCTTCACAAGCAGTAAAGCATAACAGGTTCAGCAAAAGAAGTGCTGTACCAATAAATCCAACCCTATTTCTTCCCGAAGTATTCACTTTCTTTTCACTAACCTCTTACTATATTTTTAACGATTTGGGCTAGATGTGTATTTTAAATGGAGTCTATAGATTTTCTCTGAACTGAGCTGCTCAGTACGAATTTAACCTCGGAAAAAAGCATGTGAATAAATTAGAATGAGCACTTTTTAAATAGTTGAGATTCTAATGGTTAAAACCCTCAAAAATGATTCACTCCCTTTCAGAAAAACTGGTGAAGAAATTTCCATCGAATCGACTGAGACCTACTTCTCTGGTACCCACCCAAATATTGCCATCCTTATCCTCAACGAGCGAGAAGATTGAGTTATTTTGAAGTCCGTCTTCAGTACTAAATTGAGAAAATGATTCTCCGTCAAAGCGAGCAAGCCCTTCACCACCTATCCAAATGTTGCCTTTCCTGTCCTCAATGATTCGGGCGACCACATCGCCAGCCAGGCCATTATTTTTAGAGAAACTAGTAAATGAATTTCCGTCAAATAGATAGGCACCATTCCAGTTGCTGAACCAAATTCCACCATTTTTATCCTGCAAAACAGGCCATGCCCACTCCTCACCATTAGGTTTCAGGTTGGTGATGGCATTGCCATCGTAACGAAACACCCCAGCATTCCCTCGTCCTCCAAACCAAAAGTTTCCAGAGTCATCCTCTAAAATGTATTCGACATTGTTGTTGCTGCTTAAGAAGCCACTTGCTCCTTCATTTACTTGAAATGCGGTAAAGGAATCGCCGTCATAAATCACAACACCATCGATCGTGGCAAACCAAAGCTCCCCACTCTTTGCTTGAATCATGCTGAAGACGTCCTTCCTGTCATTGTAGGAATTGGCAGGTCGATCCGCAGTTAAGGGAATCTCAAATGAACTGAAGTCTGTGCCGTCGAAGACATTCACACCATTTGAGGTGGCGACCCAGATTTTTCCTTCCTTATCTTCCAAAAGATGATGGACCATATTGCTGCTCAGTCCATCTTCTTCGGTGAATTGAGAGAAAGATTTGCCATCATATTTATAAATACCCTCAGAGGTCGTTCCAAACCAAAGGTTTCCTGCTTGATCCATGAGGCCACAGTGGACATTGTCTCCCGGCTTTGAGCCTTGGGTAGTTTTTAGCCTTGGTAGAGGAGTAGAGGCATTTTCTGGGTCCTGACCTATTTCTACCGAAAGATTTGATTTCTCTTGATCCTTGCAGGATACAACGCCAATTATCAGTGCTAAGAAAAGGCAGGTATTTAATTTTCTAATCATTCCAGTTCTGGAGAATCTCCTGAATTACAGTTTTTCCAGGACTCTCTGGTAGCCTCAAACCCTTCAATCAAAATGTTCTCATATTCAATTAGGAATCGCAACTCAGTTAATAGATTCTCTTCATAATTCTCCTCATATTCCTCACCACCATAGCCATTCGTATTAAAAAATAAATCGAGTACCTTTTTTTCTCGCTTTAAGGTTTCATCCGACAGTTTAGTGATCTTCTCCAGCATCATCAGACAATTGAAGTCAAAGGAACTGTTTAGGCTGCTGGACTTCAGGGTTTCATAAGCGATGTTAGTTAGATTCATGTAGGACACATCAAAATTCAGACTCAGGTCACCGGTGTAATGGTATAGTCCATTAGATAGGAGAGTGGAGTCTTCAACAACAAAGACTTCGGGAAAATTCGACTTAAACTCGGTCATGGTCCGAACATCGGTGATGAGTCGTCCGTCATCCTTTCTGTTTTCCATTAAGAATTCAAGTATCCCGAATAAGGCTTTGTGCTTTTCCAGATTCTCCTTTACCGTGCTTTCATTTGTTTCCAACTCCAAAAGAATGTTTTGAGTAGCGATGGTCTTTTGGCCTTTGATGTGGTAAGAAGAAATCCATTCATTCAGGATCAAGGCTCCAAAAACACCGATTAATGTAGTGGTGAGTGTGACTACCCAGTTGCTGGAAATGATCCTATTTTTCTTCATGGTTTAAGGCTACTTTCTGACTTTCCTTAATTTAAAAAAATGAGAAGAAGCATCAGAGTTCAGAGGTTAAATATATTGTATTCGTTGACCACTCAAACAGACTTTCCAGCAACAGGAATTGGAAAATAAACTTGGGGAATTACTTGAATTTCCTGTATAACAAAAGGATTATTCCCATAGAGGCCAAAAGGAAGAAAAGGTTCTCCTTCAAGAATGAGGCTTTCTTGTTTAATTCCGATTGCTCGATTTTTCTTACTCGAATTTCCCCTCCTATTCTGCATTCCATTAACCATAAATCTTCGTTTTTATCAAAAACACCATTGACCGGGGACCAGAGAAAGCTACTCGTCAATATTCGATTCATGTATCCTTCTTTATCGATTTTTATCACTTGTCTTCCTCCATATAGAGCCACGTAGATGTTTTCATTCTGGTCAGTCCAAACTCCATAAATGGAGTGATTTTCGCTTTGAAGTGAGAACGGGAATCGGCTGGAAGAAATATCACTTTCTAGAAGAACCATATCGCTTGAGTTAGCCAGATAAAGCGATGGATAATCAATAAACAGCAGTTCCTCTTTTTTAGTCAAATATTTCCAGGTAGGGTGCTTTAGCTTTGCTTGGTGCAAAACAGTTTCAGTCACAGAATCTGACTTGATTATCTCATAATTATCAGCGGTTTTTCGAATCTCGAAGCTTTCAAAACGATTATTTCTGACAAAGCTGAAATCATTATTCTCATCGTAGCGATCCTCGATAATCTTGGTCAAAATGCCCTTTTCGTCTGCTTTCCAGATGTAGTTTTTAAATTTTCCCTCCGACTCGACGTACCAGTAATGTTCTCCGTAAAGGTGTCCCTGTGGATCAAGATACAGTTCATGGGTATGGATGTTTTCTAAAAAAATTTCTGGCTCACCCGTGGTAATGTCCAATTTCCAAACATGCACCAGATCGGTGAAGTAAATCGTCTTTTTCCCATCGTAAACCAAACCAATTCCTGGATGAGCCAAAGCCTCCATGGAGCTTAATATAAAGAAGAAAAGAAAATAAGCTTTTCGCATAAAGTGTTTGGTGTCTACACCATCCTAATAATGCTAGGATGTAAAGTTTACTACTCAGGATTCGTGAAAGTTACGATGTCGATCCCAATTCCATTTGGATCTAGGATGGCAAAGTGCCGATCACCCCAAGGCTCGTCTTGGATTTCAATCTCCATTTGAATCCCCTTTTCTCTCAGTTTCCCATAAACCACATCTACGTCTTCCACCTCAATTGTTAAATAAACTCCCTCCCCCTTAAAGGCCGGTTGGAAGATAGGTTTTTGACTTGGATGGTTTGGTAACAAAAAACTAATTTGGGCGGATTCGTTTGGAGTATGAAGCAGTAGGTAAAATTCATTTTCAAAGCTTACTCCAAAGTCCAAAACTTCGGTATAGAATTCTTTGGTTGCTTCTAGTTTTTCAGTAATAATCCCAGCATTCAATCTCATTTTTTTTTCATTTAAGTTTTACAAACCTGATCCAGGGTAAGTTTGGTTTTTACTTCAGCCCTGAGCTCTTGTGTTCTTATGAATCCAAAGATGGGACTTTGGAAAATCTAGAAATTGTAAAAATCGGACATACTTAACCGAAAGCCTGCTGTGGAGTCACCCCGTAAAAGGTTTTGAAGGATTTGATGAAATGGGCCTGATCATAGAAGCCAACATCATAGTAGAGCTTATTTTCTTTGAGGCTTTGTCTGGATGGTTTAGCATTCAGGATATGTTGGAATCGCATCACATTACTGAAGGATTTGGCCGTGGTTCCAAGGTAGAAATTAAAGACCCTTCGTAATTGTCTCGGGCTGAGACCAGTATTGATATCCTTTTCTGTATCCAGATTACCTTTTTTTAAGAAAATCAGTTTAAGAGAATTTAAAAATCTAGGGTCGTGTTGGATTTCTTGGTTTTTCAGGCTCTCAAGCAACTTTTGGTTTAGGAGTCTAACAATTTTCTTGAATGAATCTGAAGGTTTGATTTTGGTAGCTATCCATTCGCTAAAGTCTGGTAAAACTTCTCTTAACTCCAGAGATTGATTGGTTAAGGATTTCGCGGCGATACCAAAGAGGAGAGTAAAGGTGGAGGGCAAAAATCGGATTCCGATGTAGTCGAATTCCTTTCCTATTGGAAACTGCTCAAACCTTTTACAAAAACCCATTATCCAGCAATCGGTAGGCTTCTTATGATTGAAAAATATGTCTATGCAGCCATCGGACACCACCCGATAATTGAAGTCCTCTTTTAGGATAAATGGGGTATGGAGTTGCCAGTAGCAATACACAATATTCTCCAAAGCTTTATCCGGCTCCTTTTCTGAATAGCTAATTTTTCCGTCACTCTTAGAAACGGCCGGTTGGATTGGTTTATAGTATTCCCTTATAAAACTGAGGTCATTCACTGTGGTGTAATCTTTTGGTGAAGGCATCAGAAGAATGCTATTTTTCTTCTCTCAAAATTTTCTCCATTTTTCGGCCGCGGGCCAATTCATCAATCAACTTTTCCATTTGCCTGCATTGCTTATACAATTGAAATTCTGGCTCAATTTCTTCAATACGATAACCACATACCACGCCTTTGATCATGTGTGCATTGGGATGAATTTTTGCCTCGTCAAAGAAATTTTTAAAAGTGACCTCGCTCTTGATTAGAGATTCCAAGGTGTTTTTATCATAACCTGTGAACCATAGAATGACCTGATCAAGCTCTTCCTTGGTTCGGCCATTTTTCTCTAGTCTATTGAGATATAATGGATAGATGGTGGAGAAAATCAGCTTTCCTATTTTTTCATTTTTCTCTGGAGTGACTTTCATAATTGCACGATCTGATTTTGCTTTTTTTATTCTTCATATGCAGCGATCGAGAAACAGACCTCAATTTTACTCTCCTCCCGAATTCTCTCTTTTGTCTTCCTTTGGCATAGAAAGTTCGGATTGATTAGCTGACTGCTCTTCGTCCTGACCCAGCCATTCCTGCTTTTGCACCGGAATTCTTATTCCTGCGGCTTTGAGACCGTCCCAGATGCCCATCCCTACTTCGCTTCTGGATCCGAGGAGGTTGTCATTCACCCAAAAGAGCACTCTGAATTCCAGATAGTATTCTTTAAATCCTAAGAATAGGGCCAGAGGTTCTGGGAAATTTAGAGAGTCTTTATGTTCTGAAGCTACCTCCTTACAAATCCCGATTACCTCATTTGGATCAGCATCCGATTCGGTTCTGATGATTAATTCGATTCTTCTGTTCGCATCAGAATAGGTCCAGTTGACTACCTTTTGAGTGATCAAATCTCCATTCGGAATAATCACCTCGGCTCCGTCCCAATCGCGAATTTTCGAAGCACGAATGCCAATATCCGTAATCACTCCTTCACTCCCGGCGGCCATGACTACGTCCCCTGCTCGGATTGGTCTTTCAAAGACTAAAATCAATCCGGAAACGAAGTTGGCCACCACCTTCTGCAAGCCAAATCCGATACCTACACCGAGTGCACCGATAATCAGTCCAACACGATCTAGTGAAATTCCTGCTGCTGACAGAGCCATGAAAAATCCCAGCAACAATAGTGTGTATCTGGTCAATAGCCCAGCGGCCATAGGTATGCCTTTCTTGACTTTGGTACGAGGGAGAATTTCTATTTCAATTAAAGCCCTGAAAATGCTGGCAAGGATGCTGAACAAAATCAGAATAAGTAAGAAATCAATGACCGACCCGACGCTCAGATAAACCTCTCCAAACTGTGCTCCGGTATCCCTCAACTCTTGCCAATAATCCCGAACGTAATCCCGAATGAATAGGGCGCTAAGGAAGCTTGAGAAGAACATATAGATAAATAGGATACGAGTGAAAAATAGAATTCGACTGATGATATTTTCCCCATTTTTCTGAACCAGGTTGAGTTTTTTACCTGCGTTGCTCCGAATGAAGTATTCCAGTAGACTTTCTACAATTCTGTATAATAGGATTAAGAGTAAACCTACTGCACTATTCTGGACTACAGTTCTTGTGAGAATACGTGCCAAGGAGAGAGAGCCAATCCAATTAGCGATTATTGAGGCAACAGCAAAAATGGAATAGATCACCAAAAAGCGAATTACCCATCTATCAAATCCAGTCTCGCTGAAATTCTTCCTGTTTTTAATAATGCTGTAAATGAAGAAGGGAGCAAGGGTGCCCGAGATTATAAAAATTAGAATTCTCTGGGTAAACGGGAAAGCAGGCATCAGCTCGCTTAACATGAAAAGGGTATAGGATGCCGACACTACATAAAAAATCATTCTGAATCTAGCACTGATTATCGACCTTGCGAGATAAATAATAGGTATCAGACTGGCGAGAAACAGTATCTGTATAACAGACTGAGGAGGAGCTGTGTAATACCAGAACGAGATAAAAATGGCAAATAGCAAACCTACTGCTACAGGATTTTTTATCAGGTAAACAGCAGTCTCAGTTTCTTCATCGACTTTATTTTCGGAAGCTTTATAATTCTGTTTTAGAAGAATAAAAATTCCAATGACACTAATTATCAGCAGCAAATGCCAATTCGCTGCACTTCGTCTCGAAGACAGAAAGTTGGAAATATCATCGGCGACCATCGAGAAGCTTTGTCTTACCTGAGCAAAGAATCCGGGATAGTTATGGGTTCGATTGATTTCATTCAATAATGCTGGAGCATCTCTTGAAAAAATGTCGGATTTTTCATTTTCGGATAGATCGTTTATCCGCTCTAAAACCGTGGTCACATCAGTGTATTCTCTGGAAATAGCCTTGTACTTTTCGATGGTCACAGAGAGGCTATCCTCAATCCACTCCATTGCGATATCAATATTGAACTTAAGCGTATCGATCTGCTGATTGATTATTTGAGGGGCATTTTGTAATTCTTCTTCTTGGGTCACATCCCATCGCCTCTTAAGCAGTGCCAGCTTGGTATAGCCCTCCTGATATTTGTTAGATAAAGAGTTCATTTTTTCTCTTTCCGAACTAATATCAATTTCATACCGATCCCATTTAGCAGTCAGGTCTGCCAATAACCAAAGAGTATATTTAGTGGAATCCGAGGGTAGGCTATCATTCCTCAAACCCACATATTCCTCTGAAACCTTCAGATACTCATCATATAGGCGCTTGGAATTTCGTTCAGATTTTAACCCTGACTGAATGCTTTCCAAAGCTGCTATGGATTCCTCTACATAATTATTCACTCCTTTCGAGTCGAACGGAATTCGAGATACTGAGTCGGTTGGGATTATTTGTTGGGCGTTTAGTGCAAATGCACATAAAACAAGGGCAAGAGTAAACCAGATTCGCATGGTGGCTTCTTATTGTTTACTCAATATAAGAACAATGGTAATATTACTAGAAGCCTGATTCTTTTGAAGCAAAAAAGCAGTGATCCTTAAGATCACTCGTAATCAAGGTGTATATTAATTTATTGAAGTAATACTCGGATCTGAATTTGAAATATCCACCACATTTTTCCAGTCTCCGTTTTCCTCTTTTTTCCAAATCTCCACTCCCTTATTGTAAACTGTGCGGGTATTGCCAAGAGTATCAATAGGCGTGGTCATGTAATTTTTAATTATCACATAACCGAGATCACCACTTTTTGAAACAAAGGCTGATTGGGGTTCCCAATGGATTTCAAAACCAGGGATTTGCATGGACCGCTCTACCATTCCTCGCAAAGACTCTTTTCCTATGACAGAGGCTTCATTCGGAGACATCAAAATAGCGTCCTCTGCCCAATAAGAAAGCATCTTCTCTACATCTTTGTCTTTAACAGAATTAGCCCATTCTCGAGATAATTCCATGAGCTTTTCGGCTTCCTTAACCTGGTCAATTGGTTTCTCGCTGCAAGAGATAAGACATACAATCAGGAGAAAAGCTGGGATCAATTGTTGAATCTTCATAGTTGAGTGGTTTTGTCGGATAGAAATAGCAAAGCCCTCAGTAAACTGAGCTAGTTAATGAAAACTACCAGATTCAATTTACAAAATTGAAAATTGATCATGTAGTCTTATCCTTTGATGTTAAAGCTTTTCAGAGGCCGATTCATAGGACTTCCTTTGGCGTGAATGCCATTGCAAAAATCTAAAGAGTCTTGATTTTCTTCATCACCTTGATTTTTGGGCTGTTATTAGCTTTTTGCTAATTCCTGGTCTAATTGCTCAAGGGATTTACCTTTAGTTTCAGGGAGTACTTTCCAGATAATTAGGAAACCTACAGCACAGATTCCCCCATAGAGCCAGAAATTGTTTGCCCAGCCTAGATTTTCTTTGATAGTAGGAAAGAAGTAGGTGAGCGTAAAATTCCCTACCCAATGTGCCAATGCTCCTATAGAAATCGCCGCCCCTCTGATTCTTGCCGGGAATATTTCCGAAAGTAAAACCCAAAGCAGCGGGGCCAATGAAATAGAGTATAACATGACATTGGCAAGCACCAATAGCACGATGACTCCACCGCTCAATTCGGCGAAAAAAGCATAGCCAATTCCTCCATAAAGTAACGTCATCCCAGCCAGACAAAACATTAGAATCGACTTGCGTCCCCATCGGTCAACCGTCGCCAGGGTCACAAACACTGAGACAACCATGATCCCTCCGATGACGACAATTTGAAGCATCATTTGCTTGAGGTCAAAACCTGCGGCAATAAAAATGTCTGATGCGTAGTAGATGACGACGTTGATTCCACTCCATTGTTGGAGAAAGGCCAGAAAGATTCCCAGCGCTAATAATCCCAAGACTCTCTTTTCCAAAAAAAGACCTGGTTTGAATCCACTGGAATCATTTGAAAGAAGAGCTTTTTGGGTTTCCAACAGGGATTTGGTGGCATATTCCTCACCCCCGATTTTTTCCAGAACTATCTTAGCTTTCTCGGTTTTACCGCTTTTGGCTAGCCAGCGGGCACTTTCCGGAACAAAGAACATCAGGACAAAAAAGAGTGTGGCGGGAACCATTTCAGCACCAAACATCCAGCGCCAGCCCTCCTGACCACTCCAGCTTTGAGCAATCTCCTGAAAGCCGGCACTCACTGGTAGGTCCGTGTCAAGCAAAGAAATCTGCCAGTTCACAACTTGCGCCAACAAAACCCCGATCATAATCAGCAGCTGGTTCATGTTCACAAGTCTACCTCGCATTTCTGGTGGAGACATTTCCGAGATGTAAAGAGGGGAGAGGTTCAGAGCAACCCCCATTGCGATTCCACCGATTATCCGATAGGTATTAAAGGCAAAGAAACTTTCTGCCAAAGCTGTTCCCAAGGCTGATAGGGAGAACAAGAATCCCGAAAAGATAAGCAGAGGTCTTCTCCCGAATGGTTCGGCCAGAAAGATGCAGACAATTGCTCCGATCATACATCCTATAAGAGCTGAGGACGTTCCCCACCCTTGATCCGCTGCTGAAGTGATGTTGAAATAGGGTTCGTAAAATGGCTTGGCTCCGCCAATAACGACCCAATCATAACCAAATAAAAAGCCACCGAGAGTGGCTGTCAGGACGATTGTCCAAAGGTATCTGCGATTATAGGTTAGGGGCATAGGTGGAACACTCAGTTTTAAAATACTCAAAAAAAATTTCAAACCAGTCCTTTTTCAAAAACCGAAATTGATGGGATCGCTATCCTAAGCCTTATTCTTCCTTAGATTTTAGCATGGATCAAGATTGGATTAACAATTGGGTGACTGTCCTTGATAAAAATGTGCTCAATTGGTTCAAGACAATGACTCAGGTTGTTCCCTTCATAATGAATACAGTTACAAAATTTGAAACAAACAGGATAATTTGATCCTGGAAATCGGAGGCCATGGAGGATGAATTCTGACTTTCAAAACGTAATTTTGTTTCAAATAATATTTATTTACTCATGTCCAGACAGCTTATTGCTCTTGTCCTTTTTTCATTTCTGACTTCAATCGGCTTTGCTCAGCAAAAGACTACCTATACTCTTTTTGATAGCAAAGGCAAGAAGGTTTCCTACAAGAAATTCCTCAAGAAGATCAAGGAGAATGATGTCATACTTTTTGGTGAATATCACAATAATCCGATTTCGCACTGGATGCAGATGGAGCTAACCAAGGAATTGGATCAAAATGGTCAACTTACATTGGGGGCCGAGATGTTTGAACGAGACAATCAGGTTGCTTTGGATCAATACCTTTCAGGAGAAATTGATGCCAAAGCTCTGGACACTCTAGCTCGATTATGGCCAAACTATAAGACAGATTATGCACCAATAGTCAATTACGCCAAGGCTAATGACATCCCTGTAATTGCCACAAATATCCCGAGGAGATATGCAGCAAAGGTGAATAAAGAAGGAGGTTTTGAAGCTTTGAATAGTCTTTCTGACGAGGAGAAAGGATGGGTCGCTCCGCTACCGGTAGAATTTGACGCCGAGCTGCCTCAATACAAAGCCATGTTTGAAATGATGGCGGGGCATGGTGGCTCCATTGATATGGTCAAAGCTCAGGCCATCAAAGATGCAACCATGGCCTATTCTATCCTTGAGAATTATAGCGATGATCACACCTTTCTTCATTTGCACGGTTCTTTCCATTCAGACTTTTTTGAAGGTATACTTTGGTATTTGCAGCAGGCGAATGCGGAGCTAAGCTATGGAACCATTGCCACCGTCGAGCAGGAGGATATCTCAAAGTTGGATGAAGAACATCTTGGCAGAGCTGATTTTATCCTCTGTGTAGATTCTGATGTTACAAAATCATACTAGGTCTTATTCTCTGATGGCTTCCTCAAAAAGCTTTCCTCCTTCGTAAATTTTGAGCGTACCAACCTGATCCCCTGACTTCAGAAACTCATAAACTACATTCTCATAATTGAGGTAGAACATGTTTTCTGACTGCGGGAAAAGAAGCTTGGTCCAGACGGCTTCACCATTGGCCACGTCCGTTACCCGAAGAAATTTTCCTTCTTTTTTAATATTCACTATGCGATCCAGTAGGGTGTAGTCTCCAACATATTGATTGAGAATTTCTTCATCCAGTTCTACTTCCGCGACATGCTGATGATCATAGCTAATCACACGGGTAAGTTTCCATTCGTCGTTTATCTCTTTCCATAAGGCTGTGAATTTCCCAGAACCGATCAATTTTTCTGTTCCATCCGGGATTTGGAGATAGAAAAGATGATCAGCGAATTCAAGAGCACCGAAATTATCCATAGGAAATACCTGCAAAGTTCCCTCTGTCAATTGCCGTCTTATGGGTTGTCTATTTCTTTGTTCATCACCACAAAAAATGGACATATCAGACATCTCATCATCCTTTGATGAAGTTTTGCCAGCCACATCATGAAAGAATTCGAAGTCTTCAGAGAGATAGAAATCGTACATTTCCAGATCACAGTTATTCTGTGCCGAAAAGTAGAGACTATCCATTTTCTTGATTTCCTGGTAGAGCGTTCCAGTGTCCTGGGCAAAGGAGTTGGCGGTCATTAGGCATGATACAACCAACCCAAATGTGAGGTAGATTATCTGCTTCATAGGTTAGGTTAAAGAGCAGATAGAATATAAGGAATTAAAAGGAGTCTTAAGTTTTACTCAAGCTCCTTTTATGAATCTTCAGCCAAAACCCTTACTGATATTCTAAACCAAACCCAAATGGGTAAAGTGGATCTTTTGAATCATGTGGGAGGTCTTCAAATTGAGCTTCCACAGCGGCCACACTTGAAGGAATCTCGACCGGCAATTTCCCTGTAGGCTTAAACTTGCCAAACAAGAGTTCAGCTAAGATTTCGTCCTCACAATCAAAATCTACTATTAGGGCCATGCTAACCGCATTGATTTCTGGAAAGACAGCAGGACGATTCATGGTGAAAATCGATATTGTAGGTTTAGTGTTGATCAAAGCCAGCATCTCTTCTTTTTCCTTTTTAGGAAAGTCCAATCGGCCTTCAAGAAACATTCTTTGTAAAAAGTACTCTGGATTTTTAACAGGTGTATGGGGTGTGCCAAATTTCAAAACAATAACATCGGCTTTTGCAGGATCACTTACTACTTCTGCGTAGGACTCAATAGATACTGGGTTGATTCCTTGGGGATAAACCTTGATTTTTTCAGCCAGAGGTAAAATTCCCTCCTCGTTTTTTGCTAAAACCAAAGATCTGCGCTGTGCTTCTCTTCCTTTTTCTTTGTGCTCTTGATTTTGAAAAACTTCCAGTCCTTCTTCGCTGAGATAAGGGTTGTCAAATAAGCCTAGAATAAACTTATCATGAAGGATTCTTCTAATGGATTCATCAATTCTATCTACCGAAATACTTCCCTCATTGACAAGTTCAACGACTAAGTTCGCACAGCTCTCACCACCAAACATATCCACTCCGGCATCAAGAACTTTTTTTACTCGTTCTTTTGGCGAAAGCTCCTCCACGCCCCAGGCAGAGGCAGGTTTGGCAGGGTTATCATAAATAAGAGCCCAATCCGTACAAACCACGCCTTCGAAGCCCAATGAATCTCTCAATAAGTCCGTTACGATTTCCTTATTAAATCCAAATGCCACTTCTTCCTCAGTGATACCGATAGGTTGACCATAGTATAGCATTAGCTGGGCGGTGCCAGCCGGCAAAGCTCCTTCGGTAAATGGCTTGAGATGATATTCAAAATTCCCACCAGGATAGACTTGCTCTTTGCCCGTTGCAAAGTGCGAATCCATTCCGTCTTTTTGTGGACCTCCTCCAGGGAAGTGCTTGGTCATAGTCAAAATACTTCCTGGCCCTAACTCATCACCTTGAAAGCCTTCAACGTAGGCTTTGGTTAGTTTGGCGCTGATATCTGCATCCTCTCCAAAGGTAGTGTAGGTGCGATACCATCTTGGTTCAGTGGCTAAATCGGCCATTGGATGCAAGGCTAGTCTAATTCCTATTGCTAAATACTCTTGCCTCGAAATATCTCCGAACTCTTTAACTAAATCAGCATCATTAATAGCCCCAAAACCAAGTTCAGAAGGCCATCTTGAATGGAAACGATTTGGTCCGGCAGCTTCACTGAATCTAATACTGTGTCTGGGGTCAGAATAAAATGTAATCGGAATTCCCAGACGTGTATTTTCAGCTAATTCCTGAAGTTTATTGTTATGCTCAATATTGGCTTGAGGAGTAGCCATTCCAGGCATATTTAAATGATTAATTTTGAGTTGGGTCACTAATGAGTCCACAATCTCGAACCCCTGACCCATCTCAGGAGCCCATCTGGCATTAAACATAAGTCCTGCCTTTTCCTCCACGGTCATCTTGGACAGAAGATCCTCAATTCTTGCCTCAATAGGTTGGCTAGAATCCTCATAGATATCTAGCTTATTATTTTTATTCAAGTCCCTGAATTCGGAACTTTTCTCTACTGAGCTTGCACATCCATATAGGATGGAAGAAATCATAAGTATGGTTAATAGCTTTTTCATATTTTTTTTTTAAAAGTTCCATTCAGCAAAGAGTCCATAGTTCTCTTTGAACTTCTTTTTAGGACCATACTGGTCTAAATTGCTTGCCAAACCGAAACTTAGTCTGTTTTTTTTCAACCCAGCTCTTAAATATAAGAAGCTTCTATTGTGCTGCATTTCCCCTAATCCTTGATTGTATAAAACCTGAAACCTCGCCAGTAAAGCAAGGTTTTCGTTGATTGGAGGGGTATATTCATAAAGCCCAAAAAAGCCTAAGTCATTGTCCCCATCGACTGAAAATGAAAGTATGCTTACCGAAAGAAAGGTTTTGGAAACAAAAACATGTTTCGGTCCTATGACGGGTGTAAGTCCTACTTCGGAATTTACATTTACACCTACCATTGCACTGAATCCCCTTCCCACAGAATAATTAACCTGATTTATTGTTGCCAATTCGTTATCCCCCTTCTCTTGGTCGTAGCTGGCTGTGTAGGTAGCAAGGCTAAATAGTGAAAACTTACTATTCGGAGCGAAATCCCGATTGATCACCAGCTGAGAGAATATGGCATCGTTACCAAAAAAAATCTCAGCTGGAATAGGAGGGACAGGTTTTTGACCAAAGACAAAATTGCTACTTAGGAAAAGAGCAATTATCAACAGCCTCGATATTTTGGTTATTTTGGGTTTGTTACTCATTCGTAATCCTATCTATCTGGATACAAATGACCCGATCTTATTATTATTAAGTTTTGCCTTAGGGCAAGATTTTAAAAAAAGTCACAGTTCTGATTTCAGCCTGCTCAAAGTGTATTGAGTGACTCCTAAATACGAAGCGATAACTCTGCTTGATAATTTGCTCAGGATTTTTGGGTGGTTCGCCATAAGCCATTTTAATCGTTCGAGTGCTGAGTATCCTTGAAATCCGTAAATCCTTTGTTGAGAGGTCATATAGGCCTGTTCTAGCATGTTTCGGTAGGAAGAACTGAATTCTGGTATTTCGTCAACAAGTCGATAATAATCTTCTTGTCTTATCTCGAGCACTTCGGATTCTGTTACGCTCTGCATAAATTCGAAAGATGGTTCCTGATTGATAAAGCTGGTCAAGGCTGTGCCAAACTTATCCTCAAAGGCGAAATATCGTGTCATTTCTTGACCCTCGGTATTAGTGGTGAATAACCTTAGGCATCCGCTATTCACGAAGTACATGTGTCGGCAAATTTTTCCCTGGCGAAGAAGAAAGTCTTTTCTCTTAAGTCTTCTTAGGGTAAAAAATTCTCTTACTACTTCAAATTGATCAGGGCTCAAGCCATGTCCATTGTTCAAATAGTGAAAAAGCTGATCAAACATAACAGAAAGTACGAATTCAATTCAAAATATCTGTCCCAAGAAGATTCATTTCCAGGTCGTACCAGATTTTCTTAGTGGGCATGATTAGGCCATTTACCTCTCGACTACCTTCATTGAATACGATCTCTCCTCCAGACCCATCATTCTTTACGAACTTAAACCCTTCGAGATAGAAGTTTTCTCGATTGATGTAGAATTCATAATTCTCCGCTTCATAATTGATGTGGATTACATAAACGGGTTTTTCTTTGATGGTTTCTTCCTCAAATTCTTCTTGAATCTTGACCCCTGGATCAAAGAATTTAGAAGCCATTCCCCAGATAAAAGGATAGAAATTGTAAGTCCATTGATATGAATCGCAATTCGATCCCTCACTATGATCCACACATCCATCAGGACTGTATTCCAGATGCACCTTTCTGAATAGATTGTTATACACGAAAACGTTGGAAGCGTTATCCATTTTGAGCTGGATGATTTCCTCGTTGTTATCACTAAAGACGCTTTGGCTGGTAATCTCTATTTCTACATTTTGACCATACCAAGAATCCTTACTATCGTGATAATTTTGGCAATTTTGGGCGATTTGTTCACTTGTGAGATCTGTAGGATTAGGGGAGCAAGAGACAATCAGGCAAATGATCCCCATCAGTAGGGCTGGGCTTTTCATACATGAAAAGTACAAGATTCTTTCTAAACGAATCTTTTGATCAATCTTATGGGTTGAGATGCAGGATTACTTCACTCTTTTGTAATCCACCCTGGCTTTTGAAGGCCCCTCGGGATTTGGATCTAGATAAAGTTCATTGCCAGCTAAAAGTGTGATTTCTTTTTTCTCACCTTTCACGCAATCCATCGTTTCCAGAACTTCACCATCCCTTTGGATTCTTATGGAAAAGGTTCTTTCTCCTACATTTTTAACAATTGCGATGCAATCTTCCCCAGCATAGGGATTGATGGTGGCATCCTGACCAGGACCCTTCCCGGTCATAATCATGCTTTGCACATTATCCAGTTCGATAATTATTGCATTTGAGGAACAAGCTTGGAGGATAAATAGAAGGAGTAAAAAGCTTAAGGTATTTTTCATAGTGTTTTTGTTTGTCAATCTTAAATACGACCAGCTATTGTCCTATGGATTTTTAAAAGTTCTCTCGTAGAAAGTCGCAGATTGAATTAGAGACTTTAAATCTTGGTGAATGCGTACAAGAATCTGTGAATATTAGCGGGAATGATCATATTTCATAAAAAAAGGAAGCCCGATTGGACTCCCTTTTCCTCGAAAATCAACCAATATTTATTTACTTCTTTTTCTTTTTGGGCTTTTCGCCATCCTTCAAAGTGATGATGACTACGCCATTTTTTCCATCCTCACCATATACCGCTTCAGCAGCTTGGTCTTTAAGGACGCTTATGCTTTCGATTCCATCTGGATCAAGATCGAAATCTTTCATAGAGTAACCTTTGACCATATCATCGCCATAATTGATGACAAAAAGAGGTTGTTCTCCATCCTTATCCTTATTCATTCGGATCATGACCTTGTTATTTTTGGAATCGGGGAATAGGGTGGTTCCGCTAGATGAAGAGACTCCATAACCAGTAGCCTTACCGTTAACAATGGTGATGCCATCAGAATTCTGACCATTAGAGTCAAAGAAATATGATCCCTTTACCACAAAACGATTCTTCAACATTTCGATTTGCTCGTCATTCAGCTCATTCTTGATTGCTACTAAGGCAGTGAGCTTCTTTTTCTTTAGGTCATTTTCCAGAGCCAGGACCTTGTCCATTTGCCTTTGAACGGCAGCATCATCCAGCTGATTTTCTTCTAGCATTTCTTTCATCTTTTTGGTCTCCTCATCCAGATCCCACTTAAGGGTAGAAAATTCGCCAGCAGTTTCTGCATGGATTTTTTTGATTGCATTTGCCTGAGCATCTGTGAGTTCTAGTTTCTCACGCATTTCCATGATGCGATCTGCGGAATAAAGATTGCTTTGGAAAATGTCCGTGGGTGCATTGAAGGAGCTTTTAGCGACATAAGTCTTGGTAAGCTGCGCATTGCAGACTCCTGCGATCAGTGCAAAGGAAAGTACTAATACTAGCTTTTTCATGATAATAGATTTAATAGGGGTATTGTAATAGTTGGTTTAGTATGATGTCAAAAGGGCACTGGTGGGAGATTCCCAGGTGTCCATATAAGTAGTCTCTTCGATGGTAAATAGCTGCTCCTGATTATCAGTTTCCTCAAGGCTAATGATAATTACTTCAGTCGGAGCTTCAGCCACTACTGGTTCGGGCCAGATCAGCGGAGCGAATAGGAATAGCGATGCAGCGATTCCCATGGTAAGCCATAACGGAGTCATATTTGCTTTCGGCTTTGGTAAGCCCTCGAATTCTGGTATGTCGATCGATTGGTCTTTGACTCTCAGTTCGTCAAAAAACAACTCTAATTCTTTATCCTTTTCCATCTCAAATCTGTTCTTGAGTTTTCAAAATCATCTGCTTTAATCTCTTCTTACCACGATCGTAATGGGTCCTCGCGGTTCCGATACTCACTTGTAGCACTTGTGCGCAATCTTCCAGAGTCATGTGATGATAAAAAACCATCAGTAGAATCTGTCCCTGCATTGGAGAGAGTTGCTTGATCAGCTGTTCATAATTCTCCCTCGGTTCATCGATCCCTGTCTCGACCTGAGCTAATCCATGGTGATCGTCAATCGACTCCATCGCCATTCCCTTTTTGAATTGGTCGATGGCAGTGTATCTGATCACTGAGAAAAGCCAGGTTTTCGGGCTGGACTTTTCATTAAATCGCGCTCGTCCTTCCAGGATTTTTAAGTACACCAACTGGAGTACATCCTTCGCTTGGTCCTCATCGAAGGAGCAGCATTGGCGGGCCCAAAGAAAGGCATCCTCGTGATGCTGCTGAAGAATATGTTCAAGTGCAGAACTAGTCATTTACTCCTTAGTCAGGATTTGCTCGAAAAATATGACAGCACCCCCAGATTTTTTTACTGAAAAAATAAAAAGAGGTTTTTAAAACCTCTTTTTTGAATTCTTTAACTAGGATCCGGCCACTAGATAAAGGCCTGCAGCCAAAGCTGCTCCGGTCAAAGGACCCAGGATTGGTATCCATGCGTATCCCCAATCTGTTGGCCCTTTTCCTTTAATTGGTAGTAAAGAGTGCATGAGTCTTGGACCGAAATCACGGGCTGGATTAATGGCGTAACCAGTAGTTCCACCAAGACTAAGTCCAATTACCCAAACCAAAAAGGCAACAGGTATCGCTCCCAGTGAGCCCATACCAATTGGAGTTTGATTGGCGTCCTCCATTTGAACCCCTGTGCTGTAAAGGATGGCTAGCACCAAAACGAAGGTTCCTAAAAGCTCGGACAGAAAATTCAACTTGTCATTTCTAATGGCAGGTGCAGTACCAAATGGACCTGCAAGGGTTGCGGGATCTTTTTCCTCTTCGTAATGATCTTTATACATCAGCCAGGCTAATCCAACTCCAAGCATAGCACCGGCGATTTGTGCTAGCACATACCCGGGAGCCATGGCCCAGTCAAACTGCCCAGTGATTCCAAGACCCACCGTGACGGCCGGGTTGAGATGGGCACCACTGTGGGGTCCGGCTACCACCACTCCAGTAAATACAGCCAGTGCCCAAGCCGTTGTTATTCCCATGATTCCTCCTCCGTTTCCATGGGTTTTTGGGAGGATCATATTTGCAACCACTCCAGATCCGAGAAGGAGTAGGAGGAAAGTTCCGATAAATTCTGCGAGATAAGGATTCATATTATTCTGTCCAGTCTTTTGATCGTTCTACTGCTTTATGCCAAAAGTGTAAAAGGTTTTCTCTTTCAGTATCTTCCATCTCAGGAGTGAAGTTTTTGTCTGCTTCCCAAAGCTCATGAATCTCCTCCTGACTATTCCAAAAGCCAACAGCCAGTCCAGCTAGAAATGCAGCTCCTATCGCCGTGGTTTCAATGATTTGTGGACGCTTGATTTCGCAATCCAGAAGATCTGCCTGAAACTGCATCAGGAAGTTATTTGCGGTAGCACCACCATCCACACGGAGTTCGGTAATTGGCTTTCCACTGTCTTTCTCCATGGCCTTCAGCACATCGTAAACCTGATAATCGATAGCCTCTAAAGCAGCACGAGTGAAATGAGCTTGGGTAGTTCCTCGGGTTATCCCAAAAAAGGCACCGCGGGCATTTTGATCCCAATGAGGCGCTCCAAGCCCAGCCAAAGCTGGAACGAAATAAACGCCTTCATTTTCATCGATACTTAAAGCAAGCTTTTCTGTTTCTTTGGCATCCTTAAAAAGCTCCAGCCCATCACGCAGCCATTGTATGGCCGCACCGCCTATGAAAACGGAGCCTTCAAGGGCATAATTAATTTCTTTTCCAATCTTCCAGGCTACCGTCGTGAGAAGTTGGTTTTCAGATATCACAGCATCTGACCCTGTATTCATTACAAGGAAGCAGCCAGTCCCATAGGTAGTCTTGGCCATTCCTGGTTCGGTACAAAGCTGACCAAACAAAGCTGCTTGCTGATCTCCTGCTATTCCGGCTATGGGGATTTTTGTTTTTAGTACATCGCCAGCTGTTTCTCCATAGACCTCACTACAAGTTCTCACCTCAGGAAGCATACTTTTTGGGATACCGAATAATTCCAAAAGCTCATCATCCCATTGCTGAGTATGGATATTAAATAGCATGGTCCGGCTCGCATTCGTAATGTCGGTGATGTGTTTTTGGCCAGCAGTGAGTTTCCATACCAACCATGAATCTACTGTTCCAAAAGCAAGCTCTCCCGCCTCGGCTCTTTCTCTGACTCCTTCCACATTTTCAAGAATCCATCGGATTTTGGTGGCGGAGAAATAAGCATCTATGATCAGGCCAGTCTTGCTACTGATCAATTCACTATGCCCATCGGCTTTTAGCTGATTACAGAAAGCTGCTGTCCTTCGATCCTGCCAGACAATGGCATTGAATACCGGTTTCCCGGTTTTTCGATCCCAGACAATGGTGGTTTCTCTTTGATTCGTAATCCCGATTCCGGCTATTTCATCCGCTGCAATATCCTTATCCAAAAAGGCCTCAATCATCACAGAAGATTGGGATTTCCAGATTTCGATGGGATCATGTTCCACCCATCCTTGCTTGGGAAAATATTGCTTGAACTCCTTTTGGGCGGTAGCGATAATTTGCCCCTTTTTATCAAAAATAATGGCCCTGGAACTGGTTGTTCCCTGGTCTAAAGCCAGTATGTAGGGTTTGGATTCGGTCATTTGGATTTGGGTTAAAGTCCTAAAAAAAGCATTCTCAGTCGAATTCCCACGAATTATGGAAAAATCAACTTGATTTGATCAGGTATTTCGAAGCTACCTTATTAAAATCTTCTAGCTCTGAATCAATCCAGTCTTGATCTTTACCCATCTCAGAAGCCATCAGTTTGGCAACAGCAGGCGCAGCATCTATGGCTGCCTGAGCATCGAGTATGAGTATTCTTATTCTTCGGGATAGCACATCTTCCACTTTTACAGCCATTTCTCTTCTGAGAGCCCAAATAATTTCAGCTTTAGTATTTGGGAAGCTGGGATGGATTTTTTCTCCAAGCTCAGGATTCTTATCGATCAGTATTTTGATTTGATGAGCGTGCGTTCCATAAATCGCCCAATGACCCTCATGAGGTTTATTGGTATTCCCATTGATAAACATTCGCTCAGACTCAGATTTAGGATGCTCGATACCTGTTACTTTTTCGAAGTAATCCACCGTGTCTTCTCCCATTTGCCTGAAAGTGGTCCATTTTCCACCTGTTAGAGTAACCAATCCACTGTCTGATTGAATGATCTTGTGTGAGCGAGAGATTTCTTTTGTTTTAGCGCCTTCATCTTTTGGTCGTGCCAAAGGCCGTAATCCGGCGAAGACTGCTTTCACGTCTACTCTCGTGGGAGCTTTGGTCAGATATCCAGCGGCCGTTTCCAAAATAAAGTCTATCTCTTCCTGCAAGGCTTCAGGCTCCAGCTTCGCTTTTTCTCTGAGTGTGTCCGTGGTGCCCACCACTAATCGATTATGCCAGGGAACTGCAAAAAGAACTCTTCCGTCTCTGGTCTTTGGTATCATCAGGGCATCTTTTCCACCCAAGAATTCCAGATCTAGAACCAGATGAATCCCCTGACTTGGTTGAATCATTTTTGGTGAATCAGGTTGATCCATTTGCAGAATTTTATCCGCGAAAACACCTGTAGCATTGACCACCATTTTTGCCTGAATGGAATAAGATTTTTTGCCAATTTCATCTCGGACTTTAAGTCCGGTTAGCTTGCCATTTTCATCCTTAATCAGCCCGGAAACTTTGGCATAATTCAGGATGCAAGCACCTGCGTCATCCGCGGTTTGAGCAATGGCTACCGCAAGCCTTGCATCGTCGAATTGCCCATCGTGGTAAACCACTCCACCTTGAAGGCCTTCTTGCTTGATGGTTGGGAGGCGTTTGATGGTTTCCTCTCTGGAAATAAACTTAGACTTCCCAATTCTCAATCGACCGGCCATCCAATCGTAGGTCTTAAGACCAACCGTATACTGGAGTCGATCATAAAGCGTGTAAATCGGGATAATGAAGGGTTGATCATGTGCCAGATGGGAAGCATTTTTCAGAAGTCTTCCCCTTTCTCGAAGTGCTTCCCAAACCAGTGCCACATCTCCTTGAGCTAAATAGCGAACACCCCCATGCACTAGTTTCGTGCTTCTGCTTGAGGTACCTTTGGCAAAGTCAGCTTTCTCCAAAAGAACTACAGAAAGGCCTCTGGAAATCGCATCCAGTGCGACACCCAGCCCTGAAGAACCCCCGCCGATGACAGCGATATCCCATACTTTTTCTTTATCGGCTAGCTGATTTAGATTCTCGGTTCGGTTCATTTTGTCAACAGAAATTAGCTTGAAAAATACTTGAAAGGGCTAAAAATCTAACTTACTAAATTCTGGATTTAAAGCACGAATTATGGCCTTTGTAGAATTGAATTTTGAATTCTTAAATTCATAACCTACTTTTTAGTTGATCAATGAATATCCTAGGATTGAAGAGTTATTGGGCCTTGATTTTCATAAGCATATGTTTTGTGGCTTGCGGACCTGAGGAAAAAGAATCGAAAGTCGAAGAGCTTCAGGTCCAAAAAGGTCTTTTTATAACTAGCCTTGACACTATTTATGTTGATGAAGAGGAATCCTCATTAGTTGGATTCTTCTTTTATTCCAACTCAAAAATGCATTGGGCAGACGCAGTATCCTCTCAAGTATTTGCTTATGATGAAAAAGGAAAAACTGTCAAGACTTTTTTAGGGGCGGGAGATGGCCCTACCAATCAAAATGGTATAAATGCTGTCTTGGAATTTCGAGATGAATTTAAAATTCTAAGTGGTTTCACCCTATCCACTTTTGATTCGACTTTTACAGTTATCAGCAGGCAACAGATTGACTGGGGTGAAAAGGAATCCTATGATGAAATGTTGAATAATCCTCGTGCAGATATGAAAGGCCTTTACGAGGTGAATTGGATGGGTCGTAAGATTAATTTTCCGATTAGGACATTCGAGAATAGTGAATTTTTAGCGATGCCAATTAGTATGTCTCATCCGGGTTTAAATGGGTATTGGACCACAGAGTACTACCAAGAAGTCGCCTTTCTGGGACTTTTCAATAGTGAAATGAAGTTAGAGAAAATTGGGGGCATTAGATCTCCAAAGTACTTGGATTATAGGTACGTGCCAAATTTCGATAAAGCGTATTTAGAGACCAAAGGAGATAGTATTCTGGCCTCTTTTCCCATTGATCCTAAAATCTATGTTTATGATCTGGATTTGAAGTTATTGGGAAGCTTTGGAGAGGAAGGTGAAGGTTTGAACATGAATTATGTCACTACTCAAACTCTGGATGAGGCTGAAGATCGATATGCTTCGGATATGCAGGAACTAGGATATTATGATCACCTATTTTATCATAAGGAGAGTGATTTGATATTCAGAACCTACTTGCCGAATGGTAGTCTAGGAAAGAATTCTAGACTACAAATTTACAAGGATCATGAATTGGTAGCGGATGAAATCGTACCTACTAGATTTAGAGTTCTTGGTTCAAAAGACGGTGTTTTCTATGCCGATGGTATCGTAGATGAAGAAAATGAAGTTTTGGCCTTCTTTAAATTTACACTTGATGAAGAATAGAATTTACGCAACTATACTCTTCGTTTTTTTATCTAACCTCTCTTCAGCACAAGCCTTAAAGGTTGTCGATGCTGAAAATGGCGAGCCTATCTCGTTTTATCATGTTTTTGACGCTGATAAGAAAGCTATTTTAATGGGTTCCATCGAAGGCCTCACTTCTCTAGAAGATATAAAATCCGCATTTTCGGATTCGCTTTATATTTCCCATTTAGGGTATGAACAAGGTGTTTTAGGACTAAATGAAATCCAGAATTTTAAAGGTGAATTCACTTTTAAGCTAAGGCCTATATTCTTTGAATTAGAAGAAGCGACTGCCAAGATTATTGATGAGGATTCGCTCTTCAGGAGTTTTCAGAAGCGATTGAAATCAGAGCTTTCTAAAAACACTTGGATTGTCAGGGCTCATTTGGTAGAAACCATTGAAGAAATTGATTTTTTTGAGGAGCATTTTGCCTTGATGATTTTCACAGGTTTGAATGAAAGAAAAGGGAGGAATGGCTCATTCGATCGTGGAAGGAGTTTTACCATTTCACAATTTTCGAGAAGGAATATTGATTTAGATAGGGTGAGTGAAATGTTCTCAACCCGCGATTTGTTCGGAATAATTTTTAATGATGTGATTAAGGAAATTCGTGATTCCAAACCTAAATCCATTGTCCCGTTTCAATCGGCAAGAATTCAAAATGTCTTTCAGGTAGAATATCGAATTGAAGGTTCTGATTTATTGTTTTCACTTTCCGAGCAAGGAAACCTTGTTTCGGTCAAATGGGCTGGTAATAAAGAATTTAATCTTCCAAACACCGATTTCATTCACTCCCATAAAGCTGAAATTAACTTTTATGATAATCCCGATATTTTGGTGCCTGTGTCCTTAGATGTTCATTACAAAAACATTCAGAAAGGTCAAAATCGTAGAATTTGTATGTTGGGTTCATTCATCCCTAGCCCTATCGGAATTGATAAGTCTGACAACAATAAAAGAATGCAGAGATTCACGAGATCCATGTCATGGAATAATGAATTAACGGAATTCAATGCAAGTGACAGATTTTTTCAAAGTGCCAAGGCTACCTACGCCCAGAAAATCATGGGAAGTTTTTCAGGAATTCAATTTAAGAACAGAGAATGGCAGGATTTAACCATAGAGCAGATTCAGTCAAAGTACGATGGCTATCCGGAAATTTTAGAAAATTCAAATAAAATGATAGAATATCGGGAAGAGCTAGTCGACTATCTCAAATCCTATGGGCTCACTTGGTAATCAAAAATCCTTAAATGTCTTAATCTCAACACTGGCTGTTTCAGGTTCCAGACTCACTATATAAATATTGTCATATTCCACATCCTCCAAGTCCGGATACTTGCCCTCTTCTCCGAGTAAAATATTGACTAGCCTGGGTGCGGTATTGCTGTGCCCGACTACCAGCACATTTCCATCTAATCCTTTCAAAACTTCTGCAAATTCTTTTTGCTTCCCGGGATCGTAAATTTGTACGGGAATTCGTAAATCATCCGAAGTGGGCTTTGCCGTTTGCCTGGTTCTTTGGTAGTTGCTCGAATAAATGTGTTTGATTTCTTTATCCGCCAGAATTTGGGAGAGTTTGATCGAGCGAAACATTCCCACCTGTGCAAGGTTCGGATCCGCATCCTGAGTCAATTGCTTTTCAGCATGCCTGACGATATAGATGGTCTTTGGATTTGACTTTGTGCCGCAGGAACCGATAATTCCGACGAAAAATAGAGCTAAAAGGATCTTTTTCATTTCTGCCAATATATTAAACCAGCCTAGCTAAATGAAAGCATTTCAGCATTCATCTTTGAGCTTTCTACCTTTATCCAGAATAGGTATTGTCCAAGTGCTGATCCTTTGCCTTGATGGTTTCAAAGTCAAGGTATTGCTCCCAAAACTCTTCTTCAGGAACAGCTGCTCGTAAAAACAGCTTTTCTTTTTTGACCGGATGGATAAAGACCAGATTGAAGGCATGCAAATTAATGCTGGCATCTGGATTAGCTTTTGCGAAGCCGTACTTCACATCCCCACGAATCGGGCAACCCATGCTAGCTAGCTGGACACGAATCTGGTGAGGTCTTCCAGAGATCGGGCGAACTTCGATCAACCAATGATCATTCATATAGCCCAGAGCCTTGTAATTCAATTCTGCTTTCTGTGATCCCGGAACTTCACGGTCATGGGCAGTAACGACATTGCGCTTTTCATCCTTCACCAGCCAATGAGTCAGCTTTCCAGATTTTTGTCTTGGCTTTCTCTTTACGATAGCCCAATAAACTTTATGAATATCTCGCTTTCTAAAAAGCTCCATCATCCGTTCCAGACCTTTTGAGGTTCGTGCGAACGCCACCAATCCACTTACCGGTCGATCAAGCCTATGAATGGGATGCAGGAAAACCGCTCCAGGTTTGTTGTATTTTTTAGCGATGTAATCTTTGCAGTAATCCGTAAGTGTTTTGTCACCGGTCTTATCTCCCTGGACCAGGACACCTGCCGCCTTATTCACCACGAGCAGGTGATTATCCTCATAAACAACGGTAAATGGAGTCTTCCTCTTCATAACGAGCGCAAGTTAGCCAAATACAATCTGTTTTAAATACATCTCAATCGACTTCCAACCACCAAACTTCTAAACCTCCTTGCCTCCTAGCTCCCCAACTTATGCGCAATATCCTTCACAATGGACTCAGCATGAACAATGGAGTTCTCTATAAAGAATTCCCTCGTGTTTAAGCCTCCGCAAACCACACCTGCCAGATAAACTCCTGGCACATTAGATTCCTGGTTGGCCTGATCATAGCAAGGCCGCTTTTTTTCATCCAGACTTAGTTCCACGCCTAGCTGATCCAGGAGAGCTAAATTTGGTCGATAGCCGGTCATCGCTAGAACAAAATCATTTTCGATTTCGATATCTCCATCTGGAGAATCAATGATTACGGAATCAGGGGTGATTTCTTTCACCTTGGAGTTCGTGAATGCAGGGATGGAGCCTTCTTTGATACGATTCATGATATCAGGCCGAACCCAGTATTTTACATTTTGGTCCACTTCATCGCCCAAAAGAACCATGCTGACTTCAGCCCCTTTTCGCCAGCATTCTAAGGCTGCATCTACGGCTGAATTAGCACCGCCTACTACAAGCACCTTCTGCCCGATGAAAGGCCATGGCTCTTTATAGTAATGCATCACTTTGGGGAGATCTTCCCCTGGAACATTCATAAGATTAGGCAAATCATAAAACCCTGTAGCAAGGACTATTTTTCGGGTTTTGTAAGTCTGCTTTGAGGTTTTGATTTCAAAAAGATCATCAGCATGATCTAAAGTCTCCACTGCTTCATAAAGCCGAACATTCAAATCGTAGTGTGTAAAAATCCTCCGATAATACTCCAAAGCCTCAGTTCTAGTAGGTTTGTTTTCTACTGACATGAATGGAATTCCAGCCATTTCCAATCTCTCAGAAGTAGAGAAAAATCGCATATTCACCGGGTAATTGTAAATGGAGTTAGTGAGTGCTCCCTTTTCCATAATCACATAATCCAGCCCCGCTTTTTTCGCTTCTACACCACATGCTAACCCTATGGGTCCACCACCTACGATCAGGAGGTCATATATCTTACTCATTCGTTAATCTGCTTTTATAAATTGTTCTTTTGTGTCAGCAAAACGATGATAATCTCGCTCGAAGACACGCTGCTTTAGCCGGGTCAGGCCTGAAGCTTCCTGAATCACTACCATGGACGAAACGGTCCCATAATTATTCCCAATCCGAATCAGCTGGGAGGAGAGCCCAATTTCCATCTGAGGGGGCACTCCGGTATCCGGTAGTTTTTCTATGGGATATCTTTCTCTTGATTTTAAAGTATTCAGCAAACGATTTTCATCAAACGACTCTTCTAAAACCTCCGAAAGCTGCTTTTTGGCAAGCTCCACCTTTGGCCAGGGATCATTGATCAATCCATTACTAAGCCCATGAATTCCAGGCTTTACTTCTTCTACACCCTTGCCATAGTTGCTTAGATAAAAAATCTTCTCCCCATCAGAAACTACTAGGTTGAATCCATCATATGCATCCAAAGAAGGGGTCAGGCCTTCCAGATATGATTTTGGGCCTATTTTACTTTCGAGAAAAGCCTGCACCAAAAGACCTCTTGAAATTTGTGCAGTACGAGGATTTTTGAAATCACGATAATTCGTAAGTAAGGCCCATCTACCATTGGGATGGATTCCCATCCAGGTTCCTCCGCTTCGAAGATCTTTTCCACCATAAAAACCAGAGGGCCAGAGATGTAATTTTTCGCTAGGCCGCTCAAAGAATTCATCTCTATTGGCACTGATAACCAATGGATATTCAGGATGGACTTTCCAGGCGAATGCGACTAAACACATACTTAAAAGTAAAACAAAAGGCCGGAAAAACCGGCCTTTCTGGTGATAACAACTTTAGGATTCCTCTAAGCTGGGATAATCTATATATCCTTTTTCTCCAGGGGTGTAAAAGGTGTCTTGATCATAGTCTGCTAATTCAGCTCCCTTTTCAAATCGGATAGGCAAATCTGGATTGGAAATAAATGGTTTTCCAAAAGCCACTGCATCTGCAAACCCGTCCTCGATCACTTTGTTTCCAGACTCCTGATCAAAGTTTGAATTGATGACTAAAACGCCCTTGTACATGGGACGATATCTTTTCGCGATCTGAGTTTCTAGGAATGGAATTCCGCTCACATCGGTGAATGGTTCAGACAGGTGTAAATAAGCCAAATCGTAGTCATTTAATTTATTGACGATGTGATCAAAAGTTGGCATGGTTTCTTCATCCGCCTCCATTCCAAATATTCCGTGAAGAGAAGGATTTAACCTTAGCCCAATACGGTTCTCCGGCATGACTTCTTTTATCGCATCCAGAACATCAAATAGGAATCTAGCTCGGTTTTCAATACTTCCACCATACTCATCCGTACGCTGATTGCTTGACTGATTAAAGAACTGATGAAATAAGTAACCATTAGAAGAGTGAATTTCTATTCCATCAAAGCCTGCTTCCATTGCATTCCTGGCAGCATTTTTAAAATCCTGAATGGTTTGCTGGATTTCATCCAAAGTCATTGCTTTTGGTGCCACGGTTTCCTTAAAACCCTGAGGGGTGAAGGATTTGGAATTTGGGTTCACAGCTGACGGTGCTAAAGGAAGCTCTCCATCATGGAAGTCAGGATGTGAAACTCGACCCACGTGCCAGATTTGAATGAAAATATGTCCATTCTCGTCATGAACTGCCTTGGTAACTTTTTTCCATCCTTCCACTTGCTCTGAAGAATAAATTCCTGGCGTATTGATATAGCCCACAGCTCTTTCAGAAACCTGAGATCCTTCAGAAATGATAAGTCCGGAGGATGCTCTTTGACGATAATAGGTTTCGTGAATGTCAAAAGGAACATTCCCTTCGTTAGCGGCACGACTTCTGGTCATTGGAGCCATAAATACTCGATTAGGTAGCTCTAAATCCCCAACTTTTATCGGTTTTAAAAGTGCTTGATTTTTACTCATTGGTGTTGGTTGATTAAGTATTTTCAAAATTTAATGTCTAGACAACTAATATGGCTTGTGCTTGGTTCGCTCCGCTCAAAGAAATGATAGGAGAGGAGTCGGTTTTTTTCTTTTAATTCCAGATTAATGCAAGAAATCATGTGCAAATGAATCATAATCTAAAAGATGGATTAGTACTAATTACCGGCGCAGCAAGTGGCATCGGGCTTGATTTGGCTAAGACTCTGGAAAGCCAAGGACGGGAATTACTTTTGATAGATTTAAATGCGAAAGCCCTTCAAGAACACTTTACCGAATCTGATTCTATTCACTTTGCTGCAGGAGATGTTTCTATGGTTGAATTTTGGGAGGAGACTATAAATAGGAAAGTCGAGCACAAGTCCATCTCCTATCTATTTAACTGTGCTGGGGTTATCCGGCCAGGTTTTGTTCGGGACTTTTCATTGGAGGATATAGACTTTCATCTGGATGTAAATACCAAGGGCAGTATTCTGGGTTTGCGATATGTCGCAAATATCATGAAGGATCAAGGCATCGGTCATATCATCAACATTTCCTCCCTGGCTGGACTAGCACCCGTCTCTGGTCTGAGTCTCTATTCTGCGTCCAAGTTTGCGATTCGCGGATTTAGTCTAGCAGCGGCAGCGGAGTACAAGCAGTTTGGAGTAAGTATTTCGGTGGTTTGTCCTGATTTGGTAAAAACCCCTATGCTAGACTTGCAGCTGGATTACCCAGAGGAGGCAAAGCTGACTTTTAGTGGACCAGAAAAAGTGCTCACCCCAGGCGACATTACAAAGGTTTTGTTGAAGCTAATGGAGAGGCCAAAGGACTTGGTTTGCATCCCTGAATCGCGTGGGCTACTTGCAAAACTGGCTGGAATTTGGCCGAGCCTAGGAGAAATGTTCAGAAAAAGTTTAGAAAGTAAGGGAGAGAAAACCCTTCAAAAACTACGCTGAACATCGATTTTCTCTGATTAACACTTTTTAATACGATTATTTTCGTAGATAATATTGATTTACGAGGCTCTTCGTATAACTTTGTACGAAAGCTATCGTAAGAACTACCATGACTAAGCCAACAGAATCAGAATTAGAGATTCTTTCTATCCTTTGGGAAATGAAAGAAGCCAGCGTGAGACAGGTCCATGAAAGGTTAGCCCAAAACAAAGAGACAGGCTACACCACTACCCTTAAAATCATGCAGATTATGCATTCCAAAGGTTTGGTCGCTCGGGACGAAAGTAGTCGCTCCCATATTTATAGACCGGCCACTAATAAGAAGGAAACCCAATCCTCGTTATTGAAGAACCTGATGAATACTGCCTTTGGCGGTTCAGCCCAAAACTTAGTGATGCAGGCCTTAGGCCAGGAAAAGCCCTCCAAGGAGGAGCTTGAAGAAATTAGAGCATTTTTAGACCAACTAGAACACAACAAATCATGAACCTATTAAACGACTGGATATCAGAATCAATGCTTTCTGCATTTGGTTGGACGCTGATTCATTCAGTGTGGCAGATGATTCTGATATCCGCCATTCTTTGGATCGGACTTAAGATTTTCCGAAGCAAAAGCCCGGATTTCAAGTACCGAATGTCCTATGCAGCCATGTTGCTCTGTTTGATCACCACCGTAGGAACCTTTGTCTATGTTTTTGATTCTTCCGAGTATTCAGTGATTCCAGCTAGCGGAGAGATCGCATTGGCAATGAATCAGGCGATCAATTCACAGACCATCGTAGACTCCAGAATTAGTACCTGGGATTCCTTAGTGAAAGTACTGGATCCTCAAATCCCCTTCTTAGTTAATGTTTGGTTTCTTGGGGCTCTGCTATTCCTGTTTAGGCTATTTGGGAATCTGGCAGCGGTGCGTAACCTTAAAGTTGCGAGCCAACCCGTAAAGGATTTCGAACTTGAAAAGACTTTCTACCGCTTGATTGGGAAGATGGATCTTGGTAACAATGTAGAATTGAGGACGGGTGAACACTCTTCTTCGCCTCTGACTTTTGGAACTTTCAAGCCTGTGGTTCTGATCCCTGCCGGATTGATTTTCCACCTTTCACCCAGCCAACTGGAAGCGATTATCGCTCATGAGCTAGCTCATATTAAAAGGTACGATTACCTCGCAAATGTGATCCAAAGCTCTCTGGAGGTCATTTTCTTTTACCATCCTTCTTTCTGGTGGATGAGCCAGACGATAAAAGAACTCAGAGAAAATGCGGCAGATGATTTAGCGGTGGAGGCCGGAATTTCTCCGGATACTTTAGCGTACAGCCTTGCCGAAGTTTTGAATTATTCGCGCGGTGCGCAAAGCGAATTAGCTTTGGCCGCTGCCAAAAAAAGAAACCCTACACTACAAAGAATAAAAAGGATTCTGGGCCAGCCCGCTCAGACCTATCCACAAAACCCTATTATTTCTATACCCATGATTTTAACGCTATTTATCACCTTGGGAATGGTTGCTACGACCGCCCAGCCTCTGCCGGAAAAGCCTGAAGAAGTAATGCCTTTGGCTTCTGTACAAATGCCTGAAGTGGAAATTCCTTTCCAATTGGCATCACTACCAGATACTACAGAGAAGAAAGTGCTGAAAGAGGTCATTATTCATACTGATGAGGAAACTTCGGATAAGAATGTGACCCGGATTTACATTGATGATGACAAGGAAGAAGGAGAAAATGTCTTCGTCTGGGAGGATAGTGAAGGTGTAGTCCTTGAATTGAAAGGTACCGATAAGGTAATGCTTCAGTACGATAAGGACATGCTTATTCTCGATGGCGATACGCTGGAGTTAGGTGGATTAGAAAATTTGTATATCGACAGCATGGTCTTCGATATGTCAAACTTCCCTGTATTGGAATTAGCAGATATGCCTAATATCAGCATGATGCCATCTGTGGATTTCGATTTTGAGGAATTTGCTCCCTTGCCTGATATGGATTTCGATTTTGAATTCGACGCACCTATGATGTTCGAATTTGAAGGAGGAGAGGATTACGTATTCTGGGAAGTTGATACGACAGAAATGTCAAAGGAAGAAAGAGAAGCATGGCAGAAAGACTGGGAAAGAAAGGCTGAGGAATTCGCCAAGAAGATGGAGGAAAAAGCTAAGGTTTGGGAAGAGGAAATGGGTCCAAAATTCAAGGAGTACGAAGAGAGAATGAAGGAGTGGCAGAAAACCTGGGAGCCAAAGATGAAGGAGTATGAGGAAAAAATTAAGGCTTGGCAAAAGGAAAATGAGCCTAAAATGAGGGAATTCGAAATGAAAATGCAGCAGTGGGAAAAAGAAAACCAGCCGAAAATCGAAGAATTCCAGAAGAAAGTAGAGAAATGGCAAAAGGAGAATGAGGTGAAAATCCAGGAGCTGGTAAAACAGCTGGAAAAAGAAACTTCTGAGGTAAACAAGGAAAATTTAGAAGCTCAGTATGAAGCAGCACTTAAAGCTATGGAACTGGAAATGAAGGCCAATCGGGAAAACATAGAAACAGCCAAAGAGCTAGAGATGATGGCTAGAGAATTGGAACTCCAGCAAAGAAAAGCGGTCATTGAGGCTAGAAAAGCTGAAATAGAAGCTCAGAAGAATGCCAATGAAAATAATTGATTTGTGTGTTTGATAAAGAAATGCCTGTCCGAATGGACAGGCTTTTTTGTTTAAAAGAATGCCTCTTCGTGAGGGGAAAGAGTCCAAACAATCCATTAAGTTTGGACTTTTTATTTGATCATGCAGACCAATTCCAAAAGAGCTCTTGTCTTTATATTCATCACCATTTTGGTGGATGTGATCGGTCTTGGTGTGATAATCCCAGTGGTCCCAACTCTTATCGAGGAACTCACTGGAGAGGGAATCAGTGAAGCTTCTCGCTATGGTGGCTGGTTGATTTTTGCATTTGCCGCTACTCAGTTTTTATTCTCTCCTGTGATGGGAGGTTTGTCAGACCGATTTGGGCGGAGACCAGTCCTATTGCTTTCCCTCTTCGGTCTGGGGATTGATTATGTTTTTCATGCTTTGGCACCCACGCTCTTTTGGTTGTTTGTCGGAAGAGTTATTGCAGGAGTTTTTGGGGCTAGTTTTACTACTGCCACTGCCTATATCGCTGATATCAGCACTCCTGAGAAGAGATCTCAAAACTTTGGATTGATAGGTGCGGCCTTTGGCTTAGGCTTTATCATCGGACCTGTCATTGGAGGGGTGGCAGGTTCTGAGTTCGGGCCAAGAGCGCCTTTTTATGTGGCTGCAGCCTTATCTCTTTTGAATGTGCTTTATGGCTTCTTTGTTCTTCCAGAATCTCTGGAAAAAGATAAGCGTAGAAAGTTTGATTGGAGACGAGCGAACCCGATTGGTTCTCTTATGAATCTGAGAAAGTACCCCATCGTATCTGGATTGGTTGTCTCTCTTGTTTTGATCTATTTGGCTGGTCACGCGGTGCAAAGCAATTGGTCGTATTATACCATGTTTAAGTTCGACTGGGACGAGGCCATGGTAGGATATTCCCTTGGTGTAGTTGGCCTTCTGGTGGCAGCTGTTCAAGGGGGTCTAATTAGAGTGGTAATTCCCAGAATAGGTCAAGCAAAATCGGTCTATCTCGGATTAGCACTTTATGCCGTGGGACTCTTTTGCTTCGGTATGGCGAATGTGGGATGGATGATGTTAGTATTCCTAATTCCTTATTGCTTGGGAGGAATTTCAGGGCCAGCACTTCAGGGTATTATTTCCTCACAGGTGCCTTCAAATGAGCAAGGAGAATTGCAGGGTGCTTTGACCAGTTTGGTGAGTGCAACTTCCATCGTAGGTCCAGTTATGATGAACAGTATTTTCGCTTATTTTTCAACAGACGAAGCTCCTGTTTATTTACCTGGAGCCTCTTTTTTCTTAGCCGCCATATTGACCATAATCAGTTTGATTTTAGCCTATCGAGTGCTATCCGTCCGCTTCAAATCTCTGATTTAACGAGGAATTCTCATCCTTTTGGGACTAAGCCTTTCGTAATGATTTTTTTATGGGAAATTGTCCCACTTTTGGGCTCTCTTGGGAAGATTTCTAATGCCCTATTTCCAATTTATGGCACGAAAAGTGCTTTATTCGGCTCCATTCAAGGATTTTGAGATTTGGCTAAGTTCTTTTGTATCAAGAGAATAGCTTTAGAAAAAACTTGATTTTTTTCTCCTAATTATTGGCTTAGGAGCAAGTTTTGGCTACTTTTAAAAGAAAGTGGGAAAAAGTGGGGTAAAGTGGTAGAATGTGTAAGTCATTTTGTTACTTTTGTTTTTACTGCATCCCAGAGATTTTTCGATTGAATGTTCAACAGCCAGTACGATAGCAAGCTAGATCCGAAAGGGCGGTTGGTTTTGCCAGCCAAAATTAAGGCTGCCATTCCTGAAGCGAATGGCACCTCGCTGATGCTTCGCATGGCTGAAGACAAGTGTTTGGCGCTTTACACAATGAACGAGTATAAAAAACTCGAAGGTCAGATCAAGTCGCTTTCAATCAATAATCCGGAACAACGAATGCTTCAGCGTTCATTTTTTATCAGTAGTGTGGAGGTGGAATTGGATAGTGCAGGCCGCCTGCTTATTCCAAAAGTTTACCAAGCCTATGCTGGATTAGAAAAAGAAGTAGTAGTCGTGGGAATGGGTACGCGGATCGAACTCTGGCATCCAGAGAAGTATCAGCAAAATATTATTGCTGATCCGGCGGACTTGTCAAATCTGATGGAAAAATATCTCTCCTAAGTTTATGACAGCTTCCACGTACCACATACCAGTCATGCTTTCCCAATGCACTGAAGGATTGGCTATAGACCCTAACGGAACCTATGTCGATGTGACCTTCGGTGGTGGTGGACATTCCCGTGCTATCCTAGAGGAGCTGGATCAGGGAAGGCTTTTGGCATTTGATCAGGATCAGGATGCTTTAGAGAATGTACCTGAAGATGAGCGATTTACTTTCATTCAGGCCAATTTTCGGGATTTGAAAAAATACTTACGTCTTCACGGCGTTCGACAAGTGGATGGAATTTTGGCTGATTTGGGCATTTCTTCACATCAGATAGATGAAGCGAGTAGAGGTTTCTCTACAAGATTCGCTGGCGACCTCGACATGCGGATGAATCAGTCTGGTCAAATCACTGCTAAAGAAATTCTCAACACTTACGATGAAGCTCAGCTTCACAAGATTTTGGGAGTTTATGGAGAAGTGAAGAATGCCAAGACTTTGGCAAGAGGAATCGTGACTGAGCGAACCGTGATGCCTTTCGAGACCACAGAGGGTTTTACCACATTTCTACGAAAGTATGCTCCTCGGGGAAAGGAATTTAAATATTACGCTCAGGTTTTCCAGGCACTCAGAATCGAAGTGAATGATGAAATCGGAGCACTCGAAGATTTCCTTACCGATACCATAGAGGTCTTGAAGCCGGAGGGCCGACTTGTAGTCATGAGCTATCATAGCCTTGAGGATAGGTTGGTGAAAAGCATGATGACGAAAGGCAAGTTTCATGGCGAGGTGGAGAAAGATTTCTATGGAAATCTGATTCGGCCTTTTGAGCCTGTCAGCAGAAAGGCGATCACTGCGGAAGCGAAAGAGATCGGTGAAAATTCCAGAGCGCGCAGCGCAAAGTTGAGAATTGCTAAACGATCAGAGCTATGAGTCAGAACCGATTTAAGAAAAAGCTGAAGAAGGGAAATACCCAGAAGAAGGGTTCAGGAAAAACCATTTTCTCCTGGATCGAGGAAAAATTGAATATCACTCCGGTGATAGGTGAAGGGGTACCTGTACAGCTGGTGCCACCGGTTACTTTCATTGCCTTGCTGGCATTGATTTACATCTACAGTAATCACCGAGCTGAAAATATGGTCCGAAAGATCGAGAAAGCTCAGCAGGAAGTAGAAGACCTTAGAGCGGATGTCACGACTCTTGAGGCAGAATACATGCTTAGCAGCATGCAGTCCGAAGTAGCCAAGAAAGTTGCTTCTCAAGGAATAGAAGAATTGGATAAGCCACCGATTAAAATAGAACTCGAAGAGTGAACATTAAGCAATCCATAGTACTCCGTGTGCGTTTGGCGTTTATTTTAATCGCCCTGGCTGCGGCTGCCATTCCCTATCAGATTATCAGGCTACAGCTTGATGAAGGGGATAAGTGGAGAGCTAAAGCAAAAACGATCAATTTCCAATACCGAGAGGTTCCGGCCACTCGAGGGAACATATATGCCGGAGATGGGAGCCTTTTGGCTACTAGTCTTCCATTTTATAGGGTCGCAATGGATCCCACCATGGCTAAGGATGCTACGATAAAAGAAGGGATTGACGAGCTTGCTAATAATCTGTCCGCATATTACCGAGACAGGTCAGCTGCTTCCTATAAAAGGAAAATAATGGATGCACGTCACGATAAGAAGCGCTACATCGTGCTTAATCGTAGACAAATCGGCTATCAGGATATGCAGAGGATGTCTGAGTGGCCTGTTTTCAATAGAGGTAGACTAGGTGGAGGAGTCCTTTTCGAAAAAGTTGAAAAAAGATATCAGCCATTCCAGTCATTGGCTAGTCGTACGGTTGGCTTTATCAATGAGGATGAATATGGCGCTGGAATCGAATACAGCTTTAATGATTACCTAAAGGGTCAAACCGGAAAAGCTCTTTTCCAAAGATTAGCGGGTGGTAGCTGGAAGCCTGTTTTTGACGCAGAAGATGTCAAACCGGAAGACGGAAGTGATGTCATTACTACTCTGGACGTCAATATTCAGGATATTGCAGAGACGGCCTTGCTACGTCAGCTTCTTGATAGGGAAGCTCAATTTGGTTCCGTGATCGTCATGGAGGTTAAGACAGGGGAGATCAAGGCCATCGCCAACCTTCAGAAGAATAAGAGTGGGAAAGGCTACGGTGAGAATTATAACTATGCAATAGGTGATCAGGGGAATACAGAGCCTGGTTCCACGTTCAAGTTATTTTCCATGCTGACGCTTCTTGAAGAGAACAAAGTCAGTCTTGAAGACAAAATCGAAACCGGCAATGGGGCCTATAGATTTTACGATCGCATCATGCGTGATGCTAAAAATGGAGGTTATGGTACACTGACCGTTCGAGAGGCCTTTGAGAAATCCTCGAATGTGGCTATTTCGAAATTGGTCGAGGAACACTTTGGCGCGAGCCCTTCTAAATTCCTGGCCTATTTGGATCAAACAGGATTGAAGGAGCCATTTGGTTTTCAGTTAGTGGGTGAAGGAAAGCCATTTTTCAAGACTCCCGGAACTAAGACCTGGTATGGTACTTCGTTGCCATGGATTTCAATTGGCTATGAATCCAAGCTCAATCCATTACACACTTTGGCACTGTATAATGCTGTGGCAAATGATGGTAAGATGATGAAGCCTTATCTGATTAAGGCCATAACCAAAGGAAACCAAATCGAGGAGAGATATGATCCTGAAGTGATTCGTGAAGAGATTGCTTCTGAAAAGACGATTGGACTTCTCAAGGAGCTTTTAGAAGGTGTGGTCGAGCGTGGCACTGCCAGAAATATTTCAAATGACGAGTTCAGAATTGCCGGAAAAACAGGAACGGCTCAAAAGCTGATCGACGGAAGATATACGAAGAAATACTACACAAGCTTTGCGGGATACTTCCCCGCAGATCGACCTAAATATTCCATGATCGTGGTGATCGATAGTCCTAAAGGGTTCATGGCTTATGGTGGAGATGTTTGTGCTCCTGTATTTAAGGAGATTGCCAATCGGGTTTATGCGCTTGATATGGAATTGAATCCATCGAATCAGACACTGATTGCAGAAAAAGATTCCGAAGACAATCCATTACCCATGATCCGAGCTGGAAAGGGATCTGAGATTGGGCAAATCCTTGCTGAGCTTGGGGTCCCATCCGAGACGGAGGAATCTGATGAGTGGGTCAAGACATTTGCTCAGGAAAAGACAGTGAATTGGAAGGATAATCCAATGGATCAGGAGACTATTCCAGATGTCTCTGGACTGCCATTGAGGGACGCTCTTTTCATTTTAGAAAATATAGGTCTCAAAGTGGATTACACAGGTAAGGGCCGGGTGAAATCCCAATCTATTCCTGCTGGAAGTCAGCTAAAACCAAATTCCACCATAAATCTTCGACTCGGCTAAATGAAGATTCTTAAGGACATATTGTATCGAGTTTCGCTTCAGTCTACCATCGGTGATATGGAGAGTACATTGGTGGATATTGCCTTCGATAGCCGAAAGGTGAAAGAAGGTTCTGCCTTTGTGGCTATTCCTGGTACTCAGGTCGATGGACATGATTACATTCCAAAGGCTATTGAGCTTGGGGCCAAAATAATTGTTTGTGAGACCTTTCCAGAGGTAATAAAGGAAGGGGTTACTTACGTTCAGGTTCAGGATTCCTCCAAAGCTTTGGGGATAATGGCTGCCAATTTCTACGGAAATCCATCCAATCATATCAAGGTGGTAGCAGTCACCGGTACCAACGGAAAAACAACCACGGTTACCCTTTTGCATCAGCTTTTCCAGGACATGGGATATACGAGTGGATTACTTTCCACTGTGGAGAATAAAATTAACGAAGAGGTAATCCCAAGTACGCATACCACTCCTGATTCCTTGAGTGTTCAGGAATTGCTTGCCCAAATGCTTGAAGCGGGCTGTACCCATTGTTTTATGGAGGCCAGCTCACATGCCATTGTTCAGGAAAGAATTGCTGGCTTGAACTTAGCAGGAGCAGTATTTACTAATATTTCGCACGACCATCTGGATTATCATAAGACCTTCGAGGAGTACATCAAGGCCAAAAAGAAGCTGTTTGATGATCTTCCAAAGGACGCTTTTGCCTTAGTCAACATAGACGATAAAAGAGGGAAGGTGATGGTCCAAAATACCAAGGCAACCATTCAGCATTTCGCCCTTAAAACCGCCGCAGACTTTAAAGCAAAAATTCTTTCAAATACGCTTGAGGGACTTGAATTAGATGTAAAAGGAAAGTTGATCTGGTTCAGAATGATTGGCGCATTCAATGCTTATAACATTTTAGCGGTGCTGGGAACAGCTCTTTTGCTCGGAGAGGATGAGGATGAAGTGTTACAGTCACTGTCTGGAATAAAAGGAGCCAAGGGTCGATTCGATAGAATTTCAATTGCTGGAATTACAGCAATCGTGGACTATGCACATACCCCTGATGCTTTAGAGAATGTCTTGAAAACCATCAATGATGTTCGAACTGGAGGTGAGCAGCTGACGACTGTCGTTGGTTGTGGCGGGGATAGGGATAAGACCAAAAGGCCAGTAATGGCAAAAATTGCTGTTTCAGAAAGTGATAAGGCTATTCTTACATCGGATAATCCGAGGACAGAGGAGCCACAAGCGATTTTGGATGATATGCAGGCAGGAGTAGGGCCTACGGATTTAAGGAAAACTTTATCCATTGTAGATCGAAGAGAAGCCATCAAGACAGCATGCATGCTTTCTCAGAAGGGAGATATCATCCTTATCGCTGGAAAAGGTCATGAGGATTACCAGGAGATCAATGGAGTAAAACACCATTTTGATGATTCAGAAGTGGTGACTGAATTTTTAACCCAACTCAACCAAAACTAATGCTCTATCCAATTTTCAACTATCTCGACCAAGTATTGGATGTGCCAGGAGCAGGGGTGTTTCAGTATATCTCTTTCCGTGCGGGCATGGCAGCGGTTTTCTCCCTGATCGTGACCATCACTTTTGGTCATCGAATCATTGATTGGATTCGAAATCGACAGATCGGTGAGACGGTAAGAGATTTAGGTCTTGAGGGCCAAAGCCAAAAGAAGGGAACCCCAACTATGGGTGGTTTGATGATCATTGCTGCAATCCTAATCCCTACTCTGTTATTTGCGAACCTCCAAAACATTTACATTCAGCTTCTCCTGATTACGACTGTTTGGTTAGGTGGGATTGGATTCCTGGATGATTACATCAAGGTCTTCAAAAAGAATAAAGAAGGTTTGGCCGGAAGATTCAAAATTGTGGGTCAAATCGGTATTGGAATCATCGTTGGGGCTACCCTTTATTTCCATGAAGATGTGGTGGTTAGGGATTTTCAGACCCCAGTTTCTATTGAGCAGGGAGTGGTAGAAACTCCTGCTTATCAGGATGTTAAAATTGCGAAGACTACGATTCCATTTGTAAAGAACAACGAGCTTAACTATGAAAATCTGTTAGGATTTTTGGGTGAAGCCATGACCCCGGTTCTCTACATTTTTGTGGTGATTTTCATTATTACAGCTGTCTCCAATGCCGCAAATATTACTGATGGAATAGATGGTCTGGCTGCGGGTACTTCTGCTATCATTGGGCTCACTATTGCCATTTTCGCCTACATCTCGGGTAATGCGATTTTCTCACAATACCTGAATGTGATGTACATCCCGAATTCGGGGGAGTTGGTAATTTTCTCTGCAGCATTCATAGGTGCCTGTATCGGATTCCTTTGGTACAATGCCTTCCCGGCACAAGTCTTTATGGGTGACACTGGAAGCTTAATGCTCGGTGGAGTAATTGCTGTGCTCGCATTAACCCTTAGGAAGGAATTACTGATTCCATTGATGTGTGGAATTTTTGTGGTAGAAAACGTGAGCGTCATGCTTCAGGTGGGCTACTTCAAATACACGAAAAGAAAATATGGTGAAGGGAGAAGAATATTTCTTATGTCTCCAATCCATCACCACTATCAAAAGAAAAACATACCTGAAGCAAAGATTGTGACCAGATTCTGGATCGTGGGGATCCTCCTTGCTGTAATGACTTTGGCCACTTTGAAATTGAGATAAATGAAACGAATAGTCATTCTGGGATGCGGAGAAAGCGGAATGGGAGCTGCAAGGCTAGCCAAACAGAATGGCTATGACGTTTTCGTTTCTGAATTTGGTGAAATATCTGAATCCAAAAAAGAATTACTTCAATCTGAAGAGATCTCTTTTGAAGAAAAAGGACATTCAAAAGCGTTGATTTTGAATGCGGATATAATCATCAAAAGTCCCGGGATATCTCCAAGGATTCCTCTTTTGCTGGAAGCGTCTGAAAAAGGAATTGAGATTATTGATGAGCTGGAATTTGCCTATGGCTTTTCCAAAGGGAAGGTAATCGCCATAACCGGAACGAACGGAAAAACCACCACTACATCCATGATTTATCATGTGATGGAAAGTGCTGGAATGAATGTGGGAGTAGCTGGAAATATCGGCCAAAGTTGGGCTTCGCAACTATTAGATTCTGATCATGATTGGTGGGTAATCGAATGCAGTAGTTTTCAGATTGAAGGAATGAAATCCTTCAGACCTCATATTGGGATTTTAACCAATATCACTGCTGATCATCTGGATCGATATGAGTACGATTTGGATAAATACATTGCTGCGAAGTTTGGACTATTCAAGAATCAAACTGAAGATGACTTTGCCATATTCCTTAAAGGAGATGAGAATTCAGACAAAGGCAGAGCAACAAGTTCTATTTCCTCTGGAATTCTAGAAGTATCCAATAATGAGAACACGGAGGCATTTGTACGAGGCGATATTCTTGAATTCAATTTATCTCTTCAGGCTTGGCAACTAGAGGTAAATCAGATCCCTGTTCCAGGGGAGCATAATCAATTGAATGCACTCTTCACGGGCTTAGCCTGTCAGCTTGCAGGATTGAGTCCTCAAGAAATAAAAGAAGGCATCTCTTCATTCCATGGGATCGAACATAGAATGGAAAAGGTTAGAGTGCTGGATGGTGTTGCCTTTGTAAATGATAGCAAGGGAACCAATGTGGATGCGACTTCTTATGCACTAAGGTCTTATGATCAACCATTGATTTGGATCGCTGGGGGAGTGGACAAAGGAAATGATTATTCCAGCATTACTGGCTTAGTTGAAAAGCAAGTCAAAGGATTGATTTGTCTTGGCAAGGATAACCAAAAACTGAAATCAGCTTTTGGTGATATCGTGGCTGATATCAGAGAAACTCAGGCCATGACCCAGGCAGTGAATTGGGGTCAGGAAATCGGGACGGATGGAGATGTGGTCTTGCTTTCACCAGCATGTGCCAGCTTTGATCTCTTTAAGAATTATGAAGACCGCGGACATCAGTTCGTCGAGGCAGTAAATCAACTTAAACCCAAGACCCTGGCATGATACAATTCAAATCTTGGATAGACGAGCATTTTAAGGGGGACCCAATCATCTGGGGAATCGTGATTTTACTTTCCCTTTTCAGTATTCTGGTAGTTTATTCTGCCACGGGGTCACTGGCATATAAATATGCCGGAGGAAACACGGAGGTGTATCTTTTTAGACACTCCTTTCTGGTATTGGTTTCTCTTGCGGTGATGTGGTTTGCCCACAAAATTCCTTACAGAAATTACGCTTTGTACGCGCGACTAGCCATGTACCTGTCGATTCCATTGCTTTTGGTAACCTATTTATTCGGCTCAAATATCAATGAAGCGAATCGATGGTTGACCATCCCAGTCATCAATCAAGCTTTCCAACCGTCCGATTTGGCTAAGCTGGCTTTGATTTCTGCTTTGGCAGCCATGCTTGCCAGCAAGCAAAACAATATCAAGGACTTTAAGACCACCTTCCTTCCAATCATCATTGCCATCGGGGTTATTTGCGGACTGATTGCTTTGGCAAATATGTCCACCGCCATTCTCCTTCTTTCAACATGTCTTTTGATCATGTTTATCGGAAGGGTTCCCATGAAGTATTTACTCATGGTGGTATTGGTTGGGGTGCTTGGTCTTACCTCTGCGGCCTTCTTAGGACAAAGGGGACAAACCTTTGTGTCAAGAATTGAAAGCTTTGTAGACCCGGAAGAAATTCCTTTCCAGGCGGAGCAATCCTATATCGCAATTTCAACGGGTGGATTTACCGGTAAAGGACCAGGGAATAGTGAGCAAAGAAACTCTTTACCACACCCATATTCCGATTTTATCTATGCGATCATTATCGAAGAATATGGAGTAGCCGGAGGAGTTGGGGTTCTCTTTTTATATCTGGCCTTACTCTATCGAGGGATGCGGATTGTCGCGAATTCCAATAAAGCATTCGGAGGTCTATTGTCTGCTGGGCTGAGCTTCGCGCTAGTCATACAAGCATTAGTCAATATGTCCGTTGCTGTGGGTCTGGGACCCATCACAGGATTGCCATTACCTCTACTTAGTATGGGTGGAACATCCCTTGTTTTCACAGGGATTTCTCTTGGAATTATCCTGAGCGTGAGCCGAGGAGACCATCAGGAAGAGGCACAAAAGGCCACGAGTCCTTTTGCAAATAAACCAAGATTTAAAACTGCGTAACTATAGAAACGAAAAGCACATATCGATTATTAATCAGCGGAGGAGGCACTGGAGGCCACATCTATCCAGCTTTGGCAATAGCCAATAAGTGGAAAGAAATGTATCCAGAAAGTGAGATTCTGTTCGTGGGTGCTTTGGGCAAAATGGAGATGCAGAAGATCCCTGAAGCTGGATATAAAATAATTGGATTACCTGTTGCTGGGCTTCAAAGAAGTTTGACAGCTGATAATCTCAGCTTTCCTGTTAAGCTCTGGAAAAGTTTGATGCAGGCTAAGGACATCATAAAGGATTTTAAGCCTGATGTGGTAATTGGGGTTGGCGGTTATGCTAGTGGCCCAGTGCTTTTTATGGCTCAGAGAAAAGGAATTCCAAGCCTATTACAAGAGCAGAATTCCTATGCAGGATTGACCAATAAGATTCTTGGTAAGAAGGCAATGAAAATTTGCGTGGCCTATCCTGAGATGGAGAAATTTTTCCCTGGAGAAAAGATATCCTACACAGGTAACCCAGTTCGAGCTGATATTCTGGAGCTAGAAGGAAAGAGAGAAAAGGCATTGGAGCACTTTGGTTTGGCCAGTGATCGGAAGACTATTCTAATTCTTGGTGGGTCACTTGGCGCAAGAACCCTGAATCGCGCTTTGCTGAAAGATATTGAAGCTCTGAATAAGGAATATCAAGTGCTTTGGCAAAGTGGAAGATTCTATTTCAAAAGCATGCTCGAGGCTGTGGAAGGGAAAGGCTATGATCACATCCATCTGAGAGAATTCATTCGGGAAATGGATCTGGCTTATGCAGCTGCAGATGTGGTGGTTTCCCGTGCTGGGGCACTTTCTGTTTCTGAGCTTTCGCTTGTGGGTAAGCCGGTGATTTTTATCCCATCTCCGAATGTGGCTGAAGATCATCAAACCAAAAATGCTATGGCTTATGTCTCGAATGGTGCAGCCATTCTTTTGAAGGACTCTGAGACGGAGGGTATGCTAAAGGAAAAAGTGGATGAGTTGCTGAAGGATGAGACCAAGATGGTTGAATTAGGAAAGAATATTCGGGCTATGGCGAAGCCAAATGCCGCAGAAGATATATGTAATGAAATTTATCGATTGGTAAGTTGAGTTTAAAAGGAATACATAGCGTCCATTTCTTAGGAATAGGAGGAATCGGAATGAGCTCCATCGCACGTTGGTGTGTGAGCAAGGGAATTCAGGTTTCTGGCTATGATCGTACTCCTTCCGCTCTTACAGATGAGCTGGAGAAAGAGGGTATGGATATTTCTTTTGAAGACTCTTTGGATACCATTCCAGAAGAATTCAAGGAAAATAAGGATAAGGCACTGGTGATTTGGACACCAGCCATGCCAGACGAAAGTCCGCAACTGAATTATTTCAGAGATCATGGATTTATCTTGAAAAAGCGATCTGAAGTCCTGGGTGATATTACCGCTGAAGAGTTTACCATCGCGGTGGCTGGAACTCATGGAAAGACCACTACTTCCAGTATGATTGCCCACTTATTATATCAGGCGAATGTGCCTGTCACGGCATTTCTTGGTGGGCTTTCTCAAAATTATCAGAGCAATTATCTGAGTTCAGAAAAGAAAGGAAAAGCTTCAGTCTTTGTAGTGGAAGCAGATGAGTTTGATCGTTCGTTTTTGCGATTGAATCCCTCCGTGGGAGTGGTGACGAGTGTGGATCCTGATCATCTCGATATCTATGGAAGTGAAGATTCTATGATTGCCGGGTTTACCGATTTCATTAACCTGATCCAGAAGAAGGGTCATCTGTTCATCCAGACCAATGCCAACCAAAAGCTAAATGAACCTTCGGGAAACAAGCTAAGGGTAAAAGAATATGGATTGAGATCCTCTTCCATCACCGCTGAGAATATTCAGGCAAGACCGGATTCCTTTGTCTTTGATTATCAAGACAGGGATCAAAGGATTGATGGAATTACCCTTCCAATCCCAGGATATCATAATGTAGAAAATGCACTTGTAGCCATTTCGATTGGGCTTTCACAAGGTTTGAGCGAAGCTCAAATCAAAGGAGGTATGCAGTCTTTTTCCGGGGTGAAGAGGAGATTTGAGATTCATTTGAGCGAGCCAAATTGCGTTTATATCGATGATTACGCGCATCATCCAGAAGAGATCCGATCTCTATTAAGTTCTGTGCGAGCCATGTATCCTGCTTTGAAAATCACGGCGATTTTCCAACCGCATCTTTTCACGAGAACCAGAGATTTTGCCAAGGATTTCAGCGAAAGTTTATCACTCGCTGATGAGGTGATTCTTTTAGAAATCTACCCAGCCAGAGAGGAGCCTATCCCAGGTATAAACTCAAAGATTTTACTAGAAGGGATTGCTGCTCAAAGCAAGGAAGTGATCGCTAAAGATGCTCTAATTCAGAGTCTGTCAGATCGAAATCTAGAGGTGGTAATTACCATTGGGGCAGGCGATATTGATCGGCTTGTACCGAAAGTAGCCCAATTTTTGTCTTCAAATCATACAGTTAGCGAAATATGAGACTACCAAAAGTTAAAAATATCGCTGTTTTCATTGGTTTGACTTTAGTCTTGCTTGGCTTCATAGGCTTTGTAGAGAAGCAAACCATGGATAAGCTTTACCTCGATCGAGAGGTCTATATCCAGGGTGAGAGTGGCTTGTATTTCGTGGAAGAAAAGGAGATAGAACAGATCATATCTCAAGGATTCCCTGAGCTAATCGCGGGTTTGCCTTTGGCTCAGGTTCCTTTGAATGATATTGAGGATCGGCTCATGGGTCATCCATTTGTGAATGGTGCTCAGGCCTATATCGGCCAAAAAGGAGTACTACAACTCCATGTAAAGCAACATAGACCGATTGCGAGAATAGTTCGATCTCGAGCAGCAGACGCCTATATCACGGAGGAGGGAAAAGTAATTCCAACTTCGGATTCGTACACCAGCCGGGTGATTGTGATCCATGGAGACTTCGCTGAAAAGTTGATGGATCAGGGAGAGGTAATGACGGAAATACCGGAGCTCATTGACCTGATTGAATTCATTGATGAGGATGAATTCTGGAGTGCTCAGATTACGGAAATAGAAGTGGAATCAAAGAATGATATCAGGCTGTATCAGCAGGTGGGAAGACAGGTGGTGGAGTTAGGATCAGCCCTTGATTTGGAAGAAAAATTTGAAAAGATCGAAGTCTTTTACAAGGAGATTTTGCCTCGTAAAGGCTGGAATGCATACAACCGAGTAAGCGTAAAATTTAAGAATCAAATCGTTTGTGAATAATAGCAAGGGAATGGAAAATGACAAACTAATTGTAGGCCTCGACATAGGGACTACCAAAATCTGCGTAATCATTGGTCGTAAAAATACTTTCGGCAAGCTCGAGGTACTCGGAATGGGTAGAGCTATCTCCGATGGAGTGAAGCGAGGAGTGGTTACGAATATCGATAAGACCGTTCATGCCATTGAAAAAGCTGTAGAGGAGGCATCCAATATGGCCGATGTGGATATAGCGGAGGTGATCGTCGGTATAGCAGGTCAGCACATTCAAAGTAAGATAGTTCATGGAAGCATCATGAGATCTCAAAACGATGAGGAGGTGACGGTGGAGGATGTGAGAAGATTGTCAGATGACATGGAGAATATTGTGGTACCTCCTGGTAATAGCATTATACATGTAATGCCTCAGGATTATACTGTGGATTATGAAGGAGGAATCAAAGACCCTGTAGGAATGGCAGGTGCCAGACTTGAGGCAGACTTTCACATTATTACCGCACAAACTGGCGCCATCAGCAACATCAACAAATGTGTCAGAAAGGCCAACCTTACTTCAGAGCAGCTTATCCTTGAACCCCTTGCAAGCTCGCTTTCAGTTTTGTCCGATGAGGAAAAAGAAGCCGGTGTTTGTCTGGTTGATATAGGTGGTGGTACGACTGATATTGCAATTTTCTACGAGAATATTATTCGTCATACCGCTGTGATTCCTTTGGGTGGTAACATCATTACTTCTGATATCAAGGAAGGATGCATGGTCATGCAAAAGCAGGCTGAATTACTAAAAACAAGGTTTGGCAAAGCCATAGCCGAAGAGGCGAATCCAAATGAAATAGTATCCATTCCTGGATTAAGAAATAGACCTCCAAAGGAGATTTCGATTCGAAATCTTGCTTCTATTATTCAAGCAAGGATGGAGGAGATTATCGAAATAGTCCAGAATGAAATGATCCAAAGCGGCCATTATAAAAAGTTGGCTGGTGGTATCGTCCTTACCGGTGGTGGTTCGCAGCTGCAGTTTATTTCACAGCTGTTCGAATACATGACCGGACTTGATACTCGTATCGGGCATCCAAATGAGCACTTAGGTAAGTCGGTCGTGGAGGATGTGAAATCTCCAATGTACGCCACTTCAGTGGGTCTTGTACTCGCTGGCTTTAAAGCACTAGATGATCGGGAAGAAGGCTATCGGAAGCGAGTTGCTAATGCTGGCCCAAGTCAAAGAGAAACACGAAAGGAAATTATTTCAAGAGATATTTTCTCCAGCATCGGAGCAAAGCTGAAAAAGCTGATCAACGATGATATCGGAGATGACCAAAACTACTAGGGCTTATGACGGGTGGAGATAAGTGGCTGTGCTGCTTATTTCCCCACTTAATACCCTATTGAAGATTAGAATTAAATAGTTCACCAATTATAAAAATGTCAGATTCAATGAAAGATTACAGATTTGATCTACCAAAAAACCCAAAATCCATTATTAAGGTAATCGGAGTGGGAGGAGGCGGATCTAATGCCGTAAACCACATGTTTGCCCAAGGCATAAAGGATGTGGAGTTTGTAGTGGTAAATACGGATGCTCAGGCGCTTAAGTCTAGCCCGGTTCCACTTAGATTACAACTAGGTGCCAGCCTTACTGAAGGTCTAGGTGCCGGAGCCAACCCAGAGCAGGGTAAGAATGCTGCTTTGGAGTCAGAAAATGAAATCAGAGAGCTACTTTCTGATAATACCAAAATGGTTTTCATTACGGCTGGAATGGGTGGTGGTACCGGAACAGGTGCCGCGCCGGTTATTGCTCGTATCGCAAAGGAGCTAGATATCCTGACCGTAGGTATCGTGACTGCGCCATTCATGTTTGAGGGTAAGAAAAAGATGGGTGTTGCTCAGCGAGGAATTGAGTCTCTTCGAGAAAGCTGTGATACTGTCTTGGTTATCCTTAATGACAAGCTAAGAGAGATTTATGGAAATCTTGCGATCAGAACAGCCTTTGGCAAAGCTGATGATATCTTAACGACAGCTGCTAAGTCTATTGCTGAAATCATTACCATCCATCAGGATGTAAACGTCGATTTTGAAGATGTGAAGACTGTGATGAAAGATGCGGGTGCTGCGGTGATGGGTTCATCTACGGAAGAAGGAGAAGGAAGAGCGATCAGAGCTGCTGGTGCTGCTATTTCTTCGCCATTGCTTAATAATGTCGACATCAAAGGTGCCGAGAAGATTCTTCTTTCCATCATGTCTGGTGAAGAGGAAGAACTCTCTATGGATGAATTGAGTGAGATCACTGAATATATTCAAGAGAAAGCTGGTGATAATGCCGAGGTTATTTTTGGTCAGGGTATCGATCAGGAATTAGCCAAAGGTATCCGAGTAACAGTTATTGCCACTGGATTTGAAATGGATAGATTATCTGGTTCTAGTTCGGCTCCCGCCAAAGTTGCTGAGCCAAAGACTGAAGTGGATACCAAAACAGTTATTGACCTTGAATCTGGTAAGGCCGAAAAGGTTCAGGAGGAGAAGATTTCTGAAGACAGTACGTTTGTATTCTCTATGCCAAAGCCAGAAGTACCAGCACCAGCTCCTGCGCCTGCTCCAGAACCTGTAGCCGAGCAAGAGCCTGTCGAGTCACGTCAGGAAGAGATTTCTTTTGAGGCGCCTGTTGAAGAAACACAAGAGGAGCCTATCGAATTTGTAGAAAAGGAAGAGAAGCCAGAGAAGATCGTTCATGAGCTTTATCCGACTGAAGAGGAGGAGGCAAAGAAGGAAGAAGAGCCTCAGGAAGAGGAAAAAGTGGAGCCAGCTTTCGGAGCGGATTTCTATGAAAAGATGAAGCAAAAAGCCATCCAGAGAGCGCATGAAAGATTTCAGAAACTTAAGGATAGCCGTTCATTGAACCCTACTCCAGAGGAGCTAAAGGAAAAAATGGAAGTCCCTGCTTATCAAAGAAAGAATGTTGTGCTGAAGGATCCAGAGCATAGCTCGGAGAATAACCTATCCAAGTATAATCTCAATGATGACAATGAGATTCTAGGAAATAATAGGTTCCTTCACGACAATGTAGACTGAGTTAAAACTCAATCAACATTTCGGCCTGCTGATGCAGCAGTTCTAAATACAGCTTGTTGGTGAGCGAGCTATCTGACATATTACGCTCTATTTGTGCCAGTTTTGGCTTTAGAGCGAGGACATGCATCCCCAGGTAATTAAAAATATCGGAGAGGTGGCTAAGTGCAATGCCACCTCCCCCAACTCCAGAAGAGACGCCCACCAGGGCGCTCTTTTTGTTTTTAAGAGGGTTTGGGTAACTCATGCCATCTATGAAAGTCTTGAGAATTCCTGGGAAAGAGCCATTGTATTCAGGGACAATAAATACATACTTGTCAGCTACGTTTAGCCTTTCGATGAAGGCATTATAGTCCTTATTTTTTCCATTATTCTCATACAGTGCTGATTCGATAAAGTCAATCGGCAAATCCAATAATTCCAAAATCTCAGATTCTTCTCCTTTCTCCTGAAGGATGGATTGATAAAGCTCAGCTATAGTTTTGGAGACAGCGTTCTTTCGATTGGTCCCCACGATAATTTTAATCATAGACTTATTTTTCTGCAGTGAATACACCCTTCAGGGGTGAAAAGTTCTACTCCTTTGGTATTTTTCGGAAACCATCCTGTCAAACCTCTACAATGGAATACCTTAATCAAGTTTTAGAAGCCCGAGACTATATCAAGGACGTTTTCCCACAGCAAGTTGATATAGGGCTGATTCTCGGTACTGGTTTAGGAAAAATGGGTGATGAAATCGAAGTGATTGAGGAGATTGATTATGATGATATACCTCATTTTCCGATTTCTACCGTTGAGAGTCATCATGGGAAACTGATCATCGGAAGACTTTCAGGAAAACTTATTCTGGCAATGAAAGGCCGCTTTCATTTTTATGAAGGGTATTCCATGAAGGAAGTAACCTTCCCCATTCGGGTGATGGGAATGATGGGAATCAAAAAACTTTTGGTATCCAATGCTTGCGGGGGATTGGATCCTGAACACCGGGTGGGAGATGTAATGTTGATTCGTGACCAAATCGATTTATTTCCTGAGAATGCATTAAGAGGGAAGAATCCCGAAGTGTTTGGGCCAAGATTTCCAGACATGAGTGAACCTTTCTCATTGGATTATTTGGCTGAAGCCAAAGCCATTGCGAATAAACTGGACATCAAAATTCACGAAGGAGTATATGTTGGAGTGCAGGGACCAAATCTGGAAACCAAAGCCGAGTATAAATATCTCCGGATCATAGGAGCCGACGCCGTAGGCATGAGTACAGTTCCAGAAGTCATGGTGGCGAATCAAATGGGAATGAAAGTTTTTGGGATTTCGGCCATTACAGATCTGGGGGTTATTGGAAAAATTAAAAAACTCACTTTAGCTGAGGTTTTGGCTGCAGCGGAGATCGCGAGTCCCAAGATGATAGCCATAATCAGGGATCTTATCAGGACATTATAGGCTTTATCAAATCCAAAATTGTCGACAATAAGTCAAGGGAAGTACCAATTTTCAGAAAATGATGCCCAAAAGATTCCTTGCTACATTCCAGTCGTCGATAAGATTACAGGCTTTATCGATGAATTGAGTCATTAATCGAAATTAGCAGGATGGGTGCGATGGCCTTTTCAACTTTGAGAAAATTCTAGAGGTATGAAAAGGTTAATTTTATCATTATCAGTAGCCATTTTAACTTATGGCTGTATCGAGAAACCAGACTTTGCCACTGATCAGGTTGTACCTGCCGAAGTTGCTCTCTCGAAGGTGGTTTTTCCAAAAGACTTCAACTTTGAAACAAGCCAGCAAGTCTCCCTTACCATCATAGATAATAACCAAACTGGAATATACAGTGTCAGTTATGAATTAGATGAGGACTCCTACCAGATTGGAACTTTTGTTCAACAGGAAAATGGGTTGGTCACGGAAATTACACTGCCTACAGCAGTTGATGAAATTCAGGTAATAAAGCAGACTGCCTCGACGAATATCTCCTACACGGTTAAAGTAATAAGTAACCAAGCAAACTTAGAGATTCCGCTATACCTTTCTTCCAATATTAGCAGTGGTTGCATTGACCATTTATATGCTGTTAACAACAATGGAGATTTCTTTACCATAGATGTTAGCTCACTTGATTTCCAAAAAACTGATTTCCCTAACCTTCAAGGAGGTGGATCAATAGCCAATGCCTTAGACCAGCAAAATGGCATAATGTATTATAATGTTAATGAAACCTTATATGCCTATGACATTGAGAACGGCACCTTTTCAGTAAAGCATAATGGAAATCCATTTGGTAGAAGCTATCCAAGATTAGAATTCAAGGATGGGTTCTTTTATATGTCAAATGGAAATAAAATGTACAAGGTTAATGTGGACTCAAATGAGATTATCGCTGAATACAACATCAGCGGATTCATTAATAGTACAAGCGGTGGTGACCTTGCATTCGACTCTAATGGTGACCTGTATCTTGCCTGTTTTTCCGGACTATACAAGTTTACTTCTATCAATGATGGTAATGGCACTGCTTCGATCATTCGTATAAGCGCTGAAAATTTCCCCTTTCAACTCACCTCCATGGCAATAGATAGACAGGATCGGATTTTTGTGGGCACTAATGATGTCAATTCCAGGCTGATTGAAATAAGTAAGGAAGATGGTGCTTATTCGATTGTGAAAATCTTTGATCAGAAAATAAATGACTTGACTGCCTGGAAGTGTGATACCACTGAGCTAAGCCAGGTCGATTCAGATAACGATGGAGTAATAGATGAACTTGACGACTATCCATTTGACCCGGAAGCTGCAACGGATATTTATACTCCTTCACAATTAGGTATGGGATCTTTCGCCTTTGAGGATTTATGGCCTATGAAGGGTGACTATGACTTTAACGATATGGTTATCAGCTATAGATACACTAATGTCCTAAACAGCTCAAATAATGTGGTTAGATTAAAAATGGAATTGGTTTTGAGAGCAGTAGGAGCAGGGCAAAGAAGTGGTTTTGGAATTGAATTGAATGTCAATCCCTCAAAAATCGAATCTGTTTCTGGGCATAGTACGGCAGGAAATAACACCACCCTTAATGCTAAGGGCCTAGAAGCCGGACAGAATAAAGCAGTTTTAATTGTTTTTAATGACACCCATAATCATGTTCAACCAGCATCAGGCTCCAAATTTGTCAATACGGATTTGGGCGAGACATTGGTGCCAAATAAGACATTCAACCTCGTAATAGAATTTACTGAACCTATCAGTCAATCAGAAGTCGGAGACGCTCCATTTAACCCGTTTATTTTTTCTAGTAATGATAGAGGTAAAGAGGTTCATCTCTCAGGTAAATCACCTACGGCCTTAGCCGATAATGGACTATTTGGAACTGGAGAAGATGATACCAATTTCAGTCTAGGAAAGACATATATGACTGAAAATAACCATCCATGGGCCATTCATATCATACATAATTTCAGGTACCCGATTGAAAAAGCCAGAATCGACGAGGGGTATAATAAATTCACAGAATGGGCCCAAAGCAAAGGAGCGGTTTACAAGGATTGGTATGGAGATAATAATGGATATCGGAATACTGGAAAACTATTCTTCAATAATTAGCAGAATTGAGTTGTACGATGAATTATTCTTGAGATGGAGTAGTATGTGATGTTTTTTAGTTTTGGTTGCATTTTTTAAATTGATGAGAAGTTTTTCAATTGCTAAACCAACACTATGAAATCAGTACAACGCTTATTGCTAATGGCTATGGCCATAGTATTAGCATCTGTTCCCGTCTACAGTCAGAAGGCAGAAGTGCAGGAACCCGAATTGGCTAAAGAGATCAAAGCCATGAGGGATGAGGACCAAAAAAATAGGATTAAGTGGTCCAAAATGTACAGCCAAGGCAAGCAGGATACCAAAAAATTCAAGGATTTTACAAAGGAAATCATTGCTGTCGACAGACAGAATACATCGCGAATGAGGGAGATTGTGGAACAATTTGGTTGGCCCACAAAAGACCTTGTAGGTGAAGGTCCAAGCAATAGTGCTTGGCTTATTGTTCAACATGCAGACAGAAACCCGGCATTTCAAGCCAGATGTCTTCCAATGTTGAAGGAAGCAGTCGATAAAGGTCAAGCAAATCCTAGTAATTATGCATATCTCTACGATCGCGTAGCTGTCTCAAGAGGTGAGAAACAACTTTTTGCTACACAAAGCTCAACCAATAACGGTCTAACGGAGGGAAGTTTCTATCCTATAGCTGACGAATCTAATGTGCAAATAAGACGTGCCGAAATGGGAATTGATCGGTCCATAGTGGATTACGCCCACTCTATGGATTTTGAATATCAGATTCCTACTGAAAAAGAAGCCGTGGAGCGAGCCGAAAAACTCGCCAAAGAATATGAATCTTCCGTCACTCTGGCCAAGGAAGAATTCTCTAAAGAAAACTATCTCCAAGCTTCTGATCATTATTTGAAGGCAACCTCAGCATACGGTCATGTGACTACCGAAGATTTCGTGCAAGCGGCTCAATCTCTTTCTCTTTCAAAACATGATCAAATTTCTTTGGCCACAACATTCCTGACCAGAGCACTTGCCAGAGGCTGGGATGGTTTTGATGATTTAGCTCAAAGCCCCACCATGGACTATCTGAAGTCAGAATTACCGGGAAGTTGGGAGGATCTGCAGCTGGTAGCAGAACAGATAAGTATTGATTGGGATAAAGACTACTTTTGAGACTTTTTGCAGACTAATTGATCTATTTTTTGCAAAAAAAAGCGCATCAAAAGAAATTGAAATATAATTTAGAGCATGGGTAGAATTCTGTTAGCGGGGTTGATCTTTTTTGTGTTGTGTTTTGGGGCTTTCGCCCAAACAGATTCCTTAACCTATTCTTTTGGGAAAGCTTCTACATCCAAAGGAAATTCCTATGTGCTTACCGGAAAATTGGTGGATAAAAGTACCAAAGAACCTATCGAGGGAGTGGGCTTGTACATTGATGGTACTTACAAGGGTGTAAATTCCGATCGTTTTGGCACCTATATTATTAATCTTAGCCCCGGCTATCATAAAGTAGCTTATCGCCAGATTTCAAAAATCCCCGTGATTATTGAGGTTACCATTTATGAGAACGCCGTGGTAAATCTTGAAATGAGTGATAAGAGTTTTGAGTTGGATGGTGTAGTTGTGATGTCGGATGAGCCTGATAGAAATGTAAGAAACCCAATCACTGGTGTGACAAAGCTCACAACACGAGAGCTAAAAGCTATTCCTGCTTTTTTGGGAGAAGCCGATATATTTAAAGGGCTGCAGCTCCTACCGGGTGTTAGTTCAGTTGGGGAAGGAACATCTGGGATCAATGTAAGAGGAGCTAAAACTGATCAGAACCTACTTTTGATGGACGAGGCTTTGGTCCTTAGTTCAAATCATGCCTTGGGCTTTTTATCTGCTTTTAATACGGACGTGACCGAGACTTTCACCCTTTATAAAGGCAACCTTCCTTCCACCTTAGGTGGTCGAGCTGGTTCCGCTTTGGACATCCGGATGAGGGACGGAGACTTTGAGAGTTGGTCCGGGCAGGTTGGAGTTGGAACATCTAATGGTAGACTATTAGTGGAAGGCCCGATTGTTAGCGAAAAATTGAGTGTGATTCTTGGTGGGCGTATTTCAAATGTGAATTGGCTCCTGAATCAGGCTAGAGATTTTGATATTCAGAATAGTGAATTGAATTTCCATGATGTTTATGGAGGCTTGTCATGGAAGATAGCAACTGGCCATACTCTTGAGGCCAATACCTTATTGACAGGAGATTTCTTCAGATTTTCAGATGAGTTTGGATATGACTGGGCGAATAGGGTAAGCTCTCTGAAATACAGAGGAGTACTTAGCGAAAATATCTCTCTTAGTGCCGTTTACGCGAATGGAGATTTTGACAATGCCTTTTTCGATCCTGAAGGATTGGATGCTGCTCAGGTCGATAATGGAATGACTTATCAGCAGGGAAAAGTGACGGCGACCTGGGCCAATGAATCACTGGCAATAAATGTAGGTGGTGAAGCTATCTATTATAAAGGTAAACCAGAAACTCTTAGCCCTTTTGGAAGTGAAAGCTCGGTGGAAGAAGATAGAGTGGAAAAAGAGCGAGGGCTCGAATATTCTGCCTTTGCGAATCTGGAATTCGAGCTAGGAGCAAGCACAGGAATAGTAGCTGGAGTTAGATTTTCTAACTACAGTCAGTTTGGTCCGGATTCAGTTTATCAATACAGAGAAAATGCTCCACTCACCGAAGAGAATCAAATTGGTGTGGTTGGGATAGAAAGTGGAACTATAGCGAGCTACTCTGGAATAGAGCCAAGGCTTTCCATCCGCCAAAACCTCTCTCCATACTCTTCAATTAAAATGAGTTATTCAAGACTGAATCAATATATTCAGTCCGTCTCAAATACCTTTGGTCCAACTCCTATAGATCTTTGGCAACTCAGTACCACATACATACCTCCACAGCGTTCTGATAGTTTTTCATTGGGCTATTTCAGAAACTCAAAGGATAACACTTGGGAGTATTCCGTAGATGCATTTTATAGAAGAACAGATAATCAGGTAGAGTATCGGGATTTTGCTCAGGTCTTTTTGAATCCCCATATGGAAACTGAGTTGGTTTTTGGTGAAGGAGAATCCTATGGTGCTGAATTCTTGATTAAGAAAAACCTAGGAATTGTTACCGGGTGGTTAGCCTATACTTATTCCAGATCTTTTTTCCGAACACTGAGTCCCTACCCGGAGGAGCAAATTAATGGGGGAGAGTGGTACCCATCAAACTTTGATAAGCCACATGAGGTAAATTTTATTTTGAGTAAGAAGATGTACCCACGTGGGCTGTTCAACGTGAGCGTCAATTATGCGACTGGTCGGCCTGTAAATGCTGTTAATTCAAGCTATGTACTTGGAGGATTGGTAGTGCCTGAGTATAGCGATAGGAATGAATATCGGATTCCAGATTATTTCAGGGTGGATATTTCATACACATTCGAGAAGGTCTTTTCCAAAAAGGGAGATAGTCTGAACTTCAGTATTTACAACCTTCTGGGAAGAAGAAACGCATACAGTGTTTTTTGGCAAAAAGATGATGATTCTCGGCAATTGAGGCCATATAGACTGGCAATTTTGGGATCTATCTTCCCTTCAATTACGTATAGCATTAAGTTTGGAGGTGTAGATGAATAAGGTATACAGGCTGATATCATTCTTTTTAGTTTTTCTTCTTTTTGGGGGTTGCGTAGATCAAATCGAATTTCCTCTGAATCTAGGAGATGAACGACTTGTTGTAGCTGGCCAGCTCAATAATTGGGATGAAACACAATACGTTTTCCTCTCCGAGACCACGTCAGCAGACAGAGAGCCGATTCTTACTGATGGTTATTTTACCATAAATGATTTACCTAGACCTGTGAGAGGAGCTCAGGTTTCAGTACAAAGCAGTAATGGACAAAGTTGGGATTATGTGGAGACAGAACCGGGAACCTATGCTTTGGATGATTTTCCTGGACCCGAATCCGGGGTAGAGTATTATGTTCAGATTCTGGCCAATGGACGCGTGTATCAGTCCACTCCTGAAGTGATGCCTGAAGCCATTGGTCGGGATGAAATAAGCTATACCTTCGACAGGGGTGAATTCAATAATCAGCCAGAAATTCCATTTATCAGCATAAATTCTGAAGTCACGCTTCCTGAGCAGCAAGGTGACTATTTCCTCCGCTGGGATGTGGAAGAAGTCTTTTATTGGAATTTGACATTTTTCCCTAACCCATTTAACAAGCCTCCACCAGATTGCTATGTTTTCGGCTTTGCGGATCCTGAAAGAATAACCCTGCTAAATGGAGATCTCTTAAATCGACCTGGAGGAACTTCTGTTCAAACCCTTGCTGAAAGGCAAGTAGATCAGTCCTTCTTAAGTCGACACTATTTTAATGTAAGACAAGTCAGCACCACCAGAGAGTCGTACGAGTACAGGAGAAAGATTCGTGAATTGGTGAATAACTCGGGATCCGTTTTTGACGCTCCTCCGGCACCTATTCAGGGAAATTTAAGAAACGTCAATAATGATGGCGAAACGGTTTTAGGATACTTCGAGGTAGCAAAAGTTGATATCACGAGAATCTACACAACGAAGGCTGATGTCCCGTTTTTTATCGAAGAGATTTGTGAATATGATCCTAATCGCCCATTCAGTGACTATCCTAGGACTTGTCTAAGCTGTAGTGAATGGGATAATAGCACAGGAATAACTCCGGAGTGGTGGTTTGATCAGTAAAGAAGGATTAGGAATTATTCTGTAATATCCTTCACTTTTCCTTCCTTAGCCATCTCCATGTAATCTACCGCCAGATAGCTCAAAGCTCTAACTCCTAAGACAAAAGCATCCTCATCAATGTAGAAATCAGGAGTGTGGTGCGATGGTGTTTTTCGAGGATCTCCTCCTTTTTTCATTCCTCCTAGCATAATGAAAAAACCGGGCTTTTCCATTTGGAAAAAGCTGAAATCTTCAGCGCCTGTGATAGGAGGCATCATAATTACATTTTCTGAACCAGCCACATCATTTAATGTCGGGAGCATGGTGGCAGTGAGTTCCGGATGGTTTACCGTGGATGGGTACAAAGTACCTATTCTTACATCGGCATCTGCACCTGCACTTTCGGCTATGTTCTCAGCTATTTCTTTGATTCTTCTATGTACCAGGACTTGTTGAGGCATCCCAAAGGTTCTCACAGTTCCAATCATCTCTACTTTTTCAGGAATAATATTATGTCTGATTCCTCCATGTATTGCACCAATGGTAACGACAGCAGGGTTTTCTGAAATATTTACATTTCGAGAAAGGATAGTCTGAAGTCCCATTACGATTTGTGAGGAAGTCACCACAGGGTCGACGCTAGACCATGGAGAAGCCCCATGAGCCTGGGTTCCAGTGAGAGTGATTTCGAGATTATCCACAGCAGCCATGAAGGGACCCGAACGATATCCAATGGTTCCCACTTCAGCCTGGGACCATATGTGCAGCCCAAAAATAGCATCAACATCTTCCATTACTCCCTCCTTAACCATGAGTTCTGCACCTGCAATATCTACGTCATAGACGCCCTCTTCCGCAGGCTGAAAAATAAACTTGATGTTCCCATGTAATTCCTCTCTCATACCAGCCAAAACCTCTGCTACTCCCATGAGCATGGCAACATGTGTATCGTGTCCACAAGCATGCATGACACCAGTTTCCTGACCATTATATGTTGTGATAACCGTTGATTTAAATGGAAGATCGACTCTTTCTGTTACAGGAAGTGCGTCCATATCAGCTCTAAGGCCAACTGTAGGCCCGGGTTTCCCACCTCTAAGCATTCCGATTACACCGGTTACCGCCACTTCTTCAGTTACTTCGATACCAAGCGAGCGCAAGTGATCTGCGACTTTTTTTGCAGTTCGAAATTCGCGATTACCTAACTCAGGATTTTGATGAATGTCTCTACGCCATTCAATTACCTTGTCTTCAATCGCCGCCGCTGACTCGTCGATACTTCCCCGCAAGGGGCTTTGACCGTAGGTAAAAAAGGAAATAAAAATGAGGGGGATAAATAGTTTTTTCATAACTCAGAATCTTCTTTGTGTCTCAAAATACTAAAAATGATTTGCGATGCCACGGGACTTAATATTCAATTTTCAGGTAGGTGATGAACCATTTACAAGTTTTTGGATTTGAATTAGAAACCAAAAAGAACATGGAATTAAAAAATCAAATAGCGGTCGTAACTGGAGTCAGTAAAGGAATAGGATTAGAAGTGGTGAAGCTTCTGGTAGAAAAAAATGTCGTAGTGGCAGGGTGGGGAAGGACTTCACCAGATTTCACACACGAAAATTTTCACTTTTTCACTTGCGATGTCGCGAAGGAGGATTCGGTTGAGCAGGCATATTTAGCCACTACCTCAAAGCTTGGTTTGGATATTCGAATATTGATCAATAATGCTGGTTTTGGAGTTAATGGACCTACCGAAAGCTTCTCATCTGAAGACTGGAGAGCCATGTTTGATACCAATGTTCATGGCATTTTCTATGTGACCAAACGATTTATTCCGGCCATGAAGGAGGCAGATGAAGGACATATTTTGAATGTAGCTTCTATCGCTGGGTTGAATGGAGTAAATCAATTTGCCGGATATGTGGGCACAAAGCACGCAGTTCGTGGAATTTCTCATTCTCTCTACATGGAGCTAAGGGATTTTGGGATCAAGGTTTCTACGATTTATCCAGGTTCAGTTCGAACCAATTTCTTTGATGATATCCCAGCCATTGAGGCGAATGAAAATATGATGCGACCAGAGGATGTAGCACTTACTATGGTCCAAACTTTGGAAACGCATCCAAATTACTTTGTGCCCGATGTGGAATGTCGACCATTAAGACCCAGAGGGAAGAAAAAGGCTTAAGGCTTCTTTCATCATCGGGATAATCGAAGGGCAGGAATTTTGCTTACTTTTATTTCCGTCAATTCAGCATGTCACTAGAAGTCTCCCAACTCACGAAATTATACGGCTCTCAAAAGGCATTGAGCTCGGTTTCATTTTCCGTAAAACCTGGAAGGATATTAGGTTTTTTGGGTCCAAATGGGGCTGGAAAATCAACCACTATGAAAATCATCTGTGGCTATATCTCAGCGGATGAGGGTACGGTGAAAGTGATGGGACAGGAGCAGGTTAAGAGCGCCAAAGCTATCAGCAACATGATAGGTTATTTGCCCGAGCATAATCCCTTGTACCATGACATGTATGTGAAAGAATTCCTGGAATTTTCCGGAGGGCTTTATGGCCTTTCAGGCAAAGCTTTGAGCGATCGAGTAAATTTGATGCTAGAAAAAACTGGATTAAGCCCTGAGCAGCACAAGAAAATTTCTCAATTATCAAAAGGGTACAGACAGCGCGTTGGATTGGCTCGAGCATTAATTCATGATCCAAGTGTGGTAATTCTTGATGAACCTACTACAGGGCTCGATCCCAATCAGCTCGTAGAAATCCGTGCTCTCATCAAAGAAATATCAGAAAATAGAACGGTGATTCTTTCGACTCATATCATGCAGGAGGTGGAGGCGATTTGCGATGATGTGGTGATTATCAGTAAAGGAGAAATCAAGGCTTCAGAGTCTCTGGAGAATTTAAAATCAAAATCCAATCAAACTGATTTGCTTCTTGAAACAGAGGAAGAGTTAGATATTCTGTGGTTCAAAAGTTTCCAAAAAGCTGAAATAAATGAGGCCCAAAGTAATCAGATAATAATACCATCAAATAACCCGACGGAGGATAGAAAAAAATTGATGAGCTTAATTCAAGAAAAGAACTTGAACATCATTGGCTTGAGTGAGAAGAAGAAAGGTCTGGAACAAATTTTCCGAGAAATCACCCAATGAAGAGCCTTTTCCTAAAAGAGATCAATTCCTTTTTAGGTAACCTTTTGGGTTACCTCATTATCTCAATTTTTCTGGTGACACTTGGGTTGGTGGTTTGGGTTTTTCCTGAGACCAGTATTCTCAATTATGGCTATGCCGATCTTGAACCATTATTTGTCTACACCCCTTACGTTTTTACTTTTCTGATCCCTGCACTTTCTATGCGTTCTCTGGCGGAGGAAAAGAGAACTGGAAACTGGGAGATTTTGATGACTTCTCCTTTGAGTGTCACCCAGATCATTATTGCAAAGTACCTTGCCTTACTGGTTCTGGTGTTCTTAGCAGTCTTTCCGACTTTACTTTATTTCCTCACGGTTTATCAGCTAGGTGATCCTGCCGGAAACCTCGATCAAGCAGGCTTCTTTGGCTCATGGATTGGTTTGCTGATGATAGGAGCTGTGTTTTCTTCTGTAGGGTTATTCGCGAGTTCCATTACGTCGCAGCAGGTGCTGGCATTTGTGCTTGGGGTATTTTTCTGTTTTGTACTCTATTTTGGCTTCACCGCTCTGGCCGATCTTCAGCTAGGTGCCTGGTCCTACTTCTTTGAGGAAATCAGCTTAAGCTATCACTTCGCCAATCTCGGAAGAGGTGTCTTAGACTCGTCTGATTTATTCTTCATGCTCGCCATGATATGGCTGTTTCTAGGTTTGTCCATTTTAGTTTCGAGAAAAGAATGAAAGGAGGAACCTCAAGGCTAATTTCGTGGGGAGTTCTTCTTTTGGGGACTCTTATCCTCTTTTGGTTAGGTCAATTTTGGAGATTCAGAATTGATCTGACAGAAGAAAACAAATATTCCTTAAGCCCAGCTACTGAAGAAGTTCTGGACCAAATCACTGAGCCTCTGCATGTGGATATTTTGCTGGTTGGAGATGATTTTCCAGGGGGTATGAGGAGATTACAAAAATCTCTAGAAGAAACTATCCGGACTTTTGATGCTTACAGTCCTGAGCGAATTACCTTTTCCTATTTCGACCCGCTATCAGTGAGCGGAGAGGAAGGTCAACAGCTCATTCTTGATTTGAACGAATATGGAATAAACCCTACTGATCTATTCGTGGGTCAGGATGCAGGTCAGCAGGTCATGCGAATTTTCCCAGGGTTTTTGATTAGCGATTCCGAGTATGAAACTGGAGCCTTGATTCTAAAAGGAGAGCAAGGAATGTCACAGGAGCAGGTTTTGAATCAGTCAATCGAAAATCTAGAATTTGAATTGAGTTTGGCCATTCAGAAACTCATTGATCCTGCTGCAAATTCTATTGCCATGATCATTGGACATGGCGAAATGTCGGAGGATGAAGGTTTCGGTTTAGTAGAAGCATTGGATGGTAGAAATGAGCTTTTTAAGGTTCCTTTGGAGCAAGCTCGAAGCCCGGATGATCTGGATAATTTCAGCACTATTTTTATTCAAGGTCCAAGAGAAAGCTATGAGCCGAGAGAAATCTATCTTCTTGATCAGTATGTGATGAGAGGTGGAAACTTGGTTGTGCTTTTGGATGGAGTGGCCGTAGATATTGCTGCAGCCGGTGGAGAAGGAACTTTGGCCATGCCAATGGAACTTGGGCTTGATAATCTCCTTTTCCGATATGGGGTTCGAGTGAACAAGGATCTTATACAGGATCTGAACTTTGGCTATTTCCCGGTGATGGGAGGGAATTTTGGAAACCAGGAACAAATCGTCCCTTTGCCTTGGCCCTTTTATGTGCAGGCTGGAAGGGTGCAAAATCACCCGATTACAAAAGGACTTGATGTCATCAATTTTAGATTCGTCAGTAGTCTAGATACCGTGAAGGCGGATGGAGTGACTAAGACACCGCTAATTTTTTCCTCCGATTTTGCGCGGATTTTACCTGGGCCTACTAGAGTAGCTTTTCGGGGCATGGAGACTGCTCCTGATGTGAATCTGTTCGGAGAGAAGAATTTGCCATTGGCGTATTTACTGGAGGGAGAATTCACTTCACTTTTCAAAAACCGCTTTGTACCTGATGGATTTGATAAATCAGAATTCCTGGAATCTGGAACGGGCAAAGTGGTAGTGATTGGAGATGGTGAGATTTTTCAAAGTCAAAGGAGTCTAAGTGATGGTAGTCCCCTAGCACTTGGCGAGGACCCTTTTAATCAGGTAACTTTTGCAAATCGGCTCCTGCTCAGGAACCTTGTTCAATACCTGAATGATCCTGAAGGCATCATCATGACCCGAACTCGCTCATTCAAAATCAGACCGCTAAATAAGGTGAAAGTGTCTGAGCAAAAGACATTCTGGCAAGTAACCAATGTTCTGGGTCCGGTGATTTTTTTACTGGTTTTTGGTTTGATCGTAGCAGCTTTGCGAAAGCGAAATTTCTCTAAAAAAGCAGCCTGATTTTCAGCAAAGTATTTACCGGTTTTTATTCAAGGATTTCGGACAAGTGGCGACGCGAATTCGATTTTATTTATAAATTTACCTGCTCTAATTAATTCATAAAATAAGCCCTATCATATGAAATTTATTGTTTCCTCTTCTGCTTTACTGAAGCAGCTCTCCGCGATCAATGGAGTGGTTACGACAAACCCAGTGGTCCCTATTTTGGAGAACTTTCTTTTTGAAATTCAGGATGGTTTGTTGACTATCACCGCTTCGGATTTGCAGACTTCCATGATGACTGAAATCAATGTGGAGGCCAAAGAAGATGGAAATATCGCAGTGCCTGCAAGAATTCTGATTGAAACACTTAAGAACTTGCCTGAGCAACCTGTTACATTCAGTATCGATCATGATACCTATGCTGTGGAAATCAGCTCCGATAATGGTCGATATAGATTAGCTGGAGAAAATGCGACGGACTTCCCGAAGATTCCAACAGTAAGTAATGCGACTTTGGTGGATATGTCCACTGAGGTGCTTTCCAGTGCTGTCGCAAATACGATTTTTGCTACGAGCAGTGACGAATTGAGACCGGCGATGACAGGGGTTTACATTAACCTAAGTGATACCAATACCACTTTCGTGGCCACTGATGGGCATAGATTAGTGAGATACAGAAGAGTCGATATTGCTTCTCCTGATGCTACAAGCCTGATCATTCCCAGAAAGGCGCTTAACCTTCTCAAGTCCACTTTACCAGCAGAGAATGTTCCTGTAAGTGTAGAATTTAATCAGTCGAATGCTTACTTCAAGTTTGATAACATCAAGATGATCTGTAGGCTAATCGACGAGAGATTTCCTGATTATGAGAATGTGATTCCTACTGAGAATCCAAACACCATGACTATCGATCGTCAGGAGCTATTGGGGACGCTTAAGAGAATTGCGATTTACGCAAATAAGACCACTCACCAGGTTCGACTCAAATTGACTGGCAGTGAATTGCTTATTTCTGCAGAAGACCTAGACTTCTCCAATGAGGCGAATGAAAGACTTTCTTGCGAGCATGAAGGAGAGGATATTGAAATTGGATTCAATGCAAAGTTCCTAGTGGAGATGCTTACTAATCTCTCCTCGAAAGAAGTGACGCTGAAGTTCAGTGCACCGAATCGAGCTGGTTTGATTCTGCCTTCAGAGCAAGATGAAAACGAGGATATCCTGATGCTTGTAATGCCAGTGATGCTGAATAATTACGTCTAACAACCACCATCTCTTATAACAACAAAAGCCCTGAAATTTCAGGGCTTTTTCATTGTGGTTTGATAGGTTTTAAGCTTCCACAGTTTCCAATTCTGGAGCAACAGGGAAGTCGATTTCAAACTGAGTTAGGTTGTGTATGTAATTTGAGATGATTTTATCTCCAATCACCACTACCACGTCCACTAAGTTTCCTTCATCGTATCCTGCTTCAAGGAAAGCGGAAACAGCAGCTTCATCTGCTCTTCCTCTGTTTTCAGCAACAGACTTTGTGAATCTCGCAAGGGCATCAAGCTTTGCATCGAAAGATGCAGAACCACCTCTGATTTCCAAAATTTGATCGTCAGAAAAACCATTCATTTTTCCTAAGGCCGTGTGAGCCGACTGGCAATATCTACATCCGTTAACTTGAGAAACCACAAGGTTGATCACTTCTCTTTCTTTAGCTTTCAAAGAAGACTTTCTGTTTTGAAGTGCTAGGTAGTCACCCAAGGCAGTTTCGCTTTTCGCGAAATAAGCGTAAAGGTTTGGAACAAATCCTAAGCCCTTGTTTAGGTTGTCAAAAATAGCCTGATTGTTTTCAGATACTTCGTCTCTAGTTGGTACTGTGAAATTTTTCATCGTTGTATTGTTTGTTGTGGTTTTAAATAATGTACAATACAAAGATGCAGTACGAAGAGCCGCTTCAGTTAGACTCGATTTCCCTGCGGGTTATCAATTTTTCCCAAATTGAAATTTTCTCGGTAATCGGAGGGTGAACAGCCATCATTTTTCTTGAAAAAGCGACTGAAGCTTTGAATATCTTCAAAACCTAACTCATAGCCGATTTCTTTCACTGACTTGTCCGTGTAGCCCAAAAGTCTTCTTGCCTCCAGAGTTATCCTGTCATGGATATAGCTCAATGGACTTTTCTCTCCCAGCTTGGAGAAAGCATTACTGATGGTCTTGGGAGATTTGAAAAGCAGGTCGGCGTAGTCTGCCACTTGATGCTTTTCCCTGAAATGCATTTCTACAAGGAAATTGTACTCTCGGACCAAATTGGATTTTTGGCTATCCATCTGGTCCAGATCAATCTGACTCGAGTAGAAGCGGGTACAAAGGATCAAAAATCTTTTCAGAAGCATCTGCAGCATCTCTAATTGGAGAGTGTCTTGTGCTTCTTTCATTTCCATAGAAAAGACATTCCAAAGCGCTTCCAGCTTTGCCTTAGCTGCTTCATCCAAATTTATTACCGGAAGGGTAGAGGATCCATAAAATAGGATTCCTTTACAGCCCACTTCAGAGTCATGGTCCAGGACGCAGAAGAATGGCCGGTTAAATTTGATGAGTCTAGCCTCGGGAATTTCTACCTCTTTGACTTCGTGAAATCCTGTAAGGCAAATGACTTGATCCTTCTCGAAACTTTTTTGAACGCCATCGATAATCAATTCAGCTTTCTCCAAAATCCAGATAAAGGCTAATTCAGATTTATCCTGTTCTTCTACCAGATTTGAATTGCTGGTGGAGATAAGTTCCAGTTGTAAATGCTCGTGTGTGGGTCCTGCAAAAATCATATCTAGTGAAATCTATTAAGAATATGATTGGTTCCCAAAGCTCTTTTAAGAACTGTATTTTCATTATCGTCTCAAAGACCAATGGAGTCATTTCCGGCTGATAGCTCTTTGAGCAAAGCTCTTTCTTTGCGGTAGCTCTTCCGTAGCACCCAAATGAATACAAACCAGAAGCCCACTCCTGTAACGAGGCAATAATAGAAGAATCCGGTGCTGATATTCGGTTCAAGTCCTATCAAGAATAATACTATCCCGATGCCATAGGTGATGTAGATAAGAGGGGTAAAGGTTCTCTGGACCCTTAATCTCGACTTGTAATAGGATTTAACTTTTTCTAAATACTCGAGGGATGGTAAGAATAGCTGTATGCTTCCCAGGTCTATTCGGCTTCGATACTCCATTCCTATACGAATTAGTAGAGAGAAGAACATCAATGCCAGACCAGTGATTAAGGTCCAGTCGCCAAACCTTCCAATGAAAGAAAAGAATAGGGCGATGGCTATAAGTGTTATTCCTAAAACCACGATGGTGATGATCTGCTCTATTTTAAGTTTTTTCTTGGCTGATTTTGCGGAAGTCATCATGCTCTCAGAGCTTAAGCTCGAGGAAGAAGTTTTTTGCGAATCGTAAGTCGATTGAAGTTTATCTAGATTTTCCATGGGTCATGCAGATGTTTAGTTCCTTTTTAATTCGATGAATTTTCACTCTCAGATTTTCGGGGCTTAGGCCCAAAGTTGATTCAATAGTACTGTAGGGAATACCCTCCAAGACCATAAGAATCAACATTCGATTTTCTGGCTTTAATTTTTGGATGCAGGTGTGCATCAGTTTAATGCTTTGCTCCTTTTCAGGGTTTTCTTCCCATGGACTTTCACTCGAGAAAGCCTGAGCTTTTTCAAATTCCTTTTTCTCTTGTTTTATTTTAAGAAGACAGGTATTGATGGTGATTCGATAAATCCAGGTTTGCCAGTTTGCATCATCTCTGAACTGCTTTCGATTCAACCAAGCCTTTATAAAGGCCTCTTGCATGGCATCTTCTGCAAGTGAATGATCATGTTGGAAATATCCGAGGCATAGCCTAAAGACCACATCTTTGTTTTCCTCAAAGCGAGCTTTAAATAGCTCCTCTTCATTTGCGTGATCCTGGTTCTTATTCAAATCGATTTCCGTTTTCTGCTTCTTTCCTGTTAGAGTCAGACTTTTTCGAATTGTTACAAAATCTGAAATATTTTTCACTCGAATCTCTAATTCTATTCCGGTAGTTCTAATTCTTCAGAAGCAGGATTATCGTAAAAAGTCAATCGAAACTGTAACAATTAATTCATTCTGCGATCTAAGTAGAAAAAATAGATATGAAAACTTCTACTATTCAAAGCCTTGGATTAGAATCTGATATGATCGATACCTGGCGAGATCAACTCAGTATCGCTTGTAAAAACGGCATCAATTTCATTTTTTCTGCATCCCTAGTTTGGGCGATTGTTGCAGTAATTTGGAGCATGAATTTCTCTGATTTCCAAAAAGGAATTTTCACCTTTTGGGTATCTGCGATCATGTTACCCCTCGCCTGGATACTGGGTAAGCTGTTGAAAACTGAATGGAATGTAGCAGGGAATCCCTTGAATAGACTTGGATTGATTTTCAATATCTGCCAGCTATTCTATTTCCCTATTCTATTCATTTTGCTGGGGAAAATGCCGGAATACTTTGTAGCGGGCTATGCGATTATCACAGGGGCACATTTCTTCCCCTATGCCTGGTATTACCGAACAAATTGGTTTGGGATTTTCGCGGGGGTCATAGCTGTTGGGGTCTGGATGCTTTCGGCCTTCTTTTCAGAAATGACAGTTTTGGTTCCAATTTTCACTTCTGCTAATCTGTTGGTATTAGGATTCTTCTTGATGAGGGATTATAAAAAGAAAATGGTCAATGAAAATTGAAACATCGCTTGAGATACGGGCAGCAATAAGTACCATCACTAGACTTAGCCACAAAGAAGCATTGAGATGTAGCTAACTTAAATCGATTATCTTGCCAATCCGAAAACTATCTACTTCCCATGAAAGTGTTGTTTTTTGTCAGAGATATTCGTGCGTCTAGTGTAACGTTTATACGGAGGCAGATTCAGCTAATAAGTGAAGAGAATGAGGTTTTAGTTGTGACGATTGACCATGAACCGGAATTCTCAATAAATTCATTTTCATGCGTTGGAATTCCTTTTCAAGATAGTTTTTGGACGAATAAGCCGTTTCGTAGACTTAAGGAATGGGATGTTTTTTTCGGATCATTTAATCCTCCGTTTGGTAAAAGACTGCGTGCAGTGGTTAATGATTTCGAACCCGATCTGATCCATTGCCAATTTGGAACTGATGCTCTATTTTTTTTAGATCATTTTACGAACGCTAAAGAAATTCCCGTTTTCATTCAGTTTCGGGGATATGACGCATCTTTGATGTATTCCAAGGAATCTTATAAAAGAAGATTAAGGGCATTATTTAAAACCTCATGGATTCATCCAATTTATGTTTCGAATGATCAATATAACCGAACCCTAGAGCAGGGGATTTTTCCTGATAAGAAACGGATTCTATATTCCTGCACTGATGTTGACTTTTTTGACTTTAATCCTAAAAATATTGGTGAAGAAATTAAAACCTTCCAATTGCTGCAGGTGGGTAGATTGGTAGAGGTCAAGGGTCATAGGTTTAGTCTCCAAGCGATCCAAATCGCATCAGAATTTTTAGACAAGTACGATATAAAAATTGAATTATTACTCGCCGGTGAAGGTCCGCTATTTCTCGATTTAAAAGAAGAGGCTAATCAATTGGGTATCTCAGAAAAAGTATCATTTCTAGGTGGTGTAACCCCACAAGAAATCCGTGAAATACTTTCAAAGGCGGATTGCCTTCTTCATCCTAGTACTACCACAAAAGATGGAGGAATGGAAGGTATTCCTAACGCCATAATGGAGGCTCTTGCTGTTGGTATGCCGGCTGTTGCTACCCGGCATTCGGGCATAGCGGAACTATGGTGTGAGAATGGAGGGCTATTTTTATTTGAGGAACGAGAAATAAAGAATTATGCTCAGATTATTATTGATCTAGCCCTAAAGAACTTGAAATTCGATCCAAGAATTAGTCGCAATCATATCGTCAAGAACTTCAGTACAGACCAGCATAGGACACAACTATCAAAATTTTACCATAACGAACTCGGAGTGCCGTCGACCCAAAAAGCTGAGTTGGCCCATGAGTCTTAGATTTTTTTGATTTTTCACCATACTGATTAGAAGTCCGAATTCCTGATTATTCCTGCTTCTCTCCCCTAAATGATCCATTTGGTTGCACTGCCGTGAGTGCTACGATCTCTCCATCCTTTTCTTCAAAGACAACCTTGTACCCGTCCAGATCTTTAAATCGGAATTCATTATTCCCAAGTGGAATCTGCTCGTATTCTGGTTGACCTGCAACAAATAAGAATAGGCTGCCATCCTTAACGTAGACTTTGGCTTCCTGAACACCCAGAATCAGATAAGAACCTTCATATTTGGATAGATCATCTTCTGAAATCTCCACAGCTTTTGGAGTTCGTTTGAATGAAATTGGATCAAGGGCTGGTTCAAAAGCAATGTTTGCTCCGTTAATATCGCCATTCAGATCTGTGGTGAATTGAGTTTTGAAGGCGAAGTCATCTCGAATTTCCTCTGTGAAAATCAGCTTGGATAAGAAGGTGTCGTAGTTGTCATGCTCCAGATACATTCGATAAGATCCTGTATCCATAAATAGTGAGTCGTTTTCCAAAGTCAACTCCATGGCCCCGTAACCAGGGTTTGCAAAAGTACCTAAATATTGATCCAAAGTATGAGAGGGCTTAGAATTACCAGGAGTGCTCTCTTCTTCATCCTCTTCGGCATTCGCCGCAGCTTCTTTCATTTTTTTCAGTGCTTCCAGTCCTTCAGCAGACCAATCTACAGGATCAAGCTCTAGCATCCGATCTGCAATGATATTTCTCACATTTCCGGCAGTAGAAGATCTATTTTGATTTACCAGCACCATCACGCCTATACTGTCAGTTGGAAAGAATGAAGCTGAAGCTGTAAAGCCATCGATATTCCCACCATGCTCGACCCTGTAGTGCCCCCGATATGAAGATAGAAACCATCCGTAGCCGTAATTTGCAAAATGAGCATCAGGATGTTCTTTTGAAGGAGTGCCTGCAGAGACTACCATGTGTGAGCTCATAGCTTCTTTGACATAGGGTTCAGGGATTACCTGTTCACCTTGGAATTTTCCTCCATTAATCCATGTGATCAGCCAGTTGGCCATTTCGTTAACACTACTATTGATGGCACCGGCAGGAGCCATGGCTGAGATATCATAATAGTCAAGAAGACTATTGTCGCCATTGTTATCAGTTTCATATCCCTTGGCGCTATTAGAATCTTTGCCCAAGTCCTGAATGCTGAAGTTACTCCTCTCCATTCCTAGCTTGTCAAAAAACATGGATTGGACATTTTCTTCCCAACTATTACCAGTGATTCTTTTCCCTATTTGGCCCTGAAGAAAAAACATCCAGTTGTTATAATACCATTGTTGTCTCAAACCTGTAAAAGGTTTTTGATGAGCTATCCTGGATAAAAGCTCCTCATCAGAATTCGATGGGAATAAATACCAACCATAGTCATGCCTTGGAAGACCAGTCCGATGTGCCATGAGATCCTTGATTATGATTTGCTCATTCATCCAAGGCTCGGTAAATCGTAATTCAGGAATATACTTTCCGGGCCTCTCATCTAGATTCACTTTTTCCTGGCCCCGCAACACTCCTAGAACAGCTGAGGTAAAAGCTTTCGAGCTGGAACCAATAGCCAGTAAAGTATTTTCATCCATAGGTATCTCATTCTCTAGATCGCGGTAACCGAATCCTTTGGCATAGATGATTTTATCTTTTTCTACCACTGCTACAGCAAAGCCTGGGACAGACCATGGACCCAATAACTCCTCTAGTTGCTTATCCACCCCTTTTAATCGAGGATCTGAGTTCTGAGCAAAAACTGATAGTGATAATAAAAACCCTAGTGTAATGGATAGTAGTTTCTTCATAGTGCTTGGTTAAATATCTTCTACAAAAAAGATAGCGTTTTTATTCAAATCAAATAGCCCAAATTCATGAGTTTCCCAAGGGGTGTTTTTCCTCAACTTGTTTTTTGAGACAAACCCCTTCTCGCAAAGCTGATTGAAATAGGGTTCAATATTCTCCACAAAAATTCTTACTACTGATCCCCCTAATAGTGGGTCATCCTCAGTATCTGCATGCCATTGTAAATGGAGCTCTAGTCCTTCTAGTCTAATTCCTGAATACATGGAATCTCCAAAGGCCTTTTTGAATCCAAGAGTTTCATGGTACCATTTAATATCCCTTTCTATGTTTTGAGAGGGTAGAACCGGGATGGTGGAAATGAATTTTGTTTTCATAAAAAATGCCTCCCACTTTCGTAGGAGGCAGTTATTTGAGTATGATTTAATTAACCTTGGTTCGCTAGAGTTCTTCGAATCTGATCGAGGTTAACTCTTATATCTTCGATTCCTTCCCACTCTCTATTCGGCTCACCATGTTCGATTCCAACGTAACCATTGAAGCCTCGGGCTGTGACAATCTTAAGCATCCGCTCGTAATCTAGTGGATTCTCATTGCCTCGATCATCCCAAACGGTTGGCTTCAAAGAAACACCCTTAGCATAAGGCATTAATTCATCCACACCTCTGTATGAATCATAACTATAAATTCTATCACCCTCCGTATGCATTCTGAAGTTGCCAAAATCAGGAAGAGTACCAGCTCTAGGGTGGGCGGTTTGCTCTATCAAGGAAGCCAGCCACTTACCATTTGATGAAAATCCGCCATGATTTTCTATCAGGACATTTATATCATAGCCTTCTGCGAATTCGCAAATTCTGCGGAAGGTAGAGCTACATATATCAATGGCCTCTTGTCTTTTGTCCTCATCTTCTGTCCAAGGTACCGCATGATAGGCGTTTACTCGAATAGAATGGCAACCTAAATACGCTGCAGCTTCCACCCATTTTTTGTGATTCTCAACGGTTTGTGCCCTGCCTTCGGAAGAAGCTTCACCCAGCATTCCTTCTCGATCTACCATGATCAATACGGACTCAACACCTTCACCATCTGCCCTAGTTTTCATCTCTCTTAGATAGCTCATGTCCTGAGCCTTATCCATAAAGAATTGATTCACATATTCTACCGCATCTATTCCATTACTTTTTGCAAGTTTGGCAAAGTCCAGGTGGTCCATTCTTCCCGCAAAGAGAATCCGTTGCAGAGACCATTCTGCAAGTGAAATCTTAAATACATCTTCTGGCTTTTTAGCGCCAAAACTAAGGTTGGGTAAACCTAAGGTAAGAGCAGCAGCGGACAAACCTGCAGTCTTTAAAAATTCTCTTCGATTGTTCATTTACAATTTAATTTGATTGGCTTTGGAATTTAATAAAAATACTTGAATACAAGATATTTAAATTTCCCAGCCTGATCTGTAGTCTCGGGTGAGAAATCTATTTGCGTCTTCATCATTCGTGAATTTCAAACTTTCCGCATCAAACTCTAGTCGCTTACCGGATCTGAGCGCCGCAGCCCCAAGGTTCACAGTATCCGTAATGGTTTGGGCCCTGATGAAGCTTCCAGGTGTTTGTTCACCGGCTTGAATCGCATCCACCCATGCAAGGGTTTTTCTATCCACTTCTCTGGAATTAATCCTTTCTGATTCAGGTCTGGCGTTCATGGCACTCTCGGGAAGTAAAACTGGGTTTTCTCCGCGGAAATCACCTAAAATTTTACCTTTTGTACCCACGATCATCAGTCCTTCCATTCCTACATCTTTACCATCTATTTCCAGCTCCTCCGGAGCAAAAGGCTTCATTCCTCCATCATACCAATAAAGATCAAAGCTTGGCAAATTAGCCTGCTCTGGAAATTTCCATTTGATGGTACAGCTTGCTGGAAAGGCCACATCATTGTTTACCCATCGATACACTTGATCTACTTCTTCTCTCGAAGTAGTTCCATAAGCTTTGGTAGCGATTGGGGACCGATCAATTCCAAGAGTTTCGAAAAGTGGAAAGAGACTATAGTGTCCCATGTCAGCAACTGATCCACCACCGAAATCGTACCAGCCTCGGAATACATTATGGGTGTAATTTTTATGGTATGGCCTATCTTTTTCTGGGCCGAGCCAAAGATCCCAATTGAATCCTTCTGGGATGGGCATAGCGGGTTCTGGGGCTTTGGTCCACTGCTGCCAAACAGGCCTGAATGACCAATTATGGATTTCCTTTAAATCACCAATCAAACCTTCATCCATCCAGGCTTTGATTTGCCGGTATTCTGGTCGGTCTGACCATGCCAATAGGTGAGTAATTGCACCGGTTTCTTTGGCTTTTTCTATTACCTTTCTTCCCTCAATGAGGCGATTTGAAATTGGCTTATGAGTGACTACATTGACTCCATTATCCATCGCCAAAATAGCTATGGCGGCATGCGTATGATCGGGTGTCATCACCTTTACCGCATCTAAGTCCTTTTCCTTTGCGAATAGCTCTCTAAAATCCTCGTATGAAGTACAACCTGCATTGGCTTCTGATTTATAAAATTTGTCGATGTAGGCCTTTCCTACATCCCGTCCGCCGGGGATACCAGGAACACCTTCCCACCAGCTATCATCCTTAAGGACCTGCTTGATTCCATTTCTGATGCCATTTGGTGACCAGTCTATATAATCTGTAGAGAACTTATTCGAATCACACACTGAAACCACACGAACTTTCGGATTATTGAGTAATTCTCCCATTTCCCTCAAGCCTTGTGTTCCACAACCAATATTGGCGACGGTAATCTGATCCGATGGAGGAATGTGTCCAGTTCCTGCTATTACTGAGGAGGGGACCACAGATATGGATGCAGCAATTGCGGCGGCAGAGCCCATGAATTCTCTGCGGTTCATATTTTTTGGAGGTGTCATATTTTCGGACTTAAGGTTTAAGGATTATTCTTTGATGATTCGCCAAAATTCATTTTGCATAGCTTTGGCGTCTATTTTGGTGTAAACATTCACGAGTCGCTGGGTATTCTCCGGGGGTGCCATGATCTGAGAAACAGTAGCCAATTCAGGATAAAGATAGGCTTCCACTAAGGCTAGATCCCACATTACCCTTGTTTTGTCCTGAGGGTTTTGTGTTCTCCAACGATCTGCTAGGATTTTTTCGATTTCAACGGACTCATCCAGTTTTGAATAAGTTTCATCTCTATCGAATTGGAGTGCAAATGAGGTTGTAGTCGTCATGATGGTAAAGTCTAGCCCTTCGAGATTCAGGAGATAATCAAAGGCATTTAAGTCGCACCGGATGTTAAATTCATTTTTACTCCAGGCATTTTTCTTTACATCGTACCAAGACCCCAGGGAAAACAGACGGATTTTATCTTTGATTTCTGGGGCCAGAATCAATGCTGAGGCGACGTTACTCATGGCTCCAAGCGTTAGTACATGAAGACGCTTTCCTTTGGGCATTGCTTTAGCTTCCTTAATTATAGCCTGTACGGCAGGAGAATCTCTGGGCTCTTCACCGCCCCAAGCTCTTCCGATTTGTCGATCTCCGCCTAGGGGATGAGGGATGTCCATTCTATCAAGAGCTTCGAGAATTTGCTCGTTCAGACGTTGACTTTCTTCCACGGGCTTCAGAGTCTCTGTATCATAGGCATTCCACTTTTCGAAAACATTTAAATCAGAGTTATTAAAGTGGGCGGAACTTATACCGATAAGGTCAATTTTATCCGATTTAACCAAGTGAGCAATCGCATAGAGGTCATCCATTTCATTGCCGGTATCTGCATCCAGCCAAACTTTTTGCTGGGCTGAAATAGCAGTCGAAAGAAATAAAAGACCGATCAAAAATGTTAGGCGCATGGAATCAAGGGTTTATCTTGGATTTAAAGTAAAATATTTGGTTTTTAAAACAAATTGAAAAAGACTCAACGGTCTAATAATACTTTATGAAAAAGATTCTGCCATCCTTTCTTATCCTGTTACTATTTGTATCCTGTGGGTCACCTCAAAGCGAAACCTCTGAGGAAGTTTCGTTAGATACGAAACCGAATATCGTTTGGATAGTCAATGAGGATATGTCTCCCGAGCATTTGGGTTCGTACGGCGGAACAGGAGGTAAGACGCCTTTTCTTGATGCCTTAGCTGAGGAAGGTTTGAGATATACCAATGCCTATTCAACGGCCGGTGTTTGTGCACCAAGTAGGGCAGCTTTGATTACAGGATCTTATCAAACCTCTATCGGGGCTCATCACATGCGAACTCTTGGAATGTCTCAAAATGCCCTTGATGCTTACCCTCCAGGCCATAAGTCCTATTCTGCTGTAATTCCAGCTGATATGAAGACTTACCCTGAACTATTGAGAATGGCCGGTTACTACACTAGTAATAATTCCAAAGAGGATTATCAATTTCGTGGGCCGGTCACTATGTGGGATGAAAGTAGTAGAGATGCACATTGGAGAAATCGAGAGGATCCCAATCAACCCTTTTTCTCCATTTTCAATTTTACCGTTTCACACGAGAGTCAAGTTTGGGCAAGAGCAGATGAGCCATTGCTAGTCGATCCGGATTCTGTGGTGGTTCCCCCGGTCTACCCTGATGATTCAATTTCCAGAGTGACGATCGCCCGTTTCATTTCTAATGTGATGAAAATGGATGAGCAAGCAGGAGAGATTATCCAACAGCTCAAGGATGACGGTCTGTATGAAAACACCATTATCTTTTATTATTCAGATCATGGAGATGGCATGCCTTATTACAAAAGAGAACTTTACGATAGGGGGCTAAAAGTTCCTTTGATTGTTAAAGCCCCAGAATTGCAGCCTGGTTCAGTGACTGATGAACTGGTTAGCTTCGTGGATTTTGGACCAACTGTTTTATCTCTGGCTGGTGTCCAAATCCCAGAAAGCATGCAAGGTCAGGCTTTCCTCGGAGAGCAAAAGGCTCTTGATCGGAAATACATCTATGCTGCGCGTGACAGGATGGACTCAGAATATGATCGTGTTCGTGCCGTTTCGGATGGTAGGTATAAATACATCAGGAACTATATGCCTGAAAAACCCAATTATCAGAATATACAATATCGTCTGAATAACCCATTAATGCTTCATTTGCTGGATCTCCAAGAGAGAGGGCTATTGGATGAGAATCAGTCAAGATGGTTTGATAAAACTAAACCTGAGGAAGAGCTTTATGATACAGAAAGTGACCCTTGGGAGTTTAAGAATTTGGCGGATGATCCAGAATACGCAGAAAAGCTCGCAGAGCTTCGCAAAGCCCATGAAGATTGGGTAGCAGAATTCGGTGATCTCGGAAGTAAAAACGAGCAAGAAATGGTTCGAGAATGGTGGGGTGGAATGGAAGAAGCTCCTGCTACTTCGGAGCCGGAAATTAGCTTTAAGGATGGGATGCTCACTATTTCTTCTTCTACTGAAGGGGCCTCAATCGGCTATAGAGCTTCTGATTCGGATCCCTGGAAAGTCTATCAGAATCCCATAGAGTGGGAAGCTGGAAAGGAAATCATAATCAATGCTCACCGAATAGGTTATTTGCCAAGCGAAAAAGTTTTTTCTCCAGAATGACTAGGCTCTTCTAGTCAAGAAAGTTCAGGATTTGTAATCCGGAACAACAAGGAACCTTGAACAGTAGAATTAATCATTCCAAATCAGTGAGACAGGGAATTCCTTCTCTCGAATATTTTCCGAAAGGAGGAAGGATCCTATACTTTTCAATTTCACTTTGCCAGTCGATATCCTTCATCTGATAATTCGGCGTATATCGACCTTCGTCCCAGTACGTTGATCTCGGGTTTTTGGCTCTTCGATCACCAGTGGATTCCATCCATTCGAGAAGCTTAGCTTTCATTTCGGCCTTTAAAGAAGTCAGCTCTGGATTCGCGGCAAGATTATTCAACTGATAGGGATCGTTCACTACGTCATAAAGTTCTTCCTCAAGCCTTTGTCCAAAACTGAGGTTGAATAAATCCACTCCATTCGGATCCAGTTTCCCCTCCATGTTCATAATTAGGAATTTGGTAATGGAATGATCGACATCTCCGTATTGTCCGACAGATTGATGCACTGTGGGGTTTCCGGCAGGATTACGCTCAGGCATGGGGTTCCAGATGTATAAATACTCATGGTTTCGAATGGCCCGCATGGGGTAGCTGAGGTCACCCTTTCGAACATTAGCATGTCTTTCTCTTTCCAAATAAACTTGTTCTCTATCTTGGGTTTCTCCTGCGAAGAGTGGCCAAAGAGATTGTCCTGACATAGAATTTTGGCTTTGGCCTGCGGCCTCCACAAAGCTCGGGGCGAAATCCACAAAATTCACAAAATCTTCAATCACGGTACCAGCCTTAATTTTCTCTGGCCAACGAATCGCCAAGGGCATTCGGGTCCCATAGTCATAGAGATTCGCCTTGGCACGTGGAAAAGGCATGCCGTTATCACTGGTCATCACGATGATAGTATTGTCCAGTTCGCCCATTTCCTCCAGCATAGCAATGATTTGACCGCATTCCCGATCGAATCGTTCTATCTCGAAGTAGTAGTCCAGAATGTCATTTCTCACACAGTCATTATCCGGAAAGAAACCGGGAACCGTCACATCATCTAACTTCATCCCTGATCGAATGCCGGTGTTGGTTTCATACACCCGATGCGGATCCGAACTTCCAAACCAAAAAGTGAATGGTTCGTCCTTTGGTCTTTCTTCCATGAAGGATTTAAAGTCGGGGTATCCCATTCCAGCCGGATTATGAGAAAAGCCAGTCACCTCATACTCCCCAGGGCCCCAACCCTTTCGAGTGGACCCAGTGAAATATCCAGCTTGGTCGAGAATCTGAACATAGGTTGGGTGGGCATTTGGAAACTCCGACCAGAGATTACCTCCTTCTCCATTTTGGTGTGGGTATCTACCTAGAAGCACTGAAGCCCTGGAAGGTGAACATGAAGGAGATGCGGTATATCCATTTACAAATAATGCCCCTTCTTTTGCTAAGCGATCAAACGTTGGGGTCCTAACAACTTTATCTCCATAAACCCCAGCATGAGGAAATGACCAATCGTCAGCAATCAAAAACAGGATATTCGGTCTCTCTTGAGAGAAGGAGGAAAGCGTAAGAAAAATTAGAAATAGAAAAGGAAGCTTTTTCATGTAACACAGAACTTTCCTTAAGCTACTGAATTTAATTTTTCAGTGAAAATTCACTTCACTTCAAAGACCGCCGATTCCCAAGGCCCAAAGTTCAGGTCGATCTCTGCTCCCTCTTCTGTCACCCTAAGCATGGTATTCTTTTTCCCAAACATGAGCTCTTGAATTTCTTTTTCACCTTTTTCCAGATTCCATTCTTGCAATAGTTCTGGCGAGAGCCTGAGGGTGGTTTTTATGGAATCGCTGTCATGGAAATTAGTCACCACAATGATCCTTTGATCCTCATCCCAACGGGCATAAGCGAAGGCCTTGTCCGTGTAATCTGGATTTATTGATCTATTGAAAGCATGTAAATCCATGTATTCACCCATCAGAGCCGAGCTATTTCGAGTGAAATTCAATACTTCAGAATAATAGTTTCTTAAAGCCTTTTCATTTTCACTGAGCTGAACACCATCAAAAGCCCCTTCATTCACCCATTTCTGGTGTTGGGGAACACCGATGTAATCGAAAATTGACGTACGACTGGGATCACCAAATCCGGCATCCTCAGCTCCGGGTTCACCTACTTCCTGACCGAAGTAAATCATAGTAGGAGAGGTAGTGGAGGTTGCAGACACTACCATGGCTGGTAGCGCTTTCCATGGATTTCCAGCGAATTCTGGGCTTGCAATTCTTTGCTCATCGTGATTCTCAAGGAAATGAAGCATGTGATGCTCGATATCCTTTAATCCATCGAGAATTGGTGGTAGATTATCCGTTGATCCATACCCATACATGATATGCTTGAGAGTATCATAAAGCTCCACTTTATCATAGAGGTAATCCATCTTACCCTTATGGATATAATCCCGGTATAATGCCGGCTGATACACTTCGGCAAGCAGAAAAGCTTCAGGATTTGTCTTTTTAATATGAGAATTCAGGTAAGACCAAAACTCCACAGGAACCATCTCTGCCATATCAAATCGGAATCCATCCACTCCTTTTCCAAGCCAAAACTGCGTGATGTCCTTGAATTTATCCCATGAGTTTGGAACGTCCTTTCCTTGCCAGAAATCATAGTGAGCATTCCAGTCTAGGGAATCTGCCCCTTCGGGCAAAGCTGGGAAGTCCTTCGTCCCGTCAGGTTTTACTCCGTAATTCACTTTTACGGTTTCATACCAATCGTAGAAGTTTGGCTGAGCCAATCTTGAACCATTCCCCGTCCATTTAGCCGGGTTCTCATCAAATTGGCCATCGGCCAAAGGATGATTTTCGCCACCAAGAGGTTGGTAGTTATTTAGAGGTTCTGGGACTTTAAATGATTCTTCAGGGATATAATAGAAGTTATTATTCCTGTCATATTCCACTGAGGTGTCATCATCTGCTCCAAAATCACGGACTCCTTCAGGATTATTTTTCCCTTCATAATGTCTGGAAACATGATTTGGAACAATATCAATAATCACCTTCATTCCATGTGTATGAGTCCGTGCGATCAAAGACTCAAACTCTTCCATTCTCTTCGTCACATCCACAGCAAGATCAGGATTCACTTGATAGTAATCCCGTACTGCATAGGGTGAACCCGCGCGGCCTTTGATTACATCTGGGTCATCAGAGGTGACCCCTATCTCAGGAAATTCTCCTATTACTCCATGGTGTGGAACACCGGTATACCAAATATGAGATACACCAAGCTTATTAATTTCTGAAAGGGCCTTATCCGTGAAGTCATTAAACTTCCCAACGCCATTTTCTTCCTTCGTACCCCAGGGTTTATTGTTTGTGTTCGTGTTTCCAAAAAGGCGGGTGAAAACCTGATAGACGACGACTTTTTTGGGTTTCATAGGTTTTGGTTCAGTTTGATCTTTCGGTTGACAAGCGAGGCAAATCAGCAGAATGGATAGGACAGAGAAAAGTCTTTTCATGCTGGAAAATTAGAACAAAAACCAGTTAAAACTCAAGGGATGGATGATTTTGACTGTTGGTTAGCATGAATGATATGATTGATTAATTGATAATTAATCTATTTTTATTGTTTATCAATAAAAATAATATGATATTTGATAAAATTAAAATCTATGATACCGTTAAAAACTGAAACCATCCTTAAAGGACTTAAAGTGATTTCTTGGATAGCATTTATTGGATTTTCCATCCAGGCTGGGGCAATGCTTGTTTCTTTGTTTATATGTTTGAAAAACCCAGAAGCGGCAGAGAATTTTTATGGTGGAATTAACCTTTTGGAGCTAAGAAATGAAGGTACTTATCTCTTTCTCATATATGCCGGTAATCATGTTCTTGTAGCTTTCTTCAAGGCCTATGTATGGTATTTGGTTATAGGGTTGATGTCCAAATTCAGCCTTAAAAACCCCTTTTCCATGGAAGTAATTGGTAAGCTGGAGAAAATAAGTATGGCTCTTTTTGTCACTTGGATCACCTTAATTCTTGGTAACATGGAGGATAATTATTTGCATTATACCATGCAAAGAAGATTCGGCAGTCCTGTTGGAGGAGAGTTTCTCTTCATGGCAGGTTTGGTATTTGTGATTTCACAGATATTTAAAAGAGGGGTGGAAATACAGTCAGAAAATGAGCTGACCATTTGACCATGGGTATCATTGTTAATCTTGATGTGATGATGGCCAAGAGAAAGGTTTCACTGAATGAGCTATCTGAAAAGGTTGGAGTTACCATTGCCAATCTTTCCATACTGAAAACAGGAAAGGCTAAAGCAGTTAGATTTAGTACTCTTGGGGCTATCTGTGAAGCCCTTGAATGCCAACCAGGTGATTTACTTGAATGGAGAGACGATCCAATTTAGGTAGTGATTATCTCACGACTGGATTCCTCAAACAGCTCACCCAGAATCTTAACCGTGAGCTCTGAGGCTTCTTTTGGAGTCAAAGCCGTATCTGAAATTCCCGAAACCACACGGGATATATCATGATCTACATTGCCCTTTTGATTCCAGGTAGTAGACTTCGCTACGCTTAGATAGGCGGAGAAATTATGATGCCCAGAACCCGGTCGTTCCCCTATTATATGAATGATTCCATGGGAGGCAGGATTCGAAGATTCCTTACCGAATAAGAATTCACCGCAGGCGTATCCGGCTCGAACACGACCATGTTGGATGAAAATATTGTCCTGACTCACTTTCAAACCTTGAGCTGTGAGTTTAGATCCTAATTCAGATAAATAAGGAGACAAATGACCTTCATCCATCAGAGCTCTGGAGTTTAATCCATCTGAAATAATGATCTGAACCTCGGGCATTTCTGCACCCCATTTTGAGCGAACCCGCTTTAGGGATTGTATGGATTCCTCGCTCAGGGATTCCCCTGATTCAGGATGATAGACATAATCCTTTCGATCTATTGATTGAGTTTTTAATGCTACCGCAGAAGGAATAGTCTTCACAAAGCCCCTATCGACTTCAGTCCAAAGACTCACTTTTGCATCCTCATAAAGTCGCTTTACTTCGGCTTCCAGCTTTGGCTCCAAATCCCAAATATTCTCTCCATAACCTTGTGCGATCGGCACCCCTCTACCTTGAATTTTTGCAATGGTAGCTTTTCCCTCGGCATATAGCACATCAAGAGATAGCTGATCATTCTTGGCCTGTCTGTATTTGGCATACACCCAAATCGGATCTCCAAAATGTTCCGTTGGTTTACCTTCTGAATCGATCACTTCCAATTCCTTGAAGAAATCCCACATGGCATCATTCACCTTGTATCCAAACTTCTCACGAATCTCCACATGATTATTGAAAGCTGTGGTCAGGTAGCTGAGCATTGGATCATTTTTGGTGGGCAAAGCCATCAGATACGCCGGATTGGCAGGCATAACTTCGCTGATGCACCAGTCTAAGTCCTCGAGACTCACATCCATGTGAAGCGTGGAACAAATATCCAGTCCGATGGTCAATCCATGAAGTTTACCCATTACCGTGTCTTCCAGGCAACAGCGAACCAGTTGTTCTTTATTCTTGAATACCTCAGGACCAATAAAGCCAGCCACATCATTGACATGAACCCAGGATTCATTTCCATCAATCTGCTCATTGATCTTTTGCTTCAAGGCCCTCAAGAATCCATACTTTCTGGACTCATGAAGAACCATGTCAAAGCCTTTGGCGTGGCCATTCGTTAGATCGGCACCTTGACCAGTTTCAGCATAAAAACCGTATTGACCATTACGCATGGCAGCATATTTCATCATTTTATCTATGCTGACATCGAAGGTCTTATTGGCATCCACAGTCCCTGCAATACTCTGAAACCAAACTCCTGTTTTTCCCGGGTTTAAAGCCTCCACTTCTGCCTGAACATCCACATGCGACAGCACGCAGTTAGGAATGGTTTCTTCCAACCCAAAGGTGGAAATGATATCGAAAAGAGAATTTTCAATGGCGGCAACAGATTCCACCTCACTGGATACGGGGTTAGTCCCCAGAACCACATCTCCAACGGCATAGGACCATGCGTCGAAGACTTGCCAGTTGATATCGTCGAGATTATCAGTAGGAGAGTTCGGTTGAACTCTGGCCCCTATATATCCCTTGCTACCGATTTTACTATTTGGGAGAGGGTTGAAGACTTTTTGACTCAAGCTTATCAGTTCCTCGTTGCTCATGAGCTTTACGAGGCACCCAATCACGTCACTGCTTAAGGAAGGCATGATGGCTTTAATTTCTTCCTCAGGCTTTTGAAGCATAAATTTTTTAAGCTCCTCAAAGGTCCAGGAGCTTAGCTCGGTATTTTGCTCAGTAGTGGATTGGATTAGGTTTAGGATATCATCTTCAAAAATGATATGCTTATCGATATCTCCGATTTTGGTATTGGATAGGAGAGTTCTGGCATTATCCCTTGAATTATCCGAATCCGCAGCAACATGGATCGTTTCATCCCCTTCTTTGAATTCATTCGCTGCTCCCAGAATCTTTCGATAGATGCTTATATCAAATTCACCATTCACTCGATCGATGTAAGCGAAAATGTCTTCTGCAGATTCTGGTGTTTTGATACTTATGGAACCGGCAGATACCTGTTCTTTTCCTGTAAAGAAATTACATCCATTCAAGAGTAGAACGGAGCTGCCCATAAGGCTTGCCGCTTGAAGAAATTCCTTTCTATTCATCTTCTTCATACTGAATCCCAAGATTTAAAATAAGTTGATTCGATAATTTAATCCTTTAGAAATCAGTATCAAATCTTTCCTTCCAGCTCTTCTTTCTTGTCTAGCAAAAAGCTTTCATCGGGTTCTTCTTCTAGTGCTTCATTCACTAAGGCTAGAGCCTTTTTGTAATCACCTTTGCCTTCATATGTAAGCAATAAGGCATATCGAAAAGTCTGGCGATCATTTAGATTGTTTGATTCGCTAAGGAAATATTTGGACAGTTCTTCAGAATCCTCATATTTTTCTTCTTCGATCATGCCCTGAATGAAGCGAAACAGAGGTTCCAATTCCATATGAAAATCGACTACAGATTCAGTGCTTTTGATTTCTTCATAAGATGCGATGACTAAATCAACTCCTCCCTGTTCGTAAAAAGTGGCAAGGGTGTCTGCTAGTGGGATTTTTGGATCAGAGGCGGAAACAATTTCATATCGGTCATAGACCAAAGTTGCGTTCGGAGGAATCACATCGCCGGCTCCATCATCTCCATAAGCCAATGAATCTGGGAGTATGGCCAAAACATTATCGCCTTCTCTCATGAGATAAGCCATTTCTTCAAAGCCAGAAATCACAGGATCATAGCCTAGGATAAATGAGAAAAGTGAGTCTGGGGCTTCATAAGAATTCCAAACTACCGAGTCTTCCACCATCAAACTTAGCTTGGTTTCAAGTCTTGAACCCTTTTCCGCTTTCTTGCCCTCACCTCTTTTAAGAAATACATATTGAAGACCGCTTTCAGTTTGTATGGTATCTCCGGTTTCAGCTTCTTCCATCGAACCTGATGGTTCGGAGCAAGCTGAAAGTAGAAATAGGCTTATCAGTAAGTATAGATTGAATTTCATAATCGAAATAAATTACCTTAAAACAGGTCATAACTAGGCCAGATGGATCTGGCTTGAATTTGCAACCTCATTATTTTTTCCATTTGCTGAAGTATAGATTCTATTGGGATAGTTCGGGTATTGGTTAGAATTACGAAGCTAAAGTTGTTATCCATCCTAGAAATAACAGTGGAAGTTCCAGGCAAAGAACCGGAGAACCACCAGTTTTCATAACCAAAATATTCCCGCTCTATGAACGGAGTTCCGACTATATCCGGAACTCCAATTCCGCGATCAATGGTTACCAGAAAGCGGGCTAAATCAGATGCTGAGGCTATCCATCCCCCATGAGAATCCATTCTTGTTACATTCATTGAATATGGGCTAAAGCCTTCTTGTTCGTAATAAACTACCTCATTCTCAAATTTTTCTTCGAGTAAATTTCCGCCGATTCTCATGTCTGAGATTCCAGCCGGTCCTAACACTTCATCGAGCACATATCTTTCATAGTTTTTTCCTGAGACTTCCTCAATAATTCTCCCTAAGAGGCTATATCCGAAATTAGAGTAATAATAGGTTGTTCCTGGGCTGGAACTTAACCCTCTGTTGTCAAGAACTTCAGAAATAAGTTGGTCTTGAGTAAGGCTTGGGTCATCAAACATGATGTCATAAGGGTTATTAGTAAATCCGGATGTGTGATCCAACAGGTGCCTTACTTGAATTAATTTGATATTATCCGGGTATTCACCATCTCCATAGCGCTTACCTAAAACCCCATTATCCCCAAAAACGGTCATATTTAGACTTAATTCTCCTTTCTGTGCAAGATTATATATGGCAATTGAAGTAATGGGCTTTGAAATACTGGCTATTCTAAAAAGTGAGTTATTCTTAACCTTAGTATTATTTTCCACATCACTGAGTCCTAGAGAACCCTGATAAACTAACTTTTCATTTCGAATTATAGCGAACTGTAATCCAGGGACATTGAAATCTTCCATAAATGCCAATAAAGCTGCTTCCATTTCTTCGAATTTTGAGATAGAAGTAATCTCATATTCCCTTTTAGAACCGTCTTCAGCGACTACCTCAAAGTTTAACCTATTGTTGAAATCCACTCTAGAGGATCCTGATAGCATTTCCTCTCCCTGAAGAAAAAGTTTGGCTTTTTGAGAAATGCCGAACTCTATTTTTATGCTTGAAAGATCCGCTCCTACTGGAAAGAAAATGGTGCCAGTATTCCGGTCCAATACAGCATTAGTCTTTATTGATCTTCCCTCAAAATCTACCTGAGCGCTTAGCTGAATCAGATTCTTTGAGCTTGAAGGAGGATCATTTGGTACGAGGTCGGGATTATCTGAATCACATGATATGGATATCAGGATAATTGAAATAAGAAGGATAATTCGATACTTCATGCATTAATCCAAGCTTGAACGAAGTATAATATAGTTATTTAAAGTGAAGAACTTAAAACTGCAATAAGGGATCTTTAAATCGTCAATTCCACCCAGTTTCCTTCGGGATCTTCGATCACGCTTTCGAAGTATCCGTCTCCTGTGGTTCGGGGTTCGCCTACGACTTTGATTCCTTCATTTTTAGCTTTGGCCGTGAAGGCCAAAACTTCGGATTCACTTCCCAGAGAAATGGCGAAATGGGCTAGGCCTATCCGGTCAGAGAGCGAAGGATTTATGTCTGAAATGTTTTCCTTGCGATGCATCAGTTCCACTCTGGCACCAGTGGGAAAAGAAAGAAAATAAGAGCTGAATTTTTTCTTTGGGTTATGATAAAGCTCATTGCTTTTGAGATCAAAAAAATCACAGTAGAAAGAGCGCATCTTCTCAAGATCCCTCACCCATATGGCCAGATGTTCAATGTGCATATCCGAAAAAGCAGCTTTAAGCTTCTATTTCAATTGCCTCTTTGTATGGAATCGTCTCCAAGAAATGATTTATCGCAAACAGCCTGGCCTCAAGTTTCTGATTAGCCTTCACGATGACCCAAGGGGCATGATCGGTGTCTGTTTTATCAAACATGAGTTGTTTATAATGCGTGTATTCATCCCATAATTCCTGTGCCTTCGCATCCACAGGTGTCATCTTCCACCTCTTCAAAGGATTCTTCCGAATATCGCTAAATCGTGTCGCTTGCTCCTCTTTAGAGATAGAGAAATAATACTTGATCAGGTAGGTATCTGATTCCACCAGCATTTTTTCAAATTCATTTACCTGGTTCATGAAAATGTGATATTCCTCCTCGGTACAGAAGCCATTCACCGGTTCGACTACTGCGCGGTTATACCAACTTCGATCAAAAAAGACGATTTCGCCGGGCTTAGGGAGCTGATTGATATATCTCTGAAAAAACCACTGATCTCTCTCATCTTCCGTAGGCTTATCCAATGCCACGATTCGAAAATGTCGTGGATTAATGTATTCTGTGAATCTTCGAATAGCTCCACCTTTCCCGGCTGCATCCCGGCCTTCGAAAACCACAACAACCTTTTTTCGCTCCTCGATTACCCATTGCTGGACTTTTATGAGTTCCTCCTGACGTTTTTTGATTTCGTCATTGTGCCCCGCGATGTAAAGTGCCTTTTCCAGATTCACCTTCTTTGGCTTTAACAAAGCATGTAATCCCACCTTGGAGTTGAGGAGTTCTACCTCCTTTTCGGTCAATTTTATCTTACTCATAATTTTAGACGTCTATTTGTAGAACACTTCTGTGATAGGGCATGATCACGTTAGGATCAGGTAAAAGATTTGCGCCGCTTTCTCCTTTGCCTTCATAATCAAACTGTGAAAGAACATACCTCATACTTTCCAGTCTCGCTATTTTTTTATCATTCGTTTTCACGATTACCCATGGGATATAGTGAGAATGTGTACGGCTGAACATTTGCTCTTTGTAGTGGGTGTAGTCATCCCAAAGCTCCTGTCCCTTCATATCCACAGGGCTAAATTTCCAGCGTTTTAGTGGATTGCTCAACCTGTCTTCAAAACGCTTATTTTGCTCCTCCTTCGAAATGGAAAACCAGAACTTAATGATGTTCATATTATCCTCGTAAAGCAGATGTTCGAACTCTGGTACCTGAATCATGAACTGCTCATACTCCTCTGGCGTACAGAATCCCATGACTGGCTCAACTACTGCTCTGTTGTACCAGCTTCTGTCAAAAAACACAATTTCACCCGGATTAGGAAGGACCTTGATGTATCTTCTAAAGTACCATTGCCCTCGTTCTACTTCAGTCGGCTTGGTCAATGCCACAACTCTGGAAGAACGTGGGTTGAGATGCTCTTTGAATCGCTTGATCGATCCACCTTTGCCAGCCGCATCACGGCCTTCAAAAATCACGGCAACTCTCTTTTTCTCATTCGCGATCCACTTTTGTAGATTAACGAACTCTGTCTGAAGCAAAGCGAGCTCTGCTTCATATCTCAGTTTCTTTAGAGTTTTCTTAACGGGGATGTTATTCTTCTTTGCAATTTTGATGAGATCATCCCGGGTTTCTGCATTTTGTAATTGCTCAGCAGTAAATTTCATAGAGTGCTTTTAAAATGCCATGCTCTTCGGTGCTTCGCACAAAGCTCAATGGCTTCTGACTTTCCTAATATCCGTTTTTCCTGATGATCAAAAAAATTTTCAGCATTACCATTTCACCATTCATCCCCGGAATACAAATGTTAGTTACCCAGAAGTGGGAGATGTTTAATCCTATGGTAATTCAAAGCCATAGCAATGCATTGACTGAGCTCTTTTTCAGGAATTTCTTCTTCCAGATTAAACCTGATTTCTCGGTTTCCTTCAAAACGGAATGTTTCTGGATAGAGTGCTCTGAAGGTTGGGACTAGCTTAGAAGTACACTTGAAAAAGATGGAGAAGGAATCAGGATTCTTTTTTGTCCATGCTATACGAACCGTACTTCCTTTTTTTGCTAAAAAACTTGGCTCACCCCATCTCAAGGCTTCCTCGACCTCACCAATTACTTTAGAATCATTGGCAGTTTTTAGAATCAATTCCCTCAGCTCAGAAATTCTCTGTTGAGCCTTTTCTGGATAGGATTGAATTACCTGCATGACTTCAATAGTGGGCTTCTTCATTAGGATTTCGCTATTTCTTTCAAGGCTTTTCCAAGCTTTCTTATGTCCTCAGTTTGAGTGTATAAACCAGGAGTCACACGAATGCAACCCTTTTCACCGAGGACTCTCGCGACGGTAAAAATGCCATGTCTGTCCAGTAATTCGTTTTCCACTTCCTTATCAGTTTTTCCTTCGATTCGAAAAGAGGCAATACCACAAGATAGATTTGAGTCGGTCGGTGTGATCACCTCAATAGCGTCACTATTCGCCACCTCATCAATCCAAATTTCTTTGAGTAATTGCATTCGTTCCTGAATCCGATTAATCCCGACCATCTCGTGAAAATCAATGGCATGAGGAATGCTCAATTGCACAGCAAAAGGAGTGGTACCGATATGTCCTAGCCTTCGGATATTTCCATCCTTTGGATCCTTATCTCCGAAAAGTGATTCAAGTTCCTGAATACGATCTTTCTTTACATATAGCAGACCTGCTCCAATCGGATTGCCCATCCATTTATGAAGATTCATCCCTACGAAATCTGAATCCATATCCTTGATGTCAAAAGGAATATGTCCTAATGCATGAGCGGAGTCCGTAATGGTGTCTATTCCTCTTGACTTAGCCATGACGGTGATTTCTTTGACAGGAGTAATTAAGCCTGTGATATTCGAAACCTGAGTGAGGAGAATTACCTTGGTGTTTGGAGTGATTTGATCCTCATAGGCTTGAATAATTTCTTCCGGACTCTTAGGTAGCAAAGCCATTTCAAATGGTTTGACTTTGAGCTTACCTCTTTGCTCCAGCATCTGAAAAGTTTCTATCATGCTGTAGTAATCGAGTTGGTTTACGATGACTTCATCTCCTTCTTTCCAGGGATAACCTTGAATAGCAATGTTCAATGCTTCAGTGGCATTTCGGGTGATCAGGATTTCACCTTCTTCCACTTTTAGAAACTCCTCAATTCTTGAAATGACCGACCTGAATTTTTCAGGGAAAGTTCTTCTAGCGAACAAAGCTCCTTCTTCGTTGACCTGATTCACATAGGATTCATAAGCCTCTAAAACTGGTTTGGGCTGGATACCAAAAAATCCGTTTTCCAGATTGATAAAATCCGGAGAAAGCTTGTAGTTCTTTTTAGCCAGGGAAGTCCAAAATTTCTCTTCAGGATCTACCAAGGAGCTTTCTGAAATGGCCGTTGTAGCAAATGCATTTCCCGAGAAGGGTATGCTGGAAAGGGCTACAGAACTACCGAGTACCTTAAGAAATTCTTTTCTGGAATATTTCATCTTAAACCGAAATCAATTCAAGCTGAATTTAATCCAATTCCTCTGGATTTAGGATGTTCCGCCGGGTTTATATTTCTCTCTTGGAGATTCCTTATATTGATTTCAAATTTTCATTTTATGGCCAATTATAATATTGATGCTGAAAAGGATTTGACCTACGATGCTATCGTGATCGGCTCCGGAATTAGTGGCGGCTGGGCTGCCAAGGAGCTTTGCGAGAAGGGTTTGAAGACTCTGGTTTTGGAACGGGGTCGAATTGTGGAGCATATTAAGGATTATACCACCGCCTATCTGGATCCATGGGACATGGAATATCGGGGAGCCATGACTCCTGAGCAGAAGAAAATACATCCTATCGGTGAACGAGTGGGTTTTGTGGGTGAAACAAACCAACATTTTTATGCCAATGACCTCGAAAATCCATACACCGAGGTAAAGCCGTTTTTGTGGGTTCGCGCACATCAGATGGGTGGAAGATCATTGCTTTGGGGAAAGCAAACGTATCGATGGTCGGATCTTGATTTTGAAGCAAATGCCAAGGATGGGCATGGTGTGGATTGGCCCATACGATATAAAGACATTGAGGATTGGTATACCTATGTGGAGAAATTTGCTGGAATTTCCGGTGATCCAATTGGTTTGCCTCAGCTTCCGGATAGCCATTTCCTTCCTCCCATGGAGTTGAATTGCGTAGAGAAGCATGTGAAGGAAAGATTGGAATCGAATTTCAAGGGAAGAAATCTGATCATAGGTCGATGTGCGCATTTGACTGAGGCGATTAATGGTCGTGGAAAGTGCCAATTCCGAAATCGATGTGATCGGGGATGCCCTTACGGTGCATATTTCAGTAGTAATTCATCCACTTTACCAGCGGCTCATGCTACAGGAAATCTTACCATTCGACCATTTTCCATAGTCCAATCCATCGAATATGATGAGGCCAAAGGCAAAGCTTCTGGTGTGAGAATAATCGATGCAGAAACGAGTGAGGAGATCATCTATAGGGCGAAGGTTATTTTCTGCAATGCATCGGCCATGAGCACCACTCAGATTCTTTTGAATTCCACCTCCAATCGATTCCCGGAAGGTCTGGGAAATGACAGCGGTGAGCTAGGGCATAACCTGATGGATCATACCTATCGAATCGGAGCTACCGGATTGGTAGACGGGTTTGAAGATCAGTATTATTCTGGCCGTCGGCCGAATGGAATTTATATTCCGAGATATGTCAACCTAAAAGATGGACCTCAATCAGATAAGTTTGTTCGAGGCTTCGGTTTCCAGGGTGGAGGTTATCGCCAGGGCTGGGGCCAAGGAACAAACATGGAAGATTTCGGAGCCGATTTTAAGGACAAAATTATGAATCCGGGTCAGTGGGAGTTTTTCATTACGGGCTTTGCAGAATGCCTGCCATACCACAGCAATAGAGTTTTCTTGAATAAGGAAGTTACCGATAAGTGGGGTCAACCTACACTTTCGGTGGATGCGGAATGGGGTGAAAATGAATATGCGCTGAACAAGCAAATCCGTTCCGATGCAAAGGAAATGCTGGAAACAGCCGGATTAAGGGATGTACTAGATTTTGATAACAAACACGAAATGGGTTATGGAATCCATGAGATGGGTACAGCAAGGATGGGTAAGGACCCAAAAACTTCTGTGCTTAATGGAACCAATCAGGTTCATGCCTGCAAGAATGTTTTTGTGACGGATGGGGCATGCATGACATCCTCATCTTGTGTGAATCCATCGCTCACCTATATGGCTTTGACCGCCAGAGCTGCGGATCATGCAGTTAATGAATTGAATAAATTAAACCTCTAGATCATGAACAGAAGAGAAGCATTAAAGAAGACAGGTCTATTGGGAGGAGTAGCAGCAGGTGCTCCGGGTTTATTGTCCCTGTTGCAATCATGCAGCCAGCAGTCCAGGTCAGGCTGGGTACCTCAGTTTTTATCTGAAAAGCAAGCCCAATTCATATCTGCTTTTGTGGATACCATCCTGCCCAAAACGGATACTCCAGGGGCCCTAGATGTGAAGACCGATATGTTTATTGATTTGGTTTATGCCAAAACGCTGACATCGGAAGCTCAGGAAGGAGTTAAGGCTGAATTAGATAAGTTCGATTCAGATTGCGAATCCAAATACGGAAAAAGCTTCGCTGATTTAAGTAATGAAGAGAAGAGAGATTGTTTGATGACTCACGAAAAAGAAACAGCAAAATTCAATCGAGGAGTTTGGGGAACGACTGTCGGGGAACAGGAACCCGTTGCCTTTTACAGAAATCTAAAGTCAATGGCACTTTGGGGCTATTTCAGCTCTGAAGAAATTGGGAAAAATGTGCTGAACTATGATCCAATTCCAGGTCAATACCGGGGCTGTGTTCCTGTGGAAGAGATTGGAAAAATCTGGACTTTATAATTCAGTAAATCTCCAGAGAGTTTTTGGAAGGAAGGTGATGTACTGGTAGTTCTGGGTAATTTTTTCGTATCCAATCTGCCATAAAAGCGCCACCACCTTCTTCACTGGCAGAGTGACCCGTAGCGATGTAAGAGATTTCCTTTCCCATTTCGTTGGCGTTTCGAACATATTCCGGTGTTTCCCATTCCGGTGCTTCTCCCACGATTATGACATCCGGATTTTCCTTCATGGCCATTTCTATTTGCCTTCTGCCACCGATAGCTCCTGGAAGTAATAGCACCTTTTCTATGGGTTGATTTAAATCACCCACATACCTCATGGCAGGTACATCCAGACGGTCCTTCATGTGATCAATTAATCCCTTCAAGGTCGTTTTTGGGATGTTTAGAACGGCATTTTGCTTGTAATAATCATTCCAGCCCAGCTGATTGACCACACCGATTTGAATTCCGTCCACCTTCATGGAGTGGATATAGTCATGGTTTCTCCAGAGTGCTATTTGATTCTGTTCTAAAAGATCGCGCTTAAACTTAAAGACATCATCTTCTTCCAGCCAATCAGTCTCATCCAAATGATTATAAAAAGTAGGTTCATGAGCAATGATGAAATTTGCGCCAAGTTCTATGCTTTTCTGAATGACTTTTACTGTTGCGAACATGGTGGTTACCACACCTGTCACTTTTTGATCTCGGGTCCCGGATTTAAGTGTATCCACAGTTTGAGCGAATGGTGCATGGGGTATTCGCTGAATGAAGCGATCCATAATGTCTCCCACGGTCAAGTCGTCATTTGCGAAAGCAGAAAAGATGGGCATTGAACTAGAGGTCAAAGTTGCTCCCGACCAAAGAGCTGATTTTAAAAGAAACTCGCGTCTCGAGTTGTATGATCTATTTTTCATGAGGAAATCTTTTCTCGTTCCTGATGGGATTTATTCACGATACTTTTCGATATGAAAACGCTATTTGGAATGGTCAAGTCATCCGAATCTTTGGTTTCCAGGGAAATGAAAAATAGTCCCAAATCCTTCACTTTTCCTTCAATGACGTAATCTTTCCCTTCTAAAATCTGAATTTCATCCCCAAGTTTTACCGGATGATTAAAGAAGATGATTATGCTTGAGGTGATGTTAGAAAGAATGGACCACTGGGCAAAAAGCGCCACACCTACCACTGTTAAAGCGGAGCCAACAAAGACGGCAAGTTCGCTTTCATTTACTCCCCAGATAAGCAGAATGATGATCACCGAAACGATTAATAAAAGTAGGTTGATGGCCCGCTTGATTATGACACTCCTGATGGGCTGGATGAGCTTTTCATTCTTGGTCTTGTCAATTATTCTGGACGAAAGACTCCTTATCACCAAGTAAGCGATAATGATGGCTAGGGTCTCCGCTATTTTCAAATAGTTTAATTCCATGTTCTTGCTGGAAGTTTTCCTTAAGATACTATCTCTGGATTAGATCAAGAGTTCTTGCCGAAGAATATTTAAGCATAAAAAAAGCCAGCGAAAGAGCTGGCTCTGGTTTTTCTTTGGTGAGACATCTCAAAGGACAACAGGAAAGACCCCTCGTGTTCCCATGTCTACCACTTCTTCTCCTAGGAGAGGTTCATACTTTCCATTCCCATTTGCATCTATCCATTCAAAGCTTTGATTGATTGAAATGACCACCCGAATATTAATGTCCTGGGTGGGGTTTTCCGGGATAATTAAAGCGGTAGGAAACTGCCCTGTAACTACACAAGAACCATCTGGAACAGGTGAAGTCTCATCAATTGGATTAGGGACTGTAGTCACGGGAGCATCGCCTTGAGAAAGGTCTGAAAAAGGAAAACCAGCGACTTCTCCTCTGGAATACATACCGAAATATCCTTGAAGTTTATTTTCATTGACGCTCACCATTTCACCTGCGATGTCATAACTTCCTATGTAAGTGTTGTAGCCCAAAAAGGAAGCGATGGTTCCTTCCACAGCCACATCATCACTGATTCCATCAGGCCAATCAGGATCGGCTGACGCTCCTCCCAAATTATACTCGATTTTAAACTTTTGAAACCCGATTGAACTTCTGAAAAACTCATAAGTTCCTGCTTCTAATTGATCCAGTGGAATGCTGTAGGTATCCTCATCTTTTGTCAGGAAAAGCTCTTGCTCAAAGTCAATTGCTGAGAAACCACCAGCCTCGGTGGTGGGAGATAGGAATACCGTGGTGCCCTGATCATATGGGGTAAATTTGTCCGGGTATAATCCGATAAAATGTAGCCCAAGTACTTCAAAATCCGGGTTTTGACCGGCGTTTCCATCCGGAACACCTATAGGATCTCCAAAATTATCTAAACGATCGGCATTTTCATCCATCACAAAGGTGATGTTCAGCAGAGGAGAAAAAGGAAGAGGATCATCCTCCGAGCATCCGAGAAATAATAATGCACTGAGCGTGGAGAGAAATAGGCCGGACTTTTTCATAAGCTTTGGTTTTAAACTAATAACGTAAAAAAATCAGATTGGTGTCTATGATGTAAATCAATTTCAAAAATGGCTAAGCACCCTATGTATTTTGTTCCAAGGACTGGATCATCGCTTTAGGAGAGAGATGCTCTCTTCCGGTAACCTCCTCGAAATTGGAATTAACCTCATTGGCTCCAAGCTGGATTCCCTCATAAATTCCGGCGATTACTGTGCCTATAAAATCTCCTAGCGCTTGGATTCGTTCCTTCTTGTATTCTTCAACTGTCAGGGGTTTATAGGAAAGCTTTGTATCAAACACTTCATTAAAAAGATTGGCTAATTCAGTTTGGCTAATGCATTGCCCACATAAGTTAAAAACCTGTCCCTTTAGGGAATCCGAGGTTAGAAGCTTTGCGTAAGCAAATCCAAGCTCTGCCCTAGTTGTGTATCCACATTTACCTTCGCCCGCTGAATTACTGATTTCTCCTGCCTTGATGTAATGATCAAGGTACTCGATGTCTGGTTCAATGTAGATTCCATTTCTACCAATGGCCCAATCCATTCCAGAATTACGAATGTCTTGCTCAGTTTGCCTATTACTTTTCACGATGGGCTTAAAGCCCGATTGATGTTCATCTCCGATAATGGAGGTATAGACGATTTTTTCTACTCCATTCTCTTTGGCGGCTTCGATTACATTTCGGTGTTGTCCTATTCTTTTTTCGGGTAGATCCATTCCTGACACCAATAGAAGTCGATCAATTCCCTTGAGGGACTCCAAAAACTCCTCTTTTGAATTATAGTCGCCCTTTCGAACTTCGATACCGAGATTCTTCGCTTTTTCGGGAGTCCTAACTATTCCCACTACCGATTTAGCTCCCAATTCTTCCTTGAGAGCATTGACGATGGCTTTTCCTAATTGTCCGTTTGCTGCAGTGACTGCGATTTTCATGGGAGTTCAGTTTTTATAAAAATAAGGAATCCATCATCTGGAATACTCTTGTAATTCGTTTTATGCAGTATTAGGCTTTACTGCCAAGCAAATAAAGAATTACACCCGGCCCTGATTTGATCCGTTGTATTTCCCATTCATAATGTTCAGCATTTCGCAATTCTCCAGTCAAAGCTTTCATTTCATCCACGGAATACGTTCTCAAGCAGGAAACCACTCCATCCCAAAGAACAAATAGGGGGACGATCGGGATGAGGTAGGTGAATAGTACTCTGCCGATTTTAAAGGGTCTGATAAAAAGTGTAGTCAACCAAACTGTAATTGGTGAGAAAATCATGGCCAGAATACTCGGAAAGCTCCTTTCCTGAGCTTCAAAAATAGCAATTGAGCTTCCTGAGTCCACTGCATTCTGAAGGATCTGCTTTGCATCTTCTCGCTTGAAATGATGGAAGGAGAGAAATTGAGTTCTTAAGCCATTTAGATCGTTTGGAACATCTCTCGCATCCACCGGTGAATCGATAAATTCAAAGTTGTCAGATTTCGATTTCGTGTACTCGAAGGCGCTAATGTTTGGATAGAAATCGGTCAATGTGATTTTTAAATCAGGGACTTCTTTCTTGAGTTCTTCATTTAACCAGATCAGGCCACCACCTCCACCGGAGCCTAAATCTATTATCCCATTGGTTCCTGCTTTTGCTAAACCATCTTTTAAAACAGGGATGATTGGCCTGTACATCTTGGTGCCATTGGAGAGAAACTGGAGGAAATCAGTCCCGTAGTTCCGTAAAAAATCGGGAAACCAGCTTTGATCTTCAAACTCGAATAAGTGAATCCTACCCATAATTCAGTCGTTTGTTTCTCAATTCAGGGAATTGGTTTCACTCTTAATTAATTAACACGAGCGAATTGGTTGTGACTTAATCGATAACTTTCATTTAAGACTTGCTGGATCATTCATTGAATAGTTGCCATCCAAATCTCTATAAACAATGGCATTCCAGGTTTCACCATTATCTAATAGAAAATCAATATCATAATTAAACCCTTTTACTATTTGTGACTTGGCTGAAATAATCTTATCAAGTTTTGCATTGGTATTCATTTCGCTGATAACATATTCAACAGCTCCTTCAATCTCCGGGGTTATCTCCGATTCACTCCATCCACCAGGAGTGCTTAAAGATTCATTTTCTTTGACTTCTTTATTGCCTGAACAGGCGAAAACAGATGCGAGGAATAGTAAGAGGATAATGGACTTCAGATTCATATTCGTTGAGTTTTATTGTTGACTTTAAATTTTGATGTTGTTCAATCAGATTCTTACCGCGAATGGTCTAATTCCTTCTTGAATAATGCTGACTAATTAGTTTATTACTTGAATTTTTATACACAGTTTGCCCTTCCTTTATGGTTTCCAGAACCTGAATTTTGTTGATTTCAGTAGGATCAATTTTCAATGGATTGGAATCCAAAACAACGAAATCTGCGAGCTTACCAATCTCAATTGAGCCTTTGGAATCTTCTTCGAAATGCTGTTTGGCAGACCATATTGTTAAAGACTGAAGAGCTTCATAGGGAGTAATTCTTTGGTCGGGGCCTAAGATAAAACCACTTCTGGTAACCCTGTTTACGGTGGCGTCAAGCACCCTTAGAGAATTAGGGAAGGTAACGGGGGCATCATGATGAGAGGTTATGGTTCTCCCGGCGTCAATTACATCTCTGGTCGGAGAAATATAGGCCGCGCGTTCCTCACCGAGTACCGACTCTCGATGCCAATCTCCCCAATAATAGGTATGCATTGGAAACAGAGAGGGATAAATATCAAGCTCCACTATGGATGGGATTTGGTCTTTCCTAAGGGTTTGACCATGGATTAAAACTGCCCGATGATCTTCTAACCCTGTGGAATCCAAGGCTGATCGTACCGATCGGATCATTTGATCAATTGCAGCATCTCCATTCGCATGGAACATGATTTGCCAATTATTCACAAAGGCCGTTGTGATATAGCTTGTTACCATTCTATCAATAAGGATTTGGTAGCCCATATAGCAGCCTGTTTGCCCTGCAGGATTGACGTGGTAACATTTGCTCAACCATGCCGTCTTCCCTTGTGGGGATCCGTCCAGAGTCAGTTTTACCCCTCCAATTCTGTAATGGTTCGTGTAACTTTTGTCAAGGGTATAATATTCAGTACTCATCGCTTCCTTATTCCAAATAATATCTGGATAGGCCACAACATCAATAAAAAGTTTGTTTTGATCAGCCGCCATGGCCAGAGCGCTAGTATTGTCAGGAGTACTTCGACCATCTTGAGCGGTGGTATACCCATATCTCGCATATTCTTCCTGCCCGCTCTGTACACATCGCATTTGCACCTCCTCATCAGATTCACCGAGGACTGGTAGAACTGAATTAAAAAAAGCGGCCTCTTCCAATACTCCGTTGGGTACGCCATCAGCATCCCTACGAATTACGCCACCTTCAATCTCCGGGCTTTCTTTGGTAAGTCCAAAAAGCTCCAAAGCTTTAGAATTAACACAGGCCAAATGACCAGATTGGTGGACCAACACTACAGGTATTTCGGTTGAAATTTTATCCAAAATGTCCTTGGTTGGATGCTCTTTTTCTTCCAGTTGAGAATCGTCATATCCATTGGCCAAAATCATCCCAAATTTTCCGATAATGAATTGTCCCTTTTCAGAATCGATCCAAGACTTGACGCTCTCAACAAGACCATCATAATTTCCCCCTGGACCATCTGGAGGAGGAAGAATATTAGCTGCTAAGCCAGAGAGGAGTCCTACGTTGTAGATATGTCCATGTCCATCAATGAACCCAGGAAGTAAAGTGTGCCCCTGAAGATTTACTGTTTTGGCATCGAGATATTTGTCTTCAGCTTGGGCTAATGAACCAACGAATACAATCTTGCCATCTTCTTCCACCACAGCTTCAGCATACTCGGGTGATTCACCTGCCATGGTAATAATATCTCCACCAGAATATATGGTTCGTTGAGCTGTGTTTTCTGCATTATCATTCGATAGTTGACCATAGCAGCCATTTAATAATACCGAGAGGAATAAAATCCACAGACTATTTTCAAAACTCCACTTTTTCATCTTCTCCAAATTTGTTTGACCAAAAATTTCTTTCGGTCTCCATCTTGGAAACCAAATAGCCTTTTTAAGTTAATAAATAGCCGCTTAATTATGAATCTGACTGAACCTCTCGGGGCATAGCTAATCTTTTAAGCACAAAAAAAGCCCTTCTCGATGTCGAGAAGGGCTTATGTGTCAGTTCTGCTTTGGCTTATACAGCCGCTGCGCTAAGCTTCTTCATAGAAGGAGAGAACTTAGTTAATTGGATACCATCCACAGCTGCTTCATATTCTTCCATGGTAGGAGTTCGTCCCAAAATAGTGGAAAGAACTACTACTGGAGTAGAGGAAAGAAGGGATTCTCCCTTTTTCTCGTTTGAGTCTTTCACTACTCTACCCTGGAATAGTCTCGTGGAGGTTGCCATTACTGTATCCCCTGGCTCAGCCTTTTCCTGATTACCCATGCAAAGGTTACAGCCCGGTCGCTCAAGGTAAAGCATGTTCTCATACTTAGTTCTTGCCAAGGCTTTAGGGTTGTCATCGTTGAACTCAAAGCCTGAGTATTTTCTAAGCACTTCCCAATCTCCTTCTTCTTTTAGCTCATCCACAATGTTATACGTAGGAGGGGCCACCACCAAAGGAGCTTTGAAGTCCACTTCCCCGTGGATTGCTTCAACATTTTTCAGCATTTGAGCGAGAATCTTCATATCACCTTTATGAACCATGCAAGATCCTACAAAACCAAGATCCACTTTCTTTTCTCCTCCATAATAAGAGAGAGGTCGGATAGTATCGTGCGTATATCTCTTTGATATATCATCATTATTCACATCTGGATCGGCGATCATTGGCTCAGCAATCTGATCAAGATCAACCACCACCTCAGCGTAATATTTTGCATTTTCATCAGGTCTCAAAGCTGGCTTTTTCCCGGATCTGATTTCATCGATGCGCTGGTTAGCTTTGTCGATCAGACCCTGAAGAACCTGCTTTTCATTATCCATGCCCTTCTCGATCATGATCTGGATTCTGCCTTTGGCAATTTCCAACGATTCGATTAAGGTCTCGTCTTCCGAGATATTGATGGATGCCTTGGCCTTCATTTCTGCCGTCCAGTCGGTGAAGGTAAATGCCTGGTCAGCCGTCAGCGTACCAATATGCACCTCGATTACTCTTCCTTGGAAGACATTTTCACCACCAAACTGCTTGAGCATTTGCTGCTGCGTAGCATGAACCACGTCCCTGAAGTCCATGAAGCTCCTCATTTTACCCTTGAAGGTCACCTTCACAGATTCTGGGATTGGCATCGATGCTTCACCTGTGGCTAGCGCCAAAGCTACGGTTCCCGAATCAGCGCCGAAAGCAACACCTTTTGACATTCTGGTGTGAGAGTCACCACCAATAATAATTGCCCAATCATCGATCGTGATATCATTCAGAACTTTGTGAATCACATCAGTCATTGCATGGTATTGACCCTTGGGATCACGACCTGTAATCAGACCAAAGTCATTCATGAATTTCATCAGCTTTGGAATGTTCTCCTGTGCTTTGGTATCCCAAACTGAAGCTGTGTGGCAACCAGATTGGTAAGCTCCATCCACGATTGGAGAGATGACTGTAGCAGCCATGGATTCCAATTCCTGAGCCGTCATAAGACCTGTGGTGTCCTGGGAACCTACAATGTTTACCTCCACTCTTGCATTTGATCCTGCATGAAGAGTTTTACCAGGAGTATTTCCAACGGCATTTTTATTGAATATCTTCTCAACGGCTGTTAGACCCTGGCCCTCATGCGAAATTTCTTTAGAAGGAGCGAAGACCACAGGAGCTTCAATTCCTAGAGTTTTAGCAGCGAATGTCTGAAGCTTCTTTCCGAATACCACAGCATAGGATCCGCCAGCTTTAATAAATTCAACCTTCTGCGGAGTCAGTGCTGCAGAAATATCCATCAGCTCTTCATCGCCCTTATATAGCTTCTTCTCTTTCGTATTGATGGTGAGTACAGTCCCAGTTTCAACTGAATACTTTTGCTCAAGAACAGGTTCTCCATCAGCATCCACAACGGTGTTGCCGTTTTCGTCCTTTTTCTTCACCCAGTTTTTCAAGTCGATTCCAATTCCTCCGGTAACCCCAACAGTAGTCAGGAAGATCGGTGCGATTCCATTGGTACCGGCGATGATAGGAGCAATGTTGATAAATGGAACATAAGGGCTGGCTTGAATTCCTGTCCAAAGTGCCACATTGTTTACACCGGACATTCTGGAAGAACCAACACCCATGGTACCTTTTTCAGCAATAAGCATCACGCGTTTATCAGGATGCTGAGCTTTTAAAGCCTTAAGTTCTTCCTGCATTTCTTTGTTATGCTCGAAGATACATTGACCGTGAAGCTCCCTATCGGATCTCGAGTGCGCATCCGCTCCTGGAGAAAGTAAATCAGTGGAGATATCTCCTGTTCCAGCGATGAAAGTTACTATTTCAATCTCCTCTTCCACATCAGGAAGCTTAGTAAAGAACTCGGCATCAGCATAGCTCTCTAAAATATCTTTGGCGATGGCACTACCATTTTGGTATGCCTCAGCTAATCGCTCTGTGTCAGCATCATAAAGGAAAACTTGTGTCTTCAGAACTTTGGCCGCTTGGCTAGCAATAACCTCGTCATTCCCTAAAGCCAAATCCAATAACACTTTAATGGATGGCCCACCCTTCATATGCGAAAGAAGTTCGAAAGCAAAATCCGTTTTGATCTCCTCCAGCTGGACTTGTCCAAGAATAATTTCTTTTAAAAATTCAGCCTTTACACCTGCAGCTGGAGTAGTTCCCGGAAGTACATTATAAATCAGAAAATTGAGTGAGTCTTCTCGATACTGGTTATCACTATCTGTGATCTGTGTGATAATCTCGCTGAGTAAATCCGCATCATCGATCGGCTTTGGGTGAAGACCCTGACCTTTTCTCTCTTCTATTTCCTGTAGGTATTCCTGGTATCTGCTCATAAATGATATTTTAATTTTCCAGTGTTTCCTATAAACACTTTTATGATTATTTGCTTCAAAAACAACCTCAGAGCCAAACTAGTTCACGGTTTTTGAGCCTTCAGAAAGGCCTACTCTTTGGGACTGCAAAGATACTTATCTTTTTGAAAAAGAGCTAGAGCAGTTCAAAGTCCTGACTGTAATTCTAAGATGTCTACACGATAAATCTCGTCTGGAAATTCCCGATAGGGATCGTACATCGCTTTCCCTATGTCATACATTTCAAGAGCTGTATTTAGAAAATCCTTTGCTTTTGCTTTATTTCCAGCCAGGAGATGGGCCTTGGCCGAATAGAAATAGGCTTCACTGATTTCATCATAGGCGTTTTGAGTTTCCAAAGCCGCCAAAGCTTTTTCAGGCTGGTTCATCTCAAGATACAAGACCCCAAGATGTAAATAATCGTAGACCCCCTGGTAATACTCCGGATCATTCATGCACCTTTCGATGATCTGAAGTGCCTTTTTGGAATCTCCAAGGCCCTTGTAACATAGCCCTTTCAGGATGTTGAGGTGATATTTTCCATCGCCTGTGGTCCCTAAGTCATAGTCGACTAATGTGTCAAGACTGTCAATGTCGGCGATGGCTTTTTCGTAATTATGGGCAAAAAACCAGTGATACCATCCCCTCCAACCGAGATGTCTCTCCGGTGAAATTTCAACAGCTTGATCAATTAGCTTTTTCCATTCCGGCAGCATCCCTCGCTTGGCATAGTTTACTGAAAGCTCAAAATAGGCCATGTCAAAAGTTGGGCATAGTTCTATGGCCTTCAATAGGCTCTTTTGGAACTTTAAATCACCGCTGTAATTGGTCATGGCTTTTTCGGTCTCCCTGCAGGCTTTAAAGCAATCGGAACCTTCTTCGTACAGGTAACAATTCACTTGGGCTATGAGGTTGGTAGAGCTCACCATCAGTAGAATCATGAGAAGTACTTTATGATTTCTCATGGTAGAATGTCTGTTATTTTCCCGTCCTGAATTCTGAAAGTGAGATAGCGAGTGTAATCTAATTTGGTTCCACCTTCATCCAAAATATCCCAACCTTCCAGGGATTTGGTGATACCAAAAATCTGAGAGCTCAGCTCTTCACTGAAGGTCTTGAGTTCATAATTCTCATCCATTTCTATCATCCTGAATCGTCCCGTTTTGCCTTCGCAATTCACGATAAATCGGATGGTGATAAACCCATTTTCGGGAGTAGAAGAAGGCTTGAAGCGTTCTTGAAATTCATTTGTGATGGTAGGCTTCTCCCCCTGAATGCTCAAATATTTATGATGAAAATGGGCATAGACAAAGTCTTCATGACAGACTTCAAAAGATAGGGTATCGATTGAAGGATCAAATTCGATAAGACCAATGTGTTTCGGGAGGGTGTCGTTGATGACCGGCTTTTCTACTGGTGGTTCTGCCTTTTGCTCCTTCGAACCACAGGCAATAAGGAGATAGAAGGCAAAGAGAAATAAGGTGTTTTTCTTCAATTCTTGAAGCGTTTTGAGGTGGTAATTGATCAGTTTTCAGTTGAGATTTCTCTTCTCCAATTCCTTTTTGAGAGCGGCCTGCTGTTTCGGTTTTTTGAGGAATAAGTAAATCAAGAAAAGTGGGACAATCATAAAGAAACCCAGCGAATCAGCAAGGATACCGAAGATGATTATCCCGATCAGGAAACCTATAAAGAAAGCATCAAAAATGGGTGAAGGCTTATTATTCTTTGCATAGTCCAGGAGCTCCTCGTCGCTCAGTTTAGAGAGTTCATCTACATTCATACCCTTCGATTTTTTCAGATCAACATTAAGTGGCAAGCTGAGTAACCAATTTAGTCAAAATTCTAACTGTTCGGCTAGGAATCCAGATGTACGTCAAAATCATTTTTTGATACGAGAATAAAAAACTGAATTTATTTGGAACAATCGTTCTGGTATTTCTATTATTATATTCGGAACGATCGTTCTGGTATTACATCAAAATAAAATTCTAAAGAAATGAGTAAGCTAAATGGAAAAGTTGCCGTGGTTACAGGAGGTAATAGCGGTATAGGTTATGCTTCAGCTGCAGAGCTGAAAAGTCAAGGTGCATCAGTGGTGATCACTGGTAGAAATTCAGAGAAGGTGCAAGCGGCCGCCGAGGAGCTGGGCGTTACAGGTATCGTGGCAGATGTGAGTGACCTGTCTGCTATTGACTCTCTCGTAGAGCAAATAAAAGGAGAATTTGGTACGGTAGATATACTTTTTGTTAACGCTGGAATATTCCAACCAGCACCTGTAAGTCAAATCTCAGAAGAAATGTTTGACCATCAAATGGGTATAAATTTCAAAGGGGCTGTTTTTACCATTGAGAAATTCTTGTCTATCCTAAAGGACGGAGCCTCTATCATCAACTTATCTTCGGTGAATGCCTACACCGGAATGCCGAACACCGCCGTGTATGCCGCATCCAAAGCCGCATTAAATTCTTATACGAGAACAGCTGCGACTGAATTGGCGCCAAGAAAAATCAGAGTGAATGCCGTGAATCCAGGACCGGTTTATACCCCGATTTTCGGAAAAACGGGAATGTCTGAAGAGCAGATGAATGGCTTTGCGGAAGCTATGCAAAATCGAATTCCACTTAAGAGATTCGGACAGCCAGAAGATATTAGTAAGCTGGTTGCTTTTCTTGCATCCGATGATGCTTCTTTCATCACAGGAGCTGAATACAATATCGATGGAGGAATTAACGTAAATCCTTTAGTGGCTTAAAAAATTTGGGTGGTATTGGAATGATGATTCCAGTAAGATAAATTTGTGGGAGCGGGAAACCGCTTCCACAATTAAAAATATGCCTAGAGTTAAACTATTTGATGAGCAAGAAGTGCTTGAGAAAGCCATGAATCTGTTTTGGAAGCAGGGCTATTCTGCCACGTCCATCCAGGATTTGGTGAATCATTTAGGAATTAATCGGGCAAGTATTTATGATACTTTTGGCGATAAGGAAGAACTTTTTCTTCAAGCCTTTCAAAACTATCGAAGAATAAACAAGGACGGCATTTCTCGATTCCTGGAGCGAGAATCAGATGTGAAATCTGGCCTCCAGAAACTTTTTAAAGCCGCAATTGAAGAAGCGATAAGTGATCAGGATCGCAAAGGTTGCTTTGTGGTGAACACTACAACGGAGCTTATTCCTGGAGATGGTCAGATTGCCAAAATGATAGAAGAAAATCAAAAGGCATTCGAATCAGTTTTCTTAGACTATTTGGAAGAAGGAGATAAGGCAGGGCAGTTTTCCTCAGGCAAAGACCTGAGAGCCATTGCCACTTTACTATTCACCCTTTACAATGGCATCAAAGTGGTTTCCAAGGTGTCGAATGATCAAGAAGCCTTAATGAAATCCGTGGATCAGGTTTTGACCTTGCTGGATTAAGTGGGCTGATTCTGTTTTTACCCCCATTTTCCCGCAAGAACAGTTTTTGACTCACCCGTCCTATTTTATTTTTCAAAGGAAGAAAACTTTCTTTTTTTAACTAGGCTTATTACATCAAGTCTAACCTTTCAATTGCTAATGGATTTCCAAACAAAAACTCAAAGACCTCTATTTCTTAAGGCCATTTGCCTTGTGGCGGCCCTCATGCTTTACCAAATAGGTTTTGGTCAAGAGCCCTATGCTAAATTCGAATCATTCAAGTTTGAACTGGATGAAAGTTTTGAGTTGGAGAATACGGAGTTGAGTGAGAATGATATAAACCGAATTGCTCAGGCTCAGGAAGAAATGAAGGCTGATTCATGGTCCTTGAAATATTGGAATGATTCCTACCCTTCATATCGATGGCATCAGATTCTGATTGAGGCGAGTAAAAATCACAAAGGCCACAAGAATGGAGGTAGGGTAGCTATCATGCATTTGGCTATTTATGATGCAATGGTTGAGGTATGGAAACATAAAAAAGCTTATCCCCAAAAAGCTGCCTCACAGCTAGATTCTAGAATTGAATTGCTTTCTCAGGAACCAGAGTATTCCACATTTATTTGCGAATGGAGTGCGGCGGCAGGTGCTGCTCAGCTAGTCATCTCTCATTACTTCCCTGAGCAAAGTGATTTTATCGATAGCCGATTGGAAGAATTCAAATTAGCTCGATTAGCCACCGGAATCCAAACTCCTTCAGATATCGAAAAGGGTCTGGAGATAGGAAGAAAAATCGCTGAGAAATATATCCAATATGCTAAAGATGACAGAACCGATATCCAATGGACAGGTACTGTTCCTGAAGCAGATAGTCTGTGGTCTGGTAACCCTGGACCATGGGATCCCATGAAAAGACAGTGGAAGCCTCTCACCCTCTTGCAGGCTGATCAATTCCGACCAGCTCCACCACCCACCGATTGGACGGCTGATATGGAGGAGCTAAGAAAATTCAACGCGGAAAATGATTACAGTGAGATAGCTTGGAAATGGAAGAGCGAACCGATTTGGGATCTTACGCTAGAGCGGAAAATCCTAGAATATGGTCTCAGTCCATTAGAATCAGCATATGCTGCTGCGGTTTTTCACACGGCTCGCTTTGATGGAATCATCGCGGCCTGGGATGGAAAATATAACTACTGGGGGATAAGACCTTTTCAGTACGACCCTGATTTCAAGCCTATTTTAATCGATACGCCAAACTTCCCTGGTTATCCCGCAGGACACACTACTGTAGCAGGATCGCTTTCAAGGGTGCTTGCTTTCCTTTTTCCCAAGGATGAGCAGCTATTTTATGAAATGGCAAGTGAATGCTCTGAGTCACGATTCGAAGGGGGGGTACATTTCCGAACCGATAATGAAGTTGGTTTAGAAGTTGGCTATCAGGTAGGTCAGCAGGTAATCGATACTTTTAACCAATAAAATTCAGAGGTGCCTTCAGCACCTAGCTTAAATTTTTTTCTTCGATTATACCGTCAAGAAAACAAGAATAAAGATGATAAATCGGTAGAATATACTGGCTAAAAGCACTCCGGCGGAAACACCGATGCCAGCCAGAATCGCCCAAACCCATGATGTATTTATAAAGCGCCTCATCCCAAGGATGGAATAAAGGGTAGGGCCAATCGCCCCAAAACTCAAAAACAGGATTAGTGAAGCAGTATTGAGAAAAGCTGAGTCTTCAGGTAGATCGAATGAAGAGAGCAAATCTATAGTCCATCTGAACAAGACTAAACTAAAGATGAAAAGGGAAAAGAAATGCGTACTAAAAATTAGGCTGTCAAAGTAAAAGCGCCGATGCCTAAAAGTCATCAGATATATCACCGAGGCGATAAGAGGGATGTTGAGAAACATTAGCGACTTAGAAATATTATCGCTCGCCTTTTGATAGGTCTCACTGAATCCTTCCACATCAGTGCTCATCTCTTCTAATTTTTGAGATGCCCAATCTACCGTCCAGTCGCTATATACCTGATAGTACATCTGATCCACCAGCTCAAGCGAGTAATCCGTAACTGGATTGACGATGAAGTAAATGACGTTAAGAAATAAGAAAAGGGAAATCGGAGACATGAACTTCCTCCTTTTCCCATCCAAGAATTCTACAGTCATCTTGCCGGGATACCTAAATAGGTACCATAGGCTTTTAATGAACCGATTGTCAAAAATGAAGACATTATCCAGAAGCTCACCTGCCAACCTCGGAACAGAGCGATCGGAATTATCCCTCACATGCTGACCACATTCATGGCAGTAAGGGCCTCGAACGATAGCTCCGCAATTATGACACTTGATTTCTGTGAAGTCTCGGTTTCTTTCCATTTGGCTGCGCCAAAGTAAAAAAAGTCAGTCTTAAACAGGGATGATTGTTTAAAAAGTCACTCAGTCTGAGTCACTAACCTTAATCCTTTCATCTTGGTATAAAAAACTTCCAATGCAGATCAGCGAAAAAAGCAAGAAGCTGATGGGAACCCAGATATGCCCTTCCCATAGCCATCGAACTTCGGTTTCATTTCCTCTAATTGGGAGGCAAAGGACAATAAATAAGATGGCGAAGTACAAAAGATATTTTCTCATGACGATACGGTTTTAATGAAATATTGATGTCCGCAATTTTTCACATGGAGATCGGTAAGCCAAGAAATAAGGGGTTGATAAAGGGTTGATTTTGATAGAAACGTGAGTTTCTAGTTTCTCAATTGAGATTTGAGCTGACTTCTGTTTTTGATTTTTAGCTTGCGGTAAATCTGATTGATGTGAGTTTTTAGGGTGCTTTGCTCAATAAAAAGTTCTGCCTTAATCTCCTTATTTGACTTTCCTGAAATAATCATTTCATAGACCTCCCGCTGTCTTTCGGTCAGCCCATGGAGAAGTGGGGCGAACTCCTGGCTCTGATCCTCGGACAGTTCTTTTATCTCATTGGAGAGTATTTCGATCTTCTCCTGGTTCGCTCGAACGTAAAGTGCGATAAATCCAGAGCTGATAAGAACCAATAGAAAAATAATCAGTGGATATTCTCCCAAAACCAGAACCACTTCACCATCCTTGGATCTAATGGAGATGGCCAGCGAAATGAGGATTATCGCAATACCGATGAAGTAATTCCTGTATTTGACAAGTAATCTTTCTGCGTTCATTGTTAGCAGGATAGGACGGTTGATCAGTCTTCTTTTGGAGGAGCTACTATGCTGCATTCCAAAACAACCGACTTAGGTATGGGTAAAGTGGTTTGATAAAATTCGGTTCTATAAGTTTCACCTAGTTCAGCAAATCCAGCTTCTAAAAATTCAAGGTAAACATTCGGTAGGACGAAATTGTATGAGCCATCTTCTTTCGGGTACTCAGTAAATTCTTCCATCGCCTGGTAAGCCCAGACCTTTCCTTCACTTACATCAAATTCCTGAATCTTGTCTGTGACCTCGATTCTTTTGTATCCCTTTTCAGTTTTATCTAGAAGGAGTAAATCCTTCTCTTCTATGATGAAAAAGCAACAGTTAATCGCGACAGAATCATTTTTTCTAATATTTAGGACCGATAATTTATTCGGATAGATGGAATCGCCCTTTAACAAACATCTTATAAGATCTCCTTTGGGTGGAAATTCTATCTCATTCGGTGTAGTGGCAGACCATGTGCGTTGATAGCCCTCTAAATGGACGATTTCTACCTCTCCTTCATATGGCTTTCCTAATTGTATTGCCATTTGCTTTTGTGATGTGAGGGATCCATACCCGATCAGGCCAACCATTCCATCCGGGATTGCCTTTTGAGGTTTCTGGGCTGAGTCGCAGGAGGTAATAAAAATCAGAAGTGCCAGTAGGGTAAGATTTCTCATAAAAAAGTAGTCAATTGATTGGTAGTCAATATATTGAATTCCAAATGCATTGTTAAAATAGCAATAGGTGAGAATTTAGACTATTTCAATTTTTTCTCCAATCCGAGTGAATCGTATATAAATTATTTCACGATTCAAGAAACCTTATGCATTTGAATCTCGGTTAACCTTAAAACCTGCACTTTGATCCTATTATTTTTCACTAAACCCAAAATAAGCTTTGGCCGATAAGGCCAAATCCATCTTTGCCATGAAAGCATCAGACCTATTTATCAAGGCACTCGAAAACGAGGGTGTAAAGTACATTTTCGGAGTCCCGGGAGAAGAAAATCTCGACTTCCTCGATTCTCTAAAAAATTCAAGTATCAAGTTAGTCTTAACCCGACATGAGCAGGCCGCAGGATTTATGGCAGCCACTTATGGGAGGTTCACAGGTGAGCCAGGAGTTTGTTTAAGTACCCTTGGGCCGGGAGCCACGAATTTCGTGACTGCCGCGGCTTATGCTCAATTAGGAGCTATGCCCATGATGATGATCACCGGGCAAAAACCCATCAAAAAGAGTAAACAAGGCCAGTTTCAGATAGTGGATGTGGTGGATATGTTCCAGTCCATGACGAAGTTCACCAAGCAAATCATCAGTGGGGACAGCATTCCTTCCTTAGTTCGGGAGGCTTTTAGGCTGGCGAAGGAAGAGAGGCCAGGAGCGGTCCATCTGGAACTCCCAGAAGATATTGCAGCTGAGGAATCTCATGAGCCTATATTCCACGTTCCCCAAAACATGAGATCTGGCCCGAATCACTTGGCGATTCAGGATGCCGCTAAGATGATCAAAGAGTCGAAGATGCCTTTGATTCTTATAGGAGCTGGAGCCAATAGGAAACGCACGAGTGAAGCGCTCGCTCAATTCATAGACAAGACTAAAATTCCATTTTTCAATACTCAAATGGGTAAGGGAGTGGTAGACGAAGGTCATGAACTCTTCCTTGGAACTGCCGCTCTCTCGAGTGATGATTATTTGCACTACGCCATTGACAAGGCTGACCTGATCATCAATGTGGGTCATGATGTGATCGAAAAGCCGCCATTCTTTATGGAGCATGGAGGCAAGAAAGTGATTCACGTGAATTTCTTCTCTGCGGAGCTTGATCAGGTTTATTTTCCAGACTTAGATGTGGTGGGCGATATCGCAAGCTCAATTAGGATGATGACGGAAGCCATCGATCATCAATCGCATTGGGACTTTAGCTTTTTCCAGCGAGTGAAAGAGGAAGTAGATGTCCACATTAGGAAGTACTTCGATGATACGAGATTTCCAATGCTCCCGCAAAGGGTAGTTAACGAGATCAGGAAGGCTCTTCCAGATGATGGGATTGTGACTTTGGATAATGGAATTTATAAGATTTGGTTTGCACGAAACTATAAGGCTTACAAGCCGAATACTTTGCTTCTGGATAACGCCCTGGCTACTATGGGAGCTGGTTTGCCGTCGGGTATGGCCGCGAAGCTGTTCAATCCCGATAAGAAAGTCGTAGCTGTCTGTGGGGATGGAGGATTCATGATGAATTCCCAGGAGCTCGAGACAGCTGTAAGGCTTAATCTGAACATGGTGGTGATTATCCTGAATGATAATGCTTATGGAATGATCAAATGGAAACAGGAAGGAATGGGCTTTGACAACTTTGGTCTAGATTACGGAAATCCGGATTTTGTGAAATATGCAGAAAGTTATGGGGCGCATGGGTATAGGGTCACGAGTAGTGAGAATTTCACAGAAACTCTCGAGGCATGCCTTGCTTCAGAAGAAGGTGTACATCTCATCGAATGTCCAATGGATTACTCCTTGAATCATGAGATTTTGCATGAAAGAATTAAAAACAAAGCCAAAGAACTAGAATAGTTATGAGCACACTAAAAGTTACCGCCCCATACGATCAATCGGTAATCAAGGAATTGCCTTTGCAAACTTCAGAAGAAATGAATGTCATGCTTGACAAAGCTTATAGGCTTTTCAAGGATCGTTCACAATGGCTTCCGAAGTATAGAAGAATTGAAATTCTGGAGAATATCGCCCGACTTATGTCCGAGCGTTCGGATGAACTAATCCGAACTTCAGCTCAGGAAGGAGGAAAACCTTGGGTGGATACCAAGGCCGAAATGGATCGCGCAATCAATGGTGTGAAGCTAGCCATCGAAAACATTGGAAATCATAAGGGAGAAGAGGTTCCTATGGGTCAGACCAAAGCTTCCATGAACCGGATGGCATTCACTTTTCGAGAGCCGATAGGCGTGGTAGCCTCGATCAGCGCCTTCAATCACCCCATTAATTTGATTATTCATCAGACTATCCCAGCGATTGCCGTGGGAAGTCCGGTGATCATTAAACCAGCTCCGACTACTCCGCTCACCTGTATTTTGCTAAATGAAATCTATAAGGAAGCAGGTCTTCCGGATGGCTGGTGTGAGACTTTGATTTGTGATAATGATGTGGCTCAGGAGCTGGTGACCAGTCCTAAGGTGAACTTCTTTTCTTTCATAGGCTCCGCCAAAGTCGGATGGTATTTAAGGTCTCAATTGGCTCCGGGAACCCGATGTGCGCTCGAGCATGGAGGCGCTGCGCCTGTAATCGTGGAACCGGATGCAGATATTGATGCCATGATTCCATCCTTGGTAAAGGGTGGTTTTTATCACGCAGGTCAGGTTTGTGTCTCCGTGCAAAGAGTCTTTGTGCATGAATCCATCATGGAGGAGGTCAGTGAAAAGATGGTCGAGGCTGTCACAAAATTAAACGTTTCTGATCCTTTAAGTCCTGAGACGGAAGTTGGACCTCTGATTTTGCCAAAGGAAGTCGATCGAGTGGAGGAATGGGTGAATGAGGCAGTGGAACAGGGTGCAGAGTTGCTTATTGGAGGAAAGAGGATTTCTGATTCCTGTTATGAACCAACAGTTCTTTTAAATCCATCCGCTGAATCCAAGGTGTCTCAATTGGAAATTTTTGGACCTGTCGTTTGTTTATATTCCTACTCAGATATGGATGAAGCGATCCAAAGAGCGAACGATATCCCGTATCATTTTCAATCGGCGATATTCACAAAGAATATTGATCAGGCGATGAAGGCGGTTCATCATCTCGATGCATCTGCCGTTATGATTAATGATCACACGGCCTTTAGAGTGGATTGGATGCCTTTTGCTGGGCGTGACGAAAGTGGTTTGGGTATTGGAAGTATTCCACATACCATGCATGATGTTTCCCGAGAAAAGATGATGGTGATAAAGACTGGCTAAACTTGAGCAGAGTTATTTTCCAATTTGAATTTTAGAGCCATCGAGTTATTTGATGGCTTTTTTTATTCTTTTCCCCACTCTAAACTCTACCCAAGCCAGTGATAGCACAATAAGAATTTCAATTAAGAAATAGCCCCAGCCTATAAGGGTTATGGTTTCCAAATGATGAAAAAGAAGGCCAGCTGACACCAGGCAGTAGCCTAGATTGAGCAGAGCGATTCCCTGTAATAGCGGCCCTGTTTTTTGACTCGGCTGTCTATAGGAATAGAAATCGTAGATCGCGAAAAAGATGGGAATCCTTGCCAGGAAGTATAAGGTGGAAACTGGTATTCCAATGAAACCCTCAAATTTCACCAAAACCATCCCAATTAAAATAGCCGAGAGAATGGCTCCAAGCCCATCAAGCAAAAAGAGTTTTCTTGGATTTTCTAAGGCCTTGGATATGAGGTTGTCTAATAGCAATTAGTGTCTTGGTTGAAATGTAGAATTATGATTCTTGAGCCTTTAATCACTGGTTTTCAATCTCCTCAATCTTTGATTTCAAAGCTGAATTAGTTTTTTCAAGTTCTTCTACTTTTTTCTCAAGTTGATTCAGCCTTTCTAAGGATTCCTCTATCTGAGCTTCTAGCTTTTCAATTCTGGCACCCTTGCTTGGATTCATATTGCATCCAAACAATAGGATAGCGAGAGTTAATATTGGTAATGCTTTTTTTATTGTATCCATTTGCTTCATTTTTTGATAAAGGCGTAAACCCATATCGGGTCGAACGTCAATTTACCTAATGGGTTATTTCAGTTTCAGAAAAGCAAGGGCAATATGTCGATTTAAGAAATGAGGAGGCCCGGATAAAATTTGGTTGCTTGACCTACTATATAAAAAGGATACCGCTTCTAAACATTAACAGGGAAATTGCAGTCTCAACAGTACAAACACAAATTCAAATTCGATCGAATTCAATCGATCGGCGTGAATCAAACCTTAGACATGCGAAGTTTACCACTATTATTTATTCTCAGTTTCATTGTTTTGGCTATCCCCTCAATCGGCCAAAATTTAGATGAAAACTCTAATCAACCCCAAAAACTTAGGGTGTTCATTGATGGATGTGAACGTTGGGACGGAGGCTGCGATATGGATTTTATCCGAACTGAAATTACCGCAGTGGACTTCTACCTGGATAATGAATCGGCCGATGTCTTTATTCTGATAAATGACAATAGATCCGGTGGTGGAGGGAGACAATACCAACTCTTGTTTTTTGGGCAGCAGGGTATCCACGAAGGGAAAACCGATACCCTTTATGTAAATAACAAACAGACTGATACCGACTTTGAGATTCGTGAGAAGCTGACTCGCTTTATCAAATTAGGTTTAGCTCCTTATGTAGCTAAAACTATTGCGGCGGAGGATATACAAATCAATATGAAAACTGATTTCAGTGATCGAGATTACGAAGTGATTGAGACTGTAGACCCCTGGAATTATTGGGTTTTCAATATTGGAAGTGATGCGAACATTGAGGTAGAGGAATTAAGTAGAGACATAAATATTGGCGGAGAATTTAATGTTAATCGTATCACGGATGAATGGAAAATATCCTTTGGTGGGAGAGTAGAGGAAAGGTTTCGTACTACCATTCAGAAAGAACCAAGACTTGATGAAAATGGTGATCCAATTCTTGACGAAAACGGAAATCCGATAATCGATGAAGTGGAGAATGATTTTGATGTTTCGGAATTTGGCTTCAATCACCAGTTGGTGAAATCAATCTCACCGCAGTGGTCTTATGGATATGATATCGAAGGCCTTCAGAATACCCGTTTTAATTATCAATTCCAGACTCGGTTTAGACCTGCCGTAGAATATAATTTCTTTCCGGAATCTGAGCAGAATTCCAGGTTTTTCAGAGTGAATTATGGAATAGAAGTCAGGAACAATAGATACGTGGAAGAAACCATCAACGGAGTCATGGAGGAGACCAGGGTTTTACACAGTTTAAGAGCGAGTCTTGGATTAAATCAACGCTGGGGTACCCTGGAAATAGGATATCGAATTAGAAATTACCTGGACGATTTTAGTTCCTGGACTACAGGTTTGAATGTCAGGGCCGATGTCCGTGTCACAGGGAATTTTTCTTTCTTTATGCGAGTAGAGGGCAATTACGTTCAAGATCAGATTTATCTGGCTGCAGGAGATTTTACAGAACAGGATATCCTGAGTGGGAGGGTGACTCTACCTTCGGCATATACCATCGACTCTAGATTTGGATTTAATTACCGCTTCGGTTCTAACCTGAATAACTTCGTAAATCGAAGATTCTTCGGAAGAGCCAATTTTGTTGGTAATGATTAATGTATCTGCCTAGGTAAATAGATAGAGTTTTATTGCTTAAACATCCATTTATAGATGCTCAAGTAATCAAGAAGAATCTGTCTGCGCTCGTGCTCTTCTTTATCCTCCAATATATCTAAGGATAGGATACAACCGGACCAGTTTTCTTTGACTTCCATTCTCCAAAAATCACTTTGGGGAATTTGGCTGTAATCCATTGAACCATCCTTTGGATAGGCTGACATGTAATAGTAGGGCTGATCGACCACCTGATCATTCATGGCAAGTCCAAAACCCACACCCATGGAATCGTTGGCCTGGACGAATACTCCGGTATCGAAGTGATGCGGCCAGATTCGAATTTCCTGAATGTGCTGAGTAAAGCCTAGAAAATCAGAACACATATGATTGGCCTGGGTGCGATAAAAACACCACTCTTCCAAGGCAGCATGGCTGATAGCTTCTGCTGCGGAATCCGCAAAATCATATTTCTCGATTTCGAAATGTAAGGGTGCAAAAAGCTCTTGAGTATCCATCCCGATAGCTTCGAATGCTTCGACCATTTCCTGCTCCAGCTGCATGACCGTTTTACCTGCTATTTCAAAGCTAAGTTCAGGCTCATAATGATCATTGATTAATTGATACTGTAATCCAGCCAGATCCAAAGTCAGGACACAGGCTCTCTCTTGATTTTGAAACCATCTTCCATAGAGCCTGCGACTTATGGGCTCATAATAAAGATTTGTATGACTATCATCCGGCCTGGCAGGAACCAGACTACGGTTTACCTTGGCAATGATTTGCGACAGCAAATGTATTCGTTGATCCGTGGCACAGTATTGTTTCATTTTAGCATTGATTTACCTGAAAATAGGAGGGAATTGCCTAGGTAGGTTTTTAAGGATTAGTTCCTGCATAGGGTATCCCTGTAAGTCTGTGCATTTCATAACTCATAGTGCTAAGGTCATGAAAGTTGAACTTGCTGAAATTGTCATGTCCACAGGATCTTGCTACTACCTTCATTAGATCTGTCGTCGCATGAAAGAAATTATGCAGCTGTTTGGCTGATTGATCTATAATCAGTCTTTGCCGCAGATTTTCCTTCTGAGTGGCAATTCCTACCGGGCAATTATTTGAGCTACAAGCTCTCATACCTAAGCATCCAATGGCTTGTAATGCTGAGTTAGAAACTGCAATTGCATCTGCTCCGAGCATCATGGCTTTTGCAAAGTCTTCAGCTACTCGGAGGCCACCTGTTATGACCAGGGATATATCCGAGGAACCTACTTTATCCAGGTGTTTTCTGGCTCTCGCCAAAGCAGGTATCGTGGGGACATTAATATTATTTCTCAAAATGGTCGGAGCGGATCCCGTACCTCCACCTCTACCATCCATAATAATGTAATCAACCCCTACCTCCAGGGCGAAATTGATATCCGCTTCAATATGGCTGGCTGCTATTTTGAAGCCAATCGGGATTCCTCCAGTCTTTTCTCTTACCTGATCAGCAACCTTCTTAAAATCTTCAGCAGTTTTTAAATCTGGAAAAGCGGCTGGGGAAATGGCAGTTTCTCCCTCATTTAATCCGCGAACTTCGGCGATCTCCTTGGTGACCTTGTGTCCGGGAAGATGTCCACCAGTACCGGTTTTGGCCCCTTGACCTCCTTTGAAATGAAATGCCTGAGCCTTCTGAACTTTATCCCATGAGAATCCAAATTTGCCTGAGGCCAACTCATAGAAATACCTTGAATTGTTCTCTTGCTCCTCAGGAAGCATTCCACCCTCTCCGCTACAAATCCCGGTTCCGGCTAGCTCAGCGCCTTTTGATAAGGCGATTTTCGCTTCCCTTGAAAGTGCCCCAAAGCTCATGTCCGAAACGAAAATTGGAATATCTAGCTGCAAAGGCTTTTTGGCATTCGCCCCAATGATTGCTGAGGTGCTTACCTCGTCTTCATCTAGCAGGGGTCTTGATGCGAGTTGTGCCGGTAAAAATTGGATGTCTTCCCATTTTGGTAGCGTATTCCGATCCACTCCCATGGCTTCGGAAGGGCCATGATGTCCATAATTCTTTAGCCCATTTCGAGCGAGTTCCTTGATGTAGGAAGTATAGGGCTCAGTATTCTCAGGATGAGTGTCTGCATATTGACCCAGGTAAGCATCCCGATCAAAAGGCTGTGGATTTTCAACCAAAAAATCATTGATCTCCTTTTCATCAACCCACACCCAGTCGTCTTTAATTTCTGCTTTGAATTTATGGAGAACCTCAGAGTTATTGTACTCCGAAACTCCTGTGTCGTATCGATAATCCCATCCATGAACTCCGCAAATTAGGTTATCCCCTTCTATATATCCGTCAGCCATTAAGGCTCCGCGGTGCAGGCATCTGCCATAAAGAACAGAAACGTTCTCGTCATATTTGACTATCACCAAGTCAAGGCCATTGACTTGAAAATGAGTGGGAGTTCGATCATTGAGCTCACTAAATTTGATTGTTTTTAGCATGGTGTTAAGCTTTTAAGTAGGCATTGGGTAAAGACTATTCAGATTTTTCTGAACAGGATCTTGGCCTATACTACTAAACTTACTTAATCGCTGTTATTCAATCAAATGCTTTGCTGAACAGAACATCAAAGGTTGAAGAGTTGACTATAAAAAAACCGGAGCTTTCACTCCGGCTTTATTTCAAAATCTTTCTAATTAGTTGACCGAGATATTTGAGGTCCAAATAAATCGTTTGCCATTGGCACCCATATGATCTACGGCGAATGTCAAGGGGCCAAACTTCTGTTCATTTTCCCAAGTCCAGGTAGCGCCTTGCTCTCCATTTCCTCTTCGGAACGTCCACTCAAGGATCTTATAATTCTCATCGATATAGAGATCATAGGCATCCCCAGGTGTATACCCATCCTCATTGTTATATAAGATGGTCAGCTTAGTGGAGTTAGTTCCTTTCAGAGGAGAATCTACATTCTCTTCTGTCTCATATGTGTATCCAGTGTCCCAGGCAAGCTGGAAAGGCATCATGGCCCAATACTTATCGTTGATAAATGCTTTGTGTGCATCGGGCATGCTTTCTGCCGTAAGGCTGAATTGATAGGCCGTATCAGCATCCGAGTAGTCTACAGTTTGCGCGACTCGATCCCACATAAAAGATCGGGATAGTACGTTCACTGAGTCGCGCTGCACATTCCAGGTGAATCCCAGCGTATTGACCTGATCCATCTCACCGTAGCCATAGGCCATGGCCACTTTCATCGGCAAAGTATCAGGAACAGTTTCTTTGGGTTGGCAGGCGAAAAGAAGCCCGGCAAAGAGAAGGGAGAATAGTGTTTTTTTCATGGTTGATGGTTTTGAGCAAATTTAACAGGCTCAGCTTTCTGATTGTTTATCGAGCCACTTTTTATACCGGCGGTATTCCATCATGGCCACGATTCGCTTCAGGAAACGGAGAAAGCGTGTGATGATCAGCATAAAGTAAAACAGCTTCGAGGGATAGATTTTCTTTTTGCCTTTTGCGGCTCCGCGCAAAGTTTCTGTAGCTACCCATGCTGCCGTCTGTCTAGGCCATGCCTGCGGTACATCTTTTCCTGCAGTTTCAAAAAATGTCGTTTTAGTAGCTATTGGGAAAACCATGGATAGCCAATCTCCTGTTTTTTCCACCCAAACTGTTTTGGCCCATTGTAACAAGGCGGATTTGGTAGCCCCGTAAAGGGAATACCCAGGTATCGGCCAATAGGCCATGGCGGACGCGGTGATCACATGTCTGAAAGGATGAGTTGGAAAGGCTTCGTCCAGCATATATCCGAGCTGAATTGGACTATGAACATTCAGCTGGAAAAGTCTGTCCATGTCCTTCCAGTTTTGTTCCTTGTTTGGTCCGAATTCGGCAATGCCCGCATTTGCAAAGCAGAAATCTACTCGCTCCCAGTTGGCTTTCACCCAATCCATGATTTTCTGATTTCCAGATTTTTCACTGAGATCGACTAGAAGCGTCTCTATTTCCGGAAACTCTTCTCGTAGTTGCCAAAGATTATCCGCATTAAAATCGACCGCCAGAATATCGGGTTTGGATTCTTGCAGCTGTCGAACAAGCTCCTTTCCTATTCCTGAAGCCGCCCCGGTGATGATGATTTTCGCTTGAGTATATGGCTTATAAACCATAAGTGGGTTTCGGGAAATTGATTTCGAATGGATTCACTTTGACAGCCAGAATAGGCTTTTGCTTTTGAATAGGAGGGAAGAACTTCTTGTTGCATTTCTCAATTTCCACTTTGGCTATCTTCCCCCAACCTTTTCCTCCAGGCTCAGTCAAGTATTCCTTTCCTTCCCAAAGCTGATGAAGATCAATGGGCAAGATTTTAGTGGTTACAGGGAATTTCAAGCCTCCTGATTTTACGGTACAAGCGAATACAGCTTCGTCGCCATTATACATTTTGATATGATCTATCCCTCCTTCTGATTCCCAGGAAAAAGGGAGTGTATTTTTAGGGATTCCCCAATTGGCTCTTCCGTTTTGGGTGCTGGCCTCAGAATCCACATAAATCTTGCTGATAGAATGCTTTCCTGTGTGGGAGAACTTACCCGGAATTATTAATAATTCCCGATAAGGCCCAACCGGAGAGTCCAGATAATTGACCAACATGACGTAGCCTATTCCGCCCTTGAATTTGCCTACCAAATCATCAGGAAGCTGGGCATACTTTTCAACCCATTCTTTCGAAAATTTGAATAGCATCAGGATTCCTTCACCTCTCAATTTCCAGGGCGGCGGAGCAGTTTTTATTTCAGGTGCTGAGATCATCTCATTCATAGGGAGAAGGGCTTACACTGGTCCACCCGCCATCCACTACGAGAGACTGGCCTGTAATGTGTGAAGCCTGATCAGACACTAAAAATGCTGCGGCATTGGCAATATCTTCTATGCTCGCAGGTCTCTTCAGAGGGGTGATCCTTGACCAGGTAGATTCATAGGTTTCATCCATTGAGGTTCTGGAGGTAAGGGTCGCCCCTGGGGCAACTGTATTCACCCGGATTCCTAAAGGCCCCAGTTCAAGCACAAGGTTTTTGGCCAGCATTTCTAATGCTGCTTTGCTCATGGAGTAGGCTCCCAAGTTTTCATGACTGGCATGTGCGGTCACGGAAGAGGTGAATAAAATTGCTCCTCCGGTTTCCTGTTTCTGCATGACTTTGGCGGCAGCTTGAGTCAAAAAGAAAGTGCCCTCCTGATTTACTCGAGTCACTTCTCGAAAGTCATCTCGGGAATAGTCTAAAAACCCTCCAAAAAGCGTGATTCCGGCATTGGCTACCAGGATGTCCAGAGACTGGAATTTAGAAATAGCCAATCCAATCATCTCTGAAATCACTTCCTCTGTGCTGGCATCTCCACCTACGGCGATCACCGGATTACGGGTTTGAGAATTAATCTTTTCAGCTGCCTCCTCTGCTAAAGACTTCTCCAGATCATTCAGGATGATGTTCACCCCATTCTGAGAAAGTTGTCTGGCTATCGCAAAGCCAATTCCCTGTCCTGCACCAGTGATAATTGCTGTTTTTGACATGTTTTTAAATTAATGAGAATCTCGCTTGACTTCTGAACCTGAGCTACCCTGGAGGAAATCAAAGTCAACTCCCTCATGAGCTTGATTTACATGATCCAGAAACAAATTCACGTATCCGCGTTCATACGGGAGTTCAGTGGGTTGGAAAGCTTTTTTCCGACTCTCCATTTCTTCATCTGAAATCAAAAGATTCAGAGTTCTATTTAGAACATCCAGCTGAATCATGTCGCCATTTTGTACCAAAGCCAAAGGTCCTCCGATGGCGGATTCAGGCGAAACATGAAGGATAACAGTTCCATATCCAGTCCCACTCATTCTTCCATCTGAAATCCGAACCATATCCTTTATGCCCTTTTCAAGAAGCTTCGTTGGAAGGCCCATATTGCCTACTTCGGGCATACCTGGGTAACCTTTTGGCCCGACATTTTTCATGACCATCACACAATTCTCATCGATATCGAGATCAGGCTGATCGATTTTCGCTTTGTACTCATCAATGTTCTCAAATACCACCGCCCGGCCAGTATGCTGAAGTAAATTTGGACTTGCCGCACTTGGTTTGATAACCGCCCCATTTGGGCAAAGATTTCCCTTCAGAACAGCGATCCCAGAGTCAGGCTTTATGGGTTTTTCGAAAGTCCCAATAAGTTCTCTGTCGTGACATTCGGCATCCTTTATATTATCACCTAAAGTTTTTCCTGTGACGGTGAGATTATCGATATGGATTTTGTCTTTGATTTCTTTTAAAACGGCTGGAAGCCCACCGGCATAGAAAAGGTCTTCCACCCAATGTTCACCTGAAGGTTGCACATTGGCTATCAAGGGAATCAATGCAGAAAACTTATCAAAATCCGTCAAATCAATATCCACTCCCATCCTCTTGGCGATTGCTGTGAGATGGAGTATGAAATTGGTTGAGCCTCCGAGGGCTGCATTGACCATTATGGCATTTTCAAAGGCCTTTCGATTGAGGATCTTAGACATTTTGAGGTCTTCTTTGACCATTTCCACAATCCGGATCCCAGCCATATGAGCCAAGACTTTTCTTCTGGAATCTGCCGCCGGAATGGTAGCATTATCAGGTAAGGCTAAGCCCAATGCCTCGACCATGGCGGCCATGGTACTTGCGGTGCCCATTGGTGCGCAGTGCCCCACAGAACGAGACATGGCTGCTTCAGCTTCGATAAACTCTTCCTGTGAAAGCTTACCGGTTTTAAAGTCTTCAGCAAATCTCCATACATCTGAGGTTCCTATTTTTTTACCCTTGAATCGTCCAACCAGCATTGGTCCACCAGAAAGAACCAGGGTGGGCAAATCCACGGATGCCGCTCCCATTACCAATGAAGGTGTGGTTTTATCACATCCACACATCAATACTACTCCGTCCATGGCATTGGCGCGAATACTTTCTTCCACATCCATGCTGGCTAAATTTCGAAATAGCATGGCCGTAGGTTTGATGGAGCATTCTCCTAGAGACATGACAGGAAACTCAAGAGGAAATCCTCCAGCTTCCCAGATGCCTCTTTTTAGCGCGGCGGCAAGATCTCTAAAGTGAGCATTACATGGGGTAAATTCGGACCAGGTATTACAAATCCCGATTACGGGTTTATCTCCTTCAAAAAGATGATGGGGAAATCCCTGATTCTTCATCCATGAGCGATAGATGAAGCCATCTTTTCCTTTTCGGCCGTACCATTCATGGCTACGCCGTTTTTTCTCTGACATAGGTTTGGGCTTGTTACTGTGCAGAATTTAAAAAAAAATAATTCTTAGCCCTAGTGGAATGGGTTGGTTGGGAGATTAGTCGTCGAAATTCTTCAGGACCTCTTCCAGGGATTCCAGATCAATGGTAAAATTGGTCGCTATGGTATTGCTACTGTCTCCTTCGTTTAGGGTGTAGTAATACTTTAAATCTAGAGCAGATGCCAGATTGAAATAGCATTGATTGATATCATCTCCTACATTTCGAAGTTCTACGACTGAAGCATCATCGGGCAGAAAAAGCATATTCGTCAAAGCTGCACCGTGAAGACAAACCAAAATTTTTGTCTCTGACATGAGTTGAATCTGTTTTTTCAAGCTCATTTTCTCAGCATAAACTACTTCAAAACCATATTTTATCACTAGCCGCTCAACTTCCTTTGCATTGTGGGATTTCCGCTTTGGGGCAAAGCGACGGCTGATGTAAATCTTTCGGTGTGACTCTACCTCAGACTTAATCCGGAGTTTCTGTCTGGTAAGTTTTGTAAGTGGGATATTGAAATTTGGGAATGATGCCGTCCTGGAGGTTAGAATCAAATTTTTGACCCACAGATTTTCATTGGATTTATAAAATAAGGGTTCTACACCTATCAATTTTAAGGACTGAGTAACAAATGGAAGCTGCTTAAATGAATCCATAAGGAGAACTTTTTTAGCCCCACCTTTTTTCAATCCTTCCCAAATTCTTGGAAGACAATCCGTAAGCCAATGAAAATAATTGGCGCTCCACTCATCCTTGATCCACATTGCAACTTCCACTGTCCTCCATTTTCTAATGGAACAGTGGAGGATTCTTTTTCCAATGGGTAAAATCCCCAATCCGCTTGTGTGAGTATGCTCGGTATAAAATTTAAACTGTTTCGGATCAAAAACGGTGTCTTGAAGAATAGCAACATTCTCCAGTCTGAAAACTGGAAGAACATAAAACGTCGCTTCTAAAGCCGGGTCAAAAAGATTTTCGTCCTTAGGATTTAAATTTACCGGCAGCTCTCTTGTTACGCTTACTTCTTTTACCAAAACAAGAAGGGTTTAGAATTAGATCCTTTCTATATCTGCTCCAAGCTTTTTCAGGCGCTCATCTATATGCTGATATCCTCTGTCTATCTGCTCGATATTGTCAATGATGGAAGTCCCTTCGGCAGACAAAGCTGCAATTAAAAGTGAAACTCCAGCCCTGATATCAGGTGAAGTCATTCGGATACCTCGAAGCGATGTCTTTCTGTCCAAGCCAATCACTGTGGCTCTGTGTGGATCACAAAGAATGATCTGAGCGCCCATGTCGATCAGCTTATCCACGAAAAATAATCTAGACTCAAACATCTTCTGGTGAACCAAGACCGTGCCCTTGGCTTGAGTCGCAGTCACAAGGACGACACTTAGTAAATCAGGTGTAAATCCAGGCCATATGGCATCTGCCACCGTCAAGATCGAGCCATCGATAAACGTTTCAATTTCATAATGCTTTTGAGATGGAATGAATATGTCATCTCCTTTGAACTCCATCTGGATTCCCATCCTCTTAAACGTGTCAGGAATAATTCCCAGACGGTGGATTTGAGCATCCTTAATGGTAATCTCTGATTGAGTCATGGCTGCTAGGCCAATAAAAGATCCGATCTCAATCATATCAGGAAGCATGGTGTGCTCTGTTCCTCCTAGCTCTTTTACTCCTTCTATGTGGAGCAGATTAGAACCAATGCCAGTTATTTTAGCACCCATTCGATTAAGCATTTCACAGAGCTGCTGAAGGTATGGCTCACAGGCTGCATTGTAAATGGTGGTTTTTCCCTCCGCCATGGATGCTGCCATCACAATGTTCGCTGTACCCGTTACAGAAGCTTCATCAAGAAGCATGTAGGTTCCTTTCAGATTCTTTCCATCGATATGGAAAATCTCTCTTTTGGAATCGTAATGGAATTCTGCACCTAGCTTTTGGAAACCAACAAAGTGAGTATCCATTCTTCTTCGACCGATTTTATCTCCCCCGGGTTTGGAAAGTTTTCCTGTTCCAAAACGTGCCAAAAGAGGGCCTAAAATCATGACGGAACCTCTAAGAGAAGACGCCTTAACCAAAAACTCCTCGGTTTCCAGATAGTCGAGATTTATTTCGTCAGCTTGAAAAGTATAAGATTCGGGACCGAGTTTGGTGATCTTCACCCCCATGTCACCGAGCAAGTCGATGAGTTTATTGATGTCCCGGATGTTTGGGACTTTTCGGAGGGTCATTTTTTCCGGAGTCAGAAGGACACCGCATAAAATCTGTAACGCTTCATTTTTTGCCCCCTGAGGAGTGATTTCGCCTTTAAGCTTATTTCCACCTCTGACCCGGAATGATCCCATTAATTTCTTCGTTTTTTGTGATTACCTCTACGCTTGTTATTGCCTCTGCGGTTCTTGTTACTACTACGATCTGATGACTGAGTTTTGAAATCCCTTCTGGTATTGGATTCGAAAAGTCCATTCTCCTTCACCTTTTCCAGATCGATATGCAACTTCCCCTTCGAAAGCGTTTTGATATCATCCAAGATTATGCCATCATCGAAATTATCACGGTTCCAGGTGGAATGAAAACTTCGCATGAGCTGTCCAATGTAAATCACGGCTTCTTCCTGCTCTTCATCATCTTCCATCTCCACAGCCACCTCGATCAGTTTTTCGATGTTTCTGCCGTAATGCTTAAATCGAATTTCTCCTTTTGGATAGCCTATCGGCAAAGGCTTTCTCCCTAATATTTTTTTATCCGGCATCGGAAATGGAGAGTCCACTTCCAGTTTAAAGTCTGACATGATAAAAAGGTCATCCCAAAGCTTCTGGTCGTTTTCCTGTCTCCACTGCGGATTCAGTCTTTTGATGACGTCGATGACAGTGTAAGCGCTTTGAGTTCTTTTTTCACGATCCTCAATGGTCAATAGATGATCTACCAGACCTTGGATGTTTTTGCCGTATTCTTTCAAAATGTGCGTGTTTATCTTTTTCTAATTATCTCAGGGATCACTTTGGGTTTCCAGCCTCGCGTTTAAGGGGAAAAATTGCGAGAGTTTGTGATTAATCTATAATCCTGAGCTTCGCAAAGCTAAGTAATAATGTCTTCTCTCCAAAATGCTCAAAATTGATTGTAGCCTTTCTATTTAGGCCTTCTACTTCTATTTTTCTGACTTTGCCAAAGCCGAATTTTGGATGCTCCACCAATTGTTCTGCCTGGAGATTATTAGTATTGGAGGGCTTAAAATCCGGACTCGGCGTATGGATTTTTTTCTTAGCCGGCATCCGAGTCTGCGGTTTCCTTTTGATTCCGACAAAACCCGCCCGACCTTCGGAACCGGGTAGACCTTCTTTTCGGAAGGCTCCTGGCATATCCCGACTAGAAGCCTTTTTATTCACCTTAATGCAGCGAGGGTCCACTTCTTCTAAGAAACGACTCGGCTCACAATTCAGTAGTCGCCCGAATCGATATCGAGTCACTGCATACGAGAGGTATAACTTTTCCTTCGCTCGGGTGGTGGCCACATAAAAAAGTCTTCGCTCTTCCTCTAAATCTTCGCGACTTTGCATCATCATTTGAGAAGGGAAAAGATCCTCTTCCATCCCGACTACAAATACCTGCTTGAATTCCAAGCCCTTCGAAGAATGGATAGTCATGACAGTGATCGCATCGCTGGTATCTTTATCCTGATCGTTATCCGTCAGCAAGGCAATCTCTTGTAAGAAAGCTCCCAGACTTTTGTCTTCGTTTTCCTCATTATCCACGTATTCCTTAATCGCATTCAGAAGTTCCTGAACGTTTTCATAGCGATTAAGTCCTTCTATGGTTTTATCAGAATAGAGCTCCCTCAATAACCCACTTTGCTTTGCAATGCTCTCGGCTGCTTCGTAAGCATCCTTCCTTTCTGTTTCGATTTGAAAGGCTTTGATCATGGTAGCGAAATCTGCAACTGAATTTGCTGCGCGACCCTTTAGAAAGCTCATCGCATTCTTAACCACTTCCCAGAGCTCGATGTCATGTTCGTAGGCTGCTACCAGAATTCTCTCTACAGAAGTATCACCTATTCCACGTTTGGGGTAATTGATGATTCGCTTGAAAGCCTCTTCATCCATCGGATTCACGGTGAACCTTAGATAGGCCATAAGATCCTTAATCTCCTTCCTTTGGTAAAAGGAAAGCCCACCTACGATCTTATAGGAGAGGTTCATTTTCCTTAAGGCCTCTTCTATCGCCCTGGATTGTGAATTGGTTCGATAAAGGATAGCGAAGTCGCTGTTGCTAAGCTTTTTGTTGTTCTTTTCCTCGAAAATGGTGGTAGCTACGATCCGGCCTTCCTCATTATCTGAGGTGGTTTTGATCAGCTCGATTGGATCTCCATCTACATTTGAGGTCCAAACGTTCTTTTTCAGCTGGGCCTTATTTTTATCAATGATGGAGTTGGCCGCATCCACAATCATCTTGGTAGAGCGGTAATTTTGCTCCAGCTTTACCACAAATAAATCTGGATAATCCTTCTCGAAATTCAGGATATTCTGAATGTCCGCACCTCGGAATGCATAGATACTTTGTGCATCATCACCCACTACACAGATATTCTGATGAGCTGCTGCAAGCTTCTTTGTGATGAGGTACTGGGATAGATTGGTGTCCTGAAACTCATCCACCATGATATAGCGAAAGCGCTGCTGGTATTTATTCAGCACATCCAGATGATCTCTGAAAAGAACATTGGTGTTAAATAGGAGATCATCGAAGTCCATGGCGCCGGCCTTGAACATTCGCTTTTGATAGCGCTCATAAATTTCTCCCAGCTTTGGCCGCATGGCCGCCTCGTCATCGGCTTTCAGGTAAGGGTCATTCTGGTAATTTTCCCAGGAGATCAAGCGGTTTTTTGCACCTGAAATTCTCGAGAGAACTGTTGCAGGCTTATAGATTTTATCGTCTAGCTTCATCTCTTTGACCACAGACTTTAAAAGAGACTTGGAGTCCTGAGTGTCGTAGATGGTGAAGTTTGAAGGATATCCCAGGCGGTCACTTTCTACTCGAAGAATTTTTGCAAAAGTGGAGTGGAAGGTGCCCATCCAGGTATTTCGGGCTTCCAGGCCAACCAGGTTCTCGATTCGCTGCTTCATTTCGAAGGCAGCCTTATTCGTAAAGGTTAGGGATAGAATCTGAAAGGGATCTACACCTTTGGCATAGATTAGATGAGCTATCCTATAAGTCAGAACCCTGGTCTTTCCCGAACCGGCACCAGCAATAATCATCACAGGCCCATCGGTATGCTCTACTGCCTTCCGCTGCTCAGGGTTTAATTGATCCAGGTAATCCATCTGTCTTCTATCCTCTCATTTCAGACCTTCCATCTCTTGTGACTCCAGAGATAGAGATCAGGTTGTTTTCTAATGTGTTCTTCCAGCCTTCGGCAAAATTCATCCGTGATGCTATGCTCGGGAGCCTCATCGTATGGCGGCTTCGCCAATGGTACAAATTCAAATTGGTAATGACCTCTTTTGAGTTTGGTGATCTGCCCAAAAAAGACAGGAAGTTTCATTCTTTTTGAAATTACTTCTCCACCTTCGAAAAAATAAGCTGGACGATTTAGAAAATCGCGCTTATACCGATTTTCTTTATTTGCTGGTCGCTGATCCGCGGCAAGATGGAGAATCCTTGGTTTGGAGCGAAGTGTAATCATACTTCTACGAAAAGCCTTTTTCTCGGTCATGATTCCACCCAGATGAGTTCTGGCTTCCAGCATCAGCTTATCAAAGAAGTCATTATTCAGTTTAAGATAAACTGTTTCCGCATCCACTTGAGTATTTACAGCCACGCCGAGTATGGCCATTTCCCAGTTAAAAATGTGTCCGGCCATCATGACTGAGCTTTGCCCGTCTAAAACGGGCTGATCTACCATTTCCTGATTGACCACATGAAACCTTTGTCGGAGTTCCTTCTCAGAGATGGTCAAAAGTTTAATCGTTTCTGCGAAGAATGCATCCGTGAAATTTCGATAGAATTTATTTCGTATGTCCTTGATTTCCTTCGGGCTTTTATCTGGAAATGCATGAGTGAGATTTTCATCGATCACCTTTTTGCGGTAAGCAATCACATACCGGGCTATCAGATATAGGAAATCTGAAAAGAGGTATAAAAACCAAAGCGGTAATCGTGAAATTAGTCGGAAGAAAAACATATAAGGTAAGGACGTGAGCAGCTTTGGCCGTCAGGCTCCTAAAAGCAAAATAAATGAAATCGGGCGAATTCCGTTTTGTTTCCTAGTTATAATTTCAGTGATTGTATACTTTTGAATCTTATGTCAGACGAGCAGCGCAGAAAATATTCGGAAGCCGAAAAGACCGCGATCTTCGACGGGGAGTTTATGCCACACATAGATTCCATGTATAATTTCGGGTACAGGCTTACTTTTGACGAGGATGATGCCAAAGACCTGGTGCAGGATACCTACCTGAAAGCCTATCGTTTCATTAACTCTTTTGAGAAGGGGACGAATGCAAAAGCATGGCTTTTTCGCATCCTTAAAAACAGCTTTATCAATGAGTATCGGAAGAAGAGTAAGCAGCCGGCGAAGGTAGATTATCAGGAAGTTGAAACTTATTACAACTCAGATAATGTTAACTACCAACAGACCTCAGACTTACGGGCTGAATCTGTGAAGGATATGCTAGGGGATGAGATCTCCAATGCATTGAATAGTCTGGCTGTAGATTTCCGAACGGTGATCATTCTGGCTGATCTGGAAGGTTTCACATATGAGGAGATGTCGAAGATTCTGGACATTCCGATTGGGACTGTGAGATCACGATTGCACAGAGCAAGGAATTTATTGAAAGTAAAACTTAAAGGTTATGCCCAGGATATGGGCTATGAAACCGAAGAAGAGGAGGATTTATAAAAAGACGATTACAGATGGATAAGATGGAAGGAGCTTCCGAGCCAAGAAAGACCCAATGCCAGGACACGAGTAAGTGTTTTCAGCTATTGGAGAGTATTTTGGACGGAGAACTAGAGAATTCAAAGGAGGCATTAAAGGAGAAGTTGGCGAAGTGTCAGCCCTGCTTTGAGCATTTTCACCTGGAGCAGGCGATTCGTGATGTGCTGAAGAATAAGTGCACTAAGCAACAGTTGCCTCCCTCGCTTGCTGAGTCAATCAGAAGCAAAATTCAGGAAATGAAGTAATCATGCCTGGAGGAAAAGCCATTATTTTTTCTGCCCCCTCGGGGTCTGGAAAGACTTCACTGGTAAAACATCTGGTGAAGGAAATTCCTGAGCTTGGCTTTTCGATTTCAGCCTGCACGCGAGACCGTCGTGGTAGACATGAAGTGCATGGCAAAGACTATTACTTTTTAAGTCAGGAGGAGTTTAAGCAAAAGATCGATGAGGATGCTTTTGTAGAATGGGAGGAAGTATATGCAGGGAATTTTTATGGAACCCTGAAAGAAGAAATCCAAAGAATCTGGGATGAAGGTCGCACGGTTATTTTTGATGTGGATGTCAAAGGAGGCCTTGCTTTAAAGAAGTATTTTGGGGACAAAGCTCTGGCGATTTTCGTCAAAGTACCGAGCTTGGAAATCCTGGAGGAGAGACTTAAGGATAGAGGTACGGAATCCGAAGAATCCTTATCCCGTCGTCTTTACAAAGCTGAGTTTGAAGCACAATTTGAGCCGCAGTTTGACGTGACTGTGGTCAATGATGATTTTCAAAAAGCTTCTGCCGAAGCCACTTATTTAGTTAGTGAATTCATAGCCCGCTGAGTCGTGAAAATCGGACTCTATTTCGGATCGTTTAATCCAATTCATATTGGGCATTTAATTATTGCCAATACCATTTTCGATCGCTCGGATCTGGATCAGGTTTGGTTTGTCGTAAGCCCACAAAACCCACTCAAAAAACGTAAATCCTTAATTCACGAGCATGATCGCTTGAGAATGGTGGAGCTGGCCATTGAAGATAATTTCCACTTTCGAGCCAGTGATGTGGAGTTTAATATGCCAAAACCGAGCTACACCATTGATACCTTGGCTTATCTGACGGATAAGTATCCCCAGCATTCCTTTTGTCTTTTTTTAGGGTCGGATAGCGTTAAGCAGCTCAAGCGCTGGAAAAATTACGAGCAAATTCTGGAACATTACGAGATTTTCGTCTATCCCAGACCGGGAGAAAAACCTTCCTTTGATCATGATTCTATCCACTGGATCGATGCTCCGATGCTTGACATTTCGGCTACATTTATTCGTGATTCGATTAAGAATGACCTCTCGGTAAAGTACCTTTTGCCTGAGCAGGTGGAGGAGTATATCAAGGATAAGAAGCTGTATATCTGAAAGTTGTAATTAATATAAAATTAGTTAATGATATAGGTTACCTAATTTTATAGTAAATAATTTCATCTTCAACTTGATCTTTCGTTTTTTTTTGATTTGACATGAGGATTTAGTTAAGTCCTTATCTGGCCGGATTTCTTGTTTACTTAAACTTTAGTGTTTTATGAAAAAGTTAAAATCAATTCTGTTCGGAGCGATTTTTATGCTCGCTTTCCTTCTTTTTTCGGGTAGTCCGGTAATTTCTCAAGGTCTAGGTGGACCAGGGGCTGGTGGTGATCCAGAAGATAGGTGGATTTGTTGCCAAGTTAACTTTGAAAGTTACTGTACTGACATGGATGGTAATGGTTGGAATAGAGACGTGAAAAAATATCAGCGTACCTGCTAATAGAAAGGGCTGTCTCAAAAATGAAAGTTATGATCTAGAAGGTTAACGGAAAGCGATTATTAGTTGAATTCGCTATTCTTCGAATTTCTGAATGAATTGTTGAACCTTCTCTCCTGGTTATGGCTATCAATTTTTTGGGACAGCTTAATCAATACAATTATGAGGAATTTTAATTTTCTTTTTCTAATTCTTTGGTTGTTCGCTTGTCACAATAAAAAAGAGGTAGGCCTAGAAGAGAAAAGCTTTTCTTATTCTTCCTTTGAAAGGACGGTCCACCTCAGCTCGAGAAAGTTTGTCTTTGATAGTATTTTACAGCCAAATAAAATACACCTAAAAAAAGGAATCCTGATTGTGTCGAATTTAAGTGGCCCTAGACTAATTCACCTCATCAAGGCAGATTCCATGAAGTATCTCAATGGTAAGGGGATTGAAGGATCGGGGCCTGGAGAAATTTTAGGTGGTAACATTCGAGAATTTGATCCTGGTTTAGATCCTACTACGTTTTGGGCCTACGATTTAAACTCCAAAAGAAATTATCGATTTAATCTTTTTGATAATGAAGTACTTTCAAACAGGGTTATTATTCAAAAAGATGACTTTTTTTATGGTTTTTCTATGCATTGGCGAGCTGAAGACGAAATTGTTTCCTATCTATCACATGACAATTATAAATTCGGGATTTTTGATAGTACAGGGCAAAGCTTGACCAAAGTCAGACCATGGTCTAGCGAAAAAGAGGTGGAGGCAGTAGAGGGTTACGTCCTTTCGGACCTTTACCAGGGTCCTATCGATTTTAATCACAATAATAATTTATTAGTACATGCTTCCGTACGGCATGAAACATTCGAAATCATAAATTTAAACCTTGAAAATCCGAATTCTATTTTAATTACTGGGCCGACAGGAGATCCTTTTGAGTACGAAATTGAGGCATCCGGAAATCAGATCGGTGCAAATATTTCCCCAAATGTAAAGCTTGGTTACAATGATGTATTTATTGGCGAGGAAGCAATCTTTTTGGTATATATAGGTCAAACTCCTGAAGAGCTCAGCCGATTGGGCGGTTTATCCACGGTTCTTTTTGAATTCGATTTAAATGGAAAACCCGTAGCTCAGTATAAGTTGGATAGGAATATTAAATCTATCGTGGTTGATGAGTTGGGAAGGAAGATTTATGCTACCACCGAAGATCAGGATCCAGGTATTGCAGTTTTTGATTATTGATGCTAATAAAAAAAGGTTTAAGTGCTTTTCGTCTGTCCAATACCCGGAGACTCGCTAGGTTTTGAACATAGTTTGCTAAACAGGATCGATGCTCCGATGCTTGACATTTCGGCTACGTTTATTCGGGATTCGATCAAGAATGACCTCTCGGCAAAGTACCATCTGCCTGAGCAGGTGGAGGAGTATATCATGGATAAGAAGCTGTATCAGTAGTTTTCTTTACTTCCTTCAATAATTTAGTTTCTAACTTTCAGAGTTTCTGAGATCGAGATTTTTTGGATAGTACCCTCCCTTTTACTTTCTTGCCGGGGCTCAGACCTATTGATTTTTCATTTTTAAACCTATTCGAATGGATAAACACATCTATGGCTCCGGCTTAATTGGGAATTGCGCTTACATCGCACATGTGGAGAAGGATACGAATATTAGCTGGCTATGCTTCCCCAGATTTGACTCTGACTTTGTTTTTGGAGGAATGCTCGATAGAGAGAAGGGCGGGGAATTCACTGTGCTGCCTGATGCAGAGAGTTTTGATACCGAACAAGCCTACGTAGAAAACACCAATATTCTTGAGACTTCAGTGACCTGCGAAAAGGGCTCGTACAAAGTGACTGATTTCGCTCCGCGTTTCAAGAATTACGATCGATATTACAAACCATTGATGTTGATCCGAAAGGTAGAATGTCTTTCAGGATCACCAGTAATCAAGATTAATTGCCAACCGGTAACTGATAGAGGAGAAAGGCAACTGACTCCTACTTTCGGAAGCAATCATATCCGGTATATGGGTATAGATCAGGAACTTCGATTGACCAGTAATGCGCCTCTAAGTTACATTCAGAATGGAAAGCCTTTCGCGCTGCACAAGACCGTTTATCTGGTTCTTACTTACGGTAGACCTTTAGAAGCTCCTATCGAGACCACTTCTGAAAGATTCCTGAATGAGACGACCAGCTATTGGCAAGCCTGGATCAAGTCGACCCACATTTACAACTTCCATCAGAAGTTGGTATTGAGATCAGCTTTGATTCTGAAAATCCACCAATACGAAGATACTGGTGCCATTATCGCGGCATCGACAACTAGCTTGCCTGAGTCTCCTGGAAGTACCCGAAACTGGGATTATAGGTTCTGTTGGATAAGGGACACTTATTACACTCTCACGGCTTTCAGTGGGATTGGTCACTTTGAGGAGCTGGAGAAGTATTTTGAATTTATTCAGAACCTTCCGAGCGATGAAAAGGGCAGGTATCAGCCACTGTATTCCATAACTGCTGATTCCATGCTCACCGAAGAGATTTCGGAACTGGATGGATATTTAGGTAATAAGCCTGTTCGATTCGGTAATCAGGCCTATACTCATATTCAAAATGACCTTTATGGCCAGGTACTTGTTTCGCTGCTTCCTTTATATTCTGATCAGCGATTTACAGAGAGTGAACGTAGCTCTTCCCAGCCGATGATTATGAATCTTTTGGATAAAATCGAGGAGACCATGCATGAGAAGGATGCTGGGCTTTGGGAGTTCAGAAATCTCGCTCAGGAGCATTGCTATACATTCCTTTTCCACTGGGCTGGAGCTTGTGCTGCCGCAAAGATTGGAATACGCATGAAGAACGATACCATGTATCAAAAAGCCATCGGTCTTCGTGATGAAGCGATCAAAAAGATTGAGGCATGCTATCTACCTGATCGAAAGGCTTACGCACAGGCTGTTGGATCGAAGTATATGGATGCTTCCACGCTTCAGCTCATCACCATGGGGTATTTTGGAGATGATCTGGAGCGAGCAAATGATCATCTTAAGGCGTTAGAAGAGGATTTGTTGGCGAAGGATTTTCTTTTTTACCGGTACAAGCATGAGGATGATTTCGGGATGCCTGAAACCACCTTCCTTATTTGTGCATTTTGGTATATCGAAGCGCTAGCTTGCGTAGGTAGAATTGATGAGGCGGTAGAAGGCTTTGGAACTTTAACTCAGTATTGTAACCATCTTCAGCTCTTCTCAGAAGATGTAGATCAAAGCTCTGGAAGTCAATGGGGTAATTTCCCTCAGGCATATTCTCATGTAGGTTTGATGAATGCTGCGATACGGATTGGGAAGAAGTTGGATAGACCGAGCTTTCTTTAATTAGATATTAAAAACCCCTGAGATCATTGAGACTTCAGGGGTTTATTTTTCAAGACACCAACTTCGCCAGGAGATTTCTAACTTGCCTGAATGATTTGATATTGTAATTGGCAGCGGTATAGGCATAGCCCACCCGAATGGAGTAGGCATCCTCAGGCATTGCCTTAAAGGTGTCTTCATCAGTCCAATCATCCCCAATAGCCAAGACAAAATCATATTCCTGACCCTTCATTAAAGCTGTTGCAGCGCGGCCTTTGTTAATATCAGGTCTCTTAATTTCGAGCACCATATTTCCTTCGAGCACCTGAAGGTTATGTCCTCTTGCCATGTATTTCAAGTGACTAAATAATTCACGCATACGAAGATCACCCAAACCACTTTCTACCTTGCGATAGTGCCAAACAAGTGAGTGATGCTTCTCTTCGATGAATGCTCCAGGGGTCCTCAAAACATAATACTCCATGATATTTCGGATGTCATCCTTCCAACTCGCATCCACATCGGCATATAGCTCCCAGTCTGTCTGAGTTCTCATCTTAACCCATACCCCATGCTCCGCAATCATATCCACCTTCTGACCTTTAAACCATTTTCCTAAGGTGTCTTTATCCCTTCCTGAAATGATCACCACCTGGGCTTTATCACTTAGCTTTTTAATCAGATTTCTTAACTCTTCATCGGGCTCCGCATCCTGAGGATTTGAAACAAAGCCTGTCAGCGTTCCATCATAATCAAGGAATAGAACGGGATTCTTCGCCTTATCGAATTTCTTCTCCATCTCAGTCATGACCTTCAGGTCCACGTCCTTGGAATTCAATTCGTCCTGCTTTTCCTTCACATGATCCACCCGATCCATGAAGACTTTTACCCATTGGAAAACATCATAAGTTTTCAGGCTATCTTGTAAGGAAGAAATCCTCGCTTTTTGCTCTTTTACAGGCATGGACAAAGCCTCATAAATAGCGTCCACCACACCTTGTCGATCATTTGGATTCACAAGAATAGCATCCTGCAATTCCTTGGAGGCACCTGCCATTTCAGATAAAATCAATACCCCGGTTTGATCGGTCTTACTTGCTACGTACTCCTTACAAACAAGATTCATCCCATCCCGTAGTGGAGTTACCAAAGCAATGTCTGACATGCTGTAAAAAGCACTCAGTTCTTCGAATGGGAAACCTCGATAGAAGTAATGGATCGGTACCCAGTTCAGTGTGGAATACTCCGAATTGATTCGACCTACTAGTGTATCTATCTCCTCTTTGAGTTCTTTATAGGACTGGACTTTGTCCCGACTAGGGACCACAATCATAATCATGGATACTTTTCCATGAAGCTCTTTATGTTGTTTGAGAAGCTCCGCGAAGACCTCGATTCTCTGAGGGATTCCTTTGGAGTAATCCAGTCTGTCTATGGTTAATAAAAGCTTTTGATCGCCAGCTTGCTTTCTGAAATTCTTGACGATATTCTGAGTCTTTCTACTTTTAGCCTGCTTTGCAAATTTGTCATAATCAATCCCCATCGGGAAAGAATCCACATTAATGATTCTGTTTTCGGCTTGAATGTACCCGCTCTCATTCGAAAGTCCGGTAATTCGACCTACGGCAGAGAGGAAGTGCCTCATGTCATCATAGGTGTGGAATCCAATCAAATCCGCTCCGGTGATTCCTTCGAGTAGCTGCTTTCGCCACGGAATCATTCGGATGATTTCGTAAGAAGGAAACGGGATATGCTGGAAAAATGCGATGGTGGAATTTGGTAGTGCTTCCCGTAACATTTGCGGCAGCAGGAGCAGCTGATAATCATGAACCCAGATGGTGTCTTCAGGCCCGGCCTTCTTCAGGATTGCTTCGCAAAACATTCTATTCACCCTGACATAGGCCTCCCAGTGATCAGGATTGTAGACCATGTACTGAGTGAAATAGTGAAAAGCCGGCCAAAGAGTTTCATTAGAGAAACCCTCATAAAATTCTTCGACATCTGCCTTTGAAAGAAAAACAGGAGCCATTTTCAGCTCGTGAAGCTCAATGATTATTTCGGCTCTTTGCTCAGGATCATCGACCGTATTGCCTGGCCAACCAATCCAAATATTTTCTCCCTCCTTGTATATAGACCCCAGTCCGGTAGCAAGGCCTCCAGCACTAGGTTTGAATTCAAACTTTCCGTTTCGATGCCTTAGACTTATAGGAAGTCGGTTCGAAACAATAATAGTTTTTGACATGTGTTTGCTTTGTAAAAAGTAGAAAATGGGTCATTTACCCTTTCGAATAAAATTTACTCATTCTTTACAGCTTATAAAATTTATTGCTGCGAAATGGGAGTGAGAATTCCGAGTGCATAAAAAAAGCAGCCTTTCGGCTGCCTTTATGATTATTCTTTAATCGCGATACTTTCCTGTCTGGTACTTATTCTAGACCAAATCAGCTCTCCGACTTGTCTTCCTTGTGTAACTCCATCTTCAATAGCCGGTAGGTAATGAATTCCTCCATAATATCTGCTTATTGCTGCTTCCTCTGCCGCTTCCGTAAATGAATCAAACTCACGAATCGGTAGCCCATAATTCACTTCGGAACTATCAACAATATGGAGCTCATCTCCAAAAATTTGAGCGAGCGTATGTGCTGCGGCAGCCGATGCTACACTATGCCCACTGGTATGCTCTGGAAATGGAGGAGTTTGGAGAAGTGGCACCCAATCTTCATCAATGTGCTGATTGATAAAGGTTTCAGGTCTCACCAATTTACTACGGTATTTTTCATCCCAGCAGGAAATAAATGCCTCGTTTAACGAAATCCCAGTCATGGCGAATGCTTCTGCCGTGCCTTTCCAGTCTGCTCCGGCAGCTTTGGCAGCGATAGCTGCTATACTCATCCAGTGACCTCCAGGTGTGATTTTTTTAGTGGCAAACATCACGTGACCTTTCACATTCATCTTGTAGGGGTTGCAATCCCAGAAAAGCGCAATCTCCTTTTCCTCTTCATTGGCTTCATTTCCTGCAGTGTAAACCTCCATGGCTAATTCGTAGAATTTAGAATCAGTATCCACCGAATAGGGTGGAGGAGGTGCAGGCTTAAACTGAGCGGCTGAATCCAAAACAAAAGTTCTAATCTTATTCCAATGGGGCTCGATTCCCTCCATATAAGCAGGTGGAGTAGGTTCCCAGGTTCCAGGCTCGTTTGTTACAGTGTACTTCGGAAAAGAACGACTTTGGTGATAGTTATCATCTTTTGAATACGCAATCACAGCTTGAGCAACCTGGTTTCCAAATTCAATGGACGCTTCAAAAACATCTTCAGGAATTCCCTTTTCACGAAGTGTTTCATAGGTAGCATCCCTGTGTTCAGTAATCATATTTTCTGAGAAAATCAGATTTTTCCCGACTTCATAGTAAGCGTGCAAAGCGGCAAGAGGAGGATATACTTTTTCAGACACTTCAAACGAGACTTCATTTGAACCTCTTAGCTGTCCCATTAAAGAGACGTATTTTGCATCAGTTGCCGCGGCTACTTCATATGCTCCTAGAGAGGCATACGAATAAATTCGCGCAGCCACTGGTGGAGAAAAGATGTCATGTATGATTACTTCGGTTACTTTATCCTGGGCTTCATTCAGATAATGACCATCTGTAATTGCTCCGGAATAATCCACTGGTTCCTGGCATGAGGCAAGGATGAAAAGTGGTACTGAAAGAAGAAGGTATTTTAGTTTCTGCATTTGGGCTGATAAATTTTACTTCTGCGCTGCAAATATACGAAAACCAAAGCCCGTACTCAAGGGATATAGATTCCTTAAGATATTATAAGAAAGGCCACAGCGAGCCTTGATTCTACGATTTAAACGCTAATTCTTGGGAATAAGATGCACGCTCCCGTTATGTGTCGCCATCAATACAGAGTTTGATTTTGGCAAGGTCTTTATCGCTTTAATTTCAAGTGAGGTAGATAGGCCTGATGGATTTTCTGCTATCAACCAATCTCCATTTTCCCAGGTCAAGATCGTAAGGGAGTTTGCTTTGGAATCTCCGAGATCTACTCTAAATCCAGTCATATTTCCTCCGAGATACATTCTCCCAGATTCTTGGTCCCATGCGATGCTGTTAATGGGTGAAAGCTGTGCCTTAGAAGGGAAGGCTTTGAAGGAAAAACCTCCTTCCTGGTCCTGGAAATATACCCCGGATTTGAAGTTATGGACAGGGTATTTATTGGCATTCGCCAAAGTTTCCGAACTGAAGAGCTCTTCTGGAGAAGATATCTTTGCGTATTCAGCATATGACCTATGCTTACCTTTGATGGCAGGAATCTGAGCGATCAGATCGTCTCTACTCATAAAAGGAACGAGACTTTCACCTAAGTGCCTGAATATGATCGGATCATTTTGACCATTCTGGTCAAAGTCATAATGGTAGAGCCAAACAGGCTTTTCGATGCTTGCTTTGAGTTTGGAGTTTAAACCCAGATTACCAACTGCAATATCTGTAAGGCCGTCTCCATTAAAATCTTTTGCTTTTATTTCCTGGATCCAGCCCGCTGATAATTCCAGGCCTTTTGGATTAGTCTCCTTAAGAATACCAGACTCATTTGGCTCAAAAACACGAAGTTTTTGCCAATCTCCAGATAGAATTAATTCCTTTCGCTCATCTCGGTTAATATCTGCCCAGATCGCAGAGTTGATCATTCCAAGTGAAGAAGCATCCGGGAAGAAATCAGAAGTCTCATCCCTAAACCTTCCCTTACCATCATTTAGTAAAAGATAGCTGGTAGGCTTGGCTCCATAGTCGCCAGAAACCACAGATACCCCAATAAAAATGTCCAGATCTCCGTCACCATCCATGTCATTAATGGCAATAGTAGAAGTATTTTCCCCTAGTGGAGGAAGTGAGTTTGGTGAGAAGTTAAAACCACCTTTACCATCTCCGAAATAGACTCTATCGAAAAGGAACAGATTTTCAGATTCCAATTCATTTCCACCACTTCCCACATAAAGATCCAGAAGTCCGTCACCATTCAAATCTGCCAATTCAGCGACAATGTCCTCAGCTTTTGCTAGCTGTTCAAAGATTGGATTATTTACTGGTGTAAAGCCGGTTTCTCCCTGCATCATAAGCACTCCGGCCTGGTCTTTGGCTCCGCCTAAATACAGGTCCACATCTCCATCATTGTCTACATCTCCGATGGCTATGGCAGGGCCAAGCTGAGCAAAACTTCTCGGGAGAAGGTATTCCCTATCCCACTCGTCGAAGTCATCGTTTTCCTCATGCTTCCAATCCAGAGTGAGAATTGGGTTTGAGGTCAGGCTGGATGGGAGTCTCACCTTTTTACCATTACCTTCAATCAAAGTGATAGCACCATTCACGGGTTTGACCTCAAAGACTTCAGGATCTGAATGTGGCCAGTCTACCCTGATGGAGTCAATCTCTGAACTTTGGCCAAGGCCAAAAATCAGTTCTTGCGACACTGAAGACTGAAATCCACGACTAAGAATTACTCTTTGGGATTGGACTTCTCCATTCCGGAATAAACTCACTTTTGAACCTATCCCTAAAGGGTTTTGAGCACCGGATTCCAGCTTGATTCTGATTGATGTATTTCCAGAACTTTCACTAAGATTTTCATAAATAAATGCCGGCTGGTCCAGATTATTCATAATCAAATCAAGGTCACCATCATTATCTAAATCCGCGTAGGAGGAACCATTAGAGTAGGATTCCTGATTAAGACCCCATTCTTTGGAGACGTCTTCAAAACGCATTTCGCCCTGGTTTTGGTAGGTGAAATTGCTAAGCTTCATGGTCGGAAGCATTTCCACCTGACGTTTCCTCAATTCGGTTAGGGTTAAGTCCCCAGGAGCCTCCTGGCTGTATTGTATAAAGTCCAGATCGTTGGGGCGCTTTACGATCCCATTGGTGATATGGATGTCTTTCTTACCGTCATTATCCAGATCTACGAGGAGTGGGGACCAACTCCAATCAGTGGCATCTACTCCGGAGAAATACGCCACTTCTGAAAAGTAGCCTGAGCCGCGATTTAGCTGAAGATTATTTCTCACATACTGATCGGCGTATCCGAATCTCCTCTTTATTTCATAAACTTCTTGCTTATCCTCCCCAACCGATTTCATCCAAATTTCAGGATCCTGAGCAAGCATATCAGTAGTAAAAATTTCAGGGAGTCCATCTCCATTTAAATCACCTGAATCATTCCCCATACTATATCTGCTAGTGTTAGAGATAGAGTTCTCAAGTGACTCTTTGAAAGTTCCATTCTGCTGGTTTAGATACAGATAGTCATTCTCTGTGAAATCATTTGCGACGTAAATGTCGAGCCAGCCATCTTCGTTGAAATCATTAATACTTACTCCAAGGCCGAAGCCAAGAATCGAGGAGTAAATACCCGCTTCTTCAGTAACTTCTTCAAAACCTTGCTCCCCTTGAGCAGCGAGGTTTTTGTACAGCTTATCTCCAAGGGGATCTGGCTTGACCCTATTTTTGGAATCTGCAAAAACTTCGGGGGATTTTACGGAGTGATTCAATAAATAAAGATCGAGATCGCCATCTCGATCATAGTCGAAAAATGCAGCATGCGTACTTAACCCTTTGAAATCAACCCCATATTCAGAAGCGAAATCGACGAAGGTTCCATCCCCTTGATTTAAGTATAAGCGATTTTGACCTTCAAGGCCTTTATAACCTGTCACCTGACAGACGTAAATATCCAGCAATCCATCTCCATTCACATCCCCAGTTGCAACGCCCATAGACCATGATCCTTCTGAGTCCAGGCCAGATGCTTGAGTTGCTTTTTCGAACTTTAAGTTCCCCTTATTAAGGTAAAGTTCATTGGAAACTTGGTTCCCGGTAAAGAAAAGATCGATGAGACCATCCTGATTGAAATCTCCCGATGCTACTCCGCCTCCATTATAGAAATAGAGGTATTCGATAATATTGAATGTGTCAGTGGAGGTAAGTCGGTTTTCAAAATCTACGCCACTTTCCTCAGGGCTAAGAAGTCGAAATTTCTTATTCTCCTTTTCAGGTTCACAGGCTTGAAGTAGTAAGGCTAGCCCGAGAATGAATGCACAAATTCTCCTCATTGATTTTTTAATCAAATCTCCAGATTTCTGCCTGATCATTACTCTTTCCTACGAGGAATGAATTTTCAGAAAGCGGATGAATAGTTCGAACATCTCCTTCGAGCCTTAAGCCATTTTTCCAATTTGGCCAGTAAGTAAATCCTCCGTTTCCATCTCCCAATAGCACTTCTCCCTGACTTCCATCATACTTACCCACCTCTGGCTTTGCACCGCTTAAGTTTCCACCAAGGATTAAATCAAGATGTTGATCTTTGTTTACATCCATGATAGCGACTCCGAATATCCAGGATTTCTGAGCCATCTTAGGTAGTGGTACCCATTCATATTGACCCTTTGAAACGCTTAACAGAATTCCTGAATTAAGCTCATTTACTTCTTTGATGATGGATCTGTCCAGAACTTCTTGAGGAAAGATGTCTTCCAGAGTCTGGTCATTGTAATCGCTGTACTTGATGTATCGTTTTTTGATGGAAGGAATTTGCTTTTCCAGCTCATGCTTCAAGGTCATGGTCACTTGCTTGCCGTCGATTTCCTGAACCGTTACATGTTCAATTGCACCGTTTTGGTCAAAGTCATTCACATGCATTCGGATAGGCTGTTCATTCGTGGCTTTGAATCGTGTGTTTTTACCATGATTCCCAAGCACAAAATCCGGAAGTCCATCCTCGTTAAAATCTCCAACAGCAATTTTTCTAAACCAACCTTTTTGATTTTCCATTTCAGGCGTCTCAATGAGCTCAAGACCATTAGACGTATTTCTGAAAAATATTGGCTGGCCCCAGTCTTGAACTAAAACCAAATCATCTTTTCCGTCCTGATCCCAGTCGGAAGCCACCGCATCGGTGACCATTCCCAAATCAATCAATGAAGGGGCTAAATCTGCAGCTTGTTCTGTGAAATTCCCGCTGCCATCATTTACCCAAATCTGAGAAGATGCCGGAGCACCGTAAACAAATGGAACAAGTCTTCCACCAGTGAAGATATCCAGAGCACCATCCTGGTTAACATCAAGTATAGCCACTGAAGAACTACTTCCTCTTACTTGATTCAGACTTTCTTGCTCGCTTTTTGAAAAGTTACCTTTCCCATCATTAAGGTAAAGCCTGTCAACAAGTTCTTTTGAGTTCAAAGGGGCTTCATTACCGCCCGAAGTCACAAAAAGGTCTAACCAGCCATCTCCGTTTGCATCAAAAAATGCAGCATCTGTATCTTCTGAATCCTTATCAGCGGTAAAGACTTCAGAACCAGAAGAGCGATAAGTTTGATTGGAGTTTTGGATGTAAATCTGAGCTGACGAACCTTTGGCTCCGCCAAAGAAAAGATCCTTCAAACCATCTCCGTTTACATCACCTTCAGCGAAAGCTTTCCCTTCTGTAGAGTACATATGATAGGTCAATCGATCTCTATCGAAGTCGACGAAAATATTTTCTTCGTGAGAAAAATCAACGGGGTTTTCATCGATTTTGGTGAAGTATGGATCAGGTAGATTTTGGAAGAAAGGCCTTTCGGAAACCGTGGCCTCTGCCTCTTTCACTAAAAGGATTTGGTCTGCTAATGGCTCCTCGATTTCAGAAAGCTTTCCGCTTGGCCATAGCACCTCTACCTTTTGGATTTTATTATTTTGACCAAGGCCAATGAAAACTCTTTGATCAATCGAGGATTGGAATCCTCGATTGGGCATTTGTTCCGCGTAAAGAGTATCGACTTGTCGAATAACACGAATCTGACTTCCAATTCCAGACAGATTCTCTCCTTCACCTTCTAATTTAAGCTGGATGCTATGGGAATCAGGGTTTTGAGATTTACTCTGGTTATTGAAAATTTGAGCTTGTCGATTTACATTGTTAACCACCAGATCTAAGTCCCCGTCATTATCCAGATCACCGTATGCTGCACCATTTGAGTGGATAGGTTCGCCCAATCCCCAATCCGATGCAACATTGCTGAAATTTAATCCTCCTTCATTTTTGAAAGCATAATTCGGCACAGGATTTACCGGAATCGGATCGATAAGGGCTTTGTAATCCACACCATCTTCAGAGATGATTTTCATTTTGGTATCTGCATCATCGATGAAGTTTAGATAATCCAAATCCGTTATGTCTTGATAAATTCCATTTGCCACGAACAAGTCTCGAAGACCATCATTGTCCATATCAAAAATCAAGGCTCCCCAGCTCCAATCTGTGGCTTCGACATTGGCTAATCGCCCCAGTTCACTAAAGGTCCCATCACCATTATTTACGTGAAGCATGTTTCTGCTGAACTGATGGTAATAGCCATAATTCAGATTGAATTGGTATTTATCCCAATTTTCAAAAGTGGTTACCTGCTTCAGACGGGTAGGAGGCTCAGGCAACATATCCGTTACAAATATGTCTAGAAAGCCGTCTCCATTTATATCTGCGATATCTGCTCCCATGGAAGCAGCACTGATGGAACGCATGGATTTTTCGAGCGATTCGGTAAAGGTTCCGTCTTGATTATTGATGTACAAATAATCCTTTTCAAAGAAGTCGTTTGAGATGAAAATATCCGGCCAGGTATCCTGATTAACATCTCCTATGGTAATTCCCAGTCCAAAGCCGATGACGCTTCCATAAATGCCTGCATCTTCGCTAACATCGAAGAATTTACCATCCCGATTTTCAAAAAGCTTATCTCCTCCTACTTCATCTCTGACAGGGCGCTCATTCTGCATTTTGTTAAAGCTTCCAATTGCCTGATAGCTATTATTCAAAAGATAGACATCCAAGTCTCCATCTTTATCATAATCGAAAAATACGGCATGAGTACTAAAACCTTGATCAGCCAAACCATACTCCTCGGCTTGCTCCAGGTAAGTTCCGTCCCCCTGGTTTATGAAAAGCTCATTTTGCTTGTTATCACCTTGAATATCTCCTGAATTGCAGACATAAATATCTAAGAATCCGTCGGCATTTATATCTGCCATAGCAACGCCAGTGCTCCACGCCCTGTTTCCACCTACGCCTGCTTGATCAGTGATATCTTCAAACTTGAAATCTCCCCTATTGAGATAAAGCTTATTAGATGACATGTTTGCAGTGAGATAGACGTCTAAGAGGCCATCATTATTTACATCTCCAAGGGCTACACCTCCTCCATTATAGTAATTTCTATAGGTGAAAATATTGAACTCTTGATCGAAAGTCAGATTATTTGCGAAGCTGAGGCCTGAAGTTTCTGAATCAATTTCTTCAAATAGGGGAGTGGTAATCTCCTCAGTTTCTCTTTGCTCGCAGGCAAATAAACCCAAGCCAATGAAAGCGAGAAGTGCAAGTTTTCTCATGAAGGTTGTTCAGTTTGAATAGTCTTGTACAAGGGCAAATCAACGATCTCTGCTCTTACGACAGAAATATGTTTTTTGAAAATTCGAATTCTACGGTTACCATCTACTTTTACCCAGGCTTTTTTGGTTTGATCCTTATCAGTTACCTCTATAAATCCTTTGCCATACCAGTCCTCAAATAATCCTTTAACATCTTCTAGCAATACATCTGAATTGAGTTCTTCATTCCATGGAGCAAATGCCTCGTAAGTAAATTCTACTGGCATGAGATAGATTTTCTTCTCATTGAATTTTGGAAAGAACCTCATGAAAGCAAGATTTCCAGAAGGCATATCGGCTTTATATTCCACTGAAAGCTCAGTAGGGCCATTCGTGAGGACTCCTTCCTTATTCAGATCCCAACAAACCTCGTAGAAAGACTTTTGGCTCATGCCTAATTCCAGACCCAAGAAAATGTCATTTACCTCCTTACCAGAAGATAGCTCTCGGGCTTCCATTTTCTGATAATCTGATTGACAGGAAACCAGTGCTAGAAGGGCGAAGGAAATCAGCCCCTTACTTAAGGATTTCAAATTCAAGCGCTTCATCGTTATTTCTAAACACAATTAATCTTTTCCCATTTCCGGAGTCCAACACCATCATGTCCCTGATTTCTCCCGGAACAAATAATCCTGACTTCTCCAACGAAAGTGATTTCCAATTTTCCCCATCCTCTGTCATCAAAACCCCTCCAAAACTTCCGGTTTGAGATCCTAATTCAGGTTTTACCTTGGATTGGTTTCCACCAAAAACAATGAGTGGATACTCATTGTCTACCAAAGTCAGAGTCTCAAAAGAAAAAATTGGAGATAACTGGGCCTCATGAGGTAATTGAACTGATTTGAATCCTCCATTACCAAGATTAACCCAAAGGCTAGATGCCAGATTTTCAGCAAGTAAAGTTACAGATTTTGATAGAATTTCCTCTCCAAAAAGCTCTTCTAACGTTTTGTTTTTGTAGGCTTCATAGGTCAATAGCTGCTTGCGCAATCCTGGTATTTGCTTAAGCAAGGTATTTTTCAAGACCATTGGAATATGTCCAGATTCAGATTCAAAAGCCATGATGGGATCTGTAGAACCGTTGGCATCAAAATCATTAATAAAAAGCTTGAGTGGGTTATTTTTAGTGCTGCGGATCCTGGAATTCAGACCCCAGTTTCCGGCTAGGATATCTGGAAGTCCATCCTTGTTTACATCGGCTATTTTAAGCTCCTGCCAAAGACCTGAAGTGTTGTTAAAATTGAAGTCAGAACTACGATCTGTCCATCCTTCAGAATTCATGCTGAGAATTTTTATGGGCATCCATTCACCCACTATGATTAACTCAGGAATCCCATCTTGATCCAGATCTGAAATTGCGCCGTCCTGTATAAGCCCAAATGGATTCAATCCACTTAAATATTGATTTGAGATGTCAGTAAAATTGCCCTCTCCATCATTTCCCCAAATTTGTAATCCAGCTGGGATACCATATGAAAATGGAATAGCTCGCTCTCCGATGATTAAATCTTGATCACCGTCCGAATCAATATCACAGTTTAGTATGATTGAGGTAGGAGTGTTCTTGAACTTGGTTTCTGACCTCGTAAATTTTCCTTGGCCGTCATTTAGGAATAGGCGATCCTGGTAGTTGGAATTATTATTTCCATACTCGATGCTTCCTGCCCCGATAATCAAATCAATATGAGAGTCTCCATTGGCATGAAAGAAGTGTCCAAGCACATCCTCTGGATTGATTTCTTTTTCAATTCCTGTAGTCCTTTCTGAAAATGTGAAATTCTCATTCTGAAGATAAATTTTTGAAGAATTGCCTTTGGAGCCGGGAACAAAAATATCCTCTAACCCATCCGAATTCACATCTGCCTTATCCGTAATGGGTCCTTCATTACTGATCATTCGAAAACGAAGTCTATCTCTATCGAAGTCGATAAAGTTGCTTTCCTCATGATTCAGGCTGGTGTTAGTAGCTATACCAAAAATGGGATTAAAATTAAGCTCTTGGGTCGGTGCTGAAGCTCCTTCATTAGGATTTGGTGAGATGGTTTGATTGGCGCTCACCTCATATAATTTTGTAACAGTCCCTGTTGGCCAGGTAATCTCTACCGAATCAACCATCGTTATCGAGCCCAGGCCAAAATGGGTTTCCTGTGCAACACTGGATAAATACCCCTTGACGGGCTGGAACTCCTGGAACTGAGTTTGATCCTTGTAATAGATAGTAATTTTGGTGCCGAAATTATTTCCAAAACTGAATTTCAGATAGTTCCCGAGACCCATTTCCATAGATTGGTTCTGGTAGATGGATGCAAAGTCATTTTGGTTATTTACTACCAAATCCAAGTCTCCATCATTATCTAAATCTCCATAGGCCGAACCTGTTGAAAAAGTGAGTTTATCCAAACCACTTGAGTGAGCTTTGTTTTGGAAGGACCATTCTCCTTCATTCTTAAACCAGTAATTCTGTAGCGGAACGGATGGGAATCTATCGATCATGGTGGTCACAAGAAGTGAGTCCTCTTTCAATTCTTCAATTTCCGATTGCCTATCCGTGTAAAAGTCCACAAAGTCAAAGTCTGTCAAGTCCTTAACGATGCCATTGGCGACAAAAATATCCTTGAGCCCATCATTATCTGCATCGAAGATTAATGCTCCCCAGCTCCAATCTGTTGCATCCGTGCCCGTGATTCTTGAGATTTCCGCGAATACCGGAAGATCAGAACCAGGGGGAAAGCCTAGGTTTTGCTGGAAAGTATTTCTGGTGAATTGATGATAATATCCACTTTCAAGATTTGCTTGATACTTGTCCCAGTCTTCAAATGGGGTTTTGGTTTTAATTCTATCCCAGGTAGCGGGAAGCATCTCAGTCACGAAGATTTCCTGTAATCCATCGTTATTCAGATCAGCGATATCCGCACCCATGGATCCAAGACTGATTTCATTCAACATGAGCTCTAGAGATTCTGAAAAAGTGCCGTCTTGCTTATTGATATAGAGGTAATCTCTTTCGAAAAAGTCGTTTGAAACATAAAGATCCGGCCAGGAATCTTCATTCAAGTCAGCAACTGTCACGCCAAGTCCATAACCGATAGAGCTTCCATAAATACCGGCTTCTTCACTTACGTCAACGAATGACTCGCCGTCATTTCTGAAGAGTTTATTCCCTCCTTCTGGGTCTCTGATTTCTCGTTGACCCTCCCGTAGGTCGTAGACACCCACAGAGCGACCGGAATTACTAAGGAGGTACATATCCAAATCACCATCCTTGTCAAAATCGAAGAATACTGCGTGTTGTGATAAACCTTCTTCATCCAATCCATACTCTTCGGCTTGGTCCTCGAATCGGTTATTCCCTTGATTTATAAAAAGTTGGTTTTTTCTATTGTCTCCTCCCGGAGGGCCAGATTTACAAACGTAAATATCCAGAAGTCCATCTTGATTAATATCCGCAATGCTGGTGCCAGTTGACCAAACACCTGAACTGGAAATACCAGCTGTATTGGTAATGTCTTCGAATTGTAGGTTGCCTTTATTAAGGTAAAGACGATTGGAAACTTGATTCCCGGTAAAAAAAATATCAATCCAACCATCGTTGTTGATATCACCAAGAGCTACTCCTGCACCGTTGTAGAAGTTTCTAAAAGTGTAAGGGTTAACTTTTTCAGTGTATTCTAAATCATTTCTAAACCCAATTCCTGTTTCACCCTCAGGAAGCAACTTCCATAGGTTTTTGGCCTCGTCAGATGGTTTGGGAGCACATGCCCCAATAGCTAGTAAAGCCATGGAAAATATTAGAAATGGGTATCGCATAAAATGGATAAAAAAAGGAAGTGCACAAAAGTACACTTCCTTTCCAAAAGATATTATTTGCTCTTAGTAACCTGGGTTTTGAGTCAGGTTAGGGTTAGCATTAATTTGAGGTAGTGGAATTGGGAATAGAGCTCTGAAAGGTTCAGAGGATCCTTTCTCCCACCATGGATCGTTGAACTTTCCGAATCTGATCATATCAGTTCTTCTAGAAGCTTCAGCGAACATTTCTTTTCCTCTCTCTTCGTAGATGTCATCCAAGGTAACTGAACCTAAAGCAGCTAGACCAGCTCTAGATCTGATTTGATTTACTAAATCAGTAGCTTCAGAACCGCCTGATCTAAGATCTGCCTCTGCTTTGATCAACATGATATCAGCAAGTCTGATAAGAGGATAATCATTGCTAAGGCTAGAGCCTGCGCCAGATGCGAATTCATACTTACCAACTCTTACACCTGCTTGTCTGAAAGCATTTGGTGCTAGCATATTGATTTCAGGAGTAAAGGTTAGTGGCTCTCCATCAGGATCATCATCTTCTGCGGAAATGTCAATAAGTCTTGACCCGTCAGAAGCGAACTGTGGACCTTCAAGGAAACTTCCTTTTCTCACGTCATCATCATCGAAGCCATTATAGAATTCTTCAAGAGAAGCATAACCATTCCATGGTTGCTCTTGAAGATCATAAGTAGCTTGGCTAGAATAGTGCAATGTCATCTGAACCAGGTTAAAACCACCTGCATTATTTTCATCATATGGAAGTGTGAAAATATTCTCAGTAGATCCACTATTTCTAGTTGAGAAGTTCGAGAAGAAATTCGATGACAAAGAATAAGGACCACCAATAACTACATCAGCTGCAGCTTCAGCATCAGCCCATCTTGGAGTTCCAATGTAAACCTCTGCATTCAAATATAGCTTGGCCAATACTGCATGAGCACTGTAGTAATTCATTGTAGTCTTGCTATCCACCTGAGGAAGTAGAGCTACATTGTCAAGAATAGAATTCTCAATGAAAGCAAATACTTCAGCACGGCTGTTATTAGTAGGATTTCCACCAGTAGTAGTTTCATCCACAATCGGCACATTACCCCAAGTATCGATTAACCATAGGTAAACGAATGCTCTAAGTACTCTAAGCTCTGCTCCCAATTCAGGAAGGTCAGGATATTGAACCAATAGGTTATTAATCTCACCAATTGCAGAGTAGCAGTAGTTCCATGAGTTGTTGAAAGATTCCTCAGAAGGATTCCACTGGTGTCTGTGCATTCTTAGCCACTGACCACCATCTTCCCAGTCAGCTCCTTTTTGCGGAATTGACATTTCATCAGAAGCTACTTCATGAATAGACCAGATACTGTTGTGTCCACCCCAGCTACCTACTATTCTAGAGTAGGCAGAAGCTTTCAGCACGTCAATCAAAACTGGATTATTACTATTCGCCACATCCTCAGGTGTAACTCCATCGAGCACCTCCTGATCCAACTCCCAGCATGATGCTAGCATCACAACCGGTACCAGCAGACAGATTTTTTTAATTGATTTAAACATATGTCTTTTGTTTGATTGTTATTTAAAATTCACTGATACTCCCAGAGTGAATGATCTCACCTGGAAGAACGTATTTCTTCTCTCAATACCAGGAGATAGTGAAGTAGTGAAACTATCACCATTCTCGGCATCTGTCAATCTCGCCTCTGGATCAATACCCGTATAGTTAGTGATCGTAAACAAGTTCTGACCAGCGAAATACACTCTTAAATTACTCAAATTCTCAGATTTTGTTGGGAAATTATATCCCAATTCTAAGTTGTCCAATCTTACGAAAGAAGCATCTTCAACGTAAGAGCTATTGAACGTAGGAGTAGAAGTTACGAACTCAGTCTTATCAGTGACAACTGAATTCCATGTATTTGATCCAGCATCTTGGTTTTCATAGAAACCTCTGTAAGAATTGTAAAGGTCATGACCCCAAGTTCCTCTAAAGAAGAAGTTCAAGGACCAGTTTCTGTACATGAAGCTGTTAGCAAATCCGAATTCACCAGCTGGCAAACCGTTTCCTAATCTTTCGAACTCATCTGGGTTTGTAGTGGAAAGAATGTATTCTCCTCCATCAGTCAAACCTTCAAGTCTAGGTCCGTAGATATCACCAAGTTTTTCACCAACTCTGTTATAGATAATTGGGTTGTTGTTCTGACCTGGAGCACCAGGAGTTGCAAATCGAAGCTCATCAAAACCTAGTTCACCAGCAGATAAACTCTGGATTTCAGTCTTGTCATAAAGAGTGAAGTTCAAGTTTGGACTCCATCTTACTTCTCCTAGTGCGATTTGATTTACACCTAAAGCAAATTCAAAACCTGCAGCTCTAAGATCAGCAAGGTTAACCCAAGTATTTGCTACCGTATTGAATCGTCCTGGATCAAATGGGTTTGGAGCACCAGTTGCTACAGGAACGTTGAATAGTAGGTCTGAAATATTTCTAGTGTAGTAGTCTACGCTGGCAGTTAACTTATCATTGAACATTGCGAAGTCAACACCTACGTTAAACTCTTCCTTAGTTTCCCACTTAAGGTCTTTATTAGGGTTAGAGTTCTGTACGATACCTACGTAAATATCATTTTGAGTTAGTGGATCTCCATCAAGGTCAATTCTGTTTCCATTTCCGAATACACCAAGCGCAAGGGTAGGAGATGGAGGAAGGTTACCTGTCACACCAAAAGAAACTCTTGGCTTGAATTGACTGAAGATACCCATATCAAAAATCTGGGTGAAGTCAGCACCAACACTAAATGCTGGGAAAACACCAGTTTGGTTATTCTCACCAAACCCTGAGTATGTTTCAGCTCTTGCCGAAGCAGAGAAGAAGAATGTGTTGTTATAGTTAAAGTTAACTCTACCGAAAGAAGAGTTCAATTGATCTTCATTAGCGAAAGAAGACATATCAGTGTTATTACCAACTCTGATAGCACCAGCTCCAAGATTATTCCATCCTACGTCAAATAGGAATTGACGAGATCTTGCATTGAATCCTTGGTTTCTTGTGGTTTGGAAACCAAGACCACCAAGAATTGTCATATTCAACCCGTCGAATAGGTCAGTCTCATATCTCAAAGTAGTTTCCAAAATCTTCTGGTATCTGTCAAACGTGTTTCTTTGAGCAGATCCGCCAGCACCAAATCCAGTTTGGAAATCCTGACGACTCCAGAAAGCTCCAGAAAGGGTATTTCTTCTATCCTGAGAATACTGAGCAGCAACCGTTAAGTTTGGTAGAATGTCAAATTCAGCTCTGTAAGAAGTTAAAGCAGTTTTGGTTTCTCCGATGAATTGCTGCTGCTGAGCAAGAGCAACTGGGTTGAAGAAGTCAAATAGATCTCTTTGGAAGTATCCACCGAATCTTTCGTTTGCATCTTCAGTGTCTTCAAAAACTGGAGCAGTAGGATTATAAATAGTAGCATATCTGAATGCTCCACCATTAATAGATTCTGAATCAATGTTTGAGAATGATAGGTTAACATTCAATCTCAACCTGTTATTAATGGCAGACTGTTGAAGATTCAATCTTGTGTTCAGTCTTGTATTTGATTCTCCCTTAACGATACCTTGATTATCTCGGAAGTTCACAGAAGCCATATAGCTTGTGTTACCGAAACCTCCGGAAACAGAAGCGTTAGTCGTATATGAGAATGCATCCTGAGTCAGCTCATCTCTCCAATCAGTTACACTTCCAAAGTCAGTTCCACCTCTTGCAACAAACTCCTCTGCAGAAAGAACTGGAATAAGATTAGTAGCTTGATCTACTGTTCCGAATGTGTTGATCGAAACATTTGTCGATCCTTCTTTGCTAGCCTTCTTTGTAGTTGTAATCAAAATAACACCTGAAGAACCTCTCGCACCATAGATAGCTGCGGCAGAACCATCCTTCAGTACATCGATTGACTGGATGTCATTAGGATCGACGTTTTCGATAGAGGCACCAATCACACCGTCAAGTACGATGAGTGGGGACTGGTTAGCTCCGAAAGTAGAAAGACCTCTTAGTCTTACATTAAAACCACCATTAGGGCTACCACCCGCTCTGGTAATTGATAGACCCGCTACTTTACCTTGTAGCAATTGAGCAGGATTTGAAATGTTACCTCGGTTAAACTCTTCGGGTTTAACACCTACCACAGCGGAGGTGATTTCTTTCTTGTCCTGAGAACCATAACCGATTACAACAGCCTCTTGAAGGCTAGTAATATCCTCTTCAAGAGTTACGTTAAACTCAGTTTGGTTTCCAATTTCCACTTCCTGGGTAATGTACCCTACGAAAGAGAAAACTAGGATCTGATCGCCATCCTGGATTTCTAAAGTGAACTTTCCATCCAAGTCGGTCGGTACACCTCTGGTAGTACCCTTCACAAGAACAGTGGCTCCGGGAATTCCCTCGCCAAAAGTCCCATCAAGAACGGTTCC
>CAKZRQ010000058.1 GCA_937146645.1 uncultured Cyclobacteriaceae bacterium
AATATTTTACCTCTCTACCCTTACCTCAATCCCTAATCCAACCCTTCAGCCAAACAGGATTGCAAATATCGGGGAAATCCCCGCAAAAACCATGAATATCCACAATAAAAAGTCGGAAAAAATTAAGAGAAATCTACCCTATTGATAATGAGCCTAGTAATTAAAAGTAGGCATCGGATTCCTCTGTCGATTACGCGGGTTTCTATTTGTGAAAATATATCGCAGAGATAATTCATGCGCACCTCCCGAGTTAAACTGCCCTAATTTGGAAATTGTAAAATCAAAACTATAGCCAACCTCCACCCCGCTTTCCAAGCTCACACCGAGCATAGCTATAAGTGCCTCATTATTCGGTAAGGAGTATTTGGTCGGTAGACCTCTATACCAAAACCCGAGGACAAGCGGCTCAAAAAAGAATTCAGTCCCGATATCGAGCTGCGTGAAAGGCCCTTGGGATTTATAGTTGAATGCTAGAGCAAATGATCTTTCCTGATCTGTATTATTGAAGTAATCATTAATATCTCCCGGCGCTAAATCAAATCTTATCCCGCCATGCATAGAATATTTAATAGGAAGCGTATTTGAATCTGCGTCCAAATAGCTAATCGGAGGCCTCAATAAATGATGAGCCGAAACCCCAAACCATAGCCTGTCATTATAATAAAGTAATCCCGTATGCAAATCTGCCGATGACAAACGGCTATCCCCCTCAAAACCGTCTCCAGGTTGTCCAATGATTTGACCCGTGTCGATATCCAATTGTGTCCCCAAGATCACGTCATTAAAAAGGGCATCTCTGAGAAGAAACCCACCCTGTGCTCCTGCATGTAAAAAACTGGACTCGCCAAGCCTAAGCCGGTAGCTGTAGCTAAGCGCAATTTCATGTAATTGAGTTTGCGTGAAAGACTCCCTGGCACCATTAATTATTATACCTACTCCTGAATTATACTTTTCTGAAAAGAAATCTCCGTAGGCCGAATAGGCTATAAAGCTTTGATCTAAAGCTGGCCACTGATTACGGAAGCTAAATCCTACACGACTCATTCCGGTACTTCCCGTGAAAGCCGGATTTAAGTAGAGCGGATTGGCATAAAACTGACTGTACTGAATATCCTGAGCTCGGAGCAGCTGAGAAAAGAAAAGCAGGGAAAACAATGAAAAAACTAATCGCCTCATCTAATCAACCTAAACTTTCCTGATTCTTCCACTTCATCTCCTTCTGTTGAAATGCCGACAAAGCGATAAACATAAACTCCCGCATCAAGAAGTTCTCCCTCAAGCCTTCCATCCCATCCCTCAGATTCGAGTTCAGAAGTATTAAAAATTAGCTCACCCCATGTATTAAATATGTATAAATCAATTCTCTCCAATCCTTTAAACTTTGGCATGAAGAATTGATTTTCATCTGACAGTGGAGTAAACCCTGTTGGAAACATTACTCTGAAACTTCTTGTGATGGCTACCTCCTTGGTTACTGTAGTAATGCAGCCAAATTGATCTCTGATGGATAGGGTCACTTCAAAATTCCCTTTGGCTCCAAAAACATGAATAGGATTCTGATCATTACTCGATGCGCCATCTCCAAATTCCCATAACCATTCCACTGCCTCCTCAGACAAGTCTGTTAACTCGATCACATCATCTGGAAAAATACCACCATCCTCATCTCCTCGAATATTCGTGCCCTGTACTACAAAATCAAAATCCGCAACTAATTCCTCATCTCTTATGATCACCTCAAAAGGTTCTGGTTCGCTGTAGCAATCCACTTCCTTTGGTTTTCCCTGAATCTGATAGCTCCCAGATAAAGGAATAGATTGAATTTCTTCGTTTTCGAAACTTTGGCCCTGGCCAGTGACTAAATAGTCATACAATTCTAAGTCTACGATCGCCATGTACTCAAAGGCATTTATCGGCTGCCCAGCTTCACATCCTACTACGGGGTTCTGAATTATAAGAGAAGGATAAGCCGGGAATTGAACCGAAACTAGATTGGAAGTAGTGGGGCAATTTTTCCTATTAAAGGCCAAAACTTCGTAGTCCCCTGGTTCAGACACTGTAAGAACACTAGCCACAGCACCTTCGATTAGCACATCATCTTTATACCATTCATACCTTTCATAAACTTCATTTCCTTCACTCACCAATTCTATCTCATCCCCTTCGCAAATGACCTTGATCTCTTGGATTTCCGTGGATTCTTCTACAAACAATGAAATGGGTTCAGGAGATTCTTGAATAGTTAATGTCATGGAATTCCCTGCCGAGGTTTTTCCATAATTATCTGTGATCGTATAATAGACCGTAACTTCCTCTCCTGTAAATCCCTCATTTGGAAAGAAGGTATAATCTCCTGAATTATCTCCAGCCCTGAAAGTCCCCTGAGGAAGAACAAGTTCTCTGTTTTCCGCAACACACTTAGCTTGGTTACAAATATCCTCGCCCTCCTCTACTATATCCTCTAATGATTCATAAAATTGAAGGCATCTGATACGGCTATCCTCATTCGGTAAAACTACTTCCTCATCCGTGATGAAATAGGTGTTTTCTTGCCCTTCGCATGAGGCTATATCTTCAAAATCCACCCCTTCGGGATCTTGAAGCTGATCATCTGCAGAAACCTGGACGATTAGATTCCTTATTTCATGAAAGTTGGTAAAACCTCCTGTTGATGCTGCAAATCCAACTTTTAATTCTCTTGGTGGCTCAAAATTGTAAGATCGTTCGAAAATTGGAACTAATCTGGGACTATTTGGCTCAGTGGTAACTAGCATGTCTACCGAAAAATTATATCCAACGCCCTGCTCCTTTGGCTCAAGTTCGATGAACACTTTTCTATATCCGACTTGATTAGGATCAGTGACCCTCTGGGTTCCAGTGCCTCCTGAACTTATTTCAAAACCCTCGCTCAAACCAAGGTTACCGGCATCAGCTGTACGTCTACCTGTAATAAATTCGTAACCATTCAACCCACTTCCTGGACCTCTTACCACTACAGCATTAGGAACCAGATTATTTCCAGAGCCATTAAATCCTCCAATCTTACCTTCTGAAAAATTTCCAAAGTTTCCGAATTCATCGAATCCTATACCCATATAAGCATTGGTAAGACCCGGCTCTACTCCGTTCTGGGTATTTCTTTGGGCGTAGCCCAAAGACCCCCCGAAACCACCTGGTGCAAAATTTTGAGTAGCCGCATCAAAGAGAAACATGACCATTCCATCGGCCCTGTTATCATTATCTCCGCCATAGCTGAAATACTCGAATTCAGCTTTGATCCCATAAAATGAAGGAAATGGAATATCTACATAAATGTACCCAGTCTGAAACTGTTCATTTTCAGTAAGCCTTAAAACTCCGTCGACAAGTCTGGCGTTCCCACCAAAAACAGTGGCTTCGTTGGTGCTACCTCCATCAAAAGGTTCACAATATGGGAAGCCGATCTGAGCAAATCCCAACCTTGTTAAAAACAGAAAAAAGAGGAGTATGAGCGAACGCTTCATTCAAGAGCTTTACGAATCCCGCTAAAAGTAAGTTTTGCCATGAAACAAACAAAAGCCTTTCTGATTTAGAAAGGCTTTAAGTTTATCTCATAATGGTCTGTTCCCTATCTGGTCCAATTGAAACCAGTTTAATCGGGACATTCAACTCTTTTTCCAAAAACTCGACATAAGCATTCAACTCTTGAGGGAATTTTTCATAATCTCTTATCCCTTTCAGAGAACAATTCCAACCCTTAAGTGTCTCATAAACTGGCTTAGCCTCGGATTGCATCACCTCGAAAGAAAGCTTATCTATTCTTTCCCCGTTTGGTAATTCGTAATGGGTGCAAACCTTTATCTCCTCGAAGATATTCAAGACATCTGCTTTCATCATGAAAAGCTGCGTCACACCATTAATCATAATAGAATAGCGAAGGGCAGGTAAATCTAACCAACCGCATCGTCGAGGTCTGCCAGTTGTGCTACCAAACTCATTTCCTTCCTTACGCATATCCTCTCCGTCATTATCGAATAGTTCCGTAGGGAAAGGTCCACTTCCTACACGTGTACAGTACGCCTTGAAAATGCCGAAGACTTCACCAATTTTTGATGGTGCTACGCCCAATCCTGTACAGGCTCCAGCAGTCATGGTAGTACTGCTTGTAACGAATGGATAGCTGCCAAAATCAACATCTAGCAATGAACCCTGGGCACCTTCCGCCAAAATCCTCTTATCTGCGTCCAAAGCCTCATTAACAGCATACTCACTATCAATTAGATTGAGAGTTTTCAAAAACTCCAGAGCCTCAAAAAATTGATCTTCCATTCCTTCAAGCTCATCCGTTGGATAATCGTAGAATGAAAGGATAGTCTTATGCTTTGCTACCAGAGCATTGTATTTCTCATCGAACTCAGGACTCAAAATATCTCCAACACGAAGTGCGGATCGCCCGATCTTATCTTGATAGGTTGGCCCAATTCCCTTAAGAGTGGAACCAATCTTTTTGTCTCCTTTAGCTTTCTCATAGGCTGCATCGAGAAGCTTATGCGAAGGAATGATGATGGTCGCCTTTTTAGAAATGACCAGGTTTTTCTGGTAGTCAATTTCAAACTTGCCAAGCCCTTCTATCTCTTTCTTGAAAATGATTGGATCAAGGACTACGCCATTTCCTACAATATTTAGAATGTTCGAACGGAAAATTCCAGAAGGTATCTGGTGCAAGACATGTTTTATTCCATCGAACTCTAGTGTGTGACCCGCATTAGGTCCACCCTGGAAACGGGCCACTAATTCATATTCAGGCGCTAATACATCTACGATTTTACCTTTTCCTTCATCTCCCCACTGGAGACCCAAAAGCACATCCATCTTCATTTGATGAGAGGTCTATAAATTGATATTGACTTTTTGAAGCGTGAAATTTGCAATTCAGTGATTCAAAACCAAGGGAAAGAGCTTAATTATTTGCTTTCCGAAAGATTTACATTGTAATAATACATCACTTCTTCCACCGGCTGGTCCTTCGCTCGAAACAGCAATCCATACTTGGTAACCACATAAGCATTGGATAAATCCTTATTTACTTCAGACAGATTCAGCTCATCAACTTTGGAAAAACTCTCATCAAAAACTTCTAAAAAAAGTCCATTCCCTCCTTTTACCGTTCTGATGTAGACATTGTGGTCTACCAAGTAGGTTATGGAGCTAAACCTGACTTGATTTCGCCAATCTTCCATCCACTGGTCAATCAATTCTGTGGATTCGACTTCTTTTACATAATTCGCCGGAAGTACCTTGCTGCCTGGAAATGATTTGGATTTAGGAGTAAAAATATCCTGATTTTTTGACTTAAAGTCGTAAACTAAAATATCACTGAAGGTAGGGTAGCTCACAATTAGTTTTCCATTTGCTACAGTAAGCTGAGGATCGTCACTCCCAGTTAGGGTAGCGTTTCCTACTTTGACAATTAGCCTTGTGTTGAAATACTTAGCCGAATCTAACTTTACAGGAAGTGTAAACATAGAATCCTTTTGGATGTCATAGCCTAAAGCCTGAATTCGATTATCAAAGTCGTAAATGAAATACGCTTTATGGTTTTCTCTATCGAGAGCAGAAAATTCTCGAGCTGAAGTGATCAGAGAAACAGCCGGATATTCTAAATCACCGAAAACACCATATTCCTGAAAAAACTTCCGAGAGACTTCCTTGGATTCATTGTTCTGCCTATATAATTGCTGGCTATTCACATAAACCGTGTAATTAGGAGAACCTAAATAAGCAAAGACAGTCCCTACGCCAAAAGGCCCTTCCCTTTCCATGAAATCTCCATCTTTAGACCATGCGGAGTCTTTTGATATGAAAACACTATCGAGTGAATGAACGATTCGATTATAAATGGATCCTTTTGTTTTAGAGGAATCCAAGAACATCAAAAAATTTCCTTCAGGAGTAAGTCCACCTTGTCCTAAATGGAATTCCTTTTTTTCAGAAATAGACAAAGTAAATACCGCCTGAGAATCCTCTTTCTCAGAACAAGAAAAGACAGCAAAAATAATAAAAAGGAGTGCCCTATTGCTTGTTTTTAAAATCATCCACGGAATCAAACACAGTAAATATATTGTTGAGTTTGGTGATGATTAATAGCTTTTTGACGTGCTCCGATGGGGCGGTTAAATACATCTCACCTCCTACGTTTCGCATTTTGGTGAGCATGGTGATTAAAAGTCCAATTCCACTTGAACTGATGTATCGAACCTTATTAAGGTCGACCACATAAGTCTTAACTCCCGCCTCCACTGCATCGGAAACTTCCTCTACCAATTTTGGTCCTAGTCCGTCTCCAATTAGATCTCCTTCAAGTATAAGGTAACGAGCTAATTCGTCTTCGTTCGTGGTGTACGTTAAATCCATAAATGTTAATTGGAGTTTGCTAAAGCTCTGTTTTCACAATTTTCTTTTTGACAATTACCAAAAAGAATCAGAGAGTGATGCATAACCTCGAAATTGAGAATATCTCCTACAGTATTTTGGATATTCTGGATTCTAGGATCACAAAATTCAAGCACCTTATTGCATTCTGTACAAATCAAATGATCATGCTGCCTATAGCCATAAGACTTTTCGAACTGGGCCAGGTTTTGACCGAATTGATGTTTGGTGACTAAATCACACTCTACCAAAAGATCCAAAGTATTATAAACTGTAGCCCTACTGACCCGATAATTTTTGTTCTTCATGCTGATATACAGACCCTCAACATCAAAGTGACCTGAGCGACTATATATTTCCTCCAGAATGGCATAGCGTTCGGGAGTTTTACGCAATTTTTTTTGACCTAAATAGGCAGTAAAAATTTCTTTTACTTCTTCGAAATTAGAGGTGCTCGAGGACATTAATTTTTTGTTTCAAATATAACTGCTGAAGAGAGAAAATGATTCAACCGATCAATCGAATCTTGAAACCTGCAATATACCTTCAACTTTTCCAAGGTCTTCCATCAGTTTATCAAGATGACTAGTGCTATTGACATAAAGCTTTATCGTGCCTTCAAAAATACCTGCATCAGAGTCCACGGTGATTGAACGCATGTTAACTTTCAATTCGTTCGAAATAACCTTGGTAACATCGTTAATGAGGCCTACTCGATCCGTGCCGACAATATGTAATCCGGCCAAAAAGGCAATCTCTTTTTGACTCGTCCATCTAGCCTTAATAACACGGTTACCATGATTCGATAAGAGTTCAACGGCATTCGGACAAGAAGTTCGATGGATTTTGATTCCTTCATTAACTGTGACAAAGCCAAAGACATCATCTCCTGGAATAGGGTTACAGCATTTCGCAAGGATGTAATCCACCACATCCATATCCTCACCAATCAAAAGCTGATCATGCTCAGGCCCCTTGATGTTCTTAATTTCTTTGGTAAAGGTGGATTCATCCTTTACCCTTTCTTGAATTGCTTTTTGCTTTTTCTTTTGCTTTTCTAGGAAGTCTTTGAAAGAGCGAATCGTGGTAGGATCGATAATCCCCCTCCCGACTCTATAGTAAAATTCATTTGCCGTTTTTAATTCGTAATAGGCCCTGAGTTTTTCTACCGTCTCTGAATTGAAAGGCATCTTCATCTGTTTCAGCTTCCGCAGAACGATTTCCTTTCCATCCACTATTGAGCTCTTCTTTTCCTCCCTGAGCGCATCTTTGATTTTGGCTTTGGCCCTGGATGTAACGACAATATTTAACCAATCTTCATTTGGCTTTTGCTTACCAGATGTAAGGATTTCAACCTGATCCCCATTTTTCAAGGCATGTGAGATGGGTACTAACTTTTGATTGACTTTCGCACCAATGCATCGAGCTCCAACCTCCGTATGAATTTCAAAAGCAAAATCTAGAGCGGTTGCTCCATGAGGTAGTACTTTCAAATCGCCCTTAGGAGTAAAAACAAAAACCTCTTCACGGAAAAGATTTCCTCGGAAGTCATCCATGAATTCAATGGCATTCGCTTCATTACTTTCCAACAAGCCTCGTACCTGGGTTATCCAATCATCTAATCCCGAAGGTGCTTTACTCTCTTTTTCCTTGTACTTCCAATGGGCCGCATATCCACGCTCTGCGATCTCATCCATTCGAGTAGTACGAATCTGGACTTCAACCCATTGCCCAGCATTACTCATGACAGTGGTATGCAGAGATTCGTAGCCATTTGATCGAGGAGTGCTAATCCAGTCTCTTAATCGATCGGGGTTCGGTTGATAAAAATCTGTAACCACGGAATACACCTGCCAGCAATCTGCCTTTTCATTTTCAAAAGCACTATTGAGAATTATCCTGATGGCAAAAAGATCATAGACTTCATCAAAAGGAATCCCCTGTTTTTTCATCTTGCTGTAGATAGAATAAACGGACTTTGGTCTTCCCTTTATTGTATAATTAAATCCTTGCCTTTTTAGCTCTTCATCTATCGGCTGGATAAACTTCCTGATAAATCGATTTCGAAGAGATTTTGACTGCTGAATTTTATTGACAATATCCTGATACGTCTCGGCCTCCGTGTATTTCAGGTATAAATCTTCGAGTTCAGATTTAATGGCATAAAGTCCTAGCCTATGTGCCAATGGAGCGTAGAGATACATGGTCTCAGAAGAAATCTTCAACTGCTTATGCCTGGGCATGCTTTGAAGAGTCCTCATATTATTCAGCCTATCTGCAAGTTTGATAAGAATAACTCTGACATCATCAGAAAGGGTAAGCAGCATCTTTCGGAAATTCTCTGCTTGCTGAGAGCTACCGTAATCAAAGACTCCCGAGATTTTGGTCAGACCATCAATAATGGTCATCACCTTGTAGCCAAATTCTCTCTCGATATCCTCGAGTTCCCAATCCGTATCCTCTACTACATCATGAAGCAATGCAGAAACGATCGAAGTGGTACCCAAACCAATTTCTTCAACACAAACAAGGGCTACCTCTAGAGGGTGGTAAATGTAAGGCTCACCGGATTTTCTACGCATATCCTTATGAGCCTCCAGGGATACATTGAAAGCCTTTTTGATCTCCTTCGCATCACCCGGCTTAAGGAAGGGTTTAGCCTGCCTAAGCAACCTGCGATAGCGCTTTAGGATCTCTTTTCTCTCCTCTTCAGTATCCACTTGAATCATATGCTGAAATTTAGAAATTTTTCTCGCGAAAAATTATTTTCAAAACATGAATATTTTTATTTAGACCCATTGCAAATTTATTTTTACTGTTTACCTTTGCACGCACAATTCAGCGAGGGAAGAACGTTTCTCTTTAGAATTTCATGCGGATGTGGCGAAATTGGTAGACGCACTAGACTTAGGATCTAGCGCCGCGAGGCATGGGGGTTCGAGTCCCTCCATCCGCACTTCTTTAGAACCCTCAATCTCTGCCTTATTTAAGGATAGCGGTTGGGGGTTTTTAGTTCAAGGTCATCTAAACACTATCGCTTTGGAAATTACATTAGACAAACAGTCATCAAATCAGGGACTAGTAAGAATTAGCCTTAAGGAAGAGGATTACCAAAATCAGGTAACAGCCAAGCTTAAGGATTATGCTAAAAAGGCAAGTATTAAAGGTTTCAGACCTGGGAAAGCTCCTCTAGGAATGATCAAAAACCTGTACGGAACATCCGTTATGGTAGAAGAGATCAATTCTATCTTGGGTGAGAAGCTCAATAATTACCTTAAAGAGCAAGACTTCAAGATTCTCGGAGATCCCATTCCAGATGAGTCAAAGCAGCAAGACATTGACTGGAAGACCCAAAAAGAATTTGATTTTGACTATAAAATTGGATTCGTAGAAAATTTAAACGTTCCTCTTGATGCGAAAATCAAAGCAAGTAATTTCAAGATCAAGGTTGATGAAGAGCAAATCACCGAGACAGTAGAAAACCTTCTTTCTCAGTATGGAGCCAGCAGCAACCCAGAGATTTCTGAAGCTGGTGATAATCTTTATGGTGATTTGGCTAAGGCTGATGGTACCTGGTCTAAGACCCTAACCTTCCCGATCGATAAGCTTACAAAAAAGCTAGGTGGTAAATTCACAGGGGTTTCTAAGGATGCAGTTATCGAATTCCCTTCAAAGGATGTGAAAAAGGCTCAGTGGGATGAAGCATTTGGTCTGACCGAGGAAGAGAAAGCTCATGTTGATGGGGATCTAACTTTCACTGTAAAGAACATCAATAGAACGGCCAAGGCAGAAATGAATCAGGAGTTCTTCGATAAGATTTTTGGTCCTGATCAGGTGAAGAGTGAGGAGGAATTCTTGGGCAAAGTAAAAGAAACGCTTCAAGCTAATTACGATAAAGAATCCAAGGTATTCTCTGAGGAGGAGCTGAAGAAGGTTTTGGTAGAGAAGGCCAATATTGAGCTTCCAGAAGACTTTCTTAAGGAGTGGTTGTTCAAGGCAAATCAGGGCAAAGTAAGCTCGGAGGATGTAGAGAAAGAATACCCTGCTTACGCAAGACAACTGACTTGGTCTTTAATATCAAATCATTTGGCTACTGAAAATGATATCAAAGCTGAGCATGAAGATGTGATTGAGAAAACCAAAGAGATGGTAAGAGAACAGTTCGCTGCTTCTGGTCTTGGATCTCAAATGGAAGACAGCATGGACATGTTTGTAGACAATTACCTCAAAGGTGAGGAAGGTCAGAATTACATGAATATGCTCACCTCCGTCCAAAACGATAAAGTTTTGGATATGGTAAAGGAAAAGCTCAAGCTAAAGGATAAGGAAATCAGCGTGGATGAGTTCAAGAAACTTTTAGAAGAGTAAATCAGTTATACCCAATATTAAAAGTCCTTTTTTAAGGGCTTTTTTTATTTTTGTCTACCACAACAATTTCAAAATGATAAATAAAGAAGAATTCAGAAAATACGCCATTCACAATCAAGGTGTGAGTGGTACCGCTTTTGACCAGTATACCCAACATATCGAAAATATGACTCGGTCGGTCATTGAGGAGCGACCACAAAATTTTAGAGAGATCGATGTATTCTCAAGGCTAATCATGGATAGAATCATCTTTCTGGGTACAGGAGTTGATGATCATATTGCCAACATCATTGTCGCTCAATTGCTTTTCTTGGAATCCGTAGATGCTAAGAAAGACGTTTTGCTTTACATTAATAGCCCAGGTGGATCTGTTACGGCAGGTCTAGGTATTTACGACACCATGCAATACATAGGTCCAGACGTGGCTACTATTTGTACTGGAATCGCCGCATCCATGGGTGCAGTTTTACTTGCAGGAGGTGCTAAAGATAAGAGAAGTGCCCTGCAGCATTCCCGTGTAATGATTCACCAGCCTTCAGGCGGTATGCAGGGAAAAAGTACTGATATGGAAATTTCCCTTAAATTGATCATGTCAATGAGAGAAGAACTCTATCAAATCTTGGCGGACCACACTGGTAAGTCATTTGATCAAATCGAGAAAGACTCAGATAGAGATTACTGGCTCAAAGCTCCTGAAGCTAAAGAGTACGGTCTCATTGATGAGGTTCTTATCAGAAAATAAAAACATGGCATCTGAAATCACATGTTCTTTCTGTGGCAGGAAGAAAAGCGAAGTAGATCTGATGGTCTCTGGTATATCTGCTCACATTTGTAATCATTGCATTGAGCAAGCGCATACCATCCTTGGGGAAGATGAAAAAACAAAAAAGAGCTCTAAAAAGCCCAAATTCCATCTTAAAAAGCCAAAGGAAATCACAGACTATTTAGGTGAATATGTAATCGGACAGCAGGATGCTAAAAAGGTCCTTTCTGTTGCGGTTTACAATCATTACAAGCGTCTACTTCAAACTCAAGGAAATGATGATATCAAGATTGAAAAATCAAATATCATCATGGTAGGTGATACCGGAACAGGAAAAACTTACCTGGCCAAGACACTGGCTAAAATCCTTGAAGTACCCTTCTGTATTGCAGATGCCACAGTTCTTACCGAGGCAGGATATGTGGGTGAAGATGTAGAAAGTATTCTTACCAGGCTCTTGCAGGCTGCTGACTATGATGTAGAGGCAGCTGAAAGAGGGATAGTCTATATTGACGAGCTGGATAAAATTGCACGTAAATCTGACAATCCATCCATCACTCGCGATGTGAGTGGTGAAGGCGTTCAGCAGGCCATGTTGAAGCTTTTAGAAGGTACCGTGGTGAATGTTCCACCTCAGGGAGGACGAAAGCATCCTGATCAGAAAATGATTGCCGTAAACACCGAGAACATCCTGTTTATTTGTGGTGGTGCATTCGATGGAATCTCAAGACATATTGGAAAGCGATTGAATACGCAACCCATGGGATTCAACAATGTAGGAGGTGCGGCAATTGCAGATCGTGAGAATCTTCTACAGTACGTTACCGCTCAAGATTTAAAAGCCTTTGGATTGATTCCGGAATTAATCGGAAGACTTCCAGTCTTAACTTATCTGGACCCTTTGAGCAAGGATACGCTCACACAAATTCTCACTGAACCAAAAAACGCCTTGGTGAAGCAATACACGAAGCTTCTTGCAATGGAAAATGTAAAGCTCACCTTCAAAAAGAGTGGAGTGGAGTTTATTGTAGATAAGGCTGTGGAGTTTAGTTTAGGTGCAAGAGGCCTTCGCTCAATTTGCGAAGCAATCATCACAGACGCGATGTATGAGCTGCCTTCAGATGATTCAGTGAAAGAGCTGGTAATTGATGCTAAATATGCCAGAGAAAAATTTGATAAATCGAAGTTTAAAAGACTTCAAGTAGCATAAAAAAATCCTGAGCGTTTGCTCAGGATTTTTTTTTCAAACTATCGAGAATCCTATCTGCTGTGGTATCCGATGCACTTTCGGAACCGAGTAATTCCAGGATTTTATCATAGCCTTGTAGCATTTGACCCTTATAGACCTGATTGGTCAAAATTCTATTTAACTCGGCCTTCAAGCTTTGAACCGAAAAATCATCCTGAATTAGCTCTTTCACCACTTCTTCATTGGCAATAAGATTCACCAGTGAAATGAAATCCACCCGAATCAGCCGCTTTGCGATAGCATAAGAAACTGGGCTAGTATGGTATACGACCACCTGCGGAACTCTGAAAATAGCAGTCTCCAAGGTGGCGGTTCCGGAAGTCACCACAGCTGCTATGGAATGATGAAGCAGATCATAGGTCTGGTCAAAAACCACTTTAATCCCTGCCTTTCTCGCCTCATCATAAATACCGGAATCAAGTGAATTCACCCCTGCCACTATAAATTGGATATTGCTGAATTCCCTTGAAACATGAATCATCCGAGAGAGCATCTTACTCACTTCCTGCTTCCTGCTCCCAGGGAGCAAAGCCACGATTGGATCAAAATTCAGCTCATTTTTTTGAAGGAAAAATTCATGCGGAGTGAATGATTTGATTTCATCAAGCAATGGATTCCCCACATATTCTACCTCCATGTCAAACTTCTTAAAGAAATCTGGTTCAAATGGAAGAATAGAATATATGCGTGTGGTAATCTCTTTAAGCTTCAGGGCTCGCTGCTGATTCCAGGCCCACACTTTCGGAGGAATGTAATAATGAACAGGAATTCCTAAGTCAGTCGCGAATCGAGCGATTTTCATATTAAAACCACCATAGTCCACCAAAACAATCAAGTCCGGTTTATAGGTTTGAATATCCTGCTTAACCTTAGAGAGGTATTTGAGAACTTTTCGGAAGCCGAATAAAACTTCTAAAAAACCCATCACGGCCACCTCAGAATAATCGACAAACAAATCTACTCCTGCCTTGGCTGATAGCTCTCCACCCATTCCTCTGAATTGGGCTGAAGGAGCATTAGCTTTGATGGAACCTACTAGATTGGACGCGTGAAGGTCTCCAGAACGTTCACCACAGATGATATAGATTTTTGAATCTCCCAAGTGGATACTTTCCCGCAAAGATGATGTTTTTTAGCTAAAAATCAGGAAGGAAGCTCTTCCCTACTCCTCTCCGAAGTACTCCACAAAATTTCGTTCGGTCTCAAAGAGCTGAATTTTATAAAGGTGACCATCCGCCACAAGTTCATCCACTTTAGGCTTTAAAATCTTCCAAAATTCCATCACAAGAACTTCGCAGCTGGCCATTTTACCTTGCATAAAATCTACATCAAGGTTAAGATTTTTGTGGTCCACCTTTTCTATAATTTCTTCTTTGATCAGGGAACTCAAGGCCTTCAAGTCCACCACAAAGCCCGTCTCGGCATCAGGACGACCCTTTACCGTGACTATGAGTTCAAAATTATGTCCATGCCAATTCACATTGGCGCAAGGGCCAAAAACCTCAAAATTTTTCTCCTCTGACCAAGCCGGGTTCCAAAGCTTATGGGCGGCATTGAAATGTTCTTTTCTGCAAACGTAAACCATCTCCTTCTCAAATTCTCGGCAAATTTAGGGAAAAGTCCCAAAACCAATAAAACCCTTAAAAACAAAAAAGGCTTCTGACAGTCAGGAGCCTTTATTTTTTGATTTGGGCTAATTAAGCCTCATTTAGTTTTTGGAAGAAAATCACCAAATGATCTTCTCTTGAAAGGTTCAATTTATTCTCCTTAACGATCTTCTTTGCAGCAGCTTGGTCTTGCTCTGCAAGTGCCTTGATAATGCTGTTAGTCTTTCCACGAACAGATTCTACGTTATTTGAAGAATTGATCAGGTAGTACTTCTCCTCAAAGACAAACATCTTCCCTTGAGTAGGTGCATAGCTATTTTTAGGAGGAGTAACCAATTCAGTATCAAAGGTCCTGACCATGGTATATTTATCTCCCTGAGCAATAACATTGACAAAGTCGTCTGCTTCTACTCCTTTGATTTCATCAAAGCCTTTTTTGAATAGCAATTTGGTAAGAAGACCGCCTTCGCTATTCGCGATGATAATTGAAGGGCGCTCTAGCATCATGTATTCAACGTAATTTTTGTTCAGGAAAATTTTATTTCCCGCCTCATTAATTACCTCAAACTCATTCTCGTAGATATTAAATTTATAGGCAACATTTTCCTTCAGTCCTGCGTTTGTGGTAGACACATCCGCTCTTGCCCAATCATCAAACAGATAAGGAGAGCCTTCTACGCCTTCATAAGCAGATAGCCTTGCTGGCACCCCATTCAGAGATAAATTTGAAATTTGAGCATAGGAGGCTTGCGCCAATAGCAAACTGAAAACGAATAATAGCTTTTTCATTTTATTGCTTAATTACTTTTTTGTGTAAGGTTAAATTGTTGGTGTTGATTCTAAGAATATATAAACCATTCTGGCTAGGAAGGTTCATTTTTACATTCATTTCTTGAGAAACTTTAGATTTTTCTTCCAGTAGTAGCACTCTACCAGAAAGATCTACCAATTGGAAGGTAATTGGTCCTGTATAGTCATTGGTGATATTGATATTCAATACATCCTCAGAAGGAATAGGACCTATAAATACTCCAAATCTGGCAAGTTCTGGTTCATCCTCCTCAATGGCAGAAACTACTATAGGATCAGAGACTCTGTTACAAGCCCCATCAAAAATCGCTACCTGATAAGAACCATCTCCTGGTACTTCAAATGATCTTGAAGTCGCACCTGGTACTACTTCACCATTCGCATACCATTGATACGATTCTCCCGGTTGCTGAGAGGTAAGGACTAAACCATTGGCTACAATGTTTGGCTTATTGATATCACTTCCGATGATTTGGATATCCTGCTCAAACATCGTGAAACCATCAGCATTAGATACCTTTAGTGAAACGGTGTACGTTCCCTCCTGATCAAATACGAATATCGGTTCAGCCAGGCTAGAAGTGCCAAGTCCATCAAAATCCCACTCATATTCATCTATTGCTCCTTCACTCAAATTCTCGAAGGTAACGGCGGCGCCAACACAGTTAAACTGGAAGGCGAAATTCGAGAACAGCACATCGTCACAGTTTTCAGTCAACCAACCTGATGCATTATCGAGCGTAGCATCAGTCCCGAGGTTAATAATGGCATCACCTATCAGATTTACATTCGTAACATCTACTCCTTCGAAACAATACTTAGAGTAAACATCATGGAAGATTACTCCGCCCTGAGTGGCGTTGATGGATGCTCTTTCATCTGTAGCAACAGAAGCGGATATATTATCGATTATGGTCAACTCCCCTTCTCCACCAAGATTTAGGTTTGCACCTTCTAGAATAGTAAGGAGGTTCACTTCCACCTGAGGAACTCCTAACCTAAGCTCTGACTCCTTGATGGAAATATTTTCCACTCCATCAGAATTAAGGCTTACAGTACCTGAGCTGGCAATTAATAATAAGAATTCGGTGGATGATTGATTGTCTACGATTCCACTTTCTCCAATAAATTCAATCGTGATATCCTCGTCCATGGAAGCTCCTGAAGCAACATTCACATCTCCGTCAAATTCAATATGGCTGATTAAACCTGTTAAATTTCCTCCGTTCGCAATTGATAAATCTCCCATTCTTACTCTATCAGAAATATCAACATCCAGCGTAGCATTCTGAATTATTACATTATCGAGAGTTCCTGCTGAGATCAGTTTCCAACTTCCAGAGGCGAATCTTAAATCAACGTTAGTGAAGGTGGCATTACCTAATTCCACCAAACTTTCAATAGATGAATCCCCGTTGAATTCAATATTTCCATTTTCGATTTCTGTTACAGCATTACTCACTCTAAAGCCGTTAGAAACCAAAATATTATTTCCGTTCAAGTCAAACTTCACTTCCTCACTGCCAAAGAAATTAACGCTGAATGCTTCAGCATCATCAGCGAAATTCACCGTAAGCTCACCGGAATCTTCCCCTTCGAATACCACACGCGTTCCGTCTCCTGGAATCTTGTTCGCAGAAGGTCCATTCAGGGAGTTTGACCAGTTCTGTGGGTCGTTCCAATCAGCCCCATCCTCTCCAATCCAGTATAGCGTCTCATCAGAACCATTCTCAACTCCTGCGGTGAAGACTAAACCATATTGTTGCACTCCAAATGTTAATTGCCCTTTGTGTGTAATAACCAATCGGTATTTCTGAGCACTAGGGTTGTTAATCTCGATTTTCTCTACATTATCTCGGAAGTTATCTTCCGTATTTACTCCTCTCGCCGATGCTTGAAGCGATGGATCGAGTGTCCAAGGGAAAAATTCTGTCCCATCCTCTCCAATAATCCTCATGTCCAAATCATTCACCAGCATGAGATCAGTAGGATCTAAGCCGGTTCCGGCAGGAGCACCTTCAGGATCAGTCCAGGCAATAGTTGCCTTGATCGGAGTAACTCCATCAGAGATAAATTCAATTTCAAAAGTTTCTCCATCGCCTAAAATCTCTTCTCTTACGAATTGAGAAACACCATCCTGATTTACAAGAATCTTCGCTCCTGCTTCAACATCCAATAAGCCCCAGCCATTCATATAATCTGGACCAGGGGCAGGACCTGCTTCCTTGGTAGTATGAATCGCAAGTGCTTTTAACGTAGATGACAGCATGAATCGACCAGAATTTCTTTGACTGTACAGTTGCTGTAAAAGGAAAAGAGAACCTGTTACATTTGGCGCAGCCATGGACGTACCACTTTGACTAGCGTAGGAATCAGCACCATTACTAGCAATTGACGCACTAAAGACATTTACTCCCATTGCCACCATGTCTGGCTTAACTCGTCCATCATCAGTCGGGCCCCATGAAGAAAAAGAACTCATTTCAACTGACTGTGGACCTTGATAATCCAGTACACTTTGAACCGCTCCAATGGTAAGTCCATTTTTTGTAACAGCTCTCGAGGCTAGAATATCCGAAGGACCATCTGGTGGTCTGGTTCCATCACCCGATTCACCTCGATCATTTCCCGCTGCGAAAACCGGTAAATAATATGGTCTGGCAAAGACCACTTGGTCAACAGAAGCGGATAAACTTGAATAAAACCCAAATCTCCAATCCTCCTCAGTAGATATAGCAGGATTTCCGAGCCAATTTCCTGACTCCCATCCCATTCCTAAAGAATACGAGTGATTTGAAAGAAGCATTCCATCAGGTTTGTCTTCTGGTTCATATGCATTAGCTACCATTTTCGAAACATCACTGTCCCAATTGAATGACCAGCCAGTGGCTTCATATGCCATCCCCAGCGCAGCCTCGTTGACTCCTTCACCTAAAACAGTTCCAGATACGTGGGTAGAATGCGTACTTAGTGTTTCAGTAGAACCATCTATTTGGGTCAGTCTCCCACCATATTCAACGTGCTCCACCTTTGGCCTCGTCTGATCAAAAATTCCAACCGTAAGACCTTTGCCTGTAAGGTCAAGTCCCAAGTCACCGCCAGGCTGTAATGTGGCAGCTCCAGTAGTTATGGCAGCATCAACGTTATCAGTAAAGTTTATTGCCGGCCACCCTGTTTCGTCTAGAAACTGAATGCGCGAAAAAATACCATCTTCTCCAATAAATCCTCCCTCAGTATTTAAAAAGCTAAATTTTGATTCGTCTACACCATTTGGGGTATATGTGAACTTTATAAGAGAAGACCTTAAATTTCTTTCTGTTTGCTCCCTTGCTTCCTGGAGCTTCTTCAACTTCACTTCCTCCGATTGACCAAAGGCTGTAATTGAAATGAATAGTAATATCAGGGTGTAAATTTTTCTCATAAACAAATCAATTATACATCAGAAACGTCACTCGCAACACAGATGTTTTTGAGAATTATATTCTTGGGTTTATTCCTGACAAAAATAAAATGTAGTTCAGGTTTTTAGAAATTAGAAATAAAAAAGGAGGGGTAAACCCCTCCTTTTTTTGAATTATTAAGAATTAGTCTTTAACCAATGTCGTTGTCGCGTCAATATTGTTATTCTCATCTCTCCAATAGAAAATTAGAGTACCAGTAGACTCATCCCATGACCCTTCAGTTGGCGTCGCTTCTCCGGTGGGAGGAACGATGTTGAAGTTGGTTTGACGTGGAGCAACATAAGAAATAACATTACAATTATCAGCGATGATCAATTCCTGAGTTGTTGGGAATCCAAATCTAGGATACAGGCCTGTAGACATATCAGATACCACATACTGACCTGCAGTTTCCAAAGGAGTTACAGTAACAGTCGCGATGTCAGTTCCAAATCTACTAACAGTAGTTCCAGACCAGGTATCAGCAGCTGTAGAGATGTCAGATGGGCAAACCACTCTGATTCTCAAGGTTACTGAACCGTAGTTAGCAGAAACTTCCGCTCCGTTAGCGTTGGTAAGGTTAAGTACCAAGTCAGGAGTCTCAGAAGGATCAATATTTCCAGTCAAAATGGTTACCGGGAATTTTGAAACAAAATCACCACCGTTGATTACTACAGAAGTCTCAGTTAGATTGTAATGTACACCTTCTACTGCAGTAGAAGATGGGTCAACTTCTACATTCATGGAGATCGCCCCATTTCCGTCTGTAGAAACTCTATTTACATCAAGCTCAAAGATATCAGTCTGATCTTCTGATGCTCTCACACCTGTAAACTGAGTACCATTTGGTAGTCGGCCGTCAGCCCACTCTACGAAGTTTCCTTCGAAGAAGACCTCCGTTCCTGGATCGTCGAAACATGCAGTTGCAGTCATTGCAACAACTGCAATTGCTATTAAACTATATAACTTTTTCATTTTAGTCATCTGTATTTTAGTTGTAACCAGGATTATCAACTAGCAACTCATTCAGAATAATTTCATTCTGAGGAAGAGGTGGTAATAGTCGGTAATCAGAATAAGGAACAGTCTCAAAGCTACCTGCCTTAGTGATGTCCATTCCGTTTCTCTTCAGATCAAACCATCTATGTCCTTCTACCGCGAATTCAACTCTTCTTTCATTCATGATAAGATCAAATAGGGCAGTTCCAGAAGCAGTAGCTTCACCTAGCCCTCTAGCAGTTCTAAGTGCAGTCAAATCAGCACGAGCACCAGTCTCATCACCTGTCTTATAACGAGCCTCAGCTCTGATCAAGTACAATTCAGGAGCACGCATAATTGGAAGATTCTCAAGGAAATCACCTTTAGCACCTAACCACTTATTTGATCTATATACCACACCATCGGCACCAGAGCGAGTAGTCTCAGTCCAAGTGTCTCTTCTGATATCACCCTCTTCGTAAGAAGCAAGAAGCTCGTCAGAAGCAGTAGCGATAAACTGCGCAGATGCAAATACGTCTGCCATAAGAGTACACATAGAGTTGTTCACACCATCAACAGTTGACCAGTCAACAGATCTGATTTCAACTTCGAAAAGTGACTCTGGATTTGGGAAGGTAGAGAATCCACCTACATAATCAGCCGCAGCTACCAAACCAGTTCCATCATCCTGAAGACCGAATGTCGCCATAGCTTGAGAAGCCATAGCAGCAGCTTCAGAATTCTTTCCTCCGTAAAGGAAAACTCTTGCTAACAATGCTTCAGCAGCACCTTTAGTTGCTCTGTAGATATCTGCACTACCCACATCACCTGTTGGCAACATGCTGATAGCCATCTGCAAATCAGATTCGATTTGAGCGTACATTTCGGTGTTTGTAGCTCTCTCTCTGAAATCAGCGTCAGAGAAACCAAGAGTTGGAGTAGTTCTCAATGGAACAGTTAGGTTCCAACCATTTACTTCCTGACCTGGCTCATATCCGTAGATTCTAGCAAAATCAAAGTAGAAAAGAGCTCTTAGGAAATGAGCCTCTCCCTTCAATCGAGTTTTTAAATCTTCGTCACCTTCAACATCATCGATACCAGCAAGAAGAATGTTTGCTTCATTAATCGCACCCCACTGGGCACCATTCCAGATACCCATGTGAGCTCTGTCAGCGTTCGCTTCCTGTCCGATGTAACGTCCAGTGTTGGCGATAATTCTCAAATTATCAGCCATGATTTCTGGAGCCATCATTAACTGCTGGCCATAGATATTGAAACCTCTAGGCTGACCATAAGCGGCAAAGATAAGCGCCTCGTATCCAGACACGTCTGCAAAACCTGTTTCAGGCGTCAAACTTTGTCTTGGATCAGTATCCAATAGGTCTTCACAAGCTGTAAAAATCATTACAGCTCCTAAAGCCAATACTTTTATATAATTTTTCATTCTTATTTCTAATTAGAAGTTAAGAGTAAGACCAGCAGAGAACTGTCTTGCGTTTGGATAACGCGCGAAAGTTGAGTTTCCAATCAAACCAACAACCTCAGGATCAATTCCATTGAAGTTAGTCCAAGTCAATAGGTTCAAGCCTTGAACGAACAGGTTGGCACTCTGCATACCGATTTTGTTAGCAGCAGCACTTCCTAGCGTGTAGTTCAATGTAACCTGCTTCAATCTAATGTATCCGCCATCACTCAAACGACGAGTAGAGAAGATACTTACGTTACTAGTACCAGCTTCCTGACCACCTTCGAAAGGCTTACCTACAGTAGTGATGTCACCAGGCTGTCTCCAGTAGTCTAGCTGACTAACCTCAAGGTTACCTGTTCCAGCACCCCAGTTCTGAAGGTTCTGAATATCAGAGTTAGAAGCGATGTTACCGAACTGATATTGGAAGAATACTTCCAAAGAAACAGGTCCGTAAGTAAATGTATTAGAAAGACCACCATAGCTAGTTGGAAGACCACTACCTCTGTAGTCAAGAGTATTCTGTCCAGTGATGTAAGTATAATTTCCAGTACCTGTTCCGTCATCATACATAGCTAGACCATTCGCTGGGTTCACACCAAGATATTGGTGGGTATACCAGAACTGAATAGGACGTCCTACGATTAGGTTATTTCCGATTCTGTCTAGTCCATCATAAAGCTCTAGAAGCTCATTCTCTAGGAATGTGATGTTGAAAGCAGTACTCCACTGGAATTTACCAGCTACCACATTCACAGTCTGAAGATCGATATCAATACCTTGATTTCTTACAAGACCTGTGTTTCTGGTAATACTTCCGAAACCTGAGTCAATTGGAAGAGGAGTGTTGAAAAGAAGTGACTTAGAATCTCTTCTCCAAACGTCTACAGTACCTATGATTCGACCATTGAACAATGTCCAGTCCAAACCAATGTTAGTAGTCTCTGATTCCTCCCAAGTAAGAAGGTCATTACCTAGCTGAGAAAGCGTCAATGCACCACCACCAAGATACTGACCTGCAGAACCTACAAGAGTTCTTGAAGCGAAGTTTGCAATGTTTGAGTTACCAGTTACACCGAAAGATGCTCTTAGTCTCAAGTTATCCAACCAGTTCACGTCCTGAAGGAATCCTTCAGAAGAAAGTCTCCATCCAACGGAAGCCGCATAGAAAGTACCCCATCTGTTCTCTTCACCGAATCTAGAGTGACCGTCTCTTCTCAGAGTGAAGTCAGCAGTATATCTGTCGTCATAGTCATACTTAACCTGACCGAAAACACCCGCTCTTTTGAATTCAGTGTAGAAACTACCTACATCGAAAGGATCAGCAGCGTTGTTCAAATAGATCAACTGTGGGTTAGGGAATCCTCTACCAGTACCAAAGTTTGAGTCTACATTCTCAGCCTTGTATTCGAAACCAGCCACACCAGATACAGTGTGTACTTCATTGAATTTCTTGTTAAAGCTAAAGTTGTGGTTCGTGTTGAAGTTATTTGTTCTTCTATCAGTAAATACTGACTGACCACCAAACGAGCTAAATACTGGGATTGAAGATGGACGGTTGTTGATATCCGCATTATCAGAGAAATCAATACCGAAGTAAGACGTCCAGCTCAACCAAGGAGTAATTTGATAATTCAACTGAAGATTAGATACAGTTTGAACTGACTTACCACTTCTAGTTTCCAGGGTAACACCCTCTACAATGTTGTAACCGAAAAGGTGATTAGATGGGTATCTTGCGAAAGATCCGTCCTCATTGTAAATAGGTACATTTGGTCTTGAAGTAAAACCTGCCTGGAAAGGAGAGTTAACGAAGTTACCGTTTGCGATAGAACCGTTCGTATTTTGGAAAGCCAAAGAAAGGTTCGCAGCAATAGTAAGATTCTTATTTGGTCTGTGAGTAATGTTCAAACGACCAGTAGCTCTTTCATAATCAGACATGATAATCTGTCCTTCTTGTCTGGTGTAAGAACCAGAAAGGTAGAATGATGTCTTGTCATCACCTCCAGAAACTGAAAGGTCATACACGCTTAGACGACCATTTCTGTAAAGCTCGTCTACCCAATCATAAGATTCCAAATTTGGATCTTCAGGATCGCCATAAGTAGCTGCAGCACCTGCAGGATCAAGTCCAGCATTGATGTAAGCTTCTCTTTTGATGCCTGCAAGCTGGCTTGCGTTCATTACATCATAAAGATTCAATGGCTGTACGATACCTTCCTGAGCAGTCAAAGTAACTCGAGTTTGTCCTTTACCACCTTTTTTGGTAGTAATCAAAACAACACCGTTAGCCGCCTGAGCACCATAGATCGCAGCAGCAGCAGCATCCTTCAGTACCTCGATAGACTCGATGTCATTTGGATTGATAGATCCAAGTGCATTCTGAGTACCTTGACCAGATAGCCCTCCACTTGAAATCTGAACACCATCCACAATGTAAAGTGGTGCGTTACCAGCGTTGATAGAACCAACACCTCTAATACGTACGTTGAGTGTACCACCTGGCTGTCCAGAAGTAGAAGTTACCTGAACACCAGCAATACGACCCTGCATCGCACGGTCAAAAGATTGTACAGGAAGGTTTTCAAAAACCTCACCTTTTACAGACGCAATTGCACCTGTAATCTCTCTTTTGGACTGATCACCATAAGATGTGATCACAAATTCTGATAGTGACTGAACATCAGGCTCCAATGTCACGTCAATAGTGGATTGGTTACCGATTGTCACTTCCTGTGTGGTCAAGCCTACGAAGCTGAAAACCAACACATCACTTCCGGCAGGAACATTAATAGAATACCGCCCGTCTAAGTCAGTGGCAGTACCTACAGTGGTTCCTTTTACCAGAACTGTTGCACCTGGTACACCAAGGTTATCTTCGGAAGAGATAACCGTACCAGTGATCACTCTATTCTGCGCAAATGCTACAGCAGTTGCGAGGAAAAGGGTGAGTCCTAGAAGTAAAATTTTCCTCATATTGGTTAAAATTTTGGTTTAATTAGACTCAATGATATCCTGAAATATGGAATATCACAATACCATAACAGGCAAATGGACAAATCGTCTTTTTAGCGGCGAAAAGGGATTTTCCCCAATTTTTGTTAATACAAAATTATCTTTGGGAAATTAGATAAATACAAAAAGTAGATTGGAAAAACACAGTATTAAGCCTGTGTTAACAGAAGTTAATTTTTTTTTATTTTTTTTCTTCTTTTCGATTTTTTTGATTTTTACCCGAAAAACGGTAGAATTTAACAGCTTTTAAGCAGTTTGTAATCTTTTCTTTCCTCCATTGAAATTGTTCAAGTATTAATTCCGAAAATTGAACAATTCTCAAATCATTATTTGGATCGAATTATCTGAAAACTAGATCGATAGATACTTTAAAAAATAGTTTTATGGATTTTTAGCGAGATAGCCCAGTTTTGGCTTGCCCAAAATATCTCAAAGAATCTCAATCGTTATTCGCCTGTTCAAAGCTTGGTTCTTTTTGGTATCATTTGGTACCATCGGCTCACTATCCCCCTTGCCAACGACCATCACTCTACCCGGATGCATCCCATTTTCAATGAGGTAGGACTGTACACTTTTAGCGCGGTTTAAACTGAGAGTCTTGTTGTAGGCTTTTTGTCCTACATTGTCTGTGTGTCCTTGGATTTCAATGTTCACATTTGGGTTCTCTTCCAAGAACTTCTTGAGTCGCTTAAGAGAAGACATGGATTCTTCTTTGAGCTCATATTTATCAAAGTCAAAGAAGATATTCTCAAATACAAACTCTTCGCCCGGAGCCACCGGAGTAAGATTTACTTCAAGATCCTCCACATTTTGAAGCTTATCCCTTTCCACGTTATAAATCTTCGGTAAATAACCGGGCTTTTCTACATAAAGCCCTGAAATAGCTTTATCTGGATAAAGCATGGTAAACTCGCCTGTCTTTCCATCTGCCTGGAATTGATAAAGGGTACTATCATTCGTAAGGGAAACCAGAGAAAGAGTCGCATCAATGGGCTCTCCTGTTTTAGAATTATAAACCTTCCCAGCAGTCACTGTTAGATTCTCTCCCAGATAGATTTCTTCAGGAAACTTAAATCTATACAGCAAGGATCGATCATTCTCCCCACCATCCTCGGTCAACTCAGTGAAATAAGCGTAATCCTTTTGAGCAGTGATAAATAATGCAACTTGGTCCAAATGATCATTTATGGGTAAACCGAGATTTTCAGGAATCTGGAAATCTCCTGCAGTTACCCTTGAGGTGAAGATGTCCATTCCACCAAAACCCTGATGACCATTGGAAGCGAAAAACAGGATTTCGTTGTTGAAGAACATAAATGGGGAAATTTCATCTTTGGCGGTATTGACCACATTACCCAGGTTTTTGGCTTCAGCCCATGAACCATCATTCAATCTGACACTGTACCAAATATCATTTCCTCCATATCCCCCTTTTCGATTTGAAGAGAAAAATAGAATACGACCGTCAGCAGAGAGGGATGGCTGGGAATCCCAGGAACGAGAGTTCACCTTTTTACCCATATTTTTTGGTCGCTCCCATTGTCCATTCACCTTATAAGCCACGTACAAATCACAGCTACCCTCGCTATCAGGAGCATCGCAAGAGGTATAAATGAGAATATTTCCATCCGCCGTTACTGAACAGGTACCCTCATTATATTGAGAGTTGATGGTCGATGCGATGCTCGTAGGGTCAGACCATACGTTTTCGCCATCCGAGAAGGAAACGTAGATATCCTCCTTATCGAAATTTCCTGTACCGTCTCTTTTGGTAAACAAAATCTGTTTGCCATCAGCCGTGAGAACGGGAAAGTACTGGAGCTTAAAAAGGTTCAAAGGCTCAGGAAGCCTCTCTTTCTCTATGGACATGGATTCTCCTAACTGTGTAGACAAGAAATCCATCTGACTTTTCATGTCGCGGTAGTATATAGAATTTCGAAAACTCTCCTCGAAGAGTGGATCTACCTGTGTGAATCTCTCATAAGCCTGAGCGAATTCTCCTTTTTTCAAGTGGATGTTGGCAAACAGCCAACCATATTCAGCAACATTTTTGGTTTTGGCATTTTTTCCAGCCAATCTTCTTTCACCAGCTATGGCTGTTTGCTCAGCACTTTCTAAATCACCGAGAGTAATGTACAACTGAGATGCCTTTACATATGCTTCGAGAAAAGAAGCCTCTCGCTTGATTGCTGCTTCGTAGCTCTCTATAGCGTCATAATACCTTCTGGAAAGTGTAAGCTCCTCCCCCTTCTGGTACATCTTGATCGCTTTGGAATCCACAATGGAATAGCTTTGCCCCTGGACAAAACCAAGGGTAAAAAAGAATAATATTCCAAAGATGAGGGAACGCATGGACTCTAGGGGATGTCCATAAATTTATGAGTTTGAAGCGAAATTTTCCAAAATGGACGATTTTTTACGTATTCGATGATTTCAGGGGTAAATCGATCGGCCTTACTCCACTCCGGTTGCAGTCGTAATTCACAAGCTTTATCCACCTTTTCAGCATGTTTTTCAGCAAAGTCAAAATCACTTTTATGGAAAATCACCACCTTCAGTTCATCGGCTACGGCATAAATGGAATTATGAGGGGCTTTAAACTTTTTGGGAGAGAAACAAACCCAATCGAATTCACCTGAAAATGGATAAGCACCAGAGGTCTCGATATTGGTGGTAAACCCTTTTTCCTTCAAGAGCTTCGTGAGCGGCCCCATGTCATACATTAATGGCTCACCTCCTGTGATCACTACCAGCCTGGCTGGATGCTTTTCAGCTTCGGCCACTATCTCCTCAATGCTGTGAACTGGCCATTTTCCGGCCTCCCAGCTTTCTTTGACATCACACCAAACACAGCCTACATCGCATCCGCCCAAGCGTATAAAATAGGCTGGATGACCAGTAAACTTACCTTCGCCTTGTATCGTGTAAAAGGCCTCCATCACAGGGAGTGAGAGGCCTGCAGCTACTTTTTCTTTTGTAGTCATTTGAATTTTTGGTAAAGCGGGTGATTCCACCGCTGTAAATGTGACGGCAAAATTACGGCTTACCTCTCTAAAAGAAAAACATCAATAATTCTCCTCGAGTCATGGATAGTTTTGGGCTGCGGCCCAAAGCCAGGATTTCTTTCCTGAGGTTATTCCTTTTTGACTTCTATTGCGATATGATTTTTCTATTTTTGCAGGCGTTTATCTAAAAATCAAAGCATTCCATGGCAGATTACAATTTCAGGGAAATAGAAAATAAATGGCAGAAATACTGGGCGGACAACCAGTCTTACCTAGCCAAAGTAAATCCTGATAAGCCGAAGTTCTACACTTTGGATATGTTTCCTTATCCCTCTGGAGCAGGACTCCATGTGGGCCATCCGTTGGGCTACATCGCCAGCGATATCGTCGCCAGATTCAAAAGATTGAAGGGTTTCAATGTCCTTCATCCTATGGGTTATGATAGCTTTGGTTTACCAGCAGAGCAGTACGCTATCCAAACAGGTCAACATCCTGCCATTACCACGGAAAAAAATATTGCCAGATACACGGAACAGCTGAAGAATATCGGATTTGCATTCGACTGGTCCAAAGATATAAGGACATCCGATCCCTCTTATTATAAGTGGACGCAATGGATCTTCATGCAGCTATTTAACAGCTATTATGACAAGGATGCGGATCAGGCACTTGCTATCGATTCATTAATTGAAAGATTTGAAAAGGATGGAAATAAGTCAGTAAACGCAGAATGCGATGAAGATACGCCAACCTTCTCGGCTTCAGATTGGTCAGGTTTTTCTGAAACAAGAAAGCAGGAAATCCTTCTTATGTATAGGCTAACTTTCCTTGCAGAAACCACAGTTAATTGGTGCCCTGCTTTAGGTACAGTTCTTTCAAACGATGAGGTGAAGGACGGATTCTCGGAGCGTGGTGGTCATCCAGTTGAAAGAAAGAAAATGATGCAGTGGTCCATGCGAATCACTGCATATGCCGAAAGACTTTTACAAGGTTTGGAAAAAGTTGATTGGTCCGAGCCAATCAAAGAAATGCAGCGAAACTGGATCGGCAAATCAATCGGAGCTGAAGTTATTTTTGAGGTACAGGATTCGGAAGAAACGATAAAGGTCTTCACCACCCGTGTAGATACTATATATGGTGTCACTTACTTGGCCTTGGCTCCTGAATCTGAACTTGCTGCGGAATTGATCACAGAAGATCAAAGAGAAGAAGCGGAAGCATATATCGAGGTTGCTAAAAATCGATCTGAGCGGGATCGAATGACTGATGTAAAAACTATCTCTGGTGCTTTCACCGGATCTTACGCCATCAACCCATTCAATGGAGAGGAAATCGAAATTTGGATCGCGGATTATGTTCTGGCAGGTTATGGAACCGGGGCGGTAATGGCCGTACCTGCTCACGATGAAAGAGATTATAATTTCGCAAAGCATTTCAATCTGGAGATTAGGCAGGTAATTGAAGGTTCTTTGGAAAATGGCTCTTTCCCAGGAAAAGGCGGAACCATTATCAATTCCGGTTTCATTTCAAACATGGAAATGAAGGATGCGATGGCGAAGGCCATTGAATTTCTTGAAGGCAATGGAATCGGTAAAGGAAAAATTCAATACCGAATGCGAGATGCCATTTTCACTCGTCAAAGGTACTGGGGTGAACCCCTTCCTGTTTACTTTAAAGAAGGACTTCCATACCTAATCGATGAAAGCGATCTTCCACTCGTTCTTCCCGAGGTAGACAAATATCTTCCAACTGAGGATGGAGAACCTCCCTTGGGTAGGGCCAAGGATTGGACATACAAGACTCAGGACGGAGAATTTCCTCTTGAACTATCCACTATGCCAGGTTGGGCAGGTTCGAGTTGGTATTTTTTCCGATACATGGATGCTCAAAACGAGAACACCTTTGCCGACAAGGATATCACGGATTATTGGGGAGCAGTGGATTTATACATTGGAGGATCCGAGCACGCGACCGGCCACCTACTTTATTCCAGGTTCTGGACCAAGTTTCTTTACGACATCGGGGCAGTTTCAATTGAGGAGCCTTTCCAAAAGATGATTAATCAGGGAATGATTCAAGGGCGATCGAACTTTGTTTACAGAATCAAAGGTGAGAACAAGTTTGTGAGCTTTGGGCTGAAAGACCAATATGATACTGCTTCCATGCACGTGGATGTCAATATGGTCTATAACGATCAGCTCGACCTCGAGAAATTCAAAGCATGGAGACCTGACTTGGCAAATGCAGAATTTGTCTTGGAAGATGGAAAATATGTCTGTGGAGCAGAAGTTGAAAAGATGTCAAAATCTAAATACAACGTCGTTAATCCAGATGACATTATAGAAAAGTATGGGGCGGATACGTTAAGATGTTATGAGATGTTCCTGGGTCCCTTAGAGCAATTCAAGCCGTGGAATACGAATGGTATCGATGGGGTATTTAAGTTTTTGAGAAAGCTTTGGAACCTATATCATGATGGCTCCGGAAACTTCTCAGTATCTGAGGCGAAAGCCAATGAGAAAGAACTGAAGTCTCTGCACAAGACCATCAAGAAAATGGAAGAGGATATGGCTAATCACAGCTTTAATACCTCAGTCTCCAGTTTTATGATCTGCGTGAATGAGCTGACAGCATTGAAGTGCAACAAAAGAGAAATTCTTGAACCTTTGGCTGTTTTGGTATCTCCTTACGCTCCACACATTGCAGAGGAGCTATGGCAGCTGCTGGGACATACTTCTTCAATTACTGAAGCAGAATTCCCAATATTCAATGAAGATTACCTGGTGGAAAGCAGCTTCGAATATCCTGTGATGATTAATGGGAAAATGAGAACTAAAATCCAGCTTTCCCTAAGCTTGTCAAAAGATGAAATTCAGGAGCAGGCTCTTGGCAACGAAGTGGTGCAAAAATGGCTTGAAGGCAAGGATCCAAAGAAGGTCATCGTGGTACCAGGTAAAATTGTTAATCTGGTCGTTTAAAACTGATGAAATCAAAAAAGGGGGAAATGATTATTTTCCCCTTTTCTTTTGAGAGAATGATCATTTACACCTTTCCCGTCCACACTGCATTCATCGAAAGAGATGTAGAAATGCTCAGTCCTGAGCATACGGTCAAAGCCCTGGAATTCACTCAAAATCCTAAGACTCTTCCATTCCATTTCATCAAGCAGTTTTTTCAATTGCTTTGGTTTCTCCCCAAGACCGACCAGTATCTCTGCTTCTTCGGAGGGTATCATTCTGTATTGCCGGTATGGTTTGCCAGAGCTTTTGGCAAAAGATGCACGATTCAAGCGGGCGGAACAGATTGTATGAATATGCCAGAAATCAACTATGGGAATTTCAGGAAAAAATGGTTGAGAAAAGCAACGGTTTATTCTTTTAAGAATTGCCATAAAATACTTCCGGTTGCACAGGCTTTGGTAAAGCAGCAATACCAATATGATCCAAGGATTTCACCCTCTCAAGGACTTTTAAATCTTATTCCTGATTTAGAAACTCCCATCCAAGTCATTCCAAATGGGTTCGACATAGATTTCTGGGTAGATCAAGGAAATCCTAGACCAGAGTTAAGCTTTGTTACTGTGGCGGCGGGAACATCAAATCCCACCAGAGGCTTAATTAAGGGCTATGATTTGATCAAGGCCTTGGCAAGAAATAACCCAGATTGGAAGTTTACGCTGATTGGGGACCCCGATTACCACAGTAGCGAAAGTAATGTGGATGTAAAGGGAAAATTGAATAAGGGAGAGTTACTAAAGGAGCTAAATAAGCATCAATTCTATTTACAACTTTCCGTTTCTGAAGGATTCCCAAATGCCTTAGCCGAGGCCATGTCATGCGGCTGTATTCCTATTGGTTCGGATGTTGGAGCGATCCGAGAGATCATTGGAGGTTCAGGCTTTATAAATGAAAAGAAATCCATCGATCCAGTTATAGAATGGGTAGATGAACTCAAAAAAGAAGAACCTCACGAATTGAGGCTCAAGGCCAGAAAAAGAATCACTGAGAATTATACTTTTGAAGAAAGAAAAAATGCTCTGATTTCAGCTCTAAACCAAAGAAAAGACGGCTGAACCCTTATTTTCAGTAATTTTCGCAGAAGCTTACAGAATTTAACCGTTCAAACCTCCAAATCCACTTTTTACGTTTTTTCGATAGAAACACCCTTACTTTTGACCCTAGGTGTCCAGAAAAATTGAGAAAAGTGAAAAATCAAGACAATAAAAAAGGGACTTTCCGAAGAAGCCCCTTTTTCTTGGGTTTATTATCAATCAATCAAAACCATATAAAATTTGGCAATTAAGTAATCTAATACTCATTTTGATTGCTAAATTCCTTTAAACTTACTTTTTACCCTGTAAAAAACAAAGAAAGCGCCTAATTTATTTCTCTTGCTTTAGCGAAGGCTCTTGGTGTCTTTCCGAATTGACGCTTAAAGGCTCGGATAAAGTAATTATCGCTTTTGAATCCTGACATGGCTGCTACCTCCTGAACCTGAAAGCCACCCATAACCAAATACTGTCTAGCAAGCTTGAGCCTTTCATTTAAAATGAAATCCATAGGAGTCATTCCGAGCTCCAGTTTAAAGGTCCTCACAAAATGCGCTTTACTCATACAGGCTTTATTAGCAAGCTGATCTAGAGTAAAATCCTCTCGGATATTATTCTTAATGTAGTCGACCACGTGTGCCAGCCGGTTTTTAGAAGAAAGCTCTTTGTATGTCTTCTCCAACATATCTCTGGCCTGCGTCTGGGTAAGTCGAATGAGCAATTCTTTTAAGGCAAATGAGGCGATCAAATCTTTCTCTTTGGACCTCTCCTTCACTCCTATTTTGACAAAGCGATTAATGATCTCCGATAAATCCTGTGTATTAATCAGATGGAAATAGTTCAAATCCAATCCCCATTTTTCAGAAAGCACTCGATCCTGACACCTTTCATTCAAAAGATTAAAGGTGTTTTCAATCATGTCTTTAGAAATGGAAAGGGCCACGCATTGGGTCGGGTTATCTAGCTTTGCTTCAGGAAAATCAATCTTCATTACCTCATTGGGAGGAACGATCACTGACTCTCCTGGTAAATAATCGAAACCTGGCTTATCAAAGAGATGCATCACCTTTTTTCCTCTAAGCATGGTAGTGAGCACAAGGTCTCCAAATCTCAAATTTACATCTGAGGCCTTCTGATGTGTTTCAAAAATATTCAGCTCACAGCTGTCTAATGTGTAGGTTGTTCTGTTTTCGACAAGTGTTCTTAAATCACGAGGACTTCTCCACGGTACACCTGCAAAGTCATTCTGGGTCATAGCGTAAATTACAGATAGCCAGAGCTATAAAAGCTGACAAATGTCACAGATAATCATGACAACGGATTTTTTGAGCATTTTTTGAGCAATTCAGGTACATAAGTTGAGCATTTAGTGCAATTTTTTTAGGAATTGATTTGGGAGATTTGAAGAGTACCAAAATAATCTATTGCACTATGGACACTTTAACTTTAACCCAAACGCCACCTGTAGAGAGACCTGAACTGAAGGATCGCTACGACCATTTTATTGGTGGCAAATTCGTACAACCAAGCTCTGGAGAGTACTTTGACAACATCTCCCCTATTGATGGAAAACCTTTTGCGCAAGCAGCCAGAGGTAATGCTCAAGACATAGAGCTCGCACTTGATGCCGCTCATGAAGCTTTCGAAACCTGGTCTAAGACTTCTCCTACTGAGCGAAGTATTTTATTGAATAAGATTGCAGATGTAATCGAAGAAAATCTTGAGTTGCTAGCCAGAGTAGAGACCATTGATAATGGAAAGGCTATTCGTGAAACAAGAGCAGCTGACCTTCCTCTTTGTGTGGATCACTTCAGATACTTCGCGGGTGTAATCAGAGCGGACGAAAGCACTATTTCTGAGCACGATGCCAATACGGTAAGTATTGCTTTGCACGAGCCACTGGGAGTAGTTGGACAAATTATCCCATGGAATTTCCCACTGCTTATGGCGACATGGAAAATCGCTCCAGCTTTGGCCGCAGGCTGCTGCTGTGTGGTGAAACCTGCTGAGCAAACTCCTACAAGTATCATGGTTTTGATGGAGCTAATCGCCGACATTCTTCCTCCTGGAGTAGTCAATGTGGTAACTGGCTTTGGGGTAGAGGCTGGTAAGCCATTGGCCACTTCTACACGAGTAGCGAAAGTGGCTTTCACAGGTGAAACCACTACTGGTAAGCTTATCATGCAGTATGCCTCTCAAAACCTAATTCCAGTAACCATGGAGCTAGGCGGTAAATCACCTAACATCTTCATGAAGTCTGTTGCAGATGCTGATGATGAGTTTTTCGACAAGGCTGTTGAAGGTGCGGTGATGTTCGCCTTGAATCAAGGTGAAGTTTGTACTTGCCCTTCAAGAATTTTAGTTCATGAAGATATCTATGATGTATTCATGGAGAAAGTGGTGGAAAGAACCAAGGCCATCAAGATGGGTCATCCTCTTTCTCCTGACACCATGATGGGAGCTCAGGCTTCAAATGATCAGTACGAAAAGATTCTTTCTTACATGAAGATCGGTGAAGAAGAAGGCGCAGTTGCACTTACGGGTGGAGCCTCAGCTGGTCTGAATAGTGGCCTTGAAAATGGTTATTACATCAAGCCTACCATTTTCAAAGGCAATAACAAGATGAGAATTTTCCAGGAGGAGATTTTCGGTCCTGTAACTTGTGTGACCACATTCAAAACAACTGAAGAAGCAATCCAAATTGCCAATGATACCATGTATGGACTTGGTGCCGGACTTTGGTCACGAGATGCGCACGAGCTGTATCAGGTGCCAAGAGAAATCAAGGCTGGCCGTGTTTGGGTGAACTGCTACCATGCTTATCCTGCTCATGCTCCATTCGGAGGATATAAGCAGTCAGGGTTCGGGCGTGAGAATCACCTTATGATGCTTGATCACTACAGGCAAACTAAAAACATGCTTATCTCTTACGATAAGAATAAGCTAGGATTCTTTTAGAAGTAAAGTGATCCATCGATTAAGGCAGGGGAATGTTCTCCTGCCTTTTTTGGCTTAAATTAAAAATCATGAAGCATCAAGAAAGAGTACGAGTAACGAGTGAAGCATCAGAAATAATTGAAAAGCTAAAATCCCAGACCGGCGGACAGCTCATGTTCCATCAAAGCGGAGGTTGCTGCGACGGATCAGCACCCATGTGTTTTGAAAAAGGAGATTTTATGTTGAGTTCTTCAGATGTTTATCTGGGAGATATAGAAGGTTGTGGATTCTTTATGAGCGCCGCTCAATTCGAATATTGGAAGCATTGCGAATTGACCATTGACGTGGTTAAAGGCCGAGGAAGTAGCTTTTCACTCGAGATTCCTCTCGGTGTAAGATTCCATACACGCTCAAGAATTTTTACCGAAGAAGAACTGGAGAACCTCCTTCCGATCATGAATGGGGAGGAATACCTGGAAAGCCAAGGGGTTTAACACCTGATCTTTTTTTCCTTATCTTGAAAAAAGGCCAGTCATGAAGAAAACCTCTATTTGTGAGCGAAGAATCCCTCCATAGCACCTCCTCTACTTTTGGAAAATTTCAAACCTACTTACCTGAATTTGTATATGGTGGGATAGATGGAGCAGTGACCACCTTTGCTGTGGTTGCAGGAGGTTTTGGAGCAAATCTGGATACTGGGGTTATCATCATTCTTGGCTTCGCTAATCTTCTGGCCGATGGGTTTTCCATGTCCGTGGGAGCCTATCTTTCTGCAAAAAGCGAAAGGGAGCAATACCGAAAGAACCAAGCTATTGAGTATTGGGAGGTAGAAAATATTCCAGACGCTGAAAGAAAAGAAATTGAGGATATTTATCGTGCTAAAGGCTTTGAAGGTGAGCTTCTGGACAGAGTAGTGGATCAGATCACCTCTGACAAGGATATCTGGGTTTCTGAGATGATGAAGGATGAGCTCAACATGCTTTTGGAGGACAAGAGCCCTATCAATGTGGGAATAGCCACCTTAATTTCATTTATCCTCGTTGGTTTTATTCCTCTTCTGGTCTATTTATGGGATTTCTTTACTGACATCTCAGCACAAGTCTTCCTGTTAACCAGTATTTTAACAGGAGTCGCATTTGTGATTATCGGATTTTTGAAGAGCTATGTAAATCAAACCTCCATTTTCAAAAGTATTGCAGAAACTCTGGCTCTTGGCCTATTAGCAGCCATGGTGGCCTACTTTGTAGGGGACCTCCTAGAACAATTTTTTCTCTCTTAATTATGAAGACAATTGACGAAGTTCTGGTCAAACTAGATTCAATCATCAAAGATTGTTACCAAAATAATTCCAGAGTGGGCTTCTTTGCTATTCTATACAGGAAAGTGACCCAGCGGGTTAAAGAAGGAATCTTAGCCAAGGAATTTGAAGACAATGAACGTATGGAAGTTCTGGACGTTCTTTTCGCGAAACGATTCACTGAGGCATATGATTCCTGGCAATCCGAAGGTGAATTCACCGATAGTTGGAAGGCTGCTTTTGGAGCTAGCGCAAAGCAAGATTACCTCACTCTTCAACATCTATTCCTAGGGATTAATGCTCATATTAATCTCGACCTGGGAATAGCGGCCTCAGAAACTATGGAAGGAAAAAGCCTGCAGCCTATTCAAGGTGATTTTAATAAAATCAATGAGGTGCTTTCTGAGCTCGTTGATGGAGTTAAGGAAGATCTAGGTACTATTTCACCGCTCTTCGGATTACTGATTCCTCTGGCCAAAGGTAAAGATGAAATGCTCCTTAATTTCTCAATACAAATCGCCAGAGATGGCGCTTGGGAATTTGCAGAGCAATATCATGTAGCCGCAAATAAGGAAAAGGAAATTCTTGAAAGGGATCAGAAAATCAAAAGCCTGGCGGAGAAGCTTCTAAATCCCGGACAACTTCTTTCCTTCCTGATCAAGGTAGTCCGGTGGTTTGAATGGAAGTCCGTGAAAAAAGTCATGGATGAATTGAAAGCAAAATAAAAAGCCGCTACTCGCGGCTTCAAAATTGGTTTAGTCTAGAATTCTTTCCTTTTCCAGCGCTCCTCTATTTCATCTATCTCAGAATAAGTCCTCGCCTTATTTTTCCTGTTGGTTTTTTCCTTATCCAAATCAGACGCATAGAAATGAGTTTCCTGGAAATAATCCACCCTCGCTTCTGATTCTCCTTTAGCCTTGGTCCAGCGCTCATTCTTGAAGAGTTTTACCTTGTCCTCTCGAAGCTCAAGCAGCTCATCGTAAGGTCCTCTGGATGAAATCAGCTTCACAAAAATCGGCGAAGTCTCAATGGCTATAAAAAGTAGGATGATGAACATATTTGCCAGAGCCATGGCTGAGCTTTCTTCAGTTAGTTTGGATAATGCATCAATTCTTGCAGCTAATCCGTCAAACCCATCAATGCCCGGTTGCTGTTTTTCAAACTCAGCTTGGCGCAAAGCAATGAAATCTCGGATTTGCTTGTCAATAGTGTCCACTCGTGCCTGATTTCTAATTCGCAAATCATCTAAAGTTTTTTGCGCAGCATCTAATTGTTCTTCCTTCTTCTTTGCATTCGTGCCCAGTCCTACTATTCCGCTGGTCTCTGTCGTCTTCTCCCCGAACCGCTCAGCATCATACTCTCTTTGAAGCTTATCCCTGAAAGCCTCAGCCTCATCCACTTCGGCATTTAAAGCCAAAATATCTCCTTCCAATTCCTGAATCTCCGGAAATCCCTGGGCTAAGTTCGCCTTGGACTCCGCGATAAATTCGGTCTTCTTTCTATCGAGTTCACGATTAATTTCTTTTTCGAACATCTTTAACTCGAGCGGCTTTGAAATTACAAAGGCCAACAGCACCGCCAGTACCAATCTGGGTATGGCAAGTTTCCACTCCGCCCAGGCATTCTCTTTCTTCCGCATGGATGAGACAATGAATCGGTCGAGATTGAAAATCACCAAACCCCAAAGCATACCGAAGAAAATGGCCGGGAAGAGTTGATCAAAAATGGTGTAAAGTGCATAGCCTGCGGCCAAAGCTGCGAGTACACCTGTGAAGAAGACAGTAGCTCCTATTCCAACATATTTATTTGATTCTGTGGGCGTTCTTCTAAGTATCCCAGCGTTGGCTCCACTGCAAAACCAAAAAAACTCTGTAACCTTCTGCATAAAGTTTGGTGATTGTATGTATGAATTTCTAACGCACAAACTGACCCAAACTGACTTTCACAGTTAAATAAATTACTTCGGGTTTGACTAAATGTGACCAAAACGCTCTTTCATGTGACGAATGAAGGGATTTTCAAAGGTCACCTCGTTCACCTGTTCCTTTGCGAGCAAAAATCTCTTTTGAACGTCATGTACGGAATTGTCCATCTGATGAACGGTTTTGCACATCAGATTCATATGGTTTAGCTTGCACTATGCAGCAGTTCAAACGCCTATCGGTTCTAATTTTTGTTTCGTTTTTTGGCTTTGCCCTAGGGGCAAATGCTCAGGAAAAACCCTTTCAAAGAGAAGTGGATGCACTCACCAAAAGGATAGCAGATTCTGGCTGGGAACAGCGAGGATATGTATTCACAGGAAGTTCAAGCATTCGATTCTGGATGAGTCTCCAGAAGGATTTCCCAGAAGAAAACATTATCAATACGGGTTTTGGAGGGTCAAAAGCGTCTGACCTAATGGCACATTTACCTGAAGTAGTTTTGAATTATGTGCCTTCAAAAGTATTCATTTATGAAGGAGACAACGATTTATGGGCGGATGTGAAAGTAGCGGACATCATGACAAAACTTGATGAGATCGTTACTTGGATCAAAATGGAAAATCAGGATACCGAAGTCTATCTGATCGGGGCAAAGCCTAGCCCAGCGCGATGGGAGAAAAGGTCATCCTATAAAATCCTGAATCAATTCATGAGGGAGTATTGTATCGCCCACCCTGGGGTGCAATACATCAATGTCTGGGATGATATGCTCGGAGAAAATGGAAAACCTATTCCTGAAATTTTCATCGCAGATAGTCTACACATGAATCAAAAAGGTTATAAAATCTGGAAAGAAATTTTCACTCCTTACGTCAAAGAATAAGCATGAATAGCATAAATCTGGGAATTCAAATCGTCCCGAAAAGCAAGGATAAGGATAGTTACTGGCTGGTGGATCAAGCCATCGAAGTCATCAAGAATTCCGGAGTCGCTTACGAGGTCACTCCTTTTGAAACAGTCATGGAAGGACCGGAAGAAGAGCTTATGAAAATCGCAAAAAAGGCCCAAGAAGCAGTTTTGGCTGCTGGAGCAGAAGAGGTTCTGGTGTACTATCGAATGCAGATTCGAAATTCAAGTGATGTAACTATGGGAGAGAAAATCGATAAGTGGAAGCAGTAATCAGAACTGGAAAGATAGCCCCAGAATCACTTGCTCAGACTTGAAATCATTCGTTCCTCGAATGATTCGATCCACATTTATTTTTTGATCGTTAAACTCTTTCTCATACCTAAGATCCAGTCCAACTGGACCTATATTCAATCCAAGACCAAACTGATATCCAAAACGAAGTGGATTGTTATCTACACCTTCCAGCTGTTGTGAAAAGTTATCACTAAGGGTGTAATGAAAAGAAGGACCTCCAATAACACTAATAATTTCGAAAAACTGTAGCCCTACTAAAACAGGAGCGTCCAATCTGGAAAGTTTAGCTATTCCATTACCAGAGTCGAATTTCGTATGGGTGAAAAGGAGTTCTGGCCGAAGGAATAAATCGTAGTTCCCAAACTTGTAAAATCCTCCAAAATGATAGCCTGAGGACGACCCGGGATCATCCCAGATATTTCCAGCATCTTGGAAATACTTACCTGAAGTATTGTAGTTCAATCCCGCTTTAATACCAAAGCCGGCTCCCTTATTCTGTCCAAGAGCTTCTTTGGCTGAGGCTAAAAGAATAAAGAGCAAAAACAAAGAGAAGATTTTTTTCATCCAGAACACGGTCTGCATGAATAGAGCAAAAAACAATCCAATTAATGTGAGATTTTTTTGAAACAATTTTATACCTAATTATCTTAGGTATATAGAATGTCTATATATTTGAAGCTGAAGGTATAGAAAACGCTTATGTCTAATAACAATTTGATCAAGGGGAGTCTCCAGACCATCATCCTCAAGCTACTTGAGGAGAAGGATAAGATGTATGGCTACGAAATCACTCAAAAGGTGAAAGAATTGACCTCAGGTGAGATCAAAATTACAGAAGGGGCCCTCTATCCCGCTCTACATAAAATGGAAGCTGACGGATTACTTACCACAGAGATTGAACAGGTGGATAATCGGGTTCGAAAGTATTACCGGCTCACAAAGTCAGGGAAAAAGGAAATGAGTTTCAAAATGGATGAGCTGAATGAATTTGTGCAAAACCTTCAGAAGATCTTGAATCCAGGAATTGAACCGAACTTTAAGCTTTGATCGATTTAGGAATGAGGAATTTAACATCTGAGGAAATCCAACTCATCAAAACTTCCATAAAACAAAAAGGAATTACTTCTGCCGAAATCCTTTCGGAGGTCTATGATCATTATTTGACTCATTTGGAAAATCAACCAGAAGATGCTTTTAAAGAAAATCTGCTCGAACTGGATGAGAAATTCACCTATGGCTTTTGTAAAAAATTAGAAGCAGATCAAAAAAAATCAGTAAGAAAGGAGATTAATTCCATGGAGAAGGAAATCTTCAAATCCTATTTTACCTGGCCCAGATTTGCCTTTACCCTCTTCTTTATAGGCTCTATTTCATATTTAGGAACCCTTCTACCTTTCAAAACTCAGGTAATTCTATTCACCATGGTTCCATTGGTTTTTATCGTTGGTCTAAATGTGGTCATCATGTTTCGAACCAGATCAAAGCTTAAACCACTCAAGAAGGATTTCTCCGATCAATCTTTGAAAATCACTTCGTCAACAAGTGATTACTTGAATATGCAGACCCATTGGCCAATAACCCTGACTAACGTTTTACTTCATCTTCCCAGAATCTTTGGATTGACTGATTTCATCCCAGAATATCTGTACTCATTCTTAAGTGTGAGTGCCTGTATTCTACTGGTTTTTTATGGCCTGATCCTATTCGAAGTATTCAAAGAAAAGTCTAAAACTGCCTTTGTATGAAACTGAACAAGGATCAAATCGCACGGCTAAAAAAACTGACCTCCTACAAAGGTTATCCCCAAATCGATGTTCAATACGAGATATTAGATCATGTGGCTTGCCGAGTGGAAGAATTAATGAATCAAAATTCAGGGCTTTCTCTGGATGAGGCCTTCTCAAAAGTACATAGTGAATTCGGGGTGTTTGGGTTTAGTGAGCTAGAGGAATCATACAAAAAATCTATCCAGACAAAGGTTTTAAAGAACTTTTGGTCGGAACTAAAAAATCTATTCACTTCGTATCGACTGATCTACCCAATCGGAATTGCTTTCATTTTTTACCAAAGCTCAGTCCTTCTGAAAAATAGTAACCTCTGGCTATTCCTGATGATTGGATTCGTTTTATTGGCTTCCTTGAGCATTGTGATTCGATTTTGGAAGCAATCCAAAGCCTATAAAAAGTATGCTTCATTCATGGCCTCTGCAATCTGCTTTCAGTTAATTAACCTTGGGATAGTCATAGCTTTGAATGCTTTCCAGCTCACACTGAAAACTCAAGAATCAACCTTTGATAAAATATTCGCAGGAGTTATTCTCTTAGGATTGGGGATTCTTTTCATCAGTATTTTCATAATCCCAAAGGTGGTAAAGAGATCCATTGAGGAAACTGAAAAACTGATTGCCATTTACGAATCCTAATCATCCAGGCGGGCATTTTGAATAAATCACTCTCTTCATCCTGGGATAACCCTACTACCAAATATTCTTTGTAATTTTGCGGCTTCAAACCCGTAAACCATGCAGAATATTCGGAATATCGCAATTATCGCACACGTTGACCATGGCAAAACTACCTTGGTGGACAAGATCATCCATGCTTCCAAAATTTTTAGAGAGAATCAGCAATTCGATGACCTGATTTTGGACAACAATGATCTTGAACGTGAAAGGGGTATCACCATTCTTTCAAAGAATGTTTCTGTTCGATATAAGGATACCAAGATTAACATTATCGATACTCCCGGTCACGCCGATTTTGGAGGAGAAGTAGAGCGGGTTTTAAAAATGGCTGACGGGGTTATCCTATTAGTGGATGCTTTTGAAGGACCAATGCCTCAAACTCGATTTGTACTCAGCAAAGCCATTTCTTTGGGCCTCACTCCTATCGTGGTTGTGAACAAAGTGGATAAAGAAAACTGTCGACCTGATGAGGTACATGAGGCAGTATTCGAATTGATGTTCAATCTGGATGCGTCTGAGGAGCAGCTAGAATTCCATACGCTTTATGGATCTGCTAAGCAAAACTGGATGGGTCCTGACTGGAAAAATCCTACAGACTCTATTCTTCCACTTTTGGATGCGATTTTGGAATACATCCCAGAGCCTAAAATCGAAGAGGGATCACTCCAGATGCAGATCACATCTTTGGATTACTCAAACTTCGTAGGCCGAATTGCCATTGGAAGGGTCAGAAGAGGGTCTATCTCAGAAAATCAGCAAATCTCACTTTGCAAAGCAGATGGAAACATCAAGAAAATGCGAGTGAAGGAACTACATACCTTTGAAGGTCTGGGGAAGAACAAGGTTCAAAAAGTAGAAGCGGGAGATATTTGTGCAATTACCGGACTTGAGGATTTTGAAATTGGTGATACGGTAGCTGATGCGGAAAATCCAGAACCACTTCCAAGAATTGCGATTGATGAGCCTACGATGAATATGCTCTTCACCATTAACAACTCCCCTTTCTTCGGGAAGGAAGGAAAGTTTGTGACATCTCGTCACCTCCGCGATCGGTTGATGAAGGAGACTGAAAAGAACCTTGCTCTTCGAGTAGAACCTACGGATTCAGAAGATAGATTCATCGTTTACGGACGAGGAATACTCCACCTTTCTGTATTGATCGAGACAATGAGAAGAGAGGGCTACGAACTGCAAGTTGGTCAACCTCAAGTGATCTTCAAGGAAATTGACGGAGTACGTAATGAGCCAATCGAATCACTAGTTGTAGATGTCCCAGAAACTGTCGCTGGTAAGGTAATCGAATTGGCCACACAAAGGAAAGGCGAACTATTGGTCATGGAACCAAAAGGAGACCTTCAGCATTTGGAGTTCAATATCCCTTCAAGAGGTCTAATCGGCTTAAGAAATAACGTTTTGACAGCCACACAAGGGGAAGCGATTATGAATCACCGTTTCATCGCTTATGAGCCTTTTAAAGGTCCTATTCCAGGTCGAATAAATGGTTCCTTAATTTCTATGGAAGCGGGTCAATGTACACCTTATGCGATTGATAAGCTTCAGGATCGAGGGGTTTTCTTTGTGGAGCCGGGTGAGGAACTATACACAGGACAGGTAATTGGAGAGCACTCTAGGGACAATGACATTGTAGTGAATGTTCAAAAAGGCAAGAAGCTAAACAATATGAGAGCTTCCGGGTCTGATGATAATACCAAGATAGCCCCACCGAAAAGGTTCTCTTTAGAAGAAGCCATGGAATACATCCAAAAAGATGAGTATTTGGAAATCACCCCAAAAAATGTCCGAATGAGGAAAATTTATTTGGAAGAAAATGAGCGGAATAAGATGGCCAAAATGGAATCTTAAGAGTCAAATGGAAATCCCTCAAAGCTAATTTTGAGGGATTTTTTTTAGCTTTAACGCAAAGCTGGATTCATATGAAATCAAGACGAAACTTTATAAAAACTTTGGGAGTGGCTGGTGCTGCCGCCACTTTGCCCATGCAAACCTTCTCAATCCCTATGGCAAAACAAGCAATGATCCATCAAGTCTATTTTTGGCTTCACGAAGAAAAAAATATTCAAGAGTTCTTAACAGAGGCAGTACCGATGCTGGGGAGGTGCCCAACGGTAGGAAGATTTATCGCAGGAACTCCTGCAGATACTGAAAAAAGAGATGTGGTAGATCACAGCTGGCATGTCGCCTGCACGATATTTTTCGATAGTCTTGAGGATCAGCTGGCTTACCAAAAAGAGCCTCTGCACCTTGAATTCATAGAAAAATACTCCGCCATGTGGAAAACCGTTCAGGTTTACGACATCGCGATCTAACAAAATCGTTTGTGAAGCGTAAATAATTCACACCCAATAATCAACCAGATGAAATTTAAATTTTGGCAAGGAGTAGTGCTGCTCCTATTGGTGGCAGCATGTAATGAGCCAGAGGAACCGGTTAATAATACCCCTCAGGCAGATGTAGTGAAGGATGCCATATATGATGTTATGGCGGAGTGGTATTACTGGAATCAGGAACTTCCTGGTAAGCCGAATACCTCTAGTTTTACATCAAACGAGGATTTTCTAGATGCCTTGACTTTTAAACCTCTAGACAGATTCTCTTATATCACCACGAATCAAGCATTCAGCGATGCCTTTGTAGGAAGAAATGCAGGACATGGTTTTGGATTGGCATTTAATTCGGAAGATAGGCTCTTTGTTACTTTTGTTTTCGACGAATCTCCGGCCGGCTTAGATGGTTGGCAGAGAGGTTGGGAAATAATTGAGATCAATGATCGGCCAATTGCCGATTATCAGACATCCACTGGAGGTTACAATTTTGATCTTGGCCCACGTGATCCCGGAGTCACTAATTCATTCACTTTCCGATTACCAGATGGATCGACTACCACCCGATCAAATACCAAAGCAGAATACCAGTCTAACTCAGTTTTGAATGAAGAAGTAATTGAAGTTGACGGTCAGCGAGTAGGATACTGGGTTTATAATAGCTTCAAGGCAACAGCCGGACAAACTCCAACCAAGAGTCTTGAAGTGGATGAGTCCATGGCTTTCTTTCAATCACAAAATATTGATGAATTGATCATTGACCTCAGATACAATGGAGGTGGCTCAGTCGCTGTAGCAGAGCAAATTCTAAACTACCTCATTCCTTCAGCAAATTCTGGAGATGTTATGTACACCTTCAAGCTTAATGATGATAAAGCTTCCCAGAACAGTACAACCAATTTTGAAAAACTTGGGAATCTGAGTCTAGACAGAGTGATTTTCATTACCTCCAGAGGTTCAGCTTCTGCTTCAGAACTGGTAATTAACAGCTTGACACCATATATCGATGTTGTTCTGATCGGGGACAATACATTTGGGAAACCTGTTGGTTCATTCCCACTTTCAAGATATAATCGGGTTCTGGAAGAGAATGATGTAGAAGTAGTTCCTATCACTTTTGCCACGGTAAATGCAGACGGAAGGGCGGAGTATTTCGATGGTTTTCCAGCCAATTCAGAAGTAGGTGATTCACCTCAATTTGCCTGGGGAGATCAGAATGATTTCAGACTTCAAGCGGCTTTAGGATTCATTCGAAATGGAGGAGTCAGTGCGCGAATGGCCAATACCTTCTATCGACCCCGCTGGGAGATGATTGATCAGTTCAAAGGACTCGAACAGGAATTTCCTGTATATTAGAGTAAACTAAGTATTACTTTATGAAAACCAGATTTTTTTACCTCTTATTCTCACTGGTTTTTCTCTTCTCTTGTAAAAAAGAAGAAGAAACACCATTGTCGCAAAATGCCTTTGAATACCCCGTATTCAGCAATATCTATTTTGTGATGAAAGACTTTTATTTCTGGAAAGATGAGATGCCACCAGAACCAAATGGTGAAAATTTTAAATCCGAGCAAGAGTTTCTCGATGAAATCATCTACAAACCTCTGGATAAATGGTCATACGTAACCAAAGTTGATGAATTCCAAGATAGGTTAGCAGGGCGCCTTGCTGGTCATGGATTCAGTTGGGCTTTTAATGAAGAAGACAGACTCTTTATTGCCCATGTTTATGATGAAGCTCCCTCAGGAAAGGACGGTTGGCAAAGAGGCTGGGAATGTTTAGAAATAAATGGCAAACCGATAGAGGATTATAATAATGGACCTGGTGAGTATAACTTTGAACTTGGTCCTTTGGAAGCGGGAATCACCAATACCTTCAAGTTTCTACTGCCAGATGGAACCACGACGATTCGAGAAAATACAAAAGCAGATTATCAGGCTAACTATGTCCTTCACAAGGATGTCTATGAAATAAATGAAAAGAAAGTAGGTTATTGGGTTTATAGAAATTTCCAAGTCCCACCAGGGAATGGAACAAGTCCTGAGGTGGATGAGACATTTCAATTTTTTCAGCAAGAAGAAATTGATGAATTGATAATTGATCTAAGAATCAATACCGGCGGGAATATTATTGCAGCTGAACAAGTTTTAAACTATGTTATTCAAACCGAAAATGCAGGAAAGAAAGCATATGAGTTCAATTTTAAAACTACCAGATTTGCTGAAGACCCAGTTAGCTTTCTCAAAAGAGGCAGCCTCGAATTTGACAAGATTTATTTTCTGACGACGGAGCTGACAGCTTCCGCATCGGAACTAGTAATCAATACTCTTACGCCATACATGGATCTGATTTTGATAGGCGATATAACTACCGGCAAACCCGTGGGAAGCATAAATCTGGCGGCGTTCAACTCTGTATTGCGAAACAATAATGTCGAACTTGTTCCTATTACTTTCTCAACTCCGAATGCCAATGGTGATGCCGATTATTTCGATGGCTTCACTCCCGACTTTTTTGTTGGTGATTCACCTCAGTTCAATTGGGGAGACCGTAGGGATTATATGCTTCAGGCAGCTCTTAACCACATTGAAAATGGTAATGTAGGATCGCGAATGACAAACACCTCCTACAAACCGAAATGGAAAATGACCGATAATTTAAAGGGACTCGATCATGAGTTCCCCGATAACTAAAAAAGCCCTTTCGGGGCTTTTTTTTATTTCTTCTTATGACGTTCCATAAGGACTTCCATCACCTCATCGAGCTCGTAGCCCTTTGCCTCGAGCAAAACTAAATAGTGAAACATTAAATCTGCAGCTTCTCCGAGAAATAGCTCCTTGTTATCATCTTTCGCTTCAATAACTATTTCCACAGCCTCCTCTCCTACTTTCTGAGCAACTTTGTTTATGCCCTTGGCAAAAAGTGAAGCGGTATATGATTTGCCCGAAGGACTATTCTTCCTGTCCTTTATGATTTCTCTAAGCCTATCGATGAATAGAGTTTTAGATGAATTATTCTCAAAGAAACAGGTATCAGCTCCTGTATGACAGACTGGTCCTCTAGGATTAGCCTTAACCAGGATGGAATCACCATCGCAGTCCACTTTCATGCTGACTAATTCCATAAAGTTACCAGAGGTTTCACCCTTCGTCCAAAGCCTATTCTTACTTCGACTGAAAAAAGTGACCATACCCAACTCCTGAGTTTTAGCTACTGCTTCCTCATTCATATAGCCCTGCATAAGCACTACTCCGGTGACTGAATCCTGGACTATGGCAGGAACCATCCCATTCATTTTTTCAAAATCTATTTTCATCTCAGACATTGTAGTTCATTAAATGCGAATACTCACTCCTTGCTCCACAAGATAGCTTTTGAGTTCTGGAACGGGTATTTCTTTAAAGTGGAATATACTTGCAGCTAAGGCTGCATCTGCCTTCCCATGGGAAAACACCTCTTCAAAATGATGCATTTTCCCGGCTCCGCCAGAAGCGATTACAGGAATGCTAAGCATTGAAGATATTTCAGCGGTTATTTCATTTGCAAACCCCCCTTTAGTACCGTCATGATCCATGGAAGTTAATAGGATTTCCCCTGCTCCTCGATCTGCCACTTCTTTGGCCCACGCCTGCGTTTGAAGAAGTGTCGGCTTTCTCCCTCCATGCGTATGTACGTAATCCGTACCATCCACATCTCGGGTATCAATTGCCACCACGATACACTGTGATCCAAACTCCGCAGCCATTTCATCAATCACTCCAGGATTTTTTACGGCAGCAGAATTAATGGAAATTTTATCGGCACCAGCACCGAGAAGGACCTTCACATCCTCTACGGTAGAAATGCCTCCGCCAACGGTGAAGGGAATATTAATAGCTTTGGCGACCTTCGTCACCAATTCAGCCAACGTTTTCCTTTTATCGACTGTGGCAGTAATATCCAGAAAGACCAGTTCATCGGCCCCTTCATCAGAATATATTTTGGCCAATTCAACCGGATCGCCAGCATCTCTTAATTGAACAAAATTCACCCCTTTGACCGTGCGGCCATCTTTGATATCTAGGCAAGGGATAATTCGTTTCGTGAGCATTTGAGGAAGTAGAGATTAAAGATTAGAAAATTGGATTGAGTCAGAAAACATCTTAGGAATTAAATGCAGCCAGCTGATCCAAGGAAACTCTTCCTTCATAGTACGCCTTGCCAACGATAGTTCCATAAACACCAATCTTTTGAAGATTTTCAAGATCTTCCACAGAGGAGACCCCACCACTCGCAATCAAGTTTACGTCTGGAATTTCCTGAAGAATTTCCCGATAAAGATCCAAAGAAGGGCCCTGAAGAAGTCCGTCTTTAGCCACATCAGTACAAATCACATATTTGATGCCTTTAGAGGCAAAGTCCTTGATGAAAGGAATGAGGTCAACTTCAGTAGTTTCCTCCCATCCACCCACAGCTATTTTTCGGTTTTTCGCATCAGCTCCCAGGATTATGCTTTCAGCCCCAAATCTTTCGATCCATCCTTCAAAAAGTGGTCGGTTTTTAATTGCCACGCTTCCTCCTGTCACCTGTGAAGCACCAAAATCAAAGGCCTTCTGGATTTCGCTATCGGCTTGGATCCCTCCTCCAAAATCGATCCTCAAGCTAGTCTGATTTGAGATATTTCTAAGAACCTCACCATTCATAATCTTCTTGGCTTTCGCCCCATCCAAATCCACCAAATGCAGACGAGAAATACCCGCATCTTCAAATCTTTTGGCCATCTCCACCGGGTCATCATGGTATTCTTTCTTGCTAGAATAATCACCCTGGCTAAGTCGGACGCATTTACCCCCGATGAGGTCAATTGCTGGAATTATTTCCATCTCGTTTTAAATATTGAGGTTGAGAAAGTTTTTTAAAAGCTGCTCACCAACCTCCCCACTTTTTTCAGGATGAGCCTGGATAGCAAAGAAATTGTCTCTGTGAAGCATGGCAGAGAAATCATGAATATAATGAGACTGAGCGATGGTGAATTCACTCAATTCAGCATAATAGCTATGGACGAAATAGACGAATGGGTTAGGCTTCAGATTCTCAAAAAGAGGGTTCTTCACCAAATTCTCCAGCTCATTCCAACCAATTTGAGGCACCTTAAACTCCTGGGTGTTTTCTGGAATAAACTTTTTAACCCGTACTGGAAATACCCCAAGACAATCCGTATCATTTTCTTCAGAATGTTCACACAGCAATTGTAAACCCAGGCAAATTCCAAAAAAGGGTTGTTTGGTGTCCTTGATGACCTTATCCAGATTTTTGGATTTAAGATATCTCATAGCTGAACTGGCCTCACCTTGGCCAGGGAAAATTACCCGATCAGCGGATTTGATTTTTTCGATATCGTCAGTCAATTCCGCTTCAGCTCCGAGCCTCTCCATGGCATAAAGCACGGATTGTACGTTTCCGGAATTGTACTTAATGACGGCTACTTTCATAGATTAAGGGCGAAGAAGGGTGGATGAAGATAAACTATTCTTAGTCCTTTGCCCTCTTCTATTTTACTTTTCAACTTTTTGCGCAAGCATCTCTACTAACACCTGCTCTATTTCTGGAAGCGAAGTGTAAAGCTGCTCTAAACTATCGATCACAAAGTATTTATCCTGGAAGTGATCTTTCCAATATTCTTGATTCATGATTCGTCTAACATCATACTCATAATGAGCAGGTTCATCAGAAAGACTGAACTTAGTTTCACCTTTTGAGCTCAAAATCCCGGCACCATAAATCCTCAATTCACCATTCTCTTTGATCAAGCCAAACTCAATGGTGAACCAATAAATTCTACTCAAAAGCTGGATGGCCCATGGATCATCGATATGCTTCAATGCAATACCTGAAAGATCCTCAAGAAATCCTGTATAATGCTTATCGGTTAACAATGGCATATGAGCGAATGCATCATGAAACATATCCGGCTCCTCCAGATAGTCTAGTTGCTCCATCTTTCTGAGCCAAGTCGAAGACGGAAAACGCTTATTGTTTAGTAATCCGAAAAACAAATCATCATCGATTAACCCTGGAACAACCTGAACCGCCCAACCTGTAGTTTCCTCCAGAATCTTATTCAACTCTTCGAAATTAGCGATCTTATCCGAGGTGAAGTTCACTTCTTTTACCCCCTTTAAATAAGACTCACATGCTGCACCAGGAAGATTTGGCATTTGTCTCTCGTACAAAATCTTCCATACCTCAAAATCCTCTGCTGTATACTTATCGTATTCCTGTTTCAAGTCTTTTAATCGGGGGTCGCTAAAGACCCAGTTTTTTGGCTTATCAGTCATCACTTTCTTTGGGTTTATATTATTTCAAACTCTAGAATCCAACCAGGGTTTCCGTACAGGCCTTTAAATAAAAAAAGCCTATTCCAGAAGAAATAGGCTGCTTATTATCATATATCCATAGTCATCCCTATTCCTTCATTCGAGGAAGCAGTAAGAATGATGTACGTAAGTTCTTGGAGTTGGACTCATGACGCTAAAATACAAATGGATTAGAAGGGAAGCAATTCTATTTTATAAAAGGTCAAATTCCTTTCTCATCGAGAAACTCTCTCGAATCCAGGACACTAATCGAGCACTCTGTTCAAAGTCAAGTGTCTGCTGTCCGTCAGAGAATGCCTTTTCAGGAGTAGAATGAGATTCATAAATCACACCATCCGCTCCTGCCATTACTCCTGCTAGTGCCATCTGAGGAACATAGGCCCTTAGACCAATTCCATGGGAAGGATCTACGATAACCGGCAAATGAGACTTAGCCTTTAAAATTGGAACGGCATTCAAATCGAGTGTATTTCTAGAAGCCCTTTCATAGGTTCGAATTCCTCTTTCACATAGGATAAGCTTTTCATTTCCTCCGGAGAAAACATATTCAGCAGATTGTAGAAGTTCTTCTATTGTCCCAGAGATTCCTCTTTTGATCATCACTGCCTTGTCAACTTTGCCAAGTTCATCAAGAAGGTTGAAGTTTTGAGAGTTTCTTGCACCTACCTGGAAAACATCTACATAGGGATACATATCTTCAATTTGGGAAGTTTGCATCACCTCGGTCACGATCTTGATTCCAGCTTCACTCGCTATTTCATACCAAAGCTTCAAACCTTCGAGTCCAAGGCCACGAAACGCATAAGGACTACTTCTCGGCTTGAAAACTCCACCGCGCATCATTTTCACCCCATTGGCTTTGCAATGCTCAACTACAGCCCTAATCTGTTCTTCTGATTCGATAGAGCACGGACCAGTGATAATGGCCATCTCTCCATCCTTGATCGCGACATTATCTCCTAGATCTATTGCTGTTGGCTTGGCTTTCCACTTCTTCGAGACCAACTTGTACTCATCAGACACAATATGGATATCTCGAATACCATCCAGATGACCTACTTTTCTAATGTCAAACTCACTTTTTCCAATCCCGATGATGTACTCGCCTAGTTGAGTTTTCACAGAAGTGGTTTTATAACCAATATCATTTACCTGATCCAGAAGCTTTCCTCTTTGCGCTTCAGAAATGTCAGATTGTAATTGAATAATCATAATTAACTAATCACTGATTGAATGTATTCGACTACCTCTTCTTTGAGGTTTGTAGCCGCTTTTACTTTTTTAATGAATGCAGAGCCTATGATGGCTCCATTACTGTAGTTGGATGCAGTTGTGAAGGTTTCAGCATTAGAAATGCCAAAGCCAATAAGTCTTGGATTCTTCAAATTCATCCTTTGAACTCTTTCAAAGTAATCGATTTGCTCCTCTGAGATTCCAGATTTGGCACCGGTAATGCTATGTGAGGATACCACGTAGATAAACCCATCAGAATTATCATCGATTTCACGAATTCTACCTTCCGATGTCTGTGGAGAAATCAAGAAGGTATTCACCAATCCATACCTCTCAAATATCTCCTTATACTCTTCCAGATATTGAGACATGGGAAGGTCAGGAAGTATCAAACCATCTACTCCTACCTCCTGGCATTTTTCGCAGAATTCTTCAATCCCAAACTGAATGATTGGGTTTAAATAGCCCATCATTACCACAGGAATTCTAACCTTCTCTCTAAATCCCTGAAGCTGATCAAAGATTTTTTTCAAGGTGATGCCGTTCTCTAAAGCCACAAGGTTACTATCCTGAATGGTTGGCCCATCAGCTATAGGATCTGAATAAGGAACACCAATCTCAATGATGTCTGCTCCTCCATCCTGAATGGACTCCATTACCGCCAGCGTATCTTCCAGATTAGGAAAACCAGCTGTAAAATAAATGGAAAGAACACGTTCCTTTTTGTTCTCGAATAATTGATGAATTCGGTTCATATCGATCAACTGAAAAAATTAATAATTACCCCATTTAATGTATGTATCCAAATCCTTGTCCCCTCTTCCTGAAAGATTGATCACGATCACATCATCCTTACGATATTCGATCATATTGAGTGCATGAATGGCATGAGCAGTCTCAATCGCTGGAATAATCCCTTCAAGCCTGCTAAGTTCAATTCCAGCCTTCATAGCATCTTCATCTTCCACACCAACGAACTCTCCTCTTCCCACATCAAATAGATGAGCGTGAACAGGTCCAATTCCAGGATAGTCCAAACCGGCAGAAATGGAATGCGGCTCTACCACTTGCCCATCTTCAGTTTGCATCAAAAGCGTTTTGGAACCATGAAGTATTCCAGGGGTGCCCAAAGCCGTAGTCGCAGCAGACTTTCCGGAACTAATCCCCAACCCAGCTGCCTCCGCTGCGATTAATCTCACCTCAGGAACATTGTAATAATGAAAAAATGCACCTGCAGCATTGGAACCTCCACCTACACAAGCAATGACTAAATCTGGGTTTTCTCTCCCTTCCTTTTCCTTAAGTTGCCACCTAATCTCCTCTGAAATCACCGATTGAAATCTTGCGACCATCTCCGGATAAGGATGTGGCCCAACTACTGAACCTATGATATAATGGGTGTCAACCGGGTTATTGATCCATTGACGCATAGCCTCATTGGTGGCATCTTTTAGCGTTTGGGAACCAGATGTGGCAGGGACCACCTCCGCTCCAAGAATTTTCATCCTCTCAACATTTGGCTTTTGACGCTGAATGTCCAAAGCACCCATATAAACGGTGCAATCCATACCCATCAAAGCACAAACTGTAGCCGTTGCAACCCCATGTTGACCTGCACCAGTCTCAGCGATGATTCTTTTCTTTCCTAACTTCTTTGCAAGGATGATCTGACCAATTGTATTGTTCACCTTATGTGCTCCGGTATGGCAAAGGTCCTCCCGCTTGAAATAGATTTTCGCTCCATACTTATTGGAGAATCTTTCCGCGAAATACAATGGAGTTGGTCTTCCCACAAAGTCTCGAAGCAATCCTTGAAATTCCTCCTGAAACTCCTCAGAGGTAGTAATCGCCTCGTAATTTTCTTTCAGCTCCTCAATATTTGGATGAAGCATTTCGGGAATGTATGCTCCTCCGAATTTGCCATAAAACCCCTTTTCATCAACTCTAATCATCTTTTATCCTTTTTGAGCTAACAGCCCATGTAATTCACTTTTAAACTTCCTCAACTTTCCCAGATCCTTCAGTGCAGGAGCAATCTCAAAATTAGAATTCAAATCAACGCCAATCATCCGAGTAGACTTGGATGCCAATTCGATCAAATCTTCTTCGCTTTCTGAATCGAGCCCTCCACCTAACATGAATGGGGTTTTGAAAGGGTATCCATTTAACAAACTCCAGTCAAATTTTAGCCCTGTTCCGCCATGCTTTTTACTAGCGGTATCGAATAGAAATCTGGAAACCATTCCATCATATTTGGCCATGCTCTCCCAATCTACCTCTCCTCCCACAGGAAAAACTTTCCAAATCTTCACCTCAGACTTTCCCTTCAAATCTTCAACGTATTCAATTGATTCTGAACCGTGAAGCTGAACTGCTTCAAGTCCAAACTTTTCAATTTTCTGAAGAACAACACCCAGCTCTTCATTAACGAAGACTCCTACTTTATTGGCACTTATCTTCTTGATTAAGTCTGCTTGAGAATCGGACACAAACCTTGGAGACTTGGGATAGAAAATTAGTCCTACCCAATCAGGTCCCACTTGAGAAAGCAGGGCCTCCAGATTTGCCAATTCACGCATGCCACAGACTTTGATCTCCATTTTAGATACTCACCTTTTGTTCTGCCAAAGCTTCTCTGAAATCCTTTATGAATGTATACGCAGCTTGCTCAGGTCTACTCGTTTTCATAAAGTTCTCACCGATCAGGAAGCCCTCAAAACCTGCTTTTTTCAATGAAATCAAACTTTCCACTTCAGAGAGTCCGCTCTCAGATACTTTTACAAATGAGTCCGGAATGGAAGAAGCCAGATCAATAGAGGTTTGAATATCTACTTCGAAAGTTTTCAGGTTACGATTATTGACTCCTACTAAATCAATCCCGTCACAGAGGCAAGAATCCAATTCTTCACCATCATGAACTTCCATCAACACCTCTAGCCCAAGGCTCTTCGCGAAATAAGCCAAAGACTTAAGCTTCTGAGGTTCCAAAGCCGCAGCAATCAAAAGAATAGCATCCGCACCAATAGATTTAGCTTCTACAATTTGATATTCTTCCAGAACAAAGTCCTTTCTGAGGATGGGACAAAAGTTAAAACGCCTGGCAGTTTTGAGATCATCATTAGATCCTCCGAAAAACTCAGAATCAGTCAACACCGAGAGTGCCGATGCCCCAGCCTGCATATATCCTATGCTCACTTTTTCAGGTTTTGCGCTTCCATTAATGAGACCCTTTGAAGGTGATCTTCTTTTGAACTCAGCGATAATTCCTGATTTTTCTGGATCAGTGATATACTCTTTTAAACTCACCACCTCACTATCGAAGTAAATGCTTCTTTCCAGTAGTTTGGTGGGTACCAAGCTACTTCTCTCAGCCACTTCTTTGGCCTTAAACTCAATAATTTTATCTAGGATATTCATGCTTTATGCTAAAGACACTGAGGTCTTTGGATTTACTAGTTTTTTAAATACTTCTTTTGCCTTTCCTGAATACAGGGAATCCTTCGCTTTTTCCACTGCGCCTAAGAAGGTGAGACTTGGATCAGCTGTATACAAAGCTGCTGCCGAGTTGGCGATAACGACTTCATTCTGACTTTGGGTTCCATCCCCATCAAGAATAGATTGGAAAATCTTGGCTGATTCTTCGATCGTCTTACCCCCAGCTATTGAATCAGCCTCAAGCTTCGACAATCCGATATTCTCTGGTGAGAAGACTTTTTCTCCTGAATTTGAGATCATTTTAAAGGGTCCGGTAAGAGAAATCTCATCATACCCATCCAGCGCATGAAGGATTGAGAAATTCCCATTCATACCCTGATACAAATACCCATATAGTCTCGCAAGTTCAAGGCTGAAAACTCCAACCAATTGCTTCTTTGGAAAGCTTGGGTTTACCATAGGCCCTAGCATATTAAAGAATGTCTTGACTCCAAGGTCCTTTCGGATAGGCGCCACATTTTTCATTGCTGGGTGAAAGAGCGGAGCATGTAAAAAGCAGATTCCCGCCTCATCCAAACTTCTTCTGATCTCATCCATATCATTCGTGAACTTATAACCAGAATAAGCCAGAAGGTTTGAAGAGCCACATATGGAAGACACCCCATTATTACCGTGTTTAGCTACATTCTGCCCTGCTCCCGCCACGATGAAAGATGATAAGGTGGAAATATTGAAAGTATCTTTCCCATCACCTCCGGTACCGCAGAGATCCATAGCATCGTATTCTGGGATATCCACTTTCACACAGAGATCGAGCATCGCTTCTCGGAATCCACTGAGTTCTTCCACCGTGATACTCCTCATTAAGTACACGGTCATGAAGGCTGCGATCTGGCTTTGATTGTACTGACCTGTGGCAATATTTTTCAGGACTTCCTTTGCCTGCTCTTTTCCTAGAGTACTATGAGATATAAGTAAATTTAGAATGTCTTTCATGCTAGATAATTATTGGGTGACCCAGTTTTGGATAATTTTAACTCCATGTTCTGTGAGTATGCTTTCTGGGTGAAATTGTAATCCTTTTACGTCAAATTCGTTATGTGAAACTCCCATGATTTGACCATCTGAACTCCTGGCAATAACCTCTAAATCTTTACCAAGAGTCTCTTCATCGATCACCCAAGAGTGATATCTACCGATCTTGAATGAATTCGGTATATCCTCAAATAAAGTGTCTTTAACTTCTACCTCCACTGATGTCCCAACTCCGTGTAAAACCTGATTCAAATTTAAAAGTTTGCTGCCAAAAGCCTCTCCTATTGCCTGGTTTCCCAAACAAATTCCGAGGATGGATTTCGAAGGTCCATATTCCTTAATCAACTCAGGCATGATACCAGCATCCTCAGGAACCCCAGGTCCTGGGGATAGTAAGATTTTATCGTATTGATCAACTTGGTCCAAGGGTATCTTGTCATTCCGATAAATATCCATTTGCTCATCATATCCTAGCTGACGTAGGATATACACCAGATTATAGGTGAAGGAGTCGTAATTATCTAAAACCAGAAGCCTCATTGTCAAATTTTTTCTGCCATTCGTAATGCTACTCGAAGTGCCTCGAGTTTATTTGAAACTTCTTGAAGCTCTGATGGGATATTGGACTTTGCCACTACTCCTGCCCCGGCTTGGAAGCGAAGTTTATTCTCTTTAGACACAAAGGATCTAATAAGGATAGCGTGATTGAAATCTCCTTTGAATCCTAAGAAACCTATCGCCCCTCCATAAAACTCTCTAGAAATATTCTCCAATTCATCAATCAATTGCATTGCCTTGTACTTCGGAGCTCCAGAGAGGGTTCCTGCCGGGAAAGTATCTGCCACCAACTGCAATGGATTCGCATCCATGGGGAGCTGACCAGTCACTTTGGAAACCAAATGAATCACATGAGAGTAGTATTGAATTTCCTTGAAGACATCTACATTCACCTCCACCGAAGATCTTGATAGATCATTCCTGGCGAGGTCAACTAGCATAACATGCTCTGAATTCTCCTTCGGATCATCATAAAGCTTTCTCGCCAACTCTGCATCTTCAGCGTCATTTCCAGTTCTTCTGAAAGTACCCGCTATAGGATAGATGGTGGCCTTCTTATTATTCACCACAATCTGAGCCTCCGGAGAACTTCCAAAAACCTTGAAGGATCCATAATCGAAATAGAATAAATAAGGCGAGGGATTCACCGAGCGAAGTGCTCGATAAACATTGAATTCATCTCCTTTAAATCCCGTCTCAAATCTTCTGGACAAAACGATCTGGAACACATCACCCTTGTAGCAGTGATCTCTTCCCTGATCCAAAATCTTTAAAAACTCTTCATCCGTGTAGTTTGAGGTTTCTTCATCATCTGCCGAAAAAGAATATGCCGGAATATTCTTTTTGTTCAGCAAGACTTCAATCTCATCCAGGTTACTTTCTTTTTCCTGTCCTTCCACCTGATGCTCAAAGAGATGGCATTCATTTTTGTAATGGTCAACCACGATGATGTTTTGATACATAGAATAATGCATCATCGGAACTTCACTGGCTTTGGTATTCCCCAACTTTATATCCTCAAAATAAGCGACCGTATCGTACTGGATATAGCCAAAAAGGCCATTTGATGAGAATTTCAAGTTATCCTCAGGAACTGAAAATTTGTTTCCAAAAGTCCTCAAATGATCCACGAGCTGAACCTCCTCAGTGACTTCATAGTCATGGGAATCCTCAGGAAAAGTCTCCGTCACCTTCCCATCTGAAAAGCTGAAGGTTGCAAGAGGATTGAAGCAAATAAACGAGTAGCTATTTTCCTGCCCATGATAATCGGAGCTTTCCAGAAGTATGGGGTTGGCGAAGCGATCACGGATTTGCAAGTAAATACTCACCGGAGTGATGGTATCTGCCAGCCGCTTACGATAGCTCGTGTTTATTTGAAATTGATTCTGATTCATGTTTGTGATTTTGGACAAAAAAAAGGCTTACCGGGAATCCAGTAAGCCAATGAATATGATTTGCGATGATTAGATATAGGCTTTCCTGCTTTCCCTTTGGAAAAGTTCTGTATGCCACCACCAATATCTTGCCGTTACTTCTTTCATTTTCTCTGGCAAATTTAGAAATGGATTTTTAACAACAAAGTATCGTCTGACATTTTTAACCTTCATGGAAAGAAATAACCTCTTTGAGCTTATTATCTTTACTGAGATATTTAAATAATTCATGGCAAAACCTCTATTCCAGTACTTTAAAAGAAAACTGAAAACCTATGAAATACTGGTTCAGGTGAATCCTGAGAATTTCACAGGTACCGAGCTGATTGTTCACCCTGACGGCAAGGTGGAAAAAACCGAAATGGAGTTTGACGAAGAAATTTTTGAGGACTTAGCTGAAGATGATTTCATCCACGCCTCAGCACTTGAATTTCAGATGCTTCTGACAAAGGCTGATTGATGAAAATTGGAATACCTGATTCAACTCAAAGATTTCAGATCAAATTTTCAAACTCAACATTGGAATGAGTAATAAATGGATTATCTTTGCGCCCTAGCGGCACGACCAGCTCCTGCTGAATCCCCCAGGTCCGGAAGGAAGCAAGGGTAGGCGGTTGTAGCGGTGCGATGCCGCTTCTTTTTTTGTCCAAAATCTCGTGGGCTTAATTGATTCTTTTAACTTTGACGAAACCAATAAACCTTTTAAGAAATGAAGTTTTTTATCGATACGGCAAACCTCGCCGAAATTCAAGAAGCATATGATCTAGGTGTACTGGATGGCGTAACTACCAACCCATCCTTGATGGCAAAGGAAGGTATCACCGGCGATGATAATGTTAGAGCTCACTATAAGGCTATTTGCGATATCGTTGATGATAAGGTCAGTGCTGAAGTGATTTCCACTGATTTTGAGTCAATGGTGAAAGAGGGAGAATCCCTAGCTGCTATTGATGATAAAATCGTGGTAAAGGTTCCGATGATCAAAGATGGAGTAAAAGCTATCAAGCATTTCAGCCAGAACGGAATTCGCACCAATTGTACTCTGGTATTTTCAGCAGGTCAGGCGATTTTGGCCGCTAAAGCAGGTGCAACCTATCTGTCTCCGTTTATCGGTCGACTTGATGATATTTCCTTCGACGGATTAGACTTGATCCAGCAGATCGTTCACATTTACAACGTTTATGGATTTGAAACCGAAGTCTTGGCTGCTTCTGTAAGACATACCATGCACTTGATCAAGTGTGCTGAAATTGGAGCAGATGTGGTGACTTGTCCACTAAATGTGATCACAGGATTATTAAAGCATCCTTTGACAGATTCAGGCTTGGCTAAGTTCCTTGCCGACCATGCAAAAGCATCAGGTAAATAAATAAATTCAGACCGGCATTTGTCGGTCTTTTTTTATCTTTCAGCATGTATATCATTAAAGTGAAAGGGAAGGCAAAAATCCCTGACTATATCCAAATTCGGGACGAAAACTTTGTGTTGGTCGCTTATTTCAGAGCGGATCGACCTCTTAAGAATATTGAAAAATTTGGCCTTCAAGGTAAGGAACAAGAGTTGGCTGCGTTAATTCAGGAACTGCCTTTCGGCAAACTGCAAAAATTAGATATCTAAATGGACTTTAATACCAATCCTGTTTTAGAAATAAGAAGAGCCACTATTTTCCAAGGCCTTGACCCCATTCTATCCGATGTGGATTTTTCTGTGGAGCAACACGAGTTTGTATTCCTTATCGGGAGAACGGGAAGTGGAAAAAGTTCTTTGCTCAAAACGCTTTATGCAGATTTGCCACTTCAGAGCGGAAACATTGAAATTTCCGGCTTTGATCTCACCAAAATCACTTCGAAAGAGGTTCCTTTTTTAAGACGAAAAATAGGAATCATATTTCAGGATTTTCAGCTTTTCCCAGATCGTTCGGTCGCTGAAAACCTTTCCTTTGTGATGAAAGCCACAGGTTGGAAAGACAAAGCCAAAATAAAAGCCAGAATGGCTGAGGTGTTGGTTTTAGTTGGCTTAAATAACGCCGCTTCCAAAATGCCGCATCAGCTTTCTGGTGGTGAACAGCAACGTGTAGTAATCGCCCGAGCCTTGCTCAATGAGCCATCCATCCTACTGGCAGATGAACCAACTGGCAACCTTGATCCTGATGTAGCGGATGGTATCTTCAAGCTCTTTCAGGAAATCAATAAGAAAGGCACCGCCATACTTATGGCCACCCATAATCACGACCTGCTAAAAAAGTATCCGTACAGAGTGCTTAAATGTGAGAATGGTAAATTACTAGATAGTAAAGTACACGACGTTTCGTTCGGTTCTTCATTCTAAATTGGAAGGCTGAAACAAGAATCCTCTTGCCAACGTTTTCTTAAAAAATAATTATGACTTTGAAGCGATTAATCCCCCTACTTATTCTCATTCTAGGTCTTGGTATTATCACATCATGCGATAGTGATAATGATAATCCTCCGCCGGTAGATCCAGAATCTAATGAAGCTGTAAACCGATGGACTTCTGATATAATGAATCAAGTCTATCTTTGGCTAGCAGAAATACGAACACCGATAGATGAGTCTGCTGCCCCTGAGGATTACTTTGAATCACTACTTAATACTCCCACGGATAGATTTTCGGAAATCTTCCCAAATTATGATGAACTTATTGGTGGGCTTACTGGAGTAACTCTGGATGCAGGTTATGAATTTAATCTATTCAGAGCAGCACCCGGAAGTAACGATGTTTTTGCTGAAGTTGCTTACGTAAAAAAAATGAGTCCAGCCTCAGAGGCCGGACTGATGAGAGGGGATCGGATTACCCAGATAAATGGCACCACCATGACTGTGGATAATTTTCAGGAGCTCCTTGGTCAGATTGATGAACCTCATACTGTAAATTACCAGTCTTTCAATGAAAATATTGGCGACTATGAAGATGCGGGACAACTTTCTTTAACCCCTGTCCAACTCACTGAAAACCCGAATTTTCTTGATTCCATTTATGTGATAGATAACCAAAAGATTGGTTATGCTATTTATCATTTCTTCACTCCGGGTCCTGATTTGAATTCAGATTTCTATGATGATCAGATGGATCAAATCTTTGCCAGATTTAAAGCTGAAGGGATTAATCATCTTATCATTGACTTCCGCTATAATAGTGGCGGATTTGTAAGCTCTGCGGTTAATCTTGCGAGTCTAGTGGCTCCCAATGTTACAGATGGAGATATTTTTTCTAAAACTCGATATAACAGCTTCCTTGAACAGTTCGAAGACTTTCAAAATGTCCAAACTGAATTTAGGACTAAAGCCGAAAACTTGGGAAGTATACTGACTGGCAACCGAGTCTATATTTTAACTTCAGCCAGAACGGCATCAGCTTCCGAGCTAGTAGTGAACGGTTTAAGGCCATATATGGATGTAAAACTTATCGGGGATGTGACCGTGGGTAAAAATGTTGGGTCCATTCCTTTCCAGGACGAGCAAAACCCCTCTAATAATTATGGATTACTTCCAATCGTAACCAGATCCTCAAACAGCTTGGATGAATCAGATTATGGCAATGGTTTTACACCTGATATTCAAGCTTTAGAAAGAACTGAAAGACTCCTTCCTTTAGGAGATGTGAATGAATTGCTACTGCGAACAGCAATAGAAGATATTACAGGAAATGCTTCTTCAGGCAGATTTCAGAAGCTTGATCGAGTGGATCTGGGGAGTACCTTAGACCGGAAAATAAGATTCGGAAAAATGATTGAGCAGCCAGTACAAACATTTCGATATTAAGTTTGCTAATGCTTGAGCTTATTGCATCTCTGACCTTGGTTTTTGGAATTTATTGGTTAGGAAGTCTGGCACTTACTCAACAATTCCTAAACCCAAAGAAATTACAAAAAATGGAATCGGTTTTTGGAAGAATTCTGGTTTTGAGCATAGTGATGGCCATGTTTCCGACAATGCTTTTTTATCTCTTCATTCTTTCCGAATAAAAAAAGCCGGCTTAGCCGGCTTTTTTTATTAATCATATTCCTTTCTTATTGATTGGCATTTTTAAGATTCTCTTTCGCAGTATCAAATTCAGCGTCTAATTGAATAGCCTCCTGAAATGCTACTTTCGCCTCCTCTTTTGAGCCCTGCTCCATATAAATCATACCCTTAAGATTTAACGCCGCAGCCTTCATGCTGACTTCCTGAGTCTCGGTTGCGCTCTTCGGAAACCCTATCTTCTCATCTGGCTTTGCATTCTTGATCAGCATATTCGCCGAATTCAAAGCTTCAGGATAACGTTTTAAGGAGTACTGCAAAAAGCCTGTTTTATAAAGAGGGAAGTTCTCACCTGTCAACAAATGAAGGCTTTCGAAGTGGGGTAATGCTCTATCCAACGCTCCTAAAGTTTCTAGCGAGTAAGCGGCAATTTCAAGCGCCACTAAATTTTTATCATTAGAGTCTAGAATATCAATTGCTACAAGAGCCGCAGAACTTGACTGTCCAAGGTCAAAATACATTCTCGTGAGGAGCTCCGCATATTGGAGATTATTTGGATTCCGAGTGATAAGCTCATAAAGCTTGGACTTTGCAATTTCAAGATCATTGTACCGCAAAGCCAATTGATAAATCGCAAGATCAGACGCATTAAGCGCATCGATAGTTTCCTGATCTAGCTTTGGTACAACCGCGGTTGAATCAGCGGCCTCTTGTGCATTAAGCATAAATGATGTCCCCAAGAAGAGAACCAGGATAATTAGTCTTTTCATAATGAGTTGGATTATAGGGCGAAGGATCACTCCGAGGGTGTGATTCCTTTTTGCTCGGCAATAATAAACATTAATTCTTTAGCCTGCGCGTGATCATTCTCAATTTTACCCTCAAGAATAGCTTCTTTTAACTCTTCTTTAATTTCTCCCACCATTTTGGAAGGGCTAAGCCCTAATGATTCCATAATTTCTTCTCCACTGATTGGTGGTTGAAAATTTCGTAACTGATCTCTCTCCTCTACCTCAGCAAGTTTTCTTTCCACCTTATCGAAGTTTTCAAGATATCGCTTCACCTTACGATTATTCTTAGATGTCACGTCTGCTCTGCAAAGCTGCATCAGGTCTTCAATATCATCACCTGCATCGAGGAGCAATCTGCGAAGGGCAGAATCCGTGACTTCATCCTTAACCAGAGCGATTGGGCGCAGATGGAGACGAACCAATTTTTGAACATATTTCATCCGCTCATCTAAAGGCAGTTTGAGCCTCTTAAAGATACTCGGAGTCATCCTAGCTCCTTTGTCCTCGTGCCCATGAAAAGTCCAACCTACTTTTTTATTAAAACGCTTGGTTGGAGGCTTCGCGATGTCGTGCATGATGGCAGCCCATCTCAACCATAAGTCATCACTCTTTTCGGAGACGTTATCTAGTACTTTAAGCGTATGGTAGAAATTATCCTTGTGCGATTTATCATCAACTGATTCCACTCCTTGAAGTGCCACCATTTCTGGGAAAAACTCATGTAGCAGCTTGCTAGCGAAAAGTAGCTTAAACCCGTAGGAGGGCTGATTGCTTAGGATAATTTTGTTTAACTCGACAATTATCCTCTCCCCCGAAATAATCTTGAGCCTATCCGCATTCTTAGTGATAGCGTAAAAGGTATCAGGATCGATATCAAATTTCAGTTGAGCTGCAAAGCGGATCGCGCGCATCATTCTCAAGGGATCGTCTGAAAAAGTAATCTCTGGATCCATTGGGGTTTTGATCATCTGCTTTTTGATGTCCTCCAGGCCCCCAAATGGATCGATGACTTCACCGAAATCATCTGAACCAAGTGAAATAGCCAATGCATTGATAGTGAAATCACGTCTTTCCATATCCTCATGGAAAGTCCCTGTTTCCACCGAGGGTTTTCTGGAATCAGATCGATAAGACTCTTTTCGAGCTCCCACGAACTCTATCTCTCCATCTTCCAATTTGAGCATAGCAGTACCGAAATTTTTGAAAACAGAAAGAGGCACATGCTCAGAATAGAGTTTTTTGACTTCTTCAGCCAGGGCAATACCACTACCGACACACATGAAATCAATGTCCTTACTGTCTCTGCCCAAAACTAAATCCCGTACATATCCGCCGACTACATAAGCCTTGATTCCTAGTTTTTCAGCGGCTTGAGATACTTTTAGAAAAATCTCATGCTCGTGTAATTGCTCTGCGAAATTCAATTCTGAAGGATTTTAATTTCACCCTCTGGTCCGAGGAATATTCTTTTCAAACTGGATGAGTACAGAGGAAAAAACTGATCTACCGAAAAATCGACTTCAGTTTTTGAATCCAATTGCACAAGTACTGGCTGCGAAATGGAAAACAACAAAGATTTCCATTCTGGGGCTTGAATCAGGGCAAAACTGATGAGATCATTATGCCTTGGTCCCTTTTCAGATTGAAAATTTGGGGCAGTCTGGTAAATCGTAGGTTTGCTAGCATATTCGACGAGGTCCAAGGTAACTTCTGAAAACTGCTGCGCGATAATTCGAAGCTGAAACAAGTCAAAAAGTAGATAAGTCCAATTATCACCCTTCTCTGGAGTCCATTTAAATGGATCCAAGAAAGTGATTATCTTTTTATTAGAATCTTCAAGGGTAACCGAGCCCTTAGTCTTATAAAATTTGAGAATTTCGGATTGGTTCAAAACTGCCTATTTTCTGACAAAAATAGGGAGATTTTTTCACCGGGAATTAATTTCAAAAAAAAAGCCCCGGACCGGAATCCAGGGCGTCATCATGTGGTATTTGAGAAGGATTAATCCTTCTCTGGCACAAGCTTTTTCGCTGCAAAAAAACTAGATAGAAACCCAATACCACCGAAAATAAATATGCAGGAGGTATAAGCCACCTCTTCTACCACTCCCATAGCTTCAAAGACTGAACCCATCAAAACACCGAATCCAATTCCGATTGAAAGCAGAGAGAAACTCAAGACTGTCCTGCCGAAGGTTTGACTTCCGGCGGTTTTGAAAATTTTCGCATCTGCTCCTTTTTCAATTAGAGCTAAACGCTCCCTGTTGCGGGTAGTGTAAAACACATACAAGATTCCAAAAAGTGATGCAAAGAAGAAAAACGGGATTAAAATACCTTCCATAATTGTCTGATTTAGTTTGATTTTCTCATAGGATGCAGTCTTTGGGAATTAGGTTACAACTTTTTTAAAAAAAATGTAACTTCTTTTCGCAGCTCTGCATCTAAGAGATAAGAATGGAATTTGAGGACGACTCCTTTTATATAGAGAAAACCCAAAATGGTGACATGGGGGCTTTTGGAAAACTTATCCAAAAGTATCAGGGCTATGCCTTTACCCTTGCGCAAAGAATTCTTAATAACCATCATGAATCCGAAGAGGTGGTACAAGATGCTTTTGTAAAAGCTTACCAAGCTATAAATAGCTTTGAAGGTAAATCGAAATTTACAACTTGGCTTTACACGATAGTATATAATGAGGCCATCATGAAGGTGCGAAAAAGAAAAACCCATTCGGATGTAGATGATTTGAAGGAAAACCCCGAAATCAATTCTTACCAATTGGACGGATTTGGTCTTTTGAGCTCAAATGAGCGAAAGGCTATTTTAAAGGAAGGCTTATCCAAAATGAAGCCCTCCGAATCGGCAGTGCTAACCTTATTTTATTTGAATCAGTTTAGCATTAAAGAAATTGAAGAAATTACTTCTCAGAGTAACTCGCAGGTCAAAATCCTACTGCACAGAGGAAGGAAAAACTTGTATGACATATTACAGAAGGAAACGAATAATGAGTTAAGTCAACTGTTATGACAAAAAATAATTCAAATAAAGACCCCCTCTTCGAATATTTCGGAGAACTAGGAATGGAAGATTCTAAAATCAATTTGGAAGATCGAATTCTTCAGCGCATCAATCAAGAAAAAGAAAAGGCCTACAAACCTGTGATTCCAAAGAATGTAATGAACCTACTTATCCTCGGATTCTTTGCAGCCTTTATTGGGATTTTAATTTTGGCACCGGGAGAAGGCAACTCCAATTTTCCTAATAACCTATCCCCAATCGTGAATTCCTTATCCCTTCCAAAATTAGCTCTTCCAACTGCTTCACCAGAGTTCACCCAAGCCATTATTGGTTTTGGCTTTTTCGTAATGATCTGGATTTTCATGGAGAGTAGGCGAAAAACGAAATGGATATAAAAAAAGCGGTCTACTTAGACCGCTTTTTTTATGGCGATTAATTTTAACCTCTGAGCCAGTTAATAAAAGTTTGATAACCCACTCCAATTTCTCTAGCAAAAGCCGCCTTGGTTTTCTTTCCTGCAGCCTCTACTTTTTTCCATTCTGCAATAATTTTCTCCTTCTCAGAGCTTGAGAAAGTTCTTCTTTTTCTGGATCCTTGAGAACTTCCTCCCGAGTGGATCAAGCCAATTAACTCATGGAGCTCATTCACAAACTTGCCATCAGCCAAATCAAGTCCTGCATCCGAAAGTTTTTGAAGAACTGCGTCCTTTGGATCTTTTGGAGTTACAGCAATACCTTTTTTGGCGGCTTCGTGAAGGTCAATTAGTTTTCCATCTTCGGTCTCATAAACGAAACCGTCACTTTTTTTAAGTTCAGAAATGGAAGCTTTAATAAGTTCTCTCATGTCAAGTTATTTTGTTAAATGGACAGCTAAAATAAAAAATAACTTAACGTATATATATAAAACTTAATTATTATTTAAATAACCTTTCCAAAAAGGAATAAAATTATACTCGTTTTTATTTTTTAATAAATAACTATAGAACATTTTCTCATATTTTCTATCATGAAATGAACTAACATAATCATACAATGAGAAATCTTTTGATAGTCTTGATAGTAAACTTTCAAAAGTTTCAAAGAATTCAAGTTCGGAAAATAGTAAGTCTTTATTTGTGCTGATTTTATCTTGGTAGAAATAACAATAGTTAACAACTCCATTCTGTCGAGTGGTAAAAATACTTACCCCACTTTCCGAATTATCTAGACTCATCACTTCCTCCAATTCTTCATTTAAATGGATATCTTCTGCAATGGACTGGATTAATGTAATCGCAAATGCTTTCCAATCCATCAATTCCTCATAGGAAAGTCCTACATCTATTGGAGCGTAATTCTTTTTATATAAAGAAATCCCAAGCCTAAATTCATTCTGAATTTTTGAAAGCTCATAGGTTTCGGTCGTATTAAAATTCATTTCAGGCCAGTAGCAAACCAATTGTTTTCCTTTTATCACAACATGTTCGAAAACCTGACCATAAATATCATTCAGAACTTCTAATCTTTCAGAGGCATTTTTCCATTGTCCACGACAAATAGAATTATATGGGTCAATAAAAAATAGCTCGTTTGAGGGCAATCCCATACTTACATTTTCAACACTTGGTAGCCAGTCCACCAGTACAATTTGCTTATCTACATTATTCATAATTAAAATAGTTTGTTGTCGTACTCTGATCTCGGCCTATTGAGACCTTACGATATCAAATGTGTAGAAACAATTTTATCCAATAAAATTATTGACACAAGTTGTCAATAGGTGAGTTTTAAGACTTCAGCCTTAATCGAAAAAATAAGCCCTCATGCACTGACAATTGCTGATAATTCTCTCAGGAAATTTTATACCTTTGTATCCCATAAGAATCAATCTAAACCGCATCTCTCTCCTTTCTTATGGCCTCTTCCACTAAGTACATTTTCATTACCGGGGGCGTGACGTCTTCGCTAGGAAAAGGAATTATCGCCGCTTCATTGGGCAAGCTTCTGCAGTCCAGAGGTTTTAGCGTTACCATCCAAAAATTCGACCCTTATCTGAATATTGATCCAGGAACTCTCAATCCATATGAACACGGTGAATGCTACGTCACCGATGATGGAGCGGAAACTGATCTGGATTTAGGTCATTATGAGAGATTTCTCAATGTCTCTACTTCTCAAAGCAATAATATCACAACAGGAAGAATCTACAATAATGTGATCACTAAGGAACGGCGAGGCGATTTCTTAGGTAAAACTGTACAGGTAATTCCTCACATAACAGATGAAATCAAGTCAAACTTCTACAAGCTTGGCGAAGACGGTCAGTTTGATGTGGTGATTACAGAGATTGGTGGCTGTGTGGGTGATATTGAATCACTACCATTCATTGAAGCTGTTCGACAAGCTAGATGGGATTTGGGACCGAATAACTTCATGGTTATTCACCTGACCCTGATTCCATATTTGAGTGCAGCCAAAGAATTAAAGACGAAACCTACACAGCACTCTGTCAAACAACTTTTGGAAGCCGGTATTCAACCCGATGTCCTTGTCTGCAGGACTGAGCATCATTTGCCAGCTGAGGTGAAGAAAAAGCTCGCGCTCTTCTGCAATGTACAGTTGAACAATGTAATTGAGGCTATGGACGCTGAGTCTATCTATGATGTGCCTCTTTTAATGAAAAAAGAAAAACTGGACGAGCGAGTAATAAGCACATTGAAACTAAGCTCAAAAAACAATACAGAGCTTGAGAACTGGAAAGACTTTCTTGGAAGGCTTAAAAACCCAACTGAAGAAATTACAATCGGGTTGGTGGGTAAGTATGTCTCCTTGCCAGATTCGTATAAGTCTATAATCGAATCATTCACTCATGCTGGAGCGGCGATAGAATGCGAAGTAAATCTTAAGCTTATTTCTTCTGAAGAGATCAATCGGAAAAATATTAAATATAAACTCAAGGACCTGGATGGAATCGTAGTAGCACCAGGATTTGGTGAAAGAGGCTTTGAAGGGAAAATCGAAACAGTCAAATACGCAAGAGAAAATGACATCCCATTTTTTGGGATTTGCCTTGGAATGCAGGTAGCAGTGATTGAGTTTGCCAGAAATGTCCTTAATCTGCCTGGGGCGAATAGTACAGAGATGAATGAAACGACTGATGCTCCTGTGATCAGTTTAATGGAAGAACAAAAGCAAATAGTTCAAATGGGAGGAACCATGCGACTTGGAGCATATGCCTGTGATTTGAAAAGCGGAAGTAAGTCTCACAAAGCCTACGGTAAAAAACAGATTCAAGAGAGGCATCGTCATAGATATGAATTTAACAATGATTACCTAAAGGATTTTGAATCAGCTGGTATGATGGCTACAGGAAAAAATCCGGAGACAGGGCTTGTAGAAATTGTTGAATTAAAAGATCACCCTTACTTCGTAGGAGTTCAGTTCCACCCGGAGTATAAAAGTACAGTTCTCAATCCTCAGCCCCTGTTTGTTAACTTTATTCAGGCGGCTTTGGTCAATCAAAACAAAAAATCGAAGTAACTTTGCACTCCTAAGTTGAGAGCAAACCAACAATCATGGATAGAAATCAAGCAACGGGTCTAATCCTTTTTGCCGCAGTAATACTGATTTACTCTATTTTCTTTGCTGAAAGTCAGCCTGTTACAGAAGAGATAGAACCAGTTCAAACTGAGGTAACAGAATCTTCTCCTACTGATGAAGTAACGGCCGTTCAGGAATCTGAGCTTTCCCAATCGGATAGCTTAGATAATGATAGAATAGAGAAATACGGTGCGTTAGCTACAATCACCCTTGGTGAGGAAAAGCTCAGCACCTTGGAAAATGACAAAATTAAGGTCAGCATTTCCTCAAGAGGTGGTGAAATAAAAGAAGTCATTCTAAAAGAATACCTAAGCCTTAACGAAGAACCACTGGACTTAATCTCAGAAGGTCGATCAGAAATGGTCTTCACGGCAATGACATCAAAAGGCGAGATAGAGCTAAATGATTTAAATCTATCACCAAGTCTCTCAACAAGAGAAACTGAAGACGGCGATGCTCAGATTCTGACACTTGAAGGAGCTACTGAAAGTGGCTCAGTATCTATCGTCTACACTCTTCTACCAGGGAAATACGAATTGCAAAAACAATTCAATAGTTCCTCCAGTCAAGGGCTTTTTACTGAAAATAGTATTAAGCTCAGTTGGTCAGATGAGATAAAGGCTCATGAAAGAGATCTAGCCGAATCGAGAAGAAAAACACAGATTAATTACTACACCTCTTCGGGTGATTATGATAATCTTGGGGTATCTGATGATACAGAGAGGGATGCTCCTGAAGAGTCTCTTAAATGGGTCGGATTTAGTCAGAGATTCTTTACAGCCGGAATAATCGCTGACGGTTCGTTTTCTAAGGCTTCATTTACCCAAAGCACTCCAGTTCAAGATAGCAGTACTGTTAGAATTATGGAGGCCGAGATCGAAATACCTCTCGAAAATGGCGCTTATGCTTTGAACTACTATTTCGGACCAGATAGCTACAATGGTCTCAAGAAAGTTACGGAAGGCTTTGAGAATAACGTAGACATGGGCTACTTCTTTGTAAGCTGGGTGAACAAATACATTATAGTCAACCTGTTCGCATTCCTCGAGAAGTACTTCAATAACTATGGAATTATCATCGTTCTTATCGTTCTTATCATCAAGCTAGCCTTATCGCCGCTGACCTATAAGTCCTACATAGGGATGGCTAAAATGAGAGTGATCAAGCCTGAAATTGACGAACTGAAGGAGCAATACGGTGACGATCAAACCAAGATGCAGCAAGAGCAAATGAAGCTATTTTCGAAGCTTGGTGTAAGTCCAATCTCGGGATGTCTTCCATTACTTCTGCAAATGCCATTCTTGTTTGCGATGTTTTTCTTCTTTCCAAATGCGATAGAATTACGCGGCGAATCTTTCCTCTGGGCAGATGATCTCTCTACGTATGACACCTTCATCAATCTCCCGTTCACGATCCCATTCTATGGATCTCACGTGAGTCTTTTCACGCTCTTGATGACGGTTTCTCAGATCGCATATACTCATTTTAATAATCAGCTTACCACAGCAGCTGGTCCAATGAAAAATATTGGCTATATCATGCCAGTGATGTTTATGTTCGTATTAAACAGCTATCCGGCTGGATTGAGTTTTTACTACTTCGTATCCAACATGGTAACCTTTGGTCAGCAGGCCGCTATCAAACTTGCTGTGGATGATACCAAGATCAGACAAAAAGTCGAAGAGAGTAAAATCAAGAACGCGAATAAGAAAAAATCGAAATTCCAACAACGTTTGGAAGACGCCATGAAGGCTGCAGAGGCCAACAAGAAAAAATAATTTAATGAGCTCCAATTGGGGCTCATTTTTTGCTCAAGCACATTCCTTCATTCAAATTCTTTTGTCATCAAGAGGTCATAAAGTGTCTTAAAAAATCGACAAAAGAGCATCGGAAAAGTTTCGGATTTGATTAATATTGAATAACCGTTTGGCCTAAAAATTACCATGGGAAAAATCATCGCGATAGCAAATCAAAAAGGTGGAGTAGGTAAAACCACTACTGCTATGAATTTGGCTGCAAGCCTTGCAGTACTAGAATTCAAGACCCTAGTAATTGATGCTGATCCTCAAGCAAATACCACTTCCGGGGTGGGCCATGACCCAAAGTCCATTGAAAATAGCATTTATGAATGTATGGTCGGTGAGGCTGGTGTAAGAGAAAGTATCCTCAATACAGAAATACCGAATCTTGATTTGATCCCCTCCCATATCGACTTGGTCGGGGCGGAAGTGGAAATGATCAACCTTGAAAGCCGCGAGGAAAAAATGAAAAACGTGGCTGAGGAGGTCAAAGAAGACTACGATTTCATCATAATTGATTGTTCGCCATCACTGGGTTTAATCACCATTAATGCCCTGACAGCAGCTGATTCCGTAATTATTCCTGTTCAATGCGAGTATTTTGCCCTGGAAGGTTTAGGCAAGCTTTTGAATACTATCAAAATCATTCAAACGAGGCTAAATCCCAAATTGGCCATCGAAGGAATCCTTCTAACCATGTACGATGTGAGATTAAGGCTATCTAACCAAGTGGTGGAAGAAGTACGGGTTCATTTCAAAAACATGGTCTTCCAAACCATTATTCCGAGAAATGTTAAATTGAGTGAGGCTCCAAGTTACGGATTACCCGCAATCGCATTTGATGCTACAAGTAAGGGTGCAATTGCATACCTAAATCTGGCGAATGAAATAGCCGAGAAAAACGGTGTCGCTAAAGTGACTGAATAATTATGGCAGATCAAAAACCAAGTCGAAAAAAGAGTGCACTAGGGAGAGGCCTGGGAGCCCTATTAGAAGACAGTCCTGCCAAGAATACCAAAAAAGATTCTCTACTAGACTCGTCGAAGACAGGAATTGCTGAAATTCCTTTGGATCATATCAGTGTGAATCCATTCCAGCCAAGAACCCACTTCGATAAAGAAGCTCTGGAAGAATTGGCTGATTCAATTAAAACTCAGGGTATAATCCAGCCAATTACCGTAAGGAAACTGGACCATGATGAATATCAGCTGATTTCTGGCGAAAGAAGGTTCCAAGCTTCAAAGATTGCAGGGCTAAAAGGCATTCCTGCCTATGTTCGAACCGCGAATGACCAGCAAATGCTGGAAATGGCCTTGATTGAGAATATTCAGCGGGAGAACCTAAATGCCATCGAAATCGCACACTCATACCAAAGACTTCTGTCTGAATGCGATCTCAAACAAGAAGAGCTCGGTGATCGGGTTGGTAAGAATCGATCCACGGTGAATAATTATCTCAGGTTACTTAAGCTACCACCCACAATCCAAGCAGCAATTAAAGATCAAAAGCTAAGTATGGGACATGCGAGAGCTCTGATCAATGTGGAAGAAGTAGAGGATCAATTGGCAATATTCAAAAAGGCGATTGAAGAAGAGTTAAGTGTGAGGAAGGTTGAAGCCCTTGTTAAAGCTTTGGGCAAAAGCACCACTTCCAAAACTTCTGGACCAAGCCTTAGTCCTATTCAAAAATATGAGATCAATAAACTTCAGGAAAGGTTAGCGAGCCATTTCGGTACCAAGGTAGCTCTGAAATCAAATCACAAGAATAAGGGAGAAATAAAAATCCCATTCAACTCCTCCAGCGATTTAAATCGAATTTTAGAAATTCTGGACTTGATCTAAGTGTGCTTTCAAAGGACCATAAGGTTAATTAATCCTAAAGCCCCATGTCTTTTCGTGGGCCTTTTGTTTTTTTGCTTGACAGCAGGTTTGGAGAGTTTTGCCCAAGGTGAAATCATTGAGGGTGATAGCGTGGAAGTTATTGAGGGTGCTTTACCTAAAAACCCCAAAAAGGCCACCATTCTTTCTGCTGTCTTACCCGGAGCGGGGCAGGTTTATAATGGGAAGGCCTGGAAAGTCCCTATCATTTATGGAGGGATCATTACAGATGCTTATTTCATCGGCTTCAATAATCGACGCTACCTAGCCTTTAGGGATGCTTTAGAAGCGTTTGACGAAGGGGAGCCAAATGACTTCCCTAGTCTGAATAGAGATGGATTGGTCCGAAATGTAAATTTCTGGAGAAGGAATCGAGACATCTGTATTTTGCTTATGGGGGCCATTTATGCTCTGAATATTATTGATGCCAATGTAGATGCTCATTTATCCGGATTTGAGATTTCTGATGATTTAGCACTCAATGTTGAACCTCAATACGAAAGATTCTCGGCAAACAACAACAATTTTGGTGTTTCTTTAAAACTGAGCTTTAAATGAAAATACTACTTCTTGGATATGGTAAAATGGGTAAGCTCATTGGTGAACTCGCGGAAAAGCGAGGTCATAAAATTGTTGCTAAAATATCCATTGACAATGTCCATGAATTGGATTCTTTAGATTCATCAAAGATTGATGTGGCAATTGAATTCAGCCAACCTGAATCCGCTGTTTCAAATATAATTTGGGCGACCGAAAGAAGTATACCTGTAGTGTCAGGAACCACTGGCTGGCTAAATGAATGGGAGAAGGTGACCGGCCTTGTTCATGAGAAAAACGGGACACTGTTCTATGCATCCAATTTCAGTATTGGTGTAAATATTTTCTTCAAGGCAAATGAGTATTTGGCGAAGCTCATGAATGAGACTGTTGGTTACAATGCATCGATAAAAGAGATCCACCATACTGCCAAGTTAGATGCACCCTCTGGAACTGCCATTACAACTGCCGAAGGGATCATTAATAACCATGATGAATATGACCATTGGGCTTTGACCGAAGGCCAAAGTCAAAAACCTAATAGTCTGAAGATTCACCATGAACGAATCGACCCAACACCGGGCACACATATTGTTACCTATAATTCCGCAATTGATCAAATAGAGCTGTCCCATGTGGCACACAGCAGGGAAGGGTTTGTCAAAGGAGCGGTCTTGGTTGCAGAATGGATTCAGGATAAAAAAGGGGTCCTGAGTATGAATGATTTTCTATCTTTCGAAATATAATTGAAGATGAGTAAGACTAAACCAAAAAAATCTGCAGCACGCGAATGGCTAGATGCCCTGGTATTCGCGGTAGTGGCTGCAAGTTTGATCCGATGGCTACTTCTAGAGCCTTTTACCATTCCTACGGCTTCTATGGAGAAGTCGCTCTTGGTGGGAGATTTTCTGTTTGTAAGTAAAATGCACTACGGGACTCGAATTCCTAAGACACCACTTCAGGTGCCTCTGACGCATCAAAAAATCTGGGGGACAGAAATCAGCTCTTATTCGGATGCTATCCAGCTCCCCTATTACAGGCTGCCAGGATTTACCGATATCGAAAGAAATGACGTTGTAGTTTTTAACTATCCGGTGGAATTTCAATTCCCTCCTGATTTAAAAACTAATTACATTAAACGTGCAGTAGGCATACCCGGTGATGAAATTCGAATTGAGGCTGGAGTGCTGTCAGTAAATGGAGAGAATGCGCCTCTACCAGAAGAGATGCAGTTCTCCTACGAAGTAGTGAGTACCAGACCACTGAATGCAGAATTCTTTGCCACTTATGGAATCAACCCTGATAGCTATTACTCCTTCACTAGCAGTGCAGGATATTTAGTATTTGCGACAGATGCAGTAGCGCAGAGACTGGAAGCTTCTCCAATTGTATCCTCTGTCAAAAGAAGAATCCAACCACCTGGCGGTGAATCTGGAATTTTCCCAGACGGAAATCTCCTAGGCTGGAATAAAGATAATTATGGTCCTTTAAAGGTCCCTGGTGAGGGTTGGACCATTCCTATGACACCAGAAAATGTAATTAATTACAGCTTCACAATTCAAAATTACGAGGGCCTGGAGAATGTGGATATTCGAGAAGGAGCCGTGTATATCGATGGACAAAAGATAGAGGAATATACTTTCAAGCAAGACTATTATTTTATGATGGGTGATAATAGACATGATTCCCTAGATTCAAGATATTGGGGATTTGTGCCTGAAGATCATGTGGTTGGAAAAGCATGGTTCTTATGGCTTTCACTTGATAAGTTTGAATCCTTATTCGGGAAAATAAGATGGAATAGATTCTTTAAGGGAATTGAATAGTAAAAAGCCGGCAAATGCCGGCTATTACCATTTTATAGGCTCCTTCCCTTTTGAGATCAAGTACTCGTTCGCTTGGCTAAAATGCTTACTCCCGAAAAAACCACGATGGGCTGAAAGTGGACTTGGATGAGGTGCCTTAAGAATGAGATGTTTATCCTGCGGGATTAAAGCTGCTTTTTTTTGAGCGAAAGCCCCCCACAATAAAAAAACAATTCCTTCTCTGGTCGCTGCCAATCTTGAAATTACCTGATCGGTGAACTCCTCCCATCCTTTGCCTTGATGAGAACCTGCGTTATGCGCTCGTACGGTCAAGCTCGCATTTAATAAAAAAACACCTTGCTGAGCCCATCGAGTCAAATCTCCATTCGGTGGAAGTTCCTTTCCTAAATCGGATTTAATTTCCTTTAGGATATTCAATAGACTTGGAGGAAATCGCATTCCCGGTAGCACAGAAAAACTCAAACCATGAGCTTGCCCATCACCATGGTATGGATCCTGTCCTAAAATAACAACTTTCACATTTTCTACCGGCGTTTTCTCGAAGGCATTAAAAATCATTCTTCCTGGTGGAAAAATCTTTTGGGTCTTGTATTCTTGTTTGACGAAAGAGACGAGGTTTTCGAAATATTCCTGTTCAAAAGTGTCACCAAGAAGGACTTTCCAACTTGGTTCTATTCGGACGTCCATGGTTGATTATAAAGTTTTAGCTGCTATATTTGATTTTCAATTGATTTTTAGAGCTATGGCTACCGCAATTACAGAAGGGATCCATGTCAACATTAAAGTGACTTATCAGGCTGAATTTTCAAACCCTCATCAGCACCATTTTGTCTTTACCTACAAGGTAACAATAGAAAATAAAAGCCAGCACACCTATCAACTTTTGACGAGAAGATGGGAAATTTATGACGCGGCCGAAGAGGTTAAGATTGTCACTGGCGAAGGCGTAGTTGGAAAGCAACCGATATTAGAACCAGGTGAGAGTCACAGTTATGTTTCAGGCTGTAATCTGGTTTCTGGATTGGGGAAAATGAGAGGCTCCTACACTATGGAGAAGCTTTATGACGGGAAGAAGATAGATGTCAAAGTCCCCGAATTCCAATTAATCGCGAACTTCCTTCACAACTAATTTGAAGGATCGGCTTTTCGCCTTATTCGCCTACTTTAAGTATTGGCTTCGCAAAGAAGATGAATATTCCTTACAGGGACCATTCCTGAGCGACCTATATTCTGGTCTAAAAGACCACCTAAAATCCCCTACCAAAACAGATTTAGGAATCGAAGAGTTTAGAAATTCACTTCTAAACAATCACCATAAAATTGAAGTCCTAGACCTTGGTGCGGGATCCAAACGAGTAAATACCAAAAAACGCAAGATTTCAGATATAACTGCGTACAGCACATCAGGTCGGAAATTTTGCCAGATCTACCAGTATTTCTGTTCACTTACTCCAGCTAAGAACATCATCGAACTTGGGACCTGCATGGGTATTAGCACTCGCTATTTGGCATCATCGGCCAAAACTCAAGTAATCTCCATCGAAGGGTCTGAAGAAATTCGAAGAACGGCCATGAAAGATGCCGACACCTACCCTATCGAATTTGTTCTGGGAGAGATTAAAGAAGTTCTTCCTGGAATCCTTCAAGAAATAGATTCAATTGACTTTGCACTTATCGATGCAAATCATACGTATGAGGGCACAATGGAGAATTATGGAATGGTTAGGCCTTTTACCCATCCGAAAACCATCTTGGTTATAGCGGATATACATTGGTCAAAAGGAATGGAAAGAGCATGGAACGAAATCAGAAACCAGCCCGAAATCAAACTGTCCATTGATCTTTACGAAGCTGGAATTCTATTTTTTGATGCACCTTTCGAAAAGGCAGAACATCTGGTTCTTTCTATCTAGGACTAAGATTAATCCACAGCTCTGATCCCATCCTCTCAGGAATAGAATTATGGCAAGGAGCAAACAATCCCTGGAATTCATCCTTGAAATAAGATTCGTATTGACCCTTTGTTCCTCCAAAAGGCGGTCCTTCAAAATCAAAAATCCTATTGAAAAGAACACCTACCAGCTTTCCATTAGGATTAATTAACTCATGCATTTTTTCGACATATGCCTCACGAAGTTCTGGATTCAAAGCACAAAAAAAGGTTTGTTCAATGATCAAATCATAGGTTTCATTATGCTTGAAAAAATCTCCCTTAATCAACTGTTTTTCAGGAAACAAAGGATTTTTTTCTTTAAACCTATCCAGTGGAGGCCGAGCAATATCCAAAACGTGGAGATTAGTAAAGCCATTCTCAAAGGCATAAGATGCTTCATATGCATTGCCAGCACCCGGCAACAGAATCTTAAGGGATTTATTGTGAAGTTGGTCTAAATATTGCGTGATAGGTGGTGAAGGATAGCCAATGTCCCAGCCGGTTCTTCCGGTGGCATATCGACTAGACCAGTACATTTCGTCCAAATTCATATTTATCAAATTTAATTGCCATGAGTGAGTACTCACAGGAACAAGAACCCAAAAGCGACCAGGGCAAAAATATCATCATAATCGTCCTTGCCCTATTGGTCATCATCAGTGGTATTAAACTATATACGGATTACGTAGACCGAAGCAAAAAATCAGAGGAAATTCTTCTGCTTTCAACTGAAAATAGCGAGCTGAACAAGCGACTGGATTCAGTTTACTATCAGTTGGAATTAAGAATTCAGGAAATAGAAAAACTAGGGGGAGACATTGATAACCTTGAGGACCTCAGAGATCAGCTTATTGCTGAAAGAAATGCTAGTAAGCAGCGAAGTGCAAATGAAATCGCCGCACTTAATGAGAAGATCAACCAGTACAACTCCATCATCACGGGAAAGGATCAGGAGATTCTAGAGCTTAGAGCTATGAACCAGCAACTTTTCTCCGAAAATCAAGATTTGAAAAGTACCCAGTCTCAAATCGAGGAAGAGGTGGCTGAGTTGAATTTGCAAAAGGAAAGTCTTCAGGCTAAGTTGGATGTGGCGTCAAAGCTTAGAGCTGAAAACATTACGATTGCCGCTATCAATCGACGCGGAAAAGAAAGAGTAGAAACTACCAAGGATTTCAAAAATCGTCAAATTGAAAGGATTAAGGTTAGTTTCAGCCTTGCAAACAACGAGGTAGCCTTAAATGGACCGAGAAATATTTATGTGCAGATCCTAGACCCAAACAGCCAGCCCATTTTTGACGTGGCCAAAGGATCAGGAACATTCATGCTTGAGGGGGCAGAGGAATTCTACACGGTCAAGCAGGACATAATCTTCGATAATTCCGGAGAAGAGCTATCCTTTTATTATGAAAAAGGGAGTGATTACCTATCTGGTGCTCATGAGGTTAGGATCTTCGTGGATAACTATCAGGTAGGCTCAAAAGACTTCTCGGTAAAGTAACCGGGTAAACTTCATTTTGAATCCTTCTCCATTGGGGAAGGATTTTTCTTTTGCCCTGAATATTAGTGAATTGACCTTTGGATAAAGCGGAAGTAATTCTTACTTTTGCGGACTGTTTATTTAAATCATTAAACACATTAAAAAATGTTCCAAAGAAATTACGAGGCGGTATTCATTTTAACTCCCGTTTTGTCTGATGTTCAGATGAAGGATACTGTCGACAAGTTTGTGAACTTGTTAAAAGAAGAGGGGGCAGATGTTATTAATGTGGAAAATTGGGGTCTTAAGAAAATGGCTTATGCTATTGAGAAGAAGACCACAGGATTCTACGTTTTGGTTGAGTTTAAGGCTGATCCTTCACTCATTAGTAAATTCGAGCTTGAGCTTCGAAGAGATGAAAAAGTTATGAGATTCCTTACTACTGTTCTTGATAAGCACGGTGTGGCTTACGCAGAGAGAAGAAGAAAGGGAGAATTCAACAAAAAATCAGAAACTAAAGAGGAGGCAGCAAAATGACATTAGTAAACGAACCAATCAACAGAGGAGAAATCCGAAAGAAGTATTGTCGATTCAAAAGACACGGGATTAAGTACATCGATTACAAGGATCCTAACTTCCTTTTGAAATTTGTAAATGAGCAAGGTAAGATCCTTCCAAGAAGACTTACTGGTAACTCTGCAAAGTATCAGAGAAAAGTGGCTCAGGCCATTAAGAAAGCAAGACACCTTGCACTATTACCTTTCGTAACTGACGGGTTGAAGTAATTCAGGTATTGTCTAATCTCTAAAGCACATTACAAATGGAAATTATCTTAAAAACAGACATTAAAGGTCTAGGATATAAAAATGACTTGGTGGAAGTGAAGCCAGGTTACGGAAGAAACTATCTTATCCCACAGGGATTTGCAGTTTTAGCCACTGGTTCAAACAAGAAAATTCTTGCTGAAAACATCAAGCAGGCTGCTCACAAAGCAGAAAAAATCAAGACTGAAGCAGAAACTACTGCTGCCGCTCTTGAGGCTTTGACATTAGATATCAAAGCTAAGATTGGTGATTCAGGTAAGATTTTCGGTAAAGTGACTACACTACAGATTGCTGATGCTCTTTCTGAAAAAGGATTCGACATCGACAGAAAGAAAATCTCTATCAACGTGCCTGTAGATGGCGCCGGAGAATTCGCTGCTGAGGTTGATCTTCACAGAGAAGTAAAGACTCACGTAAACTTTGTAGTTTCAGCAGAGTAATCTGAATTGATATAAATGAAAAAGCCCTGAATTTTAAATTCAGGGCTTTTTTTTATGATTTAGATTGCAATTAGTTAAGCGCTTTCTCCAAATCAGCAATTAGCTTTTTAGAAACCGCTCTGGCATTCTTCTCTTTTTCTGCCTTTAGAACCTCAAGAGCTTTTTCAGTCTTTTCGATTACTCCTTCTGGATTGTTATCATTTTTATAACTCACCCAGCACCAAGACAATTCTGCTGCAAGAGAATCACCAGCTTTCAATTTGTCAAGTTTCTTGATTGCCTCAGCAACCGTCTTTTCCATTTTAAGTACTTCCATTTTAATCTAAGTTTAGTTGGTTTGATTGATTTGCAGCAAATGTGAAAAATATTTTCAAATTTTCACTAAACCCTTGAAAAAATTTAATACAAAGCTAATTCTCAATCGATTGCGAAGAAAAATGAAAATTCGTTATTCCCGATTTTAGCTAAAAATTGAGCTCAGTGTTATTCCCAAAAGGAGGAACTTTTTGACTGAAAATAAAATTTAATTAACACGTTTGGAAAAGAAAATCTAAGCCTCTACCTTTGTCAAACTTTAAAGGAAATCCATATCGGATTCCTTCAAAATGGTCTATGGTGTAACTGGCAACACGTCTGATTTTGGTTCAGAAGAGTCTAGGTTCGAGCCCTAGTAGACCAACTCAAAGTCCCGGTATTTCATCGGGACTTTTTTGTTGCCTTAACCTGAGACGATAGCAATTCATCGCATTTTTTCCGAGCTGTTCTGTAAGCTTGTAGTTAGCTAGCGCCCCTACTCCAGCACCAACTAATGGAATCAGCTGAGCAAGCTTTGCCAAATCAATGTAATCCCGGTAATCCAGCTGGAAAGTTTTCCAATCGAACTCATTCAAGTTATCTGGAAGATCAGGCTCAAATTCATCCCATTTCTCCATTAAACCGATCAAGTCATTCTTCCTCTCTTGAGAAGAAAATGTCAATTGGAAAATATAAAGCAGGAATAACCTCTCTTTCTTTTGGCTAAGGTCCGCCCCATACAAGGCAGCAATATCAAATAACATCTTCATCTTAATGGTCAAGAAGGCTGGGAAGTCCGCAAAGCCAAGAAGTATTCCTCCAGCCCCGGTAACTGCACCTTCAGCACTGGCAGTATTTCTATACCATTTTATCCTCTGCCGTACTTTCATTTCCCTGACCCGAAGTGAAAGATTAGGGTCCCATTTGGGTAATATCCATGAAGAACCTGTCATCACAGCTTTCACCATGTTTTCAATAGCAGCCGTAACCACTTGATGCATCTTTTCCGGAAGCAAATCATTGATCCCTTTCTGAACACTCCTGGTCATACGATTCATCCATCCAGGCGGCCGGCGCATCTGGAAGAGCCAGATGTTTAATTCTGCCCGAACGTAATGAAGATAAGCTTCCATAAAATATGACTACATTAAACTTAGAGTATGATCCTCAGTTATACTAAATATATCATCAAAACACCACCAAAATGAAAGCTTTGATCTTTTCTTTAATTCTATTTTTTATCTATTTCGATTCAGAAAAAATAGAAACAACCACAACTGACCCTTTCGATGAAATTACTATTTGTCATGATTTCGGACCGGGAATGGAGCAGTTCATTGATGACCCTGAATTCATCAAGTTTCACCCTTCCCCTGAAATAATTAATTACGAAGCTGAGGGAAATATGATTGATTTCGATACTCCAGATGGTAAAAAAGCATCCGGATATTTAATCGAAGCCTCTAATAAATCATCAAACAAATGGCTCTTTGTCTATCAGGAATGGTGGGGTCTAAATGACCAAATCAAACGGCAAGCCGACATTTTCTACAAAGATTTAGGAGGAAATGTGAATGTGATCGCGCTAGACATGTATGATGGCAAAGTCACTACAGACTCTCAAGAGGCGGGGCAATTTATGAGATCAGCAAGCGAAGAAAGATTGCAGTCCATCGTGAAGGGGGCTCAAGAGTTTGCAGGAAGCGATGCCATGATAGCGAATGTTGGCTGGTGTTTCGGAGGAGGATGGTCCTTGAAATCTGCATTGATTACGGGAGAGCAAAATATTGGCTCAGTCATGTATTATGGAATGCCAGTTCAAGATGTGGACATGTTGAAGACATTGAGTTCAGATGTATTGGGGCTTTTTGCCACAGAGCAATACATTTCAAAAGAAATCATCGAAACATTTGCTTCAAATATGGAAGCTGCCGGAAAAGATTTGGAGTATAAGATTTTTGACGCAGCTCATGGCTTTGCTAATCCTAGCAATCCGCGACATGACCCTGCCGCTTCAGAGGAAGCGTATAGTATGGCGTTGAGCTATCTGAAAGATAAATTCAGCGAGTAATAGACCAAAAAAGCCCTGACCACGTGTTCGCCACTTAAAGGCGATAATTTGGTCAGGGCTATTTTTTTTATTTGTACAGGTGATTAAATAGCATTTTAAAAGTCCCATGAGACTGGGCGCGGAACGTGATCTCAGGAGTATATGCGTAGAATTTTCCCTCTCCCATATCCGCTTCAATGGCAGTAACTCCATTTTTAAGGTAAGATTCACCAAAAGCCCAACCACTCTTCAGAGGTGACTCTTCACCAAACCACGCAATAGGTCTTACACCTTCACTGGCAGCACTCGGAGCCAATTCAAAAACAGGACTTCGATTGAAAAGAATATTGGCTTTGGCATCCATACCATAATTAGATGGATGATCCTGATCTACATACATTTCCAAAACAGATCCGGGAATGTAGTATTTCTCGCCACTCAAAGGCCTTGTCTTACCTTGAGAATCCATATCCACTAAAGCATTTTCAACAGGTAGATCAAAGTGGTAAGCCAAAGCTGAAGCAGAGCCAACAGAAACTACTCGGCCGCCGCCCTCAATAAACTCCCTTAGTTTCGGAATCGATTTATCCTTAGTAAATCTCCCAAGCATATGATGATACTTTTCATCAATTTCAGAAGCATTTGGCTGAGCCCTTGAGTATCGCGAACGACCACCAGAAAGCTGTGGAATTCCAGGCCCTATAAAAAGAATCACATCATACTTTTCATTCAAATTCCCTTCATCGATCTCGCGAGGAAATACTAAATCAAAATCATAATGGAACTGCTCTAACATCCAGCGAACCCAGCCAGATGGCATGGACCCTCCGTAATAGTCATATAACCCTATTCTCGCAGCTAAAAGGCTCTTCATATTACTAGGCTGTCCGTTGACTGGAGCTGGGTAAACCCCAAAATCAGATGCCGCCGTGGCTAGCAGATCTGAACCATCAGCTTTTACAAAATAAGAACCCTCACTATGGCCATTCCATTCTTCAGTTAGTTGATTCACTTCTATGCCCGCTTTCAATAATTCATTGATCGCAATGAAAGAGTTGTTCTCGGCTACATTCACAATGTATCCTGAGCCCTGTTCTAGTTCTTTGGAGTCAGGCTCCAATAATTGTCCATAAGGAATGGCTTCAAAAGGCCCTTCTACGGCTTCCATTACTCGATCAAACTCAACGGCCATTTGGAAGGCTAAAGTCCATCCGGCAGCATCGTATGGCCTTACTGGAGGACCTCCTGGGTATAAGAAGTCATTTGGATGATTTTGCGCTTCAAACATATCCAAGATATGAGGTCGGAAGGCTTGTGCGGCTTTAACCACATAAGATCCCGATGGATAGTCTTTCCCCTCTAGCTCAAAATCAGATGTTGCCCTATGAACCTGAATTCCAGATTTAATCAATGCATTCAAAAACTTGAGCGCAGTCGGAAAGTCCTTTTGGTCAGACGGAATCACAAAACCTCGGGGATCTCTTCTGGCTGGGTCGGTGTAAACACTGTCATAAAATTGAGGAGGAAGACCTCTGGTGAAACCTTGGGTTTGGCTTGAGGCTTTGTCCTTTGATGCTTCATACTTTGCCTTTATCGCCTCCACGTTTTTGGGATAAAGTGTCCAACTGTCTGTTTCGCCTTTGTCAATCGATCTTCTCCCCATGATGTAAATATTCCTGAGTAGGTCATCACCATTCCTTACGGCATGGTTTAAAACAGCATAATTGAGGGATACCGAGTAATCGATGGATTGCTTAAAGTGCCAATCCTGAGGAGCAATAGGATAAGGATTATCATTATCCGGTATCAATCGATCAGGAACCAAAGGGATTTTCATGGGGGTTGGATTCCCCGTCATTTCTGTCAAAATCCCGATTATATTATGGTAATAAGGAGTAGTTCTTAATCCACCATTCCACCAGGTTGAATATGGTGAACCACCGAGACGAGTATAACCTGGACGATTTTCTTGATTTAGCCTATTGATCATAGATGCACCTACAGCGTCCAGACTAGTAATAATCATTGGGTCCAACACATGGTTAAACGGATCTCTGTAAGGAGGTCCTGCTACCACTGTTCCTGCAGGGGATGTCTGATGATGATTAAATATGATCTGAGGAATCCATTCGATGTATTGGATTCTTGACATATTGATGGCCTCAGCCATATTATTCATGTAAAAGTCCCGATTATTATCATGCCCAACATACTTCTGATAAAGAACCGGAATATTTTGATCTCTTTCCTTTTCATTCTCTTTTCTCATATACCAGTCGGACATAATTTCCTGACCATCTGGATTAGCATGAACAAGTAGGATTATCACTTCATCAAGAATCTTTAGGGTTTCCTCATCATCCTTAGTGGCAAGCTCATAAAGAGTCTGAATAAGCTGATGTGCACTAAGAACCTCATTAGCATGCAGCCCTCCATCAATCCACACAACAGGTTTACCTTCCGAAATAAGCTCCTCTGCCTCCTGTCGTGACAAATTAGCTCTTCCCAAGGATTGGGAGATTTCCCTAAACCTCTCAGCATTTGCAAGATTTTCTGGAGAGGAGACAATCATCATAGGTTGTTCTCTCCCAAATTCCGTTTTACCTATACTAACTAGTTCCACTCTATCACTAGCTGCAGCCACTTTTTCAAAGTAAGCTTCAGTTTCAGTGTAGTTAGCCAGTTTATAATCGTCCCCTATCTCAAAACCAAAGTGAGATTTAGGGCTTGGGACATTTTGAGCAAAAAGGGTGATGGGCAGCAGGAAACTAGCTGCGATTAATAGCCATTTCTTATTCATATTAAGAGGTATTAATAATTAGATTTGGAAAATAGGGCAATTTTCGAAAGAAAGTAATTCGAATTCTTTAATCGCAGAAATACTCAGAAGAATGGTTCCGGGATTAAGACCTAACAATTTTAACAAATTTCCCGTAATCGGGATCCTTTTTATTCTGTCTAGTCTGGAAGCCCCCAGCATTGAAGATCCCAGGAAACAATTCCCAGTTGTCAAGCTGAAGCTTAAAATCACCAATCTTAAAAGGCGATTCAATGATTAGACCAGCCTTCCCATTTTTCCCTTGGACGGTCAAATCTTTGGTCTTCACAAATCTCTCTTGAAATTTCAAGTTGTATCCATAGGTCTGCGCTTGACCATTAATAACAAAATTTCCTGTCTTAAGATTATCCACTGAGAATTTACCATTCCCTTCCAAGGTAAGATCTGAACCTAGAACTGAATTATTAAGATTCACTTCAAACCCATCTCGCACAACTACCCTGCTTGGAATAAAGATCTCTTGCTTTCCATTTTCCTTCCTTTGAAAACCAAACTTTGCCCCTTTGCCATCCTTAAAAATTGGATTCAAAATAACTGGGACTGCTGAAGTCGGGCTGACCAAATGAGGGAAATCACTAAATTCTATCTCAGGTTCAAACCGATTATCGAGATTACTGTACCAACTGATCCTACCCCCTATTATTTTCAATCTGTGCTTGTCTTGACCTGTAATTAACTGTCTAATCCTAAGGCCCTGTGGTCGATAATCTATTCTTTGTGAATAGCTAGGTTCTCCATTTTCCTCGACAAAGAAGGTATTTTCAAATCTGGCTTCGCTCGGCAAGGAGTACAAGGCGACTAAAATAGATTTCTCCGGAAAACTGTGGTTTAGGTCTACAGTTTTAATTTGCACCGAACCGGGATTCCCGTTAAATGAGTTACTTAGCTCAACTTCTTGAACTTTACCATTTTCAGGGTCCAGAAGCTGTAAACGGTGACCTTTACCCCAAATCTTAGAACCTAACCTTCCTACAGGGATAGATGATACAGAACCACTAATGGCTTTTGTCGTCTCTGCAAATAAGGGTCTAGCCGTGCTTCGGATAAGCCCATGAATATCCACATTTTCCATTACGAGATTCACATTGTAATCCGTGTACATCAAATGACCAGCAGAGTTATTTCCTTGGTCCCAAAGGGCTGAACAACCCTTTCTGAATTTGCCATCTAAAAGTGCCTCTAGATTTGATTTTGAAACCTGAAAATTAATTTGACCAAGTCCCTCAGTTATTCCTTGATTAAGGGTCACCTCAGTATAGGTTATCCTCCTATCTGTTCTGTTCATTCGAGGGTTAGGAACACTATATTGGGCTGAAAACTGCTTCCAATTTTTCCATTTTCTAGAGGTCTTCTCGACTGTAAAGGTTCTTCCATTGAAAGTAAATTGGTCACCCTTTTGAATTGCATAGCCCCAAATTTCGAAAGTCTTATCATCAGATTTCCCTATCAAATTATTTCTTGAAATGTCCTGTAGATTCTGAGATATAGAATCTCCTTTTTTAGGAATTTTATCGAAGAGGTTAATCTCATCTCCTGTGAATCCACGTCCAGAAAGATCATTATCACCATTTACTAACCAAAAATCTCCATTAGAATTCAGTCCTATTTTATAACCAGCAATGATTATGTGAGTCAACTCGCTACCTGTGCTAGTCCCACCGGTCCACTCCTGGGAAGCCAAATGATGCCAGGTGAAGTATGGAGATGAGACCTGGACTCTATTCCTAGAAACCATTTTCATTTCCAGATCATCGAATCTACTAGGCTTCAATGATTCCATTTCTATGAATTTCCCTCGCCGTGTTTTTGAATGCCCAACCCATTCAACCCTCAACCCTCCGCTTGTTCGAGCTTTCATATTGTTTGGATTTTTACTCAGCCAGTCTCCTTCGAAGCGATAAATACAAGGTTCGGTGATTTCGAGTCCATTGTGTTTTCCACCTCCATTACAATACCCTTGATTTGGCATTCCAAAGGAAACCCCAGGTCTTACGAAACCTAGTGCAGATTGCATTTGATCTCTTATTCGAAATTGATCAAAATTGCAAAATCGCTTTAATCCGTGTTGGCTTGAGTCAGCAGATGAATCAGAGAAAATAGTTCCAGTTGGGCTGCCGTATTGAACGACTTTTTGGGTATAGGTTGCAGGAATAAACTGCCAGGAAAAATCAATATCAACACGACCAGAATCCGGGAGATGAAATAAGGTCCCATTACTTCCAAAAGTTTCAGCAAAGCTCCCAGCTGGCTCCAAACCTCTTCCATTAGAATCTCCATTGAATGCATCTGACCACATGCAATGAATTGCTGGGGGCTCTCCACCATCAGGGCTTGTGAAGTTCATCGTAGAATCTGGAGAGACCTCGATTTTAGGCATTCCAAGAACGGCATAAACCTTCCCTGAATCCGCGTAAAGAGTATCTTTTCTGTTTGAAGATTTAGACCAAGATTCAAGGGCAAACTTGTTGTCAAAAAAGAAAATCCCATCCTGATCCATAATCTTAGATGGTGCTTCTGAATTAAGCCCGTTATAGGGAAAATCAACAATCAGGTTTTTCCCATCAATAACTTCGACCACTCTCGAATAGACTACAGCATTTGCATTAGGGAAATAATTTCTACCTGAGCTAGGGAACTCAGATGAACATTTATGAATTCGGGACGGCTCCAACCAACAACCCACGTAGTCTTCATTAAAAATGTCTTCTGATCCTTGATATGAAACCCTCGACCTTCCAGCGTCAATCTTTTCATATGACAATTGACCCCAGAACGGTTTATAGAATGCCTTGCCACCAAACTTTTCAAGAGAATCAAATTCATCAGAAACTTCTACAGGATTAGAAGTGATCTGCTGAGGTCTATCAACTTGAGGCTCCTCATCGACTGCGATACTCGCAGCTGCGATGGTTGCACTAGCTTCAACTACCTCAGCTTGATTTGAATTAGAATCAATGGTCGAACCTGAGATTATAAATGGCTGACCATTTATTTCAATCGAATCGACTTTAATTGGGGAACCATCTTCAGAGGAAATTTTAAGAGACAGCTTAACTTTTTTATCACTACTCATATAAAAAATATTAAAGAAATAAGATACGAATTCTGAATCAGGGACTGAAGTATTTAAACGAAAAAGAGATGGCAAAATAAAATTTGGAATCCCATCAATTGACTACCTCCTACTCTTAAAAATTTGTACTTTTGAGCTTGATCTCCAAAAAAACTCCTGTTAATCTCCAACACATGTCAGAAGTAAAAATATTCTCAGGCCAAAACAGTAAGTATCTGGCTGAAAAAATTGCCAAACAATACGGAAAAAAACTAGGTGACCTGACCCTATCAAAGTTCAGTGATGGCGAAATGTCTCCAAGCTATAATGAGTCTATTCGAGGTAGTACTGTGTTTCTTATTCAAAGCACGAACCCTTCTTCTGACAATCTTTTGGAGCTTTGTTTAATGATCGATGCGGCACGCAGAGCAAGTGCATACAAAGTTTGCGCAGTGATTCCTTATTATGGATATGCCAGACAAGATAGAAAAGACCGACCAAGAGTCTCCATCGCAGCCAAGCTGATCGCGAATATGCTTACCTCAGCAGGTGCAGACAGAATTATGACTTGCGATCTGCACGCTGGACAAATTCAGGGATTCTTCGATATACCATTGGATCATTTAAATGGATCAGCTATCTTTGTGCCCTATTTGGAAAGGCTGAACCTTAAGAATCTGATTTTCGCATCTCCAGATGTTGGTGGAGTAGCTAGAGCCAGAGCTTATGCCAAGCGTTTCGAAGTAGATATGGTGGTCTGTGATAAGCACAGAAAAAGAGCCAACGAAGTTGCCTCAATGCAGGTAATCGGTGATGTAGAAGGAAAGGATGTTGTTTTAGTTGATGACCTGGTTGATACAGCAGGTACGCTTTGCAAAGCTGCTGAACTCCTAAAAGAAAAAGGAGCAACTTCTGTAAGGGCTATAACTACCCATGGAGTTCTTTCCGGTAAAGCTTATGAGAATATTGAGAATTCGATGCTCGAGGAGCTGGTAATCACGGATACCATACCATTGAAAAGACAATCTGAGAAAATCAAAGTGCTGACGGTAGCTGAGTTGTTTGCAAAAGCAATTCATGCTGTCACTGGAAATACTTCCATCAGTTCTTTATTTATATAAAACCAATTAAAATAAATTCTTATGAAAACACTTGAGATTATAGGGTTTAAAAGAGCAAATCTCGACAGTGCTTCACTTTCTGAAATCAGAGATAGCGGCAATGTTCCCTGTGTAGTTTATGGTCCTGGGATCAAAGAGCAAATTCATTTCTATGCTCCAGCTATCCTTTTCAAGCCATTGATTTATACTCCAGATGTACACCTGGTAAAGTTGAACATCGAGGGTGAAGAAATCAAGGCTGTTTTGAAGGACACTCAGTTCCACCCAGTGAGTGAAGTTCTTCTTCACGCTGACTTCCTTGCCTACACCAATGAAAAGCCAATCAAGTTTGACATTCCTGTCAGAGTTGAAGGTCGTTCTCCAGGTATTGCCAAAGGTGGTAAGCTTGAAATGAAGAACAGAACTATTCAGGTAAAAGGTATCGCTGAGAACCTTCCTGATTTCATCACAATTGACATCTCTAATCTGGACCTTGGTAAGTCTTTCAAGGTAGGAGAAGTAAAGGCTGAAGGTTTTGAAATCCTTACTAGCTCAAGAGTTTCTTTAGTGACTGTTGGAATTCCAAGAGCACTTAGAGGAAAAGGAGCTGGCGAAGATGAGGAAGAAGAGGAAGAAGCAGCTGCAGAAGAATAATATCAGAATTCATTCCATTAAATCCTGTCATTCACCTGGCAGGATTTTTTTTTTACCTTCATAACCCTGAGACTCACTTATGAAATACCTCATTATCGGTTTAGGGAACATTGGTCCTGAGTATGAACTCACTCGGCATAATATCGGGTTTCTAACTCTTGATAGGTTGGCTGATGCTCAAGATTGTCAGTGGCAAAGCAATAGGCTTGCTTTCACTTCCGAATTCAAATTCAAAGGACGGAAGATTCATCTCATAAAGCCAACCACATACATGAACCTAAGTGGGAAGGCCATGAACTATTGGATGAAAGAGCTTAAAGTTCCAAAAGAGAACACACTTGTAGTAGTTGATGAAGTGGCTTTGCCTTTCGAATCATTAAGAATGCGAGCCAAAGGAAGTGCCGCAGGTCATAATGGCTTGAAAAATATTGAAATGCTAACTGGTGGTAGCAACTACCCCAGACTTAGAATGGGAATAGGTAATGACTTCCCCAAAGGACGGCAAATAGATTATGTTCTTGGGAAATTTACAGAGGATGAGTTTGCGGTTCTCCCGACTATCATGGATCGTGCAATCGACATGATTTACTCATTCTGTACTGCTGGAATCCAGGAAACCATGAACAAGTACAACAATTAAGAAATACTTTTTGGAAAAAAGCTGTATTCCAATTTTCTTTACAGCCAAGACATCGATTTATAAAGAAGAGGTGAGAGATTAGGCTCTTTGACCCTCTGGCAACCATCAGACCTGAAAGGTGCCAAATCCTACCCAATAAGGGAACTATAAACAGTCAGCATTCCAGCGGATTCTTATAATTCTTTTTATCGGAGAAATTCTTTTTAACTCATGTCATAAGAATAATAACATGAGCAAGAACTTCGAAACGGATGCTATTCGCATCAATCACTCCCAATCCAATCAAAAAGAACATTCATCTGCCCTGTATCTTACCTCCAGTTTCACTTTTGATAGTGCTGAGGAAGCAAGAGCGACATTTGCAGATGAAATTGAGGGGAATATTTATTCCCGATATGCCAACCCTAATTCTACTGATCTTATTCAGAAGCTTTGCGAAGCGGAAGGAACGGAAGACGGAATAGCAACCGCCTCAGGAATGGCTGCCATGTTTGGATCAATCGCATCCTTGCTTGAAAGCGGCGATCATATCATTGCTTCAAGATCACTTTTTGGTTCGACCCATCAGCTCCTCACAAGAGTATTCCCAAAGTGGGGAATAACCACTTCATATGGTGATATTTCCGATTTTGAAAATTGGGGTTCTCTGGTTCAGAAAAATACTAAGATGCTTTTTATCGAGACTCCCTCGAATCCAGGATTGGAGATTATCGACCTTGAAAGGGCTGGGCAATTTGCCAGAGATCATGACTTAATCTTTGTGGTGGATAATTGCTTTGCTACTCCATATTTGCAACAACCAGCCAAATGGGGAGCTGATATCGTCACCCATAGTGCAACAAAATATATCGATGGTCAGGGTCGGGTATTGGGAGGATTAATCCTTGGTAGAAAAGATCTGATAAAGGATGTACAATTCTTTGCCAGACACACTGGGCCCGCTATTTCCCCTTTTAACGCATGGATCTTATCCAAGAGTATGGAAACACTAGCCATACGAATGGATAGACATTGTGATAGCGCGCTAAAAATCGCCCAGTATTTTGAGAATAACTCAGATTTGGAAACAGTGAAATATCCATTTCTAAATTCCCATCCGAAATATGAAATCGCAAGGAAGCAAATGAAGCTTGGGGGCGGAATTCTCACTCTCACCTTAAAGGGTGGGTTAGAAAGAACCAAAAGATTTTTGGATCATCTGAATATGATTTCTTTAACCGCGAACCTTGGAGATAGCAGGAGCATAATAACTCATCCAGCTAGTACAACTCATAGCAAATTGTCTTCTGAAGAAAGGGCTCGAGTTGGAATTGTTGATGGATTGGTCCGTGTATCAGTAGGACTAGAGCATCCAGAGGATATTATTTCAGACATTAACCAGGCTTTAGAAAAGTCAAGCTAAAATTTACCAGGTAGTTTGTTTTAATTTAGGGAAAGCCCTAATTAAATCACTCAAGCTAATTTGACCTAAAAGTTGTCCATTTTGAACCACTGGGAAACGACGAATCTTCAGTTCTAAAAACTTACCAGCTGCATCAAACAAAGATAACTCAGGTGGAAGGGTAATCACATTCTTAGTCATATGATCAGCAACCTTGGATGGAAACTTAGGGGTATTGGTATATTTTCCCTTAATAATCTCCTTTAGGCAATCTACTTCTGAAATAATCCCAACGAGAGCACCAGATTCATCTAATACCGGCGCACCGGAAATCTTCTTCTTTGCTAATACTTCAAGAACCTGATCCAAACTGTCTTCTGGCTTGAATGTGGTCAACCTCTTAGTCATATGATCTCTAACCGTCAGATGCTCGACAGGCTGCTTCTTGGGAGTGGCGACTCTTACGCCCTGAAAACTCTTTACCATGGCTTTTTGGGATTTAGGGGAAAGAATATAATAAGGAAAAAATCTACCGATTCCAAATATTTAATCAAATTTAAATGTATTTCGGAATATAAAAACAATAATTTAATACATGGGAAATAAAGTTTGGTTTGGAAACTTCACATAAATCACCTTCGGAAAGAAAAAAAAAATTATTTCAATTCGAATTGGTCCCTGAACTCCTGAACGAGATCAGAATCCACTCCGAGGTAATGACTAAAATTCCTGGGATCATCAGAAAATTTGACCTCAGAGCTGATGAATTGATTAGCCGAAGGCTTCCAAGCTTTGCAGGATGCATGGATTTCAGAAAAGTTCTTAAAGTTCCGCAATTCATTCACATGCTCTGATTTGGAGCCACCACCAGGCATGATTACTATTTTATCCTCCGCTATTTCTAAGAGCCTCTTTATATTTTCTAATCCATCAGAGACCGTATTTTTCTGTCCCGAAGTCAATACCCTATCAAAACCCAAGTCAATTATGGAATAAAGAGATTCTTCAAATTTTGACGAGGCATCAAAGGCCCTATGAAAAGTGCATGGCATTCCTTCAGCAGCTCGAATTAACACCTCGCACCCTCCTGTATTCACTTCGCCAAGTTCATTCAACACTCCAAAGACAAAACCATCTGCACCATGATCTCGAAGGACCTTGATATCCTCGCGCATGACGGAAATTTCCTTCTCAGAATAACAGAAATTACCCCCTCTTGGACGGATCATTACAAAAACAGGAATATCAATTTCCTTCTTCAAAAAACTTAATAGCCCCGGACTTGGAGTTTCTCCTCCTTCTGGAAAATTGGCGCATAGCTCTATCCGGTCAACTCCATAATCTGCGGCTTCAATGGCTGCTGTCAAATTAAACACCGGAGCTTCAAGTAAAAATCTCCCCATTTTAGAAGTAACTTTTTGAATCAATCAATTCATTGCTGGACATATCCCCAAGGGCAAAATTAAATCCTGGTTGAACAGCGAAAGCCCCCATTTCTCCATCTTTGTTTACAGCGAGAAAACCAGCTTGGATCTCTTTAGAATTAGGACTTTTGGCAACAAGTCTTCTCACTGTCTCTTCACAAGCTTCTTGTGGGCTCCTTCCCTGTCTCATCAATTCCACAATTAAAAAGCTGCCACAAATTCGAATGATTGTCTCTCCTAAACCTGTAGCAGTCGCAGCTCCAACTTCATCGTCAACGTAAAGTCCTGCTCCAATAATTGGGCTATCACCCACTCTACCATGCATTTTGTAAGCTAGTCCACTGGTAGTACAGCTACCCGCCATTTTCCCATTCTCGTCAATACCGATCATACCAATGGTATCATGGTTTTCGATATTGATGATCGGTTTGTATTTACTGGTCTTTCTCCATTCTTCATAAGCTTCCTTAGCTTTGGGCGAAAGCTCCTCTTTTTCTAAGGGAAACCCCTGGGCGATCGCAAACTGTCTCGCCCCCTCTCCTGCCAACATCACATGTGGCGTGTCTTCCATTACCTTTCTCGCCAATGAAATAGGATGTTTGATCTGTCTCAAAAAGGCAACTGATCCGCACTCCCCATTACCCTTCATAATTGAGGCATCCAAAGTCACTATACCTTCGCGATCAGGTAAACCCTGTAAACCGACGGAAAGATTGTCCAGATCTAATTCGGTGGTCATCACACCTTTTTCTACAGCATCCACAATCGAACCCCCAGATGACAATGTTTCAATAGCGGTAGCATTCGCAGGAACTCCATGGTTCCAGGTAGAAAGAATAAGTGGTTTCTTTGCGTTGAGACTTTTCCTTTCAGAAAGAATATCTGCCTGTACCACTCCAGGGAATAAGGCTGCACTTCCAATAAGAGACTGTTTAAGGAATTTTCTTCTATGACTCATAAAGACTATTTTCAGGGTTAGGGATAAAAATTCTCTCTAAAATAGTCTTATCCTAGAAATTAAAGATTATGCGTCCTTATTTACTGAAAGAATCCAATTGGAAAACACTAAAAACCCATCGATTTGATTTAGCCGTCTTACCGTGGGGAGCCACTGAGGCGCACAATTATCACCTCCCATATGGAACCGACGTCTATGAAGCGGATGAAATAGGAGCTGAAGCTGGACGCAAAGCATGGGAAGGGGGAGCGAATGTAACCATCCTGCCAACCATACCTTTTGGAGTGAATACTGGACAATCCGATATCTACCTGGATATTAACATGAATCCCAGCACTCAATTCCTTTTTCTCAAGGATATTCTAGAGGTTTTAAATCGCCAAGGAGTGAAGAAATTCCTTATTCTTAACAGTCATGGAGGGAATGATTTTAAAACGGCTCTGAGAGAGCTTGGACTCAAGTTTCCAGAAATGTCTCTCTTTACATGTAACTGGTTTCAGGCCTTGGATAAATCCAAATTCTTTGAAAATGATGGGGATCACGCTGAAGAAATGGAGACCTCACTAATACTACACCTCTTTCCCGAGCTTGTATTACCATTATCCGAGGCAGGAGATGGAGCCGAGAAAAAATCAAAGATTTCCGGAGTACGCGAGAAGTGGGCCTGGGCAGAAAGAAAGTGGTCTCAAGTAAGCGCAGACACAGGCATCGGCGATCCTAGCAAAGCCACTGGCATGAAAGGAGCTCAATACTTCGAAGCTGTTACCGATAAAGTCGCCGAGCTTATCAAGGAAATATGTGATGCTGACCCAGAAAACCTTTATGGATAATAGACTTTTCTAAAGGTGAACAGGTACTTTCTCACCGCTGTACTTTATTTGCGTAGCATCAGTAGCTCCTTTTGGAACTTTGACAGCTCTTGTACTTTGTGACATAAATCCAGAGCCTAAGGTAGTTTCAACTCTGGTTTTTCCTCCATCCCCTAGTGAAAACTCGATGGCCATTATGTCTTGCTCCGGATAGATGTATTCTGAATTGTCTTCGGGAGCAGAATAAACCTTCAAAGGACCACGATTTTGAGACGCGATAAATAGTTCGGAACTATCCGATTTTAGCTTCACCAAAGCCTTTGCATCACCAGGAACCACAAAACCGCTCTCCCTTGGTGAAACAGAATTGAAATTACCATTTCCATCACCAAGCAAAACCCATCCAACCGATGCATCTAATCGGCCGATAAATATCTCGTTTCCATAATCGTTACCCACAGCTAGAATGTCAGCATTCCCATCCCGATTGACATCATCGGTTACGATTCCATTCATAGGTGCAATCTGTGCTACCGTAGGTAAGGGATGAACCTCAAATTTCCCTGAGCCTAAATTTTCTACCCAAACTGACTGATCGTAATTACCAGTCAATACCAAAGCCCCTTCACGTTCATCAGCGGTGAAAAGGTCATTTTCAGTGCTCAAGGCATAAGTCTTATATCTCTCAAATTTCCTTCGAAATAGAATACTTTGTCCATACAAATCATCCCAGAAATGGCTTGGAAATGACTTATACTCTCCGGTTCTGTCGATGTAATACGCAAATGAAATTGGGTCAATACTTCCATTAGCGTCGAAGTCCTTTCCATAGACTTTTACTGGCCTTTCGGCTGTAGGACGATGAGAATTGTTCCTCCCTAAATTGCCGACTATAAAGTCAGTATCCCCGTCACGGTCAATATCTGCAGTGGTAATGGAATTCCACCAGCCTAAATACCCTTCAAGACCAGTCTCTTGCAATTCGACAAAGCTGTCGCCATTGTTCTGGAGAATCGAAATCTTCATTAATTCCCCCACCACAATCAAATCCGAATCTCCGTCCTGATCAAAATCCGTCCATGTAGCATCTACAACCATACCAAGAGAAGAAAGGTCCGGGAAAACTTGATCCGTAACATCTTCAAACACGCCATTCGTATTCTTAAGAATAAAACTATTATCAGGAAATGGATATTGTGCAACGGGAGTCCTACCACCAATGAATAGGTCCACAAAACCATCTCCATTGTAATCAGCCCCTCTAACAACGCTTCCGTTCGCTTTTACATTAGGCAGAGCTTCGCTCAAAGTGAAATTTCCAGATCCATCATTAAGGAAAAGCCTATCTAAGTATTGTGGAGATCCGGGAGCAAATTCATTGCTTCCACTGACTAAATAAAGGTCCTTGTCACCATCATTTTCTACATCAAAAATTAGAATTCCTTGCTCTTCGAAAATTGCCTGTCCTTCTGGAAGCAGATCTCTTTCTTCAAACCCTACTTCTTTTTGAATAAAAAGCTTAGGCTGAAAGCCAGAAGAAGAACCTATCACCAAATCCTCAAGTCCATCTCCAGTTAAATCACCGACGGCAAGTGCCGGCCCATATTGAGATAGCTTATGCGGAAGTGTTCTTTGGATGTTATAATCCACTTTATCTTCCTCCTCATGGACATAATTCAAAGACAAAGCCTCAGACATTTCTTCAAATATCTTTTCACTTTGGTGTAAAGAATTTGGAGCATGCCCGCCAGCACTTGCTTCATCATAGTTTATCTCTAAAACCTGATTATTTTGAATTCCATTCAGAATCTGGCCTTTACCATCAGGCCACAGAACTTGAATTTCTTCCACTGAGACTGAATCTGCTAAGCCAAAATGTAATACCTCATCGATGGACGACATATATCCTCTAACTACCTGTTGTTCTTGATATAGGGTCTCTCCTTTATTCGTTTTCAACCAGATTTTAGCTCCTAATCCCTGGGGATTTTCCTTCGTTCCAAGAAGTTTTATCCGCAGGTAATTAGAACGATTCGACTCTAGTTTGTTTTCAAATATGAAAGCCGGATCATTGATATTATTCACTACATAGTCCAGATCTCCATCGAGGTCCAAATCGACAGTAGCTGCGCCATTCGAAAAAGAAGGCACATCCAATCCCCACTCTTTACCTTTATTGTCAAAGTTCAAATTACCCGTATTCTTGAAGGCATAATTTGGAATCTTAACAATTGGGATAGAATCGAGTAATTGTCTCACAGTAGCGATGTTACCTACATCTGCTCTATAGTTCGCAAAATCTTTATCCGTTATATCCCTTGGGAAACCATTGGTAACCAAAAGATCTCTTAGTCCGTCATGGTCAACATCAGCAAATAACGGTGCCCAGCTCCAATCTGTCTGATACACATTTGCCAGTAAACCAACTTCGCTAAAAGGTAAATCATCTCCATTATTCATATGGAGCATATTCCTCACATATTGATATTCATAATCGAATTGCTCATTGCTGATGTACGTTTGGTACATGTTTTTACCAATGGTAGTTTTCTTCCGATAGTTATCCTCTCCTAGCATATCTAGGGTAATGATGTCGGGCAAGGCATCATTATTAAAATCAGCGATGTCGGAACCCATCGAAAATTGGCTTTGATGCCTTAGCCTTTCTTTAGTCTTATTTGAAAAGGTACCGTCTTGATTGTTTATGTAAAGAATATCATTGGTAACATAATCATTACTAACATGAATATCAGGCCAACCATCATTATTCAAATCGGCTATTAGTAATCCTAATCCAAAACCTTCAATCGTGATTCCCGCTTCAATGGTCACATCCGTGAAGGTTCCATCTCCATTATTTCTGTAGAAGGCATCATTATTTATTGCAGATCCATCGGTAATTTTATTCTTGTAATTACTCGGAGTTATTGAGCTTTGCTCATTATTCAGGACATAGAGATCTAAGTCGCCATCTAAATCATAATCTACAAAAGCAGCTCCCATCCCATTTCCCGAATCAGCAATACCCATTTCCTCAGCTCGATCAGCAAAGACAGGGATGCCCTCTGAGTTGTTGCCTTGATTAATAAGCATCAAATTATTGCGCTCGCCAGCTCCTTTTTTCATAGCAGAAGCCACATAAATATCTAAGAGTCCATCTCCATTAATATCCGTAACAACTGAACCAGTATTCCACTTTTGGGGGAAAGAAATACCAGAGTCATCAGTGATATCCGCAAACTTCATTTCACCCCTATTAAGGTAAAGCGCATTAGATACCTGATTCCCAGTAAAAAATAAATCAGGCAATCCATCTTGATTGAAATCCCCAACAGATACTCCACCACCATTGAAAATATATTCATCGGTCAGGATATTAAAGGAGTCACTTTCCACGATATCATTTGAAAATGAAATCCCTGTGCTTTCTGGTGATTTCAACTCAAATAGTGTGTTTTCATCTGTACAAGAAAACAGCACAAAACATGTCAATACAGACAATAGGGCTTGATTATTCTTCATTAGAATCAGTTACTTTTCTGGGTAATTGAAATTAGTGAATTGCATAAAACTGAAAAAATAATAATCACATAAAGGCAAAAAAAAGAGGGCCAATGGCCCTCTTTTCTATAGTTAGATCGAATCTTAGAATCCAGGATTCTGAATCAAAATATCTGAACCTACTAGGTCAATTTGATCTTGTGGAATTGGCACATACTTGTACTTATCAGTGTAAGCAGCCCCACCAAGAGCAGAAGAAAGGATTTGACCATCAAGAGCGAAATAGAAGTCAAGTTCCTCTTGAGCAGTGTTCCATCTTACTAGGTCATAGAATCTATGTCCTTCCATACCAAGCTCTAGCATTCTCTCCATTCTAACAGCAGTTCTAGCTGCAGCAGCGTCAGTCCATGGATCATTATAAAGACCGATGTTATAGTTAGCCGCCATTGTACCATCTTCCCTCATCAGCTTAGAGTTCATTGCTCTCTCACGAACCATGTTGGTATACTCACGAGCTTTTTCAAGGGTTCCAGCTTCGATTTCAGCTTCAGCAGCCATCAAAAGAACATCTGCAAAACGAATGATCATGAAGTTAATTCCAGTATAACCTGGAGTCCAAGAAGAATTATCTTGGAAAGAACCTTGCTCAGCTCTCTGATATACATACTTCTTAGGAGAATATGGACCTGCATTTGGTTGATTTCTGATCCAAGCAAAACCTGGATGATCTTGCCAATCCAAATAAGGAATTCCTCTTCTACCCACAGTGTGATCCAATCTTGGATCTAGTGGTCCCTCATCTGGCTCAAATGGATCCGCAGAAACTAGTCCTTGGTCATTCTTCACCTGATTTGCAGGATCATTGTAAGACTTGTCAAGTAATGGAAGTCCATTAGAATCAGTTCTAAACGCATTCACAAAAGTAAATGTAGGCTGGAAGAAACCACAACAGTTACCTGGACCGGAAGGACCAGTATTGTATGGGAAGTTCAAGTCAAACATTGGATTCGCATTCGCTACAGAACCAGTATTAGCAGCAGACTGATAAGCCCACACAGATTCCTGGTGGTTGTCATTTGCACCTCTGAACATATCATCATAGTAAGGTACTAAACCGTACTTAAGCCCATTACTAGTCACGCCGTTCGCGATTACATCATCGAACATTGCTTTCGCCTGCCCAAACTTACCCTGGTAAAGCAACACCTTGCCCATGTAAGCCTTGGCTGCCCAAGAGTTCACACGTCCAACCTGACTTTGAGTTTCAGGAAGGTTATCAATCGCATACTGAAGATCCGCTTCAATGAATGGATATAGATCTTGGTCATTCTTGATCTCTTCAAGACCACTACCATAATCTACATTTTCATCCACGTATGGCGTATCGTTGTAATCCTTCTTAAGCTCAAAATAGAAATGTGCTCTAAGGAATCTAGCCTGAGATGATAGTCGAATTACATCGGCATCAGTAACATCATCCTGAGGATCCAAAAGAAGTCTCAAAACATTGTTAGCTCTGGCAATACCTTCATAACATACATTCCACTTATCACCAACATTACCAGAAGCAGAGTTAATCTCAAATCTCTGAATTGGATTAATGGAACTAAAATCTCCAGGGTCAGTACCTTTATTGGCTTCACCCCCTCTAATACTTCCCCACACCCAATTGGATGGAGACCCTAATCTGTTCGTTCTACCGTTAACCTGAGAATAGGCTGCGATCAACGAAGCATCAATACCCGCTAGCGAAGTAAGCTGCGCCTCGGAAAGTAATCCCGTTGGCGGCACCTCAAGAAAATCATCGCTACAACTCACTGCTACAAACATCACTGCTGATGTCATTAGCGCTCCGATTTTTACTTTAAAATTATTCATCAATAATCAATTATAATTTATATAACTCGATTTTTAAACAGGTGTTTCTTAGAAGCTAAGATTTACACCGAAAGTATAACCTGTAGTTACTGGATAGTTACCTACATCGATACCGAATCTTAAGTCAGCGTTACCACCAACCGCTGGATCCAAACCTTCATATCCTGTGATAGTGAATAGGTTGTTTGCAGAAGCAAATACTCTGAAACGCTCTAATTTCCATCTCTCAAGAAGTGAAGCTGGCAGGTTATAACCTAAGGTTATATTCTGCAATCTAAGATAAGATCCGTCTTCTACATAGAAAGAGTTCTCAACATTTGACGTAGAGAAGTTAGATGTCTTCTCAACGACAGGAATTTCAGCATTTGGATTCTCTGGAGTCCAAGCTTGCTTCAATCTTTCAGAAATAGCTGCTCCTTCAAACGTCTGGAAGAAATCAGTGAACCATCTTGACTGGTTCCAAATTTCGTTTCCGATAGAAGTATAGAAGTAAGCTGAAAGATCAAATCCTTTATAACCAAATCCAAGAGTCAAACCACCAGTGAAGTCAGGAATAGGATTACCCAAAACAACTCTGTCATCTGGAGTAATAACACCATCGCCATCAACATCTCTGAACTTAAATCGACCAGGAGCAGCACCATCCTGAGTAGCATGGCTGTTTACATCTTCCTGATCTCTGAATAGACCTTCTACATCATATCCGAAGAAAGTAGAAAGTGGCTCACCCACCTGGTTTCTGATAGGACGAATACCTCTAAATGCTGGATTCACAGATGTAATCACATTCAATCCTGGAGCAAGAGAAACAATCTCATTCTTCAAAGTACTTGCAGTAAGTTCAACTCGGTAAGTGAAATCACTAGAAAGATTACCTCTTGTAGCAACAAAAAGATCAAGACCTTCATTTGTCATCTCACCAATGTTAACTGCTGGTGGAGCCGCGTTTGGTCCTGCAGTCTGTGGAATTGGCACTGCAAAAAGGAGGTCTTCGGTATCCTTTTTCCACCAGTCGAAGATTACATCTAAACGACCATTGAAGAATGTACCGTCAAAACCAACGTTTGTAGTTACAGCAGTCTCCCACTGTGCATTAGGGTTACCAATTCTTGTTCTTCTGAAACCAATTTCAGCTGAAGAGTTGGAACCATTAATATCAAAAGAAGATGCAAAAACAGATCCACCGAATAGAGAGAACTGGTTGTTAGGGTCAACATTGTTTGAGTTACCCATTTGTCCCCAACCACCTCGAATCTTCAAATCATCAATCCAGGTAGCACCTGAAAGGAATCCTTCAGAAGAAATTCTCCAAGCTGCAGAGAATGCAGGGAATACACCGTATCTGTTGTTCTCACCGAATCGAGATGAACCATCTCGTCTTACTACACCACTGAATAAGTACTTGTCATTGAATGTGTAATTCACACGGGCGAAGTAAGAATTGAAATTCACACCATTAAATAGGAATGAATTCACCTGACGAGTAGAAACTGGTAAGTTGGAAATATTTACGAAGTCAGGGTCAGTAGAGAATGGATTCTGACCAGAAGCACTAATACCTCTACCAGCTCCAGTGTTCAATGCTTCCTGACCAAGAATTACGTCAAAAGCATGCTTACCAAATGTTCTCTTCCAAGAAAGAGTGTTTGTGAACGTCCATCCGAACACAAAGTTCGAACCTTCATTATATCCAAATGCTGAGTTGTTCTCAGAGTTCTCATACTGAAGTCTGCTATAACCCCAGAAGTAGGAGTTATTGTACTGACCACCGATAGAAGTTCTGAAAGTCAAATCATCTAGGATGTCATATTCAGCATAGATATTACCAAAGATGTTAGCATTAAAGTTTCTATTGTTTCTCTGTCCATCTCTGTTGGCAACAGGGTTTCTTGGATTGTTAAATCCTCTAGCAGCAGTACCACCATAACCACCGAATTCATCATAAACTGGAATAATGGATGGCATTCTGAAAGCCTGAAGAATATCATTCTCATCGTCAGATACACCTACACCACCTTGACCACCTTGCTGACCCAGAACTTGTCTGTAAGTCGCTTGGAAGTTCTCACCAATTCTAAATCTCTTAGTTACGTCAAATTCAGAGTTAGCTCTCAAAGAGTATCTCTTGAATTCGTTAACGATCATAATACCAGCTTGCTCTTGGAAACCAAATCCAATGTAGAATCGGCTAGTCTCGGAACCACCGTTCAATCCAATAGAGTGTCTATTCAAAGGAGCATTTCTAGTTAAAGCCTCATACCAATTTGTACCTTCTCCCGTAGCAGCTCTTACAAGCTGATAAACAGGTCCTTGAGTAGGATCAATATTATAAAGTGCTCTCTCCTGCTCAATTCTCTCTGGAGAAAATGGTCCAGGAACACCTGCTTCACCACCTACGTTAATGTAATATGGTAGAACTGGAGAAGTTCCGGTTCCAAACTGCGGGTGACCATAAGCTGGAGCACGTCCATCAATTCTCGCTTGGTTAGTTTCTGCCAACCAAGTGAAGTCTGCGAAGTCTTGAGGGTTCATCATGTCCAAACCTTCACCAGGCGTGGTCACACCGAACATACCATTATAGTCTACTCGGATTTTCTGATTTCCTCTTCGACCTCTCTTAGTGGTATATACAATTACACCGTTGGCAGCTCTAGCACCATAAATAGAGGCAGCCGCTGCATCTTTCAATACAGTAGTAGATTCTATATCATCTGGATTAAGAAAATCGGTAGATCCAACAGGAACACCATCTACAATGTAAAGTGGCTCATTACCTCCAAATGCACCGAAACCTCTTACACGAATAATAGAAGAAGTACCAGGCTGACCGTTAGTAATTACTGTAACACCAGAAACACGACCCTGAAGAGTCTGCTCTACGTTACCAGTAGGAATTACTGTAAGATCCTTAGGATCCACTGTGGCAATCGCACCTGTGGTCTCCCTTCTGGAGTCAATTGTATAACCCGTTACGACAAGCTCAGTAAGCGTTGTCTCATCTGGATTCATTTTAACATCGATTACACTCCTAGAACCGACCGTTTCTTCGATCGAGGTGTAACCAATAAATGAAAACACCAACACGGCGTCATCATTTGGGACATTGAGGGAGAAATTACCATCAATGTCAGTGGCGGTACCCGTAGTAGTACCCTTCACAAGGATAGAAACCCCCGGAAGTCCTACGTCGTACTCGTCAATCACTGTACCAGTTACTGTCCTTTGTGCAAAGGTTGCAGAACTGGTGAAAACTAAGAGCATGATACATGCACCTAGCAGTTTGTAAACGTTTTTCATAGAATAGATAGATTGAGTAACAAGTTAATGTCAAATACTTGTTGTAATTAATTTCATGCAATCGTTTGCGATTGTTCTCAAAATAATTGCAATAGATATGTGTCCGACATTTAGGACTCTATTGCGCTTATAACCAGGTGATTACTCACCAACATTCAGGGAAAACCCTTTTAGGTTTGAGGCATCCAATAGATGCTTTTTGAGTATTAAAACAACTAAGGGGATTTGATCATAGGCTAAAATTTTGGGTTTTTTTAATGTTCTTAATTATCAATGTTAAATAATCTGAAACAAATATCAAATTCAAAAAGGGATAAAAAGTGGATTTTTTTAAGAATGAAATTGATACTTCATTCTTAATCAATGAACAATGACGGATGAATCTTTGGAAAAAGATGACAAATACAAAAAAACCATTAACAAATGGTCCTAAGGCTTGAAAATACCATAATTAAGCACCGCTTATTTTTTTTGCGAGGCATTAAAGAGATCAAAAAATTCCTGTGACTGTCGCAGATCTTCTAGAACCGGATCAATAAGTGCTTTTTGATAGATAACCTCATTACTACTAATTGCCTTATCAAGATTTAACAAGGCTATGTCATCTTGCTTGCTAGCTGCGGCAACTAATGCCAGACCATAAAAACCATATCCATAATTTCTACCAGAGAGAACCGATTCCTCAAAAAACTCAACAGCCTTGGCATAATCCTTAGCCATATAATATGCCAGTCCTTTATTGAAAAAGTCCTTGGGTTCTGAATATTCATATTCAAACCTTAGGGTCGCCAGTTTATAATCGCCTCGGATTATATCTAAAGCTCCCCTTAAGCTTTCATTGATTTTTAAGAAATCACTCCGTCGTGTGAGTACAGAGGCATCCGAAAGCTTTTTGTAAGCCTCCCAATACTCCCCTTGCAAAACCAAAATCTGGCCAATGTTATGTAGAATATATGCACTAGGTTCAATCCTCTCTGCCTGACGCAATAAAACCATGGCTCTGTAAAAAAGTGAATCCTTTTCATCCCTATCCAGAGACCTTTGAGCCTGTCGCATTTTCACAACAGCAAGATTATTATAAGGTAAGGCCGACCGAAATAGCTCAGTCATTTTTACGTAAATGGCTTCTTTGTCTTTTAGTCTTGGAGATGTCTCACCAGCTAATGCCCAATCAGTCACTGTCAATTCAGAGTTGTAAATGTCACCTGATAGCACTTTTTCAAGAATTTCATTTTGCTGTGAGCTAAGTCCAGCAATTGGTTTCGCTTTCAACTCCACTTTCACGGCCCGAAGCTTAGGGTATAAGTCTCGGCTCACGTTTCTGAATCCATTGAGCTGACTCAGCTTCTCCCTTTGTGTCTCATAAGGCTCTCCACTGACCAAAATATCGTAATAGGAATCCCTTTGCTCGGTAGAGAGATTATCGTAATCTCGTAAGAGTAGTCTGAAATCAAACCAATCATTCCACCTGCTTTTTAAAGTGATCTTTGAAGAATCAAGGAGATAGCTGTTATTCAAGAGAAAGGACTGAAGGGAATTGGCCCTCTCATAGCCCAACCTACTATTTCTTCCCTCCTTTTGCTCAGGTGATTGTAGGCCTGTTATTTCAAATGACTCAATTGATGGATTCGCAATCAAAAATTCACGCAAAGCATCCAATTCAGATTGGTTTGTCTTATAACCAGATTCAAAATCTGAGAATCCAGCATCGAAAAGAAACTGAAAGGTCTCCGTACGAGATTTATCTGCGTCCAAAAGTCCTGTTGGAATATACATCCCTACATTAGGGATGGGTTCGTTGGGTTGAACATTTCCCACCTTAGCCATGAGAGGAGTAGTAACCACTCCCCTGGCTAGAATCTTAACTTCATAGGGCTCATTACTTTCTTTCTTACCTTGAAAGAATAGCAATTTCAATAAGGCCTTTTCCATCCATGGCTCGTATGGAATTTCGAAGCTCTCTTTGTACGTATATTCAGAAACTGTCTTTGTCAGTTCTAATTCACCAAAATCTATTTTGCTGTCGGCATGGCTAAACTCTAACTTCAACTTTGGGTTTCTGGGTATCAAAACTGAAACTATTGGTATCGCACCTGAAATTTCAAACTTGACCGTATCCCGGTGATATTGTAATTTTGAAGGGAGTAAATCGGTGGATTCCAAATACTCGTAATCGGGCACTGAATTTGCACTTGCCAGTAGGATAAAAGGCAAGAAAAAAAACATAAGGAAAAACAAAATCGTCCTTTTCATAATTAATCTTTAGTATAAACCTTTAGATTTTTTATCAAAAACCACCTATTATTAGTCAATTATGGAAAAACTTAAACTATTCTTCGAAGAACATGCTTTTGGGGTTTGCTCCCGTTTGGGAGAGAAGTTTAATTTTCCCATTGATAGCATCCGACTGTTTTTCATTTACGCTTCTTTCATCACCTTCGGTAGCCCAGTGATCATGTATGTGAGCATGGCAATGATGATGAAAATCCGAAAGTATTTCAGAAAAATGAATAATCCTGTTCTTTTCGATTAAAGTTCAAGAAAGGACCTTTTGCCTCTCAAGAAATAATCCATAAAGATAATACGAGCCGGTCCACTAGATTTAGCGGATTTTTTTGTTGATGACGCTTTCTCCCTCATAGTTAAAAAATCAGAATAACCTTTTTGGATTGCTCTTGCCGACTCCGCATCCCCACTCATTCTATATTTGATTGCTGCCACAAATTCTAGAAAGGCTTTGACCACAAATCGACTCCAGAATCCACTTCGAAGATTTTTGTGAAGCATCAAAAGACTATTTCTAATATTCAAATGAAGCTTTCCCGGATTGCTTCTTGAAAGTGTCGCTCCGCCAAAGTGGTAAACAACGGATCGGCTATGGAATCCCATTTTCCAACCTTCAGTTCTTAATCTCCAGCACAAATCAATCTCCTCCATGTGGGCAAAAAACTGGGAGTCGAATCCCCCAGCTTCATAAAAGAGTTCAGCCCGAATGGCCATACAAGCTCCAGAGGTCCAATCCACCTCCAAATCCTGATTATACTGTCCTTGATCCTTTTCTATGGTTTCCCAAATCCTACCTCTGCAATACGGGTAACCCAATGAATCCAAAAAACCACCGGCTGCTCCTGCATAGTCAAAGCTGTCACGGTTTTGGTATGATAGAATCTTAGGTTGGACCGATGCATATTTCGGCTGAGAATCAAGCCAGGCGATCAATAGTGAATCCCATTCTGGCGTGACCTCCACGTCTGAATTCAAAAGGATATAATTCTGATATTTCCCTTTTAGCTCTTGAAGCCCTTCATTATAGCCTCCTGCAAAGCCGAAATTATTGTCTAATACGATCCGCTGAACTTGTGGGAAATTACTCTTTAAAAAATCAACTGACTTGTCTTCACTTGCATTGTCTATTACCCAAATGTCAAACTGGCTATTCTGAACCACTGAAGGTAGAAATTTTGGTAAAACCTCCGCTCCATTAAAATTCAGGATGACAATGGCACAGGATCTCATCCAAACATACTACCCAGGTCCATCCCTGGGATATTTGGAAGCATACCATCAGTAGCAGCTTTCATCTCTGCCTTAATTTTTATCTCGATTGCCTCCATGGCTTTATTCGTCGCAGCTACAATCAGGTCTCGTAGCATTTCTTTGTCATCCGGGTTGATAAGAGATTCATCCATATCTATGGTCAAAACCTGTCTATGGCCATTCACTGTCACTTTAACCATTCCTGCACCGGATTCCCCTTCAGCAGTAACATGGACCAAATTAGCTTGGACCACTTTTATCTTTTCCTGGGCCTCTTTGACTTTGCCCATCATTCCCATTAGATCAAACATGCTTTTTTTCTTTAAGCCTACGGCAAATATAAATCAATTGATTTAGCGATTTCTTTGAGTTTAGGAAAATTTATGTTTTAAAAATTAAATCAAAATGAAATAAAATTCTGTAAAATTAAATTTTATAGATGATATTAAAAAATTTTAGTAACCCTGCCATTGATCCTTCTGTTTATTAATAAGTCAACCAAATACTTATGAAAACACTTGCCTTGATTGAAAAGGAGCATGTGTCTAATCTTTCGTTTTGTAAGGAAGAAGTCCTGACGACAAAAGAAGAGATTCAGCTTCGTAGTGCTGACCTGCACAGAGCCCAAACTTTGGGAAATCTGCTACAAACCAAAGTCAGAATTAATTTCGAAACCAGAGATGGGAAAATCCATCAAGTTCACACTACGGTGTGGGCAGTTGGTGCCGAATTCATTTTACTGAAAGGTGCCAAAGCCATACCCATTCATTGTATCCACTCGGTAGTTTAACTAAGCATATTAATGGCTTCGGCTAAAGTCAAAGATTCTTGCTCTCCTGAATTCAAATTCTTGAGAGCAATAGTCTTTGCGTTTATTTCATTGTCGCCGCAAATGGCAACATAAGGGATTCCCTTTTTAGTAGCATAGTCAAATTGCTTCTTGACCTTTGCAGAATCGGGGTAGATTTCGGTTCGGATACCCTTTTCCCTGAATTGATTTATGAGACTTAATCCGTAATCGTAGCCTTTTTGATCAAAGTGTACGAAAAGGACTTTCGTACTTTCCAAAGCCGTGTCAGGAAATAAATCTAATTCGTTTAACACATCGTAAAGCCTATCCACTCCAAAGCTAAAGCCTACTCCGGGAACATTTGGCATTCCGAAGACTCCAGTAAGATTATCATATCTACCCCCTCCACTTACAGATCCAATGGATACTTTATTCACCTTCACTTCGAATATGGCGCCTGTGTAATAAGATAATCCTCGAGCCAGAACTACATCAAAATCGACAAAATCCAAATCTTGCCCCATTTGCTCAAGAGTTTGGATTACTCCTTCAATTTCATCCAGGCCCTGAAGGCCTATTTCGCTTTCCTTTAAAAAACCTCTCAGGAATTCAATCTTGGATTGAATATCTCCTTTCAAATCTATCACAGGTTGTAGCCTCTCAATACCAATGGATTCAAATCCTCGCTGAAGCAACTCATCCTGAACTTTTACCCAGCCGATTTTATCCAGTTTATCGATAGCAACACATAGAGGTCCTTCAAGGCCCTCAGCACCCATCACCTGAGCAATCCCAGTGAGTACCTTTCGGTTGTTCAATTTGATGCTGTAATCCATTAAACCCAGCTTCTCAAATACTCTCCGGATCATTAAAATGATTTCTGCTTCGCATGTTAAACTCTCTGTCCCAACCACATCAGCATCGCATTGAAAAAATTCTCTATATCTACCCTTTTGAGGTCGATCAGCTCTCCAAACCGGCTGAATCTGATATCGCTTGAAAGGAAACTGTATGTCATTTCTATTCATGACAACATACCTGGCAAAGGGAACCGTAAGATCATATCTGAGCCCCTTCTCGGCGATTTTGGACAGCATAGCTTTGGCCCCAGCCTCATAATCATCCTTTGATGTTTTTTTCAAGAAATCTCCACTGTTGAGGATCTTGAAAAGCAATTGATCTCCCTCATCTCCATACTTTCCTGTCAGCGTACTCAAGTTCTCCATGGAAGGGGTCTCAATCTGCTGATAACCATATAGTTCAAAGGTTTCTCTGATGACACCAAAAAGATAATTTCGTCGTGCCATTTGCACCGGTCCAAAATCTCTAGTGCCTTTGGGAAGGGATGGTTTTTGCATGGAAGGATGATTATAAAAGATCAAATTTATTGATTAATTGATAATTCCTGAGGTTCGTAAACCTATAAATGGGATTTTTTGAGAAAATCAATAGGCTATTTTATTTGCATTGCCTACATTTGCACCTCAATTCGAAGCAAGTACACAAAATATACGACCATGGCAGTTACTACTTTAAAAAGAAAACTTAGAAGAAAGAGACAAGGTCAGAACGCTCGTGTTCTTAAGATGAAGCAGCTTTCAGCAAAGCCGGTCATTAAGAATGTGGACGTAGAAGAGCTTAAGAAATCTTTCGAGAAGTAATCTCAAAGACAAGACATTATAAGGCGACCGATGGTCGCCTTTTTTATTGCCCCCTTTTTCCAAGCTCCAACACTCTTAAATTCTTTACTTCTCCAGAATCAATTTCAAAAAGCAGCATGGTTCTCATTTGATGAAATCCCTGTCGACCGATAGCTCCGGGATTCATGTACAGGCAATTCAATTCCTGATCAAACTGAACTTTGCAAATATGTGAATGCCCACAAACAAAAACGCCTGGTGATAGCTCCTTCAATTTAGTTTTCACGCCCTTTGCATACCGAGGTGGCTTACCTCCGATATGGGTCATAGCGACTTTGACTCCCTTTACCTCAAAGACATCCCATTCTGGATACTGCTCACAAGTTTCTGGATCATCAATATTTCCAAAAACAGCCCGAATCTTCTTTCCTTTAGGTAGTCGTTCCATCACTGAGGAATCACCGATATCTCCTGCATGCCATATTTCATCTGCATCTTGCAGATTATTTAAAATAGCTTCATCAATATATCCGTGGCTATCAGATATCAGTGCAATTTTTATGGGCATTGACTTTAAAAGATTAAATTTTGGAAGCTTTAATGACCGAAATTATGAATAAATCCATTTATCAAAAGTTGCTATTTTTCTCGCTTCTAATTTTTCTAACCGTGAGCGCAACTCCCCTCCTGGCGCAGCAGAAAGCTATTAAGAAGGTCTCCATAGATGAAACTGAGAAAATGGCTAAAGAAGACCCCGACAATGTGATTTTAGACGTCAGAACTCCTGGAGAAATCGCCGAAGGACATATCGAAGGAGCTATTTTCGCAGATTATCTTGGAGAGGATTTTGTCAAGAAAGTAGAGGGGTTAGACAAGGACAAAACATATCTGATGGTTTGCAAAGTTGGCGGTAGGGCTTCAAAGGCTACTCAACTGATGATAGACTTAGGATTTCCAAATGTTTTTGTAATGGAAGGAGGTATGGATTCCTGGTTAAAAGCGGGTAAGCCCGTGGTCAAATAAATATCCTACTGCCTGGACAAGCGAACCTGACCCTTTTCAATTTAGGGGCTAAACAAACTAGAGAAACTGTGACCCTGCCTAGCCCTTTCAGCCATTTAAAGTGTTTGGGATAAATCAACCAGAAAGCCTTTTCCCGCTTTGCTTTTGGCCAATTCCTTTCTATTTTTACCACCCAAATTTTTCCATAAATCTGATGAGAGAATTACAGTTTCGAGAAGCCCTAAGAGAGGCCATGAGCGAAGAAATGAGACGAGATAAGGACGTCTTTCTAATGGGTGAAGAAGTAGCTGAATATAATGGTGCCTACAAGGTATCTCAGGGGATGCTCGATGAGTTTGGCCCAGATAGAGTTTATGACACGCCGATTTCCGAGCTTGGCTTTGCTGGACTAGGGGTTGGAGCCGCAATGAACGGGCTTAAGCCAATCATTGAATTCATGACTTTCAATTTTTCGCTTGTTGCTATTGATCAATTGATCAATTCTGCAGCGAAAATGCTAGCCATGTCAGGAGGTGCTTATAGTGTTCCTGCAGTGTTCAGAGGTCCTACAGGGAATGCTGGACAGCTCGGAGCAACTCACTCTTCAAATTTCGAAAACTGGTTCGCGAATACTCCGGGTCTGAAGGTGATCGTGCCTTCTAATCCACAAGACGCCAAAGGATTGCTAAAGTCTGCCATTCGGGATCCGGATCCGGTAATTTTCATGGAGTCAGAGCTTATGTATTCTGATAAAGGTCCGGTTCCAGAAGGCGAATATCTTTTGCCAATCGGTGTGGCTGATGTTGTTCGCAAGGGTGATGATGTTACTCTGATCTCCTTTGGAAAAATGATGAAGGTGGCTAATCAAGCAGCCGAAGAATTAGCCAAAGAAGGAATCGAGGCAGATGTTATAGATTTAAGAACTGTCAGGCCAATTGACTATGCTTCCTGTGTTGAATCTTTGAAAAAGACTAATCGAGCTGTTGTAGTTGAGGAGGCCAATCCGATCGCAGCTTTATCGTCAGAGATTGCTTACCACCTACAGAGACATGCCTTCGATTATTTGGACGCACCTGTCGTAAGAGTAAACAGTATGGACGTCCCTTTGAGCTATTCTCCGACTTATATAGAAGCAACTATTCCAAATGTCAAAAGAACGTTCGACGCTGTAAAAAGTGTCACTTACAAGAAATAGATTTCATCCAATTAGAAATAAAAAAAGCCCTGACTTATCAAGCCAGGGTTTTTTGTTACTCAATCTATCTATCTATGTAAGTGTATAAGTAAAAAAAGGCCCTGAAAGTTTCAGAGCCTTAGTCATTTAATTAACGATTTCCTTCCATTCCTTGTCCTCCAGAATCACCTTCTTTCAAATCATCATTCTTCACAGACTTTCTTCTTCTCCTAGGACGATCATCCATTGAAAGCTTTCCGATGCGGTAACTGAAGTTCACTTTGAAGTTCATATTTCTAAGAGCCGTGGTGCTATTCTGCATAATGGTTGGAGTGGTAAGTTCGTTTCGAATGATGAATTCATTCGATAAGAAGTTCTCTGCACCGAACCCTATACTACCTCTCTTCTCCTTAAACTGCTTGTTTAAACTCAAACCATAAACCGCAAAGCCTCCGGAGAAACCTTGGAGTTGTACTCTCCTACCTCTGGCATATGTGAATAATTGAACTTGCCAATCTTTAGGTAAGGTATAATTACCAAACATTCTACCTGAAATTACAAAACCTTCATTCTGAGCGGCTAATGTCGGATCAGTCAAACCATTGTCAAGAATAGCATAGTACAAGTCAAAACCACCGTTAAATGATAGCTTACTTCCTACGGTGATATTCGTAAAGAAACTAGTACCTATGGCCTGCTCTCTTCCGATATTCTCATAGGTAGTGAAAATGACATCATCATCAAGGATGGTTCTCACAGCTTGTATGGAGCCGGTTGTGTTTCTATAGAAAGTTGTGAAATTCAAAATAGATCCCTTGAAGAAGGTGCTGTAGCTTAATTCATAGTTGTCTGTGAGTTCAGGATCCAACAATGGATTACCTTGAGAAATCTGATTAGGATTCGCCGCATTAACGTTTGGATTTATAAATCTCAGAGATGGCCTTGAAATTCTTCTGTTGTATGCCGCCTTTATGAGATTTCCATTCTTCATTCTTCTACTCGCATTAATACTTGGAACTAAAGTCCCATATGAAGGAATGTCCGCTTCCAGCTCAGTCTGGAAATCAGCATTGATCATGGTATACTCATATCTTAAACCCGTCTTCAACGTGTAATTCTTCAGTAATTTGAAGGTATATGAAGCATAACCCGCGGTCACATTCTGATCATAGGTAAGCTCATTATTTAAGTTTGGATTTTCATTTTCTACGAAATCTCCATCCTCACCCTCTGCCTGGAAATAAGCAAAATCAGAAAATGCTCTTCTTAGAATGTTCTTTGCACCATATTCTAAAATTGCGTCACCGTCTTTCCCCATTGGGTTTACAAAATCAAACTGGGCCGTGAATTCCTGGTTCCGACTTGGATTGTCGTTTCGAATTCTTGAGTTTATTGTTTCAAAGTCATCCTCAAACAGGATATTAGTGAATGAATTGTCTCTGGTATTTTGAGAATATAAAGTCAGGATACTGAATTCCTTTCCTTTTTTCTCATAGGTTCTGGTGTAGTTCACACTAACATCAACCGTATTGGATTTATCACTAACATCCGTTTCTCTTAATTGCTGACTTAGCAACTGCTCACCAGAATAGTTCTGAGTCAGGAAGTTTTCCTGGAAGTTATTTGAATTTCTAATTCCAAAATTCACAGCGCCTGTCAAGAAGTTATACTTGTCGATATCGTAGTCAACTCCAAAATTATATCGTCCAAAGACTCGATTTGACTTAGTATCTGCTGATTGCAAAATCCTTGCTGTGGAATTGTCAGGATTGGTAATGAACTGCTCGTTATCAAAACTTCCTAGGATATTATAGCCAGCTCGACCGAAACCTCCTACAGAGAAACCAAGCTTTTTCGTTCTGGCTGACCCATTTAAGCTTAAGTTGGAACCTCTCAGACCAACACCAGATCTTACATTGAGAGTCATTCCGGTGAGGTTATTTTTCTTGGTTACGATGTTAATTACGCCACTAGTTCCTTCAGCATCAAATCTTGCCGAAGGTGAAGTAATTACCTCCACCGCCTTAATTTCTTCTGCAGGGATTTGACTTAACGCATCAGAGATACTACTTGCAGCGATAGCTGAAGGTCTGTTATCTATTAAAACGAGAATGTTATTGCTTCCTCTCATGGATACGTTCCCATCCAAGTCCACCGAAAGCATGGGTACCCTTCGCAGGACATCCGTAGCATCACCACCAGCGGTGGTTTTGTCGTTTTCAGCTTTATAAATGGTTCTGTCCACACGCTCTTCGATAAGCTCTCTTTGCCCTTGCACAGTTACCTCGTCTAATGCCACACCCTCATCTTCCATTCGAATCTTGCCAAGGTCAATTTCCCCTTTCAAGGACGTAACCTCGATACCTTTAACAGATCTAGCTTCGAAACCAATAAAAGAAAGAAGGAGATTGTATTTTCCGAGTCCAAAACCTGCTATGAAAAACTTACCTTCTCCATCTGCTACAGCTCCAGCGACCGTAGAACCATCTTCAGGATTAACTAATGCAGCTGTGGCATAAGGAACTGCTTCTTCGGCATCCCCTGTAACGGCAACCCCCACAATTCTCACGGGTACTTCCTCTAAATTCTCTTCCTGAGCAAATACCATTGACCCTGTGGTAAAAGTCAATAGGATTAGTAAACTGTAAAATTTTTTCATGGCGTAAATAATAGTTAGGACAAATATCCAACACTTAGACAGCTTGTTGAATGGCTTTGTTCTTTGAAAGTAGACCTAATAGACGCACCCCCCTTTTTTATCGACAAAATCCCTTCTTTAAAGGATGAAAGGCAAAATCCCATTTTTCGAGACTTTCATCGGGAAAAACTAGTGCTAGGTAGATGAAACAAGGAGTTTTGACGATTAACTCTATCTTAAGCGGGACAAAGGCCGTACTTTTCGGTTGGAAAGTCAGCAAATGGAACAAAATCAATCACAAAAAAGGGTTTCTGTTCTAGTCCATATTTTGGGCTGGGCCACGTTGAGTACAGTCTTATTACTACTCTTACCTCTTTCTTATCGCGTAGAATTACCAGGAGCCTTTTGGGTCAAGCAGCTCTTTCTAGCACTATTGCTTTCGCTGATTTTCTATGCGAACATGCTCTTTTTTGTCCCAAAGGTGCTTTTACAAAAAAAGCTGGGAGTATACTTGATCACGGTACTGATTGGAGGAGTTCTGTATCTGGGTGCACTTATCTTGGTGGAAAATTTCTTAACGCTCCCGGAGCTAATGTTCAAAGCTTTTAATCCAGGAGAAGAATATGTCCCCCGAGGCAGATGGGTGTTTGGAGACATATTTTACATCCTGTTGTATTTACTTTCAATTGGTGTAAGTACATCTGTGGCTTCTGTTAGAAAGTGGCAAAAGGACGAAGCCATAAGAGTAGAATTGGATCGTCAGCGAATCAAAACTGAACTTTCCTATCTAAAGGCACAAATCAATCCTCATTTCTTTTTCAATACCCTGAATAATATTTATTCGCTTACTAATCTGGATGTGAGCAAAGCTCAAGAAGCGTTGCTAAAGCTGTCCAGAATGATGCGGTATGTGCTGTATGAAAATCAAAAGGACCTAACTTCTATTCAAAAAGAGATAAGCTTTATCAATGACTATGTGGAACTCATGAAGATGAGACTTTCGCCCAAAGTCAAACTCAATGTTCAACTGGAAGAGCCAAGAGAAGATTTGCTTATAGCACCTATGCTTTTGCTGCCCTTTCTAGAGAATTGCTTCAAGCATGGCATCAGTGGGAAGGAGGAAAGTGAAATACTGATTAAGCTTGAAGTCATGGGTAAAACACTCTTTTTTGAAACAAGAAACCAGATTTTCCCTCTAGACCCTGAAAGTCCAGAAGCTATGGAGAATGGTATCGGACTAGTCAATACAAGGAGACGATTAGATCTTCTTTACCCGAATAAACATCGGATTAAATTTGGAGAAGACGAGTCCAATAATGAATATGGGGTGAATCTGACCATTTCACTTGAATGACCCTTAGCTGCGTAGCCATAGATGACGAACCATTAGCACTAGACTTAGTGGCTAAATTTGTGGAGCAGACTTCATTCCTCAATCTCATAGGAAAATTCACTAGTGCTGTCGAAGCGCTGGCCTTCATCAATTCGAATGATGTCCAGCTTGTCATTATGGACATTCAAATGCCCGACCTTTCGGGTATGGAGCTGGCAAGAGTGCTGGATGGAAAGAAAGATTCGTCGAATACCAGAATAATTTTCGCCACGGCATACAATGAATTTGCCATTGAAGGTTACAAGGTCGAAGCATTAGATTACCTCTTGAAGCCTTATAGCTATGAGGATTTCTTAAAGGCGGCTACCAAGGCCTTGAACTATTTCGAGAAAATTTCTCAGCCATCAACAACTCAATCGAGCCCCGATTCTAATCCAGAGTATATTTTCCTCAAGGTGGAGTACCAGCTAGTGAAAGTAATGCTTGCTGATATTACCCATGTAGAAGCTTATAAGGACTATGTGAAGGTGCATTTGGAGTCCAAAGCTAGTCCCCTACTATCCCTAATGAGCCTGAAAAGTATGGAGGAATTACTTCCTTCAAACAAATTCATGCGGGTTCATAGGTCCTATATTATCTCTTTGGATCATATAGACTCAGTTTCTAAAAATGTGGTCAACATTGGTGAGAATTCCATCACAGTGGGTGAAAACTACAAAGAAGCTTTTCTCGAATTTATGAGCCGCTGGATGAATTAAAAAAGCTCGATCATTTCTGACCGAGCTCCATTCATTTTCTTCGTAAATCGTAATTCTTAATAGGTCTTATCTCCTACCCATTCCAGGCATCATTTTGCCCATGGCGGCTTTGGCTCCACCCATCTTATTCATCTGCTTCATCATCTTACGCATATCGGCAAACTGCTTCATCAGATTATTCACCTCCGTGATGGTTCTTCCTGAACCAGCGGCCAACCTTTTCCTACGACTTCCATCGATTAAGCTGGGATTTGCACGCTCAGCTGGAGTCATACTTTTTATGATGGCCTCGATAGGCTTAAAAGAATCATCATCGATATCCATTCCTTTCATGGCTTTGCCCATGCCAGGAATCATTCCCATCAGATCCTTCAGATTACCCATCTTTTTAACCTGTTCAAGCTGAGAAAGGAAATCGTCAAAGTTGAAGTTATTCTGACGAATCTTAGCATTGATTCGCTTTGCTTCATCCTCATCAAAAGACTGCTGCGCGCGCTCCACAAGAGAGATCACATCACCCATTCCGAGGATTCTTTGAGCCATTCTATCCGGATGGAAAACATCCAGATTTTCCATCTTCTCTCCAGTGGAAATAAACTTAATTGGCTTCTGGACCACATGGCGGATAGAAATGGCCGCACCGCCTCGGGTATCACCATCCAGCTTAGTCAAGACAACTCCATTGAAATCTAGTCTTTCATCGAAAGTCTTAGCTGTATTCACTGCATCCTGACCCGTCATCGAGTCCACGACAAAAAGCGTTTCAGAAGGATTCAAAGCATTCTTCAGCTCTTCAATCTCATTCATCATTTGCTCATCCACCGCCAGACGACCCGCAGTATCGACGATCACCGTCTTCTTGCCGGTCTTCTTTGCGTAAGCGATAGCATTATTGGCAATTTCCAGGGCATTCTTGTTCTCCGGTTCTGCATAAACCTCCACTCCAATTTGCTCACCGAGAACCTTAAGCTGATCAATCGCGGCAGGACGATAGATGTCACAAGCCACCAAAAGAACTTGTCGCCCTTGCTTCTTCAGTAAAGCACCTAGCTTCCCTGTAAATGTAGTCTTACCAGAACCTTGAAGACCCGAAATCAAAATCACTCCCGGGTCACCAGATAGATTTAGATCAACTTTGGTTCCACCCATCAGCTTGGTAAGCTCTTCCTGAGTGATTTTCACCAAAAGCTGGCCAGGTGATACCGAAATCAATACATCGCGGCCGAGTGCCTCGGTCCTGATTTTATCGGTGACTTCCTTTGCTACTTTATAGTTTACGTCGGCATCTATCAGGGCTCTTCGAATCTCCTTGGCCGTAGAAGCCACGTTGATTTCCGTGATTTTCCCCGTTCCTTTCAGGGTCTTAAATGCGCGGTCTAGTTTTACACTTAAATTATCAAACATGCTATCTGCAAATATTTGCTGCAAAAGTAATGATTTTAGCTCCAGATAGAAAGCTTAAATTCATCTAAACAAAGCCTGAATACGCCTTTATTCATGAGGTTTGGCTTTTAATTCCTAATTTGCGCAAGGCAAAGAAATCACCCTGAAAAAATCAATTTATGACCCTGGATTTTAAGAAAGACTGGCTACCTCATATCATTAGTGTGGCCGTTTTTTATGCTTTGATCGTGGCCTATTTTTCTCCTGTCGTCTTTGGAGATATGGTGATTTTCCAAGGAGACATTTTAAAGTGGGAGGCTTCCGCCAAGGAAATAATGGATTTCCGCGAGGCAACCGGAGAAGAGGCATTATGGACCAACAGTATGTTTGGGGGAATGCCAGGCTATTTCGTGAGTATGGAATTCCCAGGCGACATTACAAATCTGCTGGTTTCCATCCTTACCTTAGGTTTACCCCACCCCATCAATGGCCTTTTCCTTGGAATGGTCAGTATGTACATTTTGCTACTAAGCTTTGGAGTGCGACCAGCTTTCTCCGCCGTGGGAAGTCTTGCCTTCATCTTCAACTCATACAATTTCTTAAGTCTGGCGGCGGGTCACAATGCTAAAATATGGGCAGTTTGTCTTATCCCGGTGATTCTTGCTGGAATCCATCTCACTTTTAATAATAAGCGACTTCTAGGCGCTGGAATACTCGCTTTGGGCCTCATGCTTCAGTTGAAGTTTAATCACGTTCAGATCACGTATTATACCCTGATTATTTGCATCATTTATTCAGGTGTGCAGATTGCCTTTTTATGGAAAAAAGAAGGGCTGCCCTCGCTGGCAAAGACAGCAGCTTTCTTGATACTGGGTGGGGTGTTTGCCGTTGGATCCAATATTGGTCGACTGGCTACTGCCCTGGAATATTCCACCTATTCTACAAGAGGAGCTGCCACTATAGAGAGTAAAGCAGAAGGATTGGACAAGGAATATGCATTCGGCTGGTCGAATGGAATAATGGAGTCATTTACCCTGCTCATTCCTGATTTTTATGGGGGTGGTTCGAATACTCCTTTGGGGGATGATTCAGCTTTAGAAAAAGCCCTCCGGACGAATGGTGCCGATCCGAATCAAATAGCAGCCTATGTACAAAATGCTCCAACTTATTGGGGTGATCAACCCTTCACGGGCGGTCCCATTTACGGAGGTGTGATTCTGGTATTTTTGGCTTTTCTTGGGATTTGGGCTGCGCCCAAAGAAACACTGATCACCTTCGGAAGTATCATAGTGATTAGCCTGGTTCTTTCGTGGGGAAAAAATCTAAGTTCGATCAACTACCTTCTCTTCGATTATCTCCCCGCTTATAATAAATTCAGGGCCGTTTCCATGGCCCTAGGAATGACATTATTTGCTATTCCCGTTCTTGGGATGATTGCATTAGAGAGAACAATTCAAGCAAATAAATTCAAGGATTTTTTAATTGCTGCAGCCTCTGTCGGAGGTCTGATCCTTATTTTCGGTGTGGGTGCCGGAATCTTCCGATTTACTGGGCTGGGTGATCAGGGAGTTCCTGATTGGTTCTTGGATGCTTTAAAGGAAGACAGAAAGTCCATGCTTCAGACTAGTGCATGGCGAAGTTTAGGCTTCCTCGCTTTGGCCGCAGGCCTCATCTACTTCACCATGAAAGGAAAGATCAATGATCTTGTCTTAGGTCTGGGATTATTTGCGTTGGTGTTGATCGATCTATGGACTATCAATAGACCTTACCTGAACGATAATAGCTTTCAGGAAAGCCCTTCCGAAGCTTACTTTGCCGAAACTCCCGCGGATGCTGAAATCTTGAAGGATGATTCTAATTTTAGAGTGATTGATTTGAATGAAGGGATTACTCAAGCTGGAAGAGCCTCATACCGTTTTCATGCCATTGGTGGTTACCACGGTGCCAAAATGAGGCGTTTTCAAGACCTGATTGATTTGAGGATTAACCCAGAACTCTCCGCATTTATTGCCAAAGCACAGCAAGGTGACTTCGACTATGCGAGTTTGAATTCACTGAATATGCTGAACACAAAATACATTATGGCTGGGAATGCTGCTAATGCGGTTTTCGAGAACCCAGAAGCCAATGGCTCGGTTTGGGTTCCAAATAGCGTAAAAGGTGTAACTAGCAATGAAGAGGAAATTGAAGCGATTGGCGAAGTCGATATTTCTGGAACGGCCACCGTCAATATGGAGGAATACCCTGGTATTAAGGCCGGCGCGGGGTCAGCACAATTAACTTCTTATCAGCCCAATAAATTGACTTATGACATCAATATGCAGGCGGAAGGGTTAGTCGTGTTTTCTGAAATCTTTTACCCCGTAGGATGGACTGCTACCATTGACGGAAATGAGGCAGAAATAATACGAGCGAATTATCTGCTTCGTGGGATGATGATTCCAGCAGGAAGTCATACCGTGGAATTTAGCTTCTCTCCTACTTCTTACACAGCCACTAAAACTCCAATGGTGATCTTCCAATATTTGATCGTTCTTGCTCTTTTTGCCGGGATTTTCTTCACATTCAAAAATTCAGATGGAAGAGTCCAAGGATAAAATCGTCAGTTATTACGATCAGTTTGCTGAGCAGCAAGAGGTCACGGGGATAAATTCCAGACACTTGCAGATTCTTGATAAACTCGTGGATGCCGGCCTTAAGGAACACCACAAAATTCTAGAGGTAGGGTGTGGCATTGGGACCGTTTCTCATCTTCTCGCTTCCTACGTCAAAAAGGGAAAAGTCCTAGCGGTAGATATTTCTCCTGAAAGCATTAAGAAGGCTCAGGATCTGTGGAAAGATCAGAAGAATCTTGAATTCGCAGTATCTGACATGAGCGACTTTGAGCGTGATGATGAATTTGATTTTTTCGTTTTCCCGGATGTTCTGGAGCATATTCCTGTGGATCAGCATCCTCCCCTCTTTAAAACGGTTAGGAAGCATGCTCATGAAAACTCGGCAATTTTTGTCCATATCCCTGCTCCAAGGTTTTTAGAATGGATGATTAGGAATGAACCGCAAAAATTGCAGGTGATCGACCAGCCCCTCGATTCTGGCGATTTAATAAAAAACATTACTACTGCTGGATTTTATCTTGAGAAAATGGAGACTTACTCGATTTTCTATAATGAAAAGGATTATCAATATTTTGTATTTCGCTCTGCAAAAGACTTAAATGAAACTCATTCCTTGAGTAAATGGCAGGTCTTAAAAGAAAGAATTCGAATCAGGTTAAGACATAGAATATTTAGCTAAAACCATGAAAGTAGAATCCAATAAAGTGATTGGGATAGCCTTTGAACTAAAGGTGAGCAAAGATGAAGATGACATAGAATCTGTTCCTTTCAGTGTAGAGGTACGTGATGAGGATGACCCTTTTTACTTTGTTTTCGGAAAAAGCGGGCTTCCTGAAAAATTCGAAGAGCTGCTCTCTGGTAAGGAAATCGATGATGAATTCTCATTCATTCTCGGTAAAGATGAAGCCTATGGTGAGGCGGATGAGGAGTTAATTATTACGCTTCCAAAAGGTCAGTTTTCCAAGCAAAATGGGTTCACTGAAGAAATGATTCAAGAGGGTAATTTCCTCCCTCTAATGGATGAAAACCAGCAGCCCATGCAGGCCAAGATTTTGAAAATAGAAGGAGAAAATCTGATACTGGATTTCAATCATGCCTTGGTGGGATTCGATCTTCATTTCGATGGAAAGATTTTAAGTATCAGAAATGCCAGTAAAGCAGAAAATGAAACTGGATTAGTTGAAGGAGCAAACTAGATTCATACAGTCCGCGAAATGAAAGTCCTTATGATTTCAGCGTAAGGACTTTTTCTTTTTGCCAATTCAGATAGACCCGATCTCCAATCTGGTATTTACGCTCAGGATCATCCACTTCCCAAATCTCCCCGGATTCCTTAATCTTTACTTTTAAAGAATTAAAGTGAACCAGAAATCTCACGTCTGACACATGAGCGAGGATACCATTTCTTGTTCTCAGTCTCACATCCACTGGCCTCACATATTCATTTCCCTTGGGCTCTATCCTATTGATCGAAGAGAATAGTTTGGCCACGTATTTACTCTTTGGCCGAAGGCAAAGATCCTGAGAATCTCCCTTCTGAATAGTTTTCCCATTCCTTAAAATCAAAAGGTTATCTGTCAGTCTTAACGCGTGATCGAGATCATGAGTAACCAGAATCACCGTGGTTCCAAGAGCTGTAAAAACCTCCTTGAGTTCATCCATAAGATCTCGAGTCTGAATGGAATCCAGACTACTAAATGGCTCATCGAGTAGAAGGATTTCAGGCTCTACGCTCATGGCTTTGGCGATAGCCACTTTCTGCTGCTGACCACCTGATAGCTGCCTCGGAAGTTTGTTTCTGAGAGGCTCTAATCGGAGCAATGAGATGAGTTCTTCCACCCGCTTTTTGGCGTAATTCTCATCAAAACTCAATAGTGGCCTGGAAATGTTCTCCTCCACAGTACTGTTCGGAAAAAGAGCATAATCTTGATGAATGAGTTTGATCTCATCATATCCCGCAACGAGTTTCTGCTTCGGGTTCAGAATCTTTTGCTCACCGAGCCAAACCTCTCCGGAACTTTGGACTTCCAGCCCCGCCATAATCCGCAAAAGCGTACTCTTCCCGGATCCACTTTCTCCAACTATGGCTAAAATATTGCCCTTTTGAAGTTCTGTAGAAAACCCTTTTAAAGCCTTCTGATCACCAAAGGCTTTTGAAACAGATCGAATGGAGAAATAGCTCATGAGTTGATTTCAGCTTGAACTTTCTTAGGAAGACTGCTTAAAACCAAATCATAAGAATGGTCCACCAGCTCCAAAATCAATGGATCAGGAACATTGCCCTCCACGGAAACCGAATTCCAGTTTTTCTTATTCATGTGGTATCCAGGAGTAATCCCATCGTGCCGCTCCCTTAACTCTATTGCCTTTTCAGGATCACATTTGAGGTTGATAAAATCAAAAACATCAATACTAGTAATCGCGAAAATCTTTCCCCCAACTCGAAAGCAGAGTGTCACCTCGTCAAAAGGAGTGTCCTCAGAGGTACCAGGTTTGTTCAGACAATAGTCTCGTAAATAAGTAAGGGTCATAAAAAGTAGGTATTCCTCAAGGTAAGGAATGCATCAAAAAGTTTAAACCCCAGAATCAAATTACATCAAGCAGAATTCCGGAAAAGAGATCACATGAGTCGCTTAATCGTCCAGACGATTACAGCGAACAGGAATACGATGATGGAAATTTTATTGATTCCATGCATCATCCTCAGATTGAAATTGGTCTTTTTATTTGGGTCAGGCTTTTTGAAAACATTGATAAAATAGCTTCCTACCTCCCCTAGTTTAAAAAACTCTTTGACTTTTGAATTACCCATTGTTTTTCAGTTTTCTCCCTGATTCCAGAGTTATTAATTAAGCGTGTACTTCAGGCTCAGTCCACATCCCATCTTCACGGATGATCTGGATGAGTTCATCCACAGCATGCTCCGAAGGTACGCCTCGTTTCATCACTTCCTTACCCTTATACAGCGTTATTTTTCCTTTTCCTGAGCCCACATAGCCATAATCAGCATCTGCCATTTCACCAGGTCCATTCACGATACATCCCATGATACCAATCTTCACTCCTTTGAGGTGATCAGTTCGCTTTCTGATCATGGCTGTGGTTTCCTGAAGATCAAATAGTGTTCTTCCGCATGAAGGGCAGGATATATATTCAGTTTTAGACATTCTGGTTCGTGCTGCTTGCAGCACTCCAAAGCCAATAGCGTTATGCAGTTTGATATGTTCCAAAGTCTCCTCACGACTATGAGGCATTTCCTTTTCTAAGGAAATAAATACTCCATCACCGAGACCGTCTATTAGAAGTCCACCAACATCCGTAGCAGCATAGAGCATGGTCTGATCAGAAGTTTGATCTGGATAGCTCACTTTGAAGATGACTGGAACCTGAACATCCGAATCCAACAAGTTCACCATCGCTCTTCTTAATGCAGGCATTGAATGCACATTGGTAGTTTTGAGGATGAGCACAAAGTTTGAATTCTCCTTGACGAATGGGATGACAGCATCAATTTCATCGTCAAAAATTTCAAGAAAATTTAATTCTTCATGTCTTGAGTCCATCACACCAAGTGAATCCAGAGTGAATAATGGATACTTATTCAATTGATCTTCTTGCGAAGCCCATGCTCCGGCATCCTGAATCTCCTTCATACCATTTGGAAGCATAAAAGGAATTGGGTTCTGGCCTGAATACACAAAATCACAACCGAGATCATTCATCTTCCACTTATCTAATTCTGGTAAGTAGAAATGGCCGACTGCTTTCATTTCCTTCGGCGAAATATTCTCGATCTTGGAGATGTCAGTGATGACTCTCGGCACATTATGATCTCCAAAATTGAAGACTTCATAAGTCTTCCTTTTCTCATGATCGAATGGGTGGATCGGATAATGATCTAACTCAGGAATGGAATCATGACCTTCTCGATTCGTATATCTATCGATCAAAGCCTGAGCGACAGGCGCCTCGAATTCTGGATCCTCAGTGAGCGATACTCTGACGGTATCACCTAATCCATCCTCGAGAAGTGTTCCTATCCCAACAGCAGATTTTATTCTCCCATCTTCGGCTTCTCCAGCTTCTGTTACCCCTAAATGCAATGGATAAGGCTTGAAACCGCCTTCATCGAGCTTTTGTACCAAAAGACGATAGGCTTGAACCATCACCTGTGTGTTTGAAGATTTCATTGAAATCACCACTTGATGATAATCTTCCTCCTCACAAATTCGCAAGAATTCCAGAGCGGACTCCACCATACCCAAAGGAGTATCCCCATATCGGCTCATGATACGATCAGAGAGTGAACCGTGATTGGTTCCGATTCTCATCGCAGTTCCATGCTCCTTACAAATTCTCACCAAAGGAAGAAAGCGCTCACGGATTCTATCAAGCTCTTCCTGATAGCTTTCATCCGTATACTCAATGGTTTCAAATTTCTTCTTATCAGCGTAGTTACCTGGATTTACACGGACCTTCTCTACAATCTTTGCGGCGATTTCTGCAGCATTAGGAGTGAAGTGAATATCAGCCACGAGAGGAGTTTTATATCCTCTTTGTCGCAGGCCTTCTTTAATATTTCTGAGATTTTCAGCCTCTTTAATACTCGGTGCGGTTATTCTCACTAATTCACAACCTGCATCAATCATTCGGATACATTGCTCAATGGAACCCTCCGTATCCATAGTATCCACGGTGGTCATGGATTGCACCACGATATGATTATCTCCTCCGATTACGACATCCCCAATCTGCACCGGAATAGTCTTCCTCCTGGAATACTTGGTGAGGCTGTCACAATAGGTCATTGAAGTCTGCTGGGTGGTTTCCATATTATAAGTCTCCTAATTGTGGTCTAATGGTCATTTCCTCAACAACCGATTGAGGGGAAAGGTTATACGCCGCCCAAACACTTTCAGCCACATCTTCTGCCTTCATAAATCTCTCCTCGGGAATATCTACTCCTTCCCAACTTGCCGTATAAGTAGCGCCAGGCAAAACAGATGTCACCTTTATCTGGTGCGGTTTAAGTTCTTCTCGAAGGCATTTTGTCATTCCTAACATAGCCCACTTTGAGATGGCATAACTCCCACCATTTGGATAAGCAGTGATCCCAGCAATGGAACCCATACTAAAAATATGTCCAGATTTTCGCTCGATCATCTCCTTGGCAAAAGCTCGAACCATATAATACGCAGAATACAGATTAGTCTGCATCATCAACTCGAAGTTGCCTTCCGGCTCCTCATGAATTGCCCCTGGCAAAAAAACACCGGTATTATTCACCAAAACATCGGGAATAGAAATCTTTTTGACTTGCTCCGCAAAGGCAATTACATCCTCCTTTTTCGATAAGTCAGCCTGAATTGCTATGACTTTGCTATCAGGAAATCTTTCAGACAAAGTAGATCTTAAAGTATCGAGGTTTTCGGCATTTCTGGCACAAGTAATCAGGTCGAAACCCTCTTTACCAAAACGCTCTAAAATAGCTTTTCCTATACCTTTTGTACCCCCAGTAACCAGGATCGATTTTGACATTTTTGATGGAGAATTAATAGTTAGTGTGACAACTATCTAGCATGGACAAAGTTATACTTTTTTGTCAAAATAATGCCGAAACCTGCATACGACCGACATGAACCACCCTATCCAATCCCTCAGAATTTCGGCCTTCATAGACGACGTTAAGCTGCAACCCTTCACCGATTTTTTGAAGCCAATTTAAGGTCCATGTGATATTGGTTCCAGGGGTTAAGGCTTGGAGCATTTCATAGCCGACAGGGGAATTAGCAACCCCATTGTAATCAATTTGAATGAGCTGTAAATCCCCGGTCAATGTAGTTTTTATGGCCTTGGCATACCTCAAGTCAAGACCGATGGTGTGAGTTAGTGCTCTCTCATTGAACTCGAGATTTTCTATATTTTCCTTATTTGAAAAGGAGTATTTCACAGTTGATCTAAAATATGGACTGGGCTGCCAGGCCAGTTCAGGTCCTAACATATACTGATCAATGGTATAATTTCTATTGTCCAGAAAATCTGATGCTGAAGCCCTAGTCCCAGTTGAACCAATTAGCCTTAAGGTGGCAATGGCGTCAAAATTATACCTGAGGTTCATCTTCCAATCCTTTTGAATCAAATCCTCAAAACCTCCAGAAAGCAACTGCTTAAACTGGCTGTCGAATAGAGAGAGATCAAATCCATACTTTGCGGAAGCTCTATTAAAAAAGAAGCTTGAACGAATAACCTGACGAAGACGAAGTATTTCCTCTCGATTTATCCCTCCAATGAATGGATTAATTCGATCACCAAAATTATCCGAGGTTACTTTTTTCTCTACACTAAGGCTGCTCGTATTGGAAAACTTTTGCAGGAAACCTCTAACGCCTCCCTGGCCTTTCCAGGAATCAGGGAATCTAGCCTGGAATCGATAATTCAAAAGGCTTGTATAGGCTTGAATGTAGGTATCTGTAGGAACGAAGATTTTTATGTATTCCTTTTCCTCAGGATTTATTGCCAGATAAAACTCATTCAGTTGCTGGATTCCATCTCCATTATCATCTCTCCAAGTGTGGGTGCCATCGCCATTTGGGGCGAGAATGTAGACAAATTCCCTTTGGAGCTCTCTACCATTTCCTATGGCATAGCTGATATCATTCCTAACCAAATTTTTGCCAAGACTTCCCTGATAATCCAGCTTCCCCATCACGGTAGTTTCTGTAGGTAAATCCCTGAAAAGATATCTCAGCTCACGATAAGTAAAACTGCTTTGAAGATTATGATTCTTCCATTGCTTTCTGAAGGTAAAATTACTGGTGAAAGCTTCAGTATCATTTTCGAAAACTCCGGCAAATGGTGCCCGATCTTCCCTCCAGGCTGCATCTAATTGAAATTGATAGTCTAGGGAATCATTACTTTTCATAAAGACCAAATGCTCTTTGAAGTTCATGGCTGTACTCAGGACTGAATCTGTTTCAGTACTTCTCAAGGAATTTTGATCAAGAGAGAATTGATATCCTGGGACAAAAATCCTTGAGTTATAGCTCAACCGACCAGTATATCTAATCCAATCTGATTTCAATGAGTCCTGATCACTATTCAAGGCAAAGAAATCCTGATCAATTTGCACCCTATCTCCGAGGTTTAATCGCCAGGTTCCAAAGTGCTGAGTTCCTTGAAGAACTTCCCTTCTATTCCTCAGATACACCCCATACTTGAATTCATTCCGGACGTCTTTTTGTAAGTGGATATTTGCCTTGAAAAACCTTTCGGCAGCGGCTGTTTCTAATACCTCTTGGTTCAATCCCCAATCCCGATCAAATTCAATGTACCTGAACCGATCGATAAAACTGAAATTTGTCGAGTTAAGCTCGAATTCGGCATCTGTTTTAACCCGATACTTTGGAAGGAAACTTAATGCTCTATCCTGACTTTGGACACCTATCTTCCATCCCAGTCCCTGGTTATCCTCATCATCAATGGTTGAAAAAAGATTTTCATCTACTGATGACAAAGCTAGCTCCGTATAAACCGATTCCTTCTCCCCGAGCTTGATTCTGGATCCTGCAGTAATCATTCTTTTGCTATCAGGAGCAGGAAGCTGGGTCAGAATCGAATAATCACCCTGAGGCCTTCCGCTTATTCTGGGAACATATTCGAATACGGTCCCATTGGCTAGCTGGGTTTCTCTTCTGTAGTCGCCTCGACCCTGGCCCACCTGAGAAAAGGATAAATCAAAATGCGCTACCTCAGGATCCACAGAGTATTGATAGTACACAAAGGAATTTCCGTTGGCATCAAAATCAGTAATCTTCTCATATAAAATTCTATTTGGATCAAATGCCACACTATCGATTCTTGGTATTCGAGCTAATTCTGTTTGATCTCCCACGCTGGCAAGCAAAGCCAGCTCTTCCTGGCTAAATTCTGTAAATAGAGGTCGGTTTCTATTATCTGACTCTTGATAGTAGTTCAGATAAACTTCTACATTTCCATTGGTTTGGCTATGGTTAGCACCTATGATGGAGCGACTATAATTACGCTCTGCATATTCAAAATCAACTCGGACTCTTGAGTACTCTGTGATTAACACCCTTGGCGTAAAAGTGATCTCCGCCTGGTTATAGTCTATGACATAATCCTCATTGAAACCACGTTTGAGTTGCTTTCCATCAAGAAAGACTCGTTCGGAATTCGCCATGATTATGACAAACTGTTCATTCTCTGGACCATTTATCAAATATGGACCGAGGACACCTTCTATTATTGGAAGCTGGATAGAGGCAAATTTTCCTTTTGCAATGGACGCAAAAGCCTGACTGCTGGCAGTCCATGAATCTGAGAGCTTGTAATTTGAGGTAAACTGTAGGCCCTGTACATTTTTATAATACCTCAAAAATTCAGATTGCCGCTGTTGCAAAACTACGTCACCAGCTGCGAGGCTGAATTTATCATTATAAAGCTCGATGAGCACGTTGTCAAAATCCTGGATCTGCTGGGTATTTCCCTCTGGCTGAAAGGGAACATTCTGATCGGTGATACTCGCACGAATATTCAAATTATCAGAAATGGCGCCTTCCAATTGAAGGTTAAGAGCAGAATTCACAAACACATTTTGGGTATTGCCAAAGGAAATTCCACGAGTCAGACTCCCTGTTTTGTAGAGATTGGTAGTCGGAAAAATCTCCTCTGAAAAATCAAATACCTCCTGTTCTACTACTCGATTAACTTTGAAATAAGCCATGGAATCATAATCAGAAGCCAGGGTTCTTCTAGCCAAGGGAGCATTGAAATTGAGTCTAAATGTGCGGTAGCATAATCTGAGGGAATCTGGTACCGCTTGGGATGGGCTTGAAAGGGAGATGGAGTTTCCTTCGAGAGAGTAGACGAAATTAAAGCTTTGGCCGGAAGGCCCAGTCAAGCTTATGCTCTCTTCAACGACAGAGAGTGAATCTACCTCCACGCCTTCGACTAATTTTTCGCTTGACACCCATCGACACTTTTCCTGTCCCTGAACCTGATGGATCAGGAGGAACAAAAAAACACATACACTTGCGAGAAATCGCATATTACAAACTACCCTTAAAGCCTAAGGTAATCAAAACCAGTCTATTGAACCATGGGGAAGGTGAGGTAAAATGTCGTCCCCTTATCTGTTTCCGTATCGAACCAAATCTTCCCTCCTGCCGTCTCTACCCCGCTTTTGGCGATCGCCAATCCAAGGCCAGAGCCCTGTGTTTTCGTGCTGAAATTAGGGATGAAAATCTTATCCCTAAGCTCTGGAGGAATGCCTTTCCCATTATCCCCAATTTCCAGAAAAACGGCGCTGTCACTCAGCCATAGCCAAGCCTTGATAACCGGCATGGTGCCCTCTTCCACAGACTGAATTCCATTGATCACAAGATTAGTTATCACCCGACCAAATAGCTTATCATCCCCCATTATTGGGATATTATCGGTATAGGAGTCATCCTTAAATTGAAGATCTACCCGGTCGTCATTGGTGTAGAGTTCAAGAACTTTGGTGACCACGGTCTTAAAATTCATGAGCTCATTCTTCGGTAGGGGCATCTTCGCAAATGTGGAGAAAGATGACGCTATTCCACTCAATGCATCCACCTGGTGAATCAAGGTGTTGAGCGATTTTTTCAAACGTTCCTTTTCTTCATCCTGACCCTGCCAGTCCAATCTCATCAAATGCTGAAGAGTCAGTTTCATTGGCGTCAGAGGATTCTTTATCTCATGGGCAACCTGTTTTGCCATTTCCTTCCACGCAGACTCTTTCTCTGTTGATGCCAGCACTTTCTTACTCTGGTCAAGCTTGAAGAGCATGTTGTTGTATTCATTCACCAACATGCCAATCTCATCCCTCGCAGTCCAAACCATAGGTTCATTGTTTTCCAGATTCGTGGTTTTGAGTTTCTGCGTGAGAAGCTTGAAAGGAAAAGTCAGATTCTTTGAGACGAAATAGGATATGATCAGAAAAGCGATAAAAATGACAACAAAGGCATTGAAAATATTGCTTAAAACATCGGCTACCAGCTTATTTAATTCAGCTTCAGACTCAAAGAATGGTACTGAAAGTATTCCGGAAAGCTCTTGCCTTGGACCTGTGAGAATGGGCAGATAAACTGATTTATACTTTAGATTTCCGATGCCTTCATCTGTCAGAAATTGATTCAAATTATTTTCGCGAATGGCGGCAATGGCTGCTGGATTGATTAAACGAGACAGGATTTTCTTTTCGAAAATATTGGGTCTATTGGTTGAAAAGAGATCGCCTTCTGCGCTGTATAGGTTCAACTCACTTCCAGTGGTATTTGCTAAGTATGTGAGTTCTTCATCGATCTCGCTTTGGCTAGAGCCTTCCATTCCTAAGGCAGAAACTGAACTGGTAAGATTTCCTCGAATTAGCTCCGCTTTCTGCAAATACTGCCGATCAAGATCATCTCTATAGCTATTAGCAAGCAAGGTCAAAGTGATGATGCTGATGATCAGGATGGGAAAGAAAAAAGCAAAGTTCAGGTAAAGTTGGAGCTTTGTGGAATAGTTAAACACAAAGTTCTTATACCCTTTAAACAATGAATTAATCAGGATGGTAATGAAAGTGAGGGAAACAAAAATCACAAAGTAGAGTGAAATGTTACCCGCAAACTCTGCCAGAGAAATTGAAGGAGAAGAGACCACAATTCGCCTTGACCCATCCATTATACCCAAGTGATGAAATCTTCCTTGGGCCACGCCCTCTTCCATCAGCTTTGGATTATCAAGCACAGGTAAAAATCGATCACTCGAATAATTGAAATTACCTACACTGGAAAGCAAATCGTTCTCTGCAAATATCCCATAGTTGTATTGCGTGGGATCAAGCTTCTCTGTAAAATTCTCATCAAGCAAAAGCTTTGGATACACACTGGAAGGCTGAATATTCATCTTCTGCAGCTCCAAAAGGATAGTCCCAACAGAATTTCCATCCTTTTCAACTGGTACAAAAGACACAAAACGGTTTCCTTCTGAAGGGGAATCTCCGCGAATGAAAAAGAGCCCTCTTACGTCTGTAGCATAATCACTTTTTACCACTCTATTCCTCGCTCGACTTAGTGAACCTGAGGAAGAAGGCCCCAAAACCTTTCTTCCGTTTGCAGCAAAAACTGAGACGACTATTTCAAATTGGTCAAAGTAATTATCCAGGTAAATCTTTCGAATCTTAGTTTCAATGGGCTCCTTGGCAAGAAGTGGATCTGCTAGACGATTTTGAATGAAAAGGTCGCCCTTTATTCTACTCATCACCTCATCAAGAAAGTACTCCGTGATGACATCGTTTTCTATCAGATTTTGATTCGTGAACCTAATCTTAGATTCAAGCAATTGATCCTGTTTAGTATTTCTGGTACTAAAACCTGAGATGGCAGCTACGATAATGGCGGCAAAAAAGAAGGTGTAGAAAGTATCGAGCCCGAGCTTAAGGACATTCTTGAAGAGTTCGAATCTTAGAATTATGATAAAAAAGATAAGATGAACAGTCCATGTCAAAGCTGCCCAAAACTGGAAGAATAAAAGCCCAACTAAAATCGGTAACCCGACTATTCCAATCCATTTGAGGTAGGTGATCCAATCTCTACTCATAGCGGCTAACAAACTGCAAAGCGCGATGGTGACTAGAACATAGAGACCTCCCCAAAGAAATAATACGAGGTAGCTAATGAATTGAAACCAATCCATCGCCGGGAAATTCTGGATATCAAGAGCCCATTGTGAGTTCAAGATGATGTCTGCCGGAACATCCCAAAGGAGATATAAGAAGGTCGATGAAATCGCCAAGCAAAGAACCAGAATAATAGCTTGTTCATTCTTTGTTTTGAACATCTGCATTCGCTGATGCATATCTGGAGAAGAAATTTTGAGCAGAGCCAAAGAAAAAATCAAGGCAAAACAAATGCTATTGATCCATAAATCTCCCAGGCTAGGGTTCAACCAAGATGACGCATAGTAAATCGGATCAAAGAGTTCTATCCTGAAAAAAGCCTCCGGAAAATCTAATAGAAGCATGATAAACCGGAATATGAAAACAGAGAAAAAGGTATAAGTAATCGCTTTCCACTGTTTACCCTTTCGCCAAACTTTAGCTACAAAATCATAACTGAGAATCGTATACAAAAGCAAAAGCGAGAAAAAGAAAAGAATTACCGGAGGGTTCGCTAAACGTCCAGCCGGCTGGTAACCAAAAGAAAAGTCAACGCTGAAAATAGAGTCTCCTTTTCCGTTTGTTATCACAAATTCGCCTTCCTCTGGATCCTCAAAAAGTTCAAATTCGTCGTTACCAAAAATCTCAGGATTGGCCCCAGTAATCACGTAATCATTCCGAACTGTTCCAGGGTAAATTAGCCTTACTGCATGGATCAGCCAATACTGTTTTTCGTTCCTGGTAATCTGCCTTGTTCGAAGCAAAAAAGTCCCGAATGGGTCCTGAACAAGCTGATAGGGCTCTGTTTTTTCGATTGACTCAAAATCCAGACTGAATGAAAAATCTGACCAAAATAAAACCTCACCTTCATCATTGAGTAGAAAATAAGGATACTCAGAATTAATGGTAGTAATCGTTTCAAAGGTTACCGAGTCTTCCGGCCTTGCACTCATTAGGATATTTATGAAATCCTGATCTAGCTGGGAATCAATGGTTGAAATCTGCTCTTGCAAATCTTCATATGCAGTAGCCTCTTCACTCTTTGGGAAAAAGAAGAAATAGAGAATTAATAAAAGAAGTACAGAGAGTACGCTTGTCAGAAAGATCCAGCGCCGGGATACTTGCGTCATTTAGGATAAAAATAAAAAAAGCAAAGTCATGATTCAAACTTTGCTCTCTGTAAGATTATCTCAAGGACAGTCTGGATTTTTTTCGCTTTGCGGAGCGATACCAAAAGAATCCTATAATCATCGCCATCAAATATGGCATCACGAAAAGATAGAGAATTCCGTTATTCAATCCTGCCCCTATTGTAGTCTCTCCATTGCTGACGTTGTTTTCAACGGATGCCCGGCACATTGCACATTGGGCACTGGCACTTAGCTGAAAACCAAGTGTAAGAATAAATCCTAATACAACTGCTACAAACCTCTTCATTTTATCCTCCTTCCTAAATTTCTTTTAATGGATGTAATATGGACTAATCATCAAATAAACCACCACCCCAGTCACCGTCACATACAACCATATCGGAAATGCAAATTTAACAACTTTTCTATGCTTTTCCCTCTGGTCGGTCAGACCATAATAATATGCGAACAGAATGGGAAATAAAGCAACTGCGGCCAAAATTATGTGTGTGATCAAAAGGAAATAGTACACCGGGCGAATCCATCCTTCACCTCCAAATGAAGTGCTCTCGGACATCCCGTGATAAATGACATAAGACACCAGGAAAATCGCACCTAATCCAAAGGCCGTACTCATGGCTGCTTTATGCTTAGAAATCTCCTTTTTCTTAATGAATACTAGACCTGCAATTAAAGCAACCGTAGCCGCCGAATTAATGACAGCATTCAAATGAGGTAAGAAGTAAACCCATTCAGCACCTTCACCAAACTTTGTAGGCATGAAAAGTAAGATGGCCACTACCACAGGAATCAAGATTGACACTCCAATAATCCATGGTCTTACTTTCTCTTCGTTCTGAAGTACACCGATTTTATTCTGTTCCATGTAAAAGCACTTTAGTCTCTAACATCAATAAATCCACATCCTCTCGATTTGTTCCTGAATAGTATCCACGGATTCTACCAAGATCATCTACCAGAATAAATTTATCACTATGAATAAAATCATCTGGTACACCCATCCCATCTATTGTCGGTAAGACAAAACCGCATCGAGCCAATTCATAAGTTTCAAGTTTATCCCCAGTCAAAAAATCCCATTTACCGGATTCTGCTCTATGCTCATCGGCATACTCTTTAAGAATCTCAGGAGTATCGTATGTAGGATCAATACTGATAGACAGAATCTGAACTCGATCTTCATCTCTGAACATATCATTAACACGCTCCATCTCCTTTGACATCACAGGGCAGATACTTGGGCAAGACGTAAAAAAGAAATCCACGATGGTTATTTTTCCCTCCATGTCCGCTGAACCAGCTGCATTACCTTCTTGATTAATGAAAGTAAAATCTGGAATGTAATGCTGTGTAGTATCAGATGATGGACATTCCTGAAATGGATTTTCTACACCACTTTCAAAGTACACTGGCAAGTCATACTCGTTAGTGCCAAAGCTTTTCAAGAATGTGAATATAAGTACAGGGATGAGCAGTATACACACCAACACCAATCCCTGAAGAATTCTTAACCCTCTCATATTGCTATAACAAAAAATAAGGTTGGAAGTATTCCCCCAACCTTACTTTTTTTGAAAATTTTATACTTCTACCAACGCATGTTGAAGATATCTGAACCTTCTTTTGCAAGGGCTATCAATAACCACACAAGGAAAATCAGGGGAACGATAATCGAATAGAATAATGGCTTGACCTCATCTCCGAGGTGCATAAACTCCATCATTATGTATTTCGCCTTCCAAATCGTCAATGCAATGAATAGGGCATATAGTAAAATTCCTCTATCCATGGTAAAAGCCATGATAAATTCAGCTATAGTAAGAGCTAAAAGAATTCCAGCAGTCTTCCAGATTTTCTTAATCTTTTTATCATTTCGAGGGGTAACCTCTAGAGTTGATTTATTCTGTTGAATGTCCATAATCTCGAAATTTTAAGCTTAGATAAGATAGAATAAAGTAAATACAAATACCCAGACAAGGTCGACGAAGTGCCAATACAAACCTATTTTCTCTACCATTTCGTAATGACCTCTCTTGTCATAAACTCCGACTGCAGCTTGATAGAAACAAAGGAATAAAAGAACTACACCAATGGTTACGTGAAATCCGTGGAACCCAGTGATAAAGAAGAAAAGCTGTGCAAAGGTAGCTGGCCCATATTCATTAACCATAAGGTTTGCTCCAAATACGGTTTCTGTAACCTCTTGATTTAAGCTATTGATGTAAGTTAAAACTGATCCTGCTTCTGTTCCATGGATGAAGTGGTTCCACTCCCACGCCTGACAACCAAGGAAGGTAGCACCTCCTACTATCGTCCAAAGCATCCACTTGACCACATCATTACGATCATTTCTATGTCCGGCTTCCACAGCAAGTACCATGGTCACAGAACTGGAGATCAAGATAAAGGTCATGATCCCTACGAAAACGAGTGGAGCATGAAAACCATGTAAGAAAGGTACAGCTTCAAATACCAGTTCAGGAATTGGCCAATATTGGTTAGAACCAACAAAAGAATCAGCAGGACCAGCATAAGCTGGATAAGTGACCCTAGTAGCCAAATATGTAATTAAGAATGCAGCAAAGGTGAAAATATCAGAGAGTAGGAAAAACCACATCATGAGTTTTCCGTAGCTCGCCTTCAGAGGTTCGTTTCCTCCACCCCAAACTCCTCTTTTGGAGCTAACACCTATAGCAGTTGATTGAGCAGACATATGAGTTTAATTAGTACTGAGTTTAATGATTCAATAACAGAAACATGAACAAATATAACCAAAGTCCTCCAAGGAAGTGCCAATACGTGGTAGCCATTTCCATGGTATTCATTGATTGCGAATGGACTTTATATTTGAATGTTGAAATTAATACAACAATTAAGAAGATTACACCACTGATTAGGTGTAATGCATGAAGACCGGTAAACACATAAAGGAATGACCCTGCAGGGTTTCCTACAAAGAAAACTTCCCTATCCACCAACGCAACCCAACTATACCACTGTCCTACCAAAAAGGCAATTCCGAAAACCACAGCTAACGATATGGCTACCCTCAAGGAAATCAGATTATCCTTCTTAGCTGAAAAATAACCCCACTGTAGAAAGATACTACTCGCCACTACAAGTCCAGAAGTGAAATAGAATATCTCCGGGAGATCGTATTCCAACCAATTACCTTCTGATTGTCTTACTATGTATGCACTTGTCAATGCGGCAAAGACCATGACAACCGTCACCATAAACAACCAAAGCGCAAATTTCTTCGGATGCATGGAGATCGGCTGCTCCACCATATCGACATATTTCAGTTCTCTTTCCATCAAGAAGGGATTTTATCGATTAGGTAGGCAATCTGCACTATAGGCAAATAGAGGAACGATCCAAACATGATCCTTAAAGCCGACTTCCTCGAACCATCTCTCATTAAAGAGAAAGTCTGAGCAAGGAACAGAACGCCACACACGGTGGCCACAATTCCTGAATTCAGTCCAGTAAGCCCAAAGTAGGTAGGTAATAATCCCAAAGGCAAAAGGAATAAAGTATAGATCATGATTTGAAAAGCTGTATTCAAATCCTTCTTTCCACCGCTTGGCAAAAGCTTAAATCCAGCTCTTTGATAATCCTCGTCACTTACCCAGGCAATCGCCCAGAAATGAGGAAACTGCCAAATAAACTGTATTCCAAAAATGATTAGCGCTTCATACGATATTGCACCTGTAGCAGCAGTCCATCCTAGTAAAGGAGGCATGGCCCCAGGAATTGCTCCCACAAAAACCGCGATTGGTCCAACTCTTTTCAATGGAGTGTACACAAAAATGTACAGCACCATACTCAAGATTCCGAGAAGGGTAGTCAATGGGTTAGTAAATATCCAAAGGATCCCAATACCGAGGAACCCAAGTAGACTTGTAAATAAATAAGCCTCGAATAATGAAATAGTCTTTAAGGGAAGCGGTCGGTTCTCCGTGCGCTTCATTAGCTTATCTAAATCTCTCTCCAGAATCTCATTGGCAGCTCCAGAAGCTCCAGTGATTAGAAATCCACCAAATGCCAATCCAAGGAAATGTGGCCAGGAAAAGACTACTGAGGTCTCCCCTAGGATAAATCCAAAGACAGCAGAAAACGTGACCAAAGCCGACAAGCGGAATTTGATCAAATCCATATAGGCTCTAGCCCTAACTTTTACAAATTCAATGGCCGAATTTCCGGCTACATCCATTGTTTTCATCTCTTCTTTACTTAAGACTGAATTGCCTGTTATCCCTGATTTGGAGATATAGCAAAACCTGAACTCCAGTAATTAAACACCCAATCAACAAGTGGAATGGCTGCAAGAAGGCTGGAATACCAAAGTAAGCCATACCCATTCCCGTAGCTATTTCCAATAATATTAAAGCCATCAAAACCTGAGACCACAGATTTATCTGAGAGTTTCTCAAGGTATACTTGAAAGCCATGATGAAGTACAGAACATGTACAATCAAAATGCTCAATGAAAAGGATCTATGAATCAAGAAAATCAAACCTGATTCCTCAACCCAGGTATCCCTGAGCATATAACCCAAGCTTGTCGCTACCGCATCGATTTGTTCCCTGACCTGAGTCCCCAATACAATTTGTATTAGCATAAGGACAATGCCAGCGATTAGAAGCCATTCTACTTTAGAAGGCACATCCATTTTGACTGAATCACGCCCCATTAATCGATTTGATAAGTGGAAAATCCAAATGAGTAGACCTGCCAAAAGCAAGGCCAACATCATATGGAAAGTGATCATCCACGGAATCAGATTAGTAGATACAACAAGTGAACCTATCCATCCTTGGAATAAAACAAGAATGAGAGAAGCGATCGCACCAACTGTAATTCTTTTGTCCACATTCCACATGGGAAAAGATTTCCAAACGGTCAAAATGATAAGGAAACCAATAACTACACCTATTAAACGATTGACATATTCAATCCAGGTCTTAGTGGCATTGAACTCCTCCTCAATAAGGATGGATTTATCATTTGCGATCTTCTCGGCTGTATCCGACAAGCCTATTCTATTCAAAGAAGCTACAAACCGTTCGTTCTTAGCTAGTCTTTTTTCTAAATAAATTTCCTGATAGTTATCGGGGAGCTGATCAACACTGGTCGGAGGAATAACCTGACCAAAACACATGGGCCAGTCTGGGCATCCCATTCCGGATCCTGTGCTCCTAACAAGCCCACCAACCCATATCAGGAAAAATACAGCAATCACCGTGTAAAGACTGACACGGCGAAAGCTGAGTAATTTTTTATTAAGACTCTGATTCATTTGGCACCAAAACCTCGTCCTCGTCCTTCATGATCTCGAGCTCGATTTTCACTTGCTCTTGCTCATGCGGCAAATTGGATTCAGGTGTCTCAGATAATGGAACTGTCTGAGGAATAAAATCCTCCTCCGCTCCTGGCTTAGAATAATCATATGGCCATCTGTAAACAGCAGGAATCTCGCCTGGCCAGTTACCATGTTCTGGATGAAGCGGAGTAGTCCACTCCAATGTATTCGATCTCCATGGATTCAATGATGCCTTTCTTCCTCTGTACATGCTGTAGAAGAAGTTGAACAAGAAAATGAACTGAGCACCAAAGGTTATTATCGCCGCAACAGATACAAACATGTTCAAATCAGTATACATATCCGAGAAAGCGAAATTAGTCCATGAATAGTATCTCCTAGGGAAACCTGCTATCCCAATGTAATGCATTGGGAAGAAGACCATGTAAACCCCCACAAATGTCGCCCAGAAATGCACATATCCTAGTCTAGCATCCATCATTCGACCAAACATTTTTGGGAACCAGTGATACACACCAGCCATCAGTCCAAAGAATGAGGCAGAACCCATTACAAGGTGGAAATGAGCAACTACGAAATAAGTATCGTGCAATTGAATATCGATCGCTGAGTTACCTAAGAAAATACCTGTCAGTCCACCAGAGATAAAGAAAGATACCAAACCGATGGAGAATAGCATTCCTGGTGTGAAAACCAGATTACCTCTCCAAAGCGTGGTTAAATAATTAAATACTTTCACTGCAGAAGGTACCGCAATAATCAGTGTCAGGAACATGAAAATAGAACCGAGGAATGGGTTCATTCCTGAGACAAACATGTGGTGAGCCCACACGATGAACGAAAGAATGGTAATACCCAACATGGATATAATCATCGCCTTATAACCAAAGATCGGCTTTCTTGAATTTGTAGCAATAATCTCGGAAGTGATACCTAGCGCCGGTAGAAGTACAATGTAAACTTCAGGGTGCCCTAAAAACCAGAATAAGTGTTGGTAAAGAACTGGACTTCCACCTGTGTTTGGTAGCGCCTCACCTCCTATATAGATATCTGATAAATAAAATGATGTTCCAAAGCTTCTATCGAAAACTAACAACAATGCAGCCGCAAAAAGCACTGGGAATGAAAGAAGTCCGATTACTGCAGTTAGGAAGAATGCCCAAATGGTCAGCGGCAATCTTGAGAATGACATCCCCTTAGTCCGCAAATTAATTACAGTTGTGATGTAATTAATTCCACCCAAAAGAGATGATGCGATAAAGAAAGTCATGGCGACAAGCCACAAAGTCATGCCCATTCCCGATCCTGGGATAGCCTGCTCGAGTGCTGAAAGGGGCGGATAAACCACCCAGCCACCACCTGCTGGTCCAGTTGGGATAAATAAAGAAATGAACATGATGACACTGGACAAAAAGAAGAACCAGTAAGAAAGCATGTTCATGAAACCAGAAGCCATATCTCTTGCTCCGATCTGAAGAGGAATCAAGAAATTTGAGAAAGTTCCACTCAATCCAGCTGTCAATACGAAGAATACCATGATGGTACCATGCATTGTCACAAGTGCAAGATAAAAGGTGGGATCTAACTTTCCTGTCTCATCAATCCATCCTCCCAAAAGTGGTCTCAACCACTCTAGACTCATATCAGGAAAGCCTAATTGAAGTCTAAAAAGAATAGAAAGAAAACCTCCTATCACAGCCCAAAAGATACCAGTAACCAAAAACTGCTTACCGATCATTTTGTGATCTGTGGAGAAGATATACTTCGTTACAAAATTATCATGATGCTCGTGCTCGTGAGCGTCGTGAGCGGTATCATGATTAGCTATTGATGCTGTTGCCATAATCTAGCTTTTGTTAATTACTTTTCGCTTAATTGAATCTCTGCTAACTCCTTAAGTTCCGCAGGCAAATTCTCAGCTAATGCTGGATTCTGCTGAACAAAAGACTTTTGCTCCGCTAGCCAAGCTTGGTACTCTGCTGGCTCTACTACCTCTATAACCTTCTTCATTGAGAAGTGTCCCCTACCGCAAATCTCCGTACAAGCGATTTCGTATTCGAATTCCGGATCATTCAACTCAGCTCTCATTTCAGCTGTAGTTTTTGTTGGCACAAACCAGAATCTGGTTGGCATTCCTGGCACCGCATCCATCTTTAATCTCATATGTGGAGCGAAAACAGAATGCAAAACGTCTCTTGCTCTGATTTTAAATAACACTGGCTCTCCTTTTGGAATGACTACCACAGGAGAAGGAAAATCATCGATTGCATTTAGATCAGTGAAATCAACACCATGAGAGTTGATTGCACTAGTCAATCTATAATCATAATCCCCAAGAACATTGTCAGCACCAGGATATCTTACCTCCCATGCAAACTGATATCCCATAATCTCAACTACGTGAGCATTCTCAGGAGCTGGTGCAGTGATGTCAGACCATGCCATCCATCCAGTAAACACCAAGACGGCTAGAACAACACCTGGAACCGTAGTCCAAATGATCTCCAACTTGTTATTATCAGGATAAAAACTAGCCTTTCTATTTTCCTTGTATTGGTACTTATACGGGAAGACAAAAAGCAAAACGTGAGTGATAAGGAATATTAATCCAGTCACAGCCATAGTTATCCAGAAAAGATTATCTGTAACCACGCCATGTTCTGAAGCAACTGGAAGCTGATAGTTATCAAACTCCTTTATGGAGTACCAAAACATCAGTACTCCTGAACCAATCATAAATAAGACGAACAAAATAGCATTCACCTTATTACTCGATGATGCGATCTTTTTGTCCGACCCTTTCACCACAGAAACCAAGGTCTGGATTCTATACACCATCCAAATGATGGACAGCAACAATAAAACCCCTACCGCGATAAGAAATCCGTACATATCTTTCTTTTAACTTTTTTAAATATGATGATGATAGCTCTCCTCGAGCATCGGGTGGTTCTTTGGAATCAAATTACCCTTAGACAACCCGCTTAACACAACTAACGTCACTACCGATCCATACAGTAGGAACATACCAACTTCAATCAAACCAACGCCTCCGTTATGACCAAGCGTACCAGGCTGAACCATCAAGAAGAAGTCAACCCAGTGTCCTGCTATGATTAGAGAACATACCAATTTTAGGAAAACTCCATGTCTTTTTGAATCTCTTGTCATTAAAACAAGGAAGGGAAGCACAAAGTTTACCAAGATATTTACAAAAATAAACGGACCATACACATCACTCGACAGTCTCTCAAGGAAGTACACAGACTCCTCTGGAATGTTTGCATAATAGATAAGCAAGAACTGAGAGAACCACAGGTAGGTCCAGAAAATAGTAAATCCAAATACGAATTTTCCAAGGTCATGAACATGGTTTTCATTAACCATTTCAAGGTATCCAAGTCCTTTAAGGAAAATAGTGATAAGGGTAATTGCAGACAGACCCGCTACAAACCAGGATGAGAATACATACCATCCGAATAGTGTCGAGAACCAGTGTGTATCAATTGACATTACCCAGTCCCATGCAGCAATAGAAGATGACACTGCAAAAAAGATAATGAAGAACGCTGACCAGCTTCTGATTTTGAACCACTGAGAATTATCTGTGATTCCATCCTCTGCATAAGTCATGGACTTCAATTTATTGAAGAAGAATACCCAGAAGCCAAAGAAGATTACCATTCTAGCGATGTAAAATACAGGGAATGTTCCCTTCTCCATAGGCCAGTAAAAGAATGCTCCTTTTCCATCAATGATAGAATCGTATTCTGGTGAGCTCTTATCGAAAAGGTAGCTATGCGTCCAGTGGAACAAATCATGATTCGCCACAAAGAAAGTCACCAACATAAGGACTGCTCCATAAGGTAGCCAGTGTCCTAATGAAAGCATAACTCTTACTATTGGAGCAGACCATCCTGCTTGAGCGGCATATTGAATAGCGAAAAAGAATACGCCAATGATGGCAATTCCAACAAAGTAAACATTGTTGATCCAAAGATTCGCATAGACTCTCTCGTACCAATGGAATGCATGTCCTCCAGCTTCACCCGCTGCTTCCTCATGTCCACCACCCATCATAGCCATTACTATCCCGATTCCGAGAAGTACAGCTCCAATGACTAAAACAGTCATAATCGGCTTCTTTAGAGCCGGCGTAAACTCAAATTTTTGATCTAAGTTGTAATTCTGTACGTCGTGAGCCATAATTAATTAGCTGAGATTTCTGTTTCAGTTACTTCGGGAGCTGCTTCAGCAGTCTGAGCACCTACACCTCCTTGAATTTCTTGTTTCACATAGTGAACAATCTTCCATCGGCTTTCTTGTGGAATTTGAGAACCGTGGGCTCCCATTCTTCCTTTACCTTTGGTAATCACATGGAAAATATGACCCTCCGGAAGACCTACATATGCCCCTCCTGTAAGGTTAGCCACACCACCAATTATCATCCCAACTTTTCCATCTCCTTCTCCTTTCGCTCCATGACACGCAGTACAATACTGCTCATATAGAGCTTCGCCATCCTTCAGTACTTCATCATTCAAAGTAACTGGATTTCTGGTCAAAGCAGCTTCCTCAAGTTCATCCGTTTCTAATCGATAAGGAAGGTAACCCTGCTTATTTCTTGGCACTGTGTTAGCCACAGGCTCTCTCATGTTCATTCTATGAGGATTATTCACATTACTGTTGAAGAATTCACCCTTTTCGTCCTCTCTAGTGGACAACCAAGTACCCTCTTCTTCGTCAGTAATTTGAGTTAGCCCTTCGTAAGGTACCGAGTGGTACATCTGAGGTGCATACTCTAAGCCCTGATTCTCACCACCCGCTTTACATCCGTAAAGCAAAACAGCAGCTAATGCAGGAACTAGAATTTTTGAATTTATAGCAATCTTCATTTTACCTGAATTACTCATCAAAACTTTTGTCATTCACTTCGGTAGCCCCAGATGATTTAAGGACTTCACGAATTTTGTCTTGCTCCATTGAGCTATTATTAGCGATGTCAATCGCCATGATATGCTTATCATCAGTGCTTCGCAAATCAAAGATTCTTGGCTGCGCCCAAGGCTTAAGATTTGAACTAACCATAAATACACCTACCATCCCGAAAGAGGCTAGAAGTACTGTCATTTCGAAGGTTACTGGAATGAAATCTGGAAAAGCAGCGTAGTCTTTACCACCGATAATCATAGGCCAGTCAAACTTCATCATATAAAATTGCATGGTCAATGCCAAAGAAGTTCCCAACAATCCGAAAAGGAAAGCTGCAATAGGAAGGCGGCTTCTTCTGTAACCTAATTCCTCATCCAACCCATGAACCGGATATGGAGAATAGACCTCATGGATTTTCACACCGCTGGATCTTACGTCCTTTACAGCATGAAGGAGTACATCTTCGTCGTCGAACACTCCAAGAATAAAATGCTTATCTCTTTCCATAATTATTTGGCTACTTTTTCAGATGAAGACTTCAATACTGATTTCACTTCAGCCATATTGATCACCGGGAAGAACTTCGCAAACAGGAAGAACAAGGTGAAGAACAAACCAAAGGTGAAAAGATAAACTCCCACATCAGCCCAGGTCGGGTAGAACATCGCCCAAGAAGATGGAAGATAATCTCTGTGTAGGGAGGTTACGATAATCACAAATCTCTCGAACCACATTCCAATATTCACTACCAAAGACAAGATGAAAGTGGCGACAATGGAGGTTCTGATTTTCTTAATCCAGAATAGCTGTGGCGAGATCACATTACAAGTCATCATAGACCAGTATGCCCACCAGTAAGGTCCTGTTGCTCTGTTGATAAAGGCATATTGCTCAGCTTCTACACCAGAATACCAGGCGATAAAGAATTCGGTGATATACGCGATACCTACAATAGAACCTGTGATGATGATTACAATATTCATCAATTCAATGTGCCCCATCGTGATGTAATCCTCTAGCTTAAATACCTTCCTCGTGATAATCATCAAGGTAAGCACCATGGCAAACCCAGAGAAAATCGCACCTGCCACGAAGTATGGAGGGAAGATAGTGGTATGCCATCCAGGAATTACAGACGTCGCAAAGTCAAAGGATACAATTGTGTGTACTGAGAGCACAAGTGGTGTTGCCAAACCTGCTAGAATCAAAGAAACTGATTCGTATCTCATCCATGATTTTGCAGCACCATCCCATCCGAAAGAAAGGGCTCCGTAGATAGTTTTTCTCAAACCGGTCGCTCTATCACGGATGGTGGCAAAATCAGGGATAAGCCCGATATACCAGAATACAAGTGATACAGAGAAATAGGTTGAAATCGCAAAAACGTCCCAAAGAAGGGGAGAGTTAAAGTTTACCCAAAGCGAACCAAATGTATTTGGTAAGGGTAAAGCCCAATAAGCTCCAATCCATGGACGGCCCATGTGAATAACCGGGAACATCGCTGCACAGATTACAGCGAAGATCGTCATCGCTTCAGCAGCACGGTTAATGGATGTTCTCCACTTCTGTCTGAAAAGGAGAAGTACTGCGGAGATCAGCGTACCTGCGTGACCAATACCAACCCACCATACGAAGTTAGTAATGTCCCAGGCCCAGCCGATGGTCTTGTTCAGACCCCACATACCAATTCCTTCCCAAAGGGTGGCAGCAAGAGCGATAAAACCCAAAGCGAGAACTCCAGCTGCAGTTAGGAAGGCAAGGAACCAAGCAATACTTGGTTTACCTTCTACCTGACGCGACACATCTTGTGTTACGTCATGGTAGGTTTTCCCACCGGTAACTAAAGGCTCTCTAACGGATGAAGTAACCTGCATAGTCTATTAAATTATTATTAGGCTTCAGTTTTGTCTTTATTTCTAATCTTAGTGAAGTACCAGACGTTAGGACTCACATTGATTTCTTCAAGTACGTGGTACGCTCTTTCTTCATTTACTTCCTTCACAGCTGAAGTAGTGTTCTCCTGAATCTTAAGCGTCTTAGACACTCGGCTATTTGGATCGTTCATATCACCAAATACCAAAGCATCAGTAGGACAAGCTGTTGCACAAGCAACATTGATCTCCCCATCCTTCACTTTTCTCTTCTCACGCTTGGCAGTAAGCTTACCTTCCTGAATTCTCTGAACACACATGGAGCACTTTTCCATTACTCCTCTCACACGTACAGTTACATCAGGATTAAGAACCATCTTACCCAAATCGTCATTCTGAGCTACGTTCACACCAGCGAAGTCCTTGTTATCATGGTACTTGAACCAGTTGAATCGTCTTACTTTATAAGGACAGTTGTTCGCACAATATCTTGTACCGATACATCTGTTATAAGTCATTTGATTAAGACCCTCGGTAGAGTGGGTCGTGGCAGCTACCGGACATACCGTCTCACATGGTGCATTATTACACTGCTGACACATCATCGGTTGGAAAGTAACCTCTGGATTTTCAGAAGCTTTTTCCATTCCTTCTAAGTCCTCAGCAGGAGCATCAGAAGAGTAGTAACGGTCGATTCGAATCCATGCCATCTCTCTTCGATTGAGCACTTCTTCTTTACCTACTACCGCAACATTATTTTCAACCTGACAAGCCACTGTACATGCACCACAACCAATACATGAGTTCATGTCAATTGCCAAGCCCCAGTGATGCTGGCTATATTGGTGTCCTTTCCAAAGAGAAATCTTGGATGGTTTAAGGAACTCACCTTCTTTGTAAATCTCAGGATGGTATCTTCCAGCAGAAGCATCTTGCTTGTACTCAGCTAGAGTAGCTTCCTGAATTACATTTTCACGACCCATAAAGGTGTGATGCGTCTGAGTTCTAGCGATTCTATAAGGATCAGCAGTCACAGCCACCTGAACATCACCTGTGATGTCAAAGTTGGTAAAGCCCTGAGAAGCGTCTGCAAAAGTATAGGCATTCACCCCTACTCCATTAGCTACTCGACCAGCCTTAGTTCTACCATATCCAACAGCAAGTCCGAAAGTTCCATCAGCTTGACCTGGCTGGACCATTACAGGAACAGTAAGAGTTTTACCATTTGCGGTGATAGTTGCTTTAACGGTACCACCCTCTACCATCTTTACACCATTTTCAGTAGCCCACTTCTGTGATACAGTCAAATAGTTATCCCAGGTTGCCTTGGTGATTGGATCAGGCATTTCCTGAAGCCATGGGTTATTTGCGAAAGCACCATTACCAATACCTACTTTTGCGTAAAGCGCAAGTTCCGCTCCGGCATTATCGGCAGAGTATGATCTTCCAATTGCTGCAGCAGCTGATGGCAAGTCTACCATCGGAGCTACAATTGGCTGTTCGCCTGAATCGATGGCGAGTACACCATTATATAAGGAGCGATCCCAAAATTCCTGGAAAGTATCCGTAGTTTCTACTTGTGGGTAAATCTCTGTTTCCCAAGCAGCCTGCATGAAGTCGTAGTACGAATCTTCTACTCCAGCCCAAACAAGGAAGGAATCCTGAGCCTGACGAGTGTCAAACAAAGGAGAAATGGTTGGCTGAGCCAATGAATAATGACCTGTTTTTGGCTGATAGTCATTCCAAGCTTCCAATTCATGGTGATCAGGAGCATTCATCTTCACAAGAGAAGCTGTTTCATCTGCTACACCATTAGTAGCGATTGAAGCTTTGGCTTTAGCTATACCCGCAGCAAGCTCTTCACCTCTGGCGTGATCATAAACTGGATTACAGTTATAGAATATTACTCCTCCTACTCTTCCGGCATTCAAATCAGTAATGAACTGATTCATCTTTTCGTCATCACCTTTTCTGAAGTGAACAGGGTTGGCGAAATCGACAGTAGTACCTTGGCTTCCAAGCAATTCATTGATGGCATTAACTACCACCTGAACATTTGGATCGTTAGAACCAGAAACTACAAGGCCAGCACCTTTGGCTGCCCAAAGATCATTAGCTGCCTTTTCAAGATGTGCCACTTCTACTGCTGGAACAGAAACAGTTTGAGCACCTGCTTTCTTTGCAAGAGCATTATATAAAGCAAGAACTGCCAAACCACTTTGAGATGGCTTAATAGGAGTTCTATAATCGGCATTTGCTCCAGTAAGAGATAAATTAGACTCAAACTGGTAATGTCTAGACATCTCTGGCTTTTCTTTTGTAATCTTTCTGGTCTTAGCATACTGACCAGCGAATTCGATTGGAGAAATCCAGGTTCCCAAGAAATCAGCCCCAAAGGAAACGATAGTCTTGGCATTGTCGAAATGATAAGAAGGAATCATTGCTTGACCGTAGGTCATCTCCGCAGCCTTGCTGATTCCGTAATTAGAAATAGGATCGTACTGGATATGCTCAGCTCCACCAAGTGCCTCAGAAAGTCTAGCGATAGCCTTTTCTGTAGAAGGAGAAAGCACGGTGTTAGAAACGATCTTCACAGTTCCGGCTGAAGCCAAAGCTGATTTTCCTTGACTATCTAAAGTAGCCCAGTCAGTTTTAGCACCATCGATCATTGGACCAGTTAATCTGGCTTTGTCATACAGAGAAAGAACAGATCCTTCAACTATCGCATTTACTTTTCCTTTATTAATAGGAGAAAGTGTATTTCCATCGATCTTAATTGGTCTACCTTCTCTGGTCTTAACCACTACTGATGCATAATCTCCTCCGGAACTGAAGGTGGAAGCGTAGTAATTAGGAATGGATGGATTTATATCGACAGGCTTGTTGACATAAGGAATAGCTTTTCTGACTGGTGCCTCACAAGCGGCAAGAGATGCCGCAGCAAGGGAGAATCCCATCATTTTAAGGAAGTCTCTTCTGGAAGATCCTCCTTCACTATCCTGTCCACCTACTGATGGAAGTTCAACAAACTCTTTATCTGCATTCTTTACAAACTCCGGATCGTTATTGAGTTCCTCAAGCCCTTTCCAGTAAGTTTTTTTCGTATCCTTCATTTTATATAGAGAAATGAAATTTCTGAATGATTCTAATTAATAGTGGCACTTAGCACACTCCAGACCTCCGATGTCTTTGACTTTCAAAGCATCCTTAGAGTCAGAGTGAAGTTGAACTAACTTGTCATAGTATTCATTGCCGGAAGCGGCGATTTCAGTCTGTCTGTGACAGTCAATACACCAACCCATAGTCAATGAGCTGTGCTGCGCGACCACTTCCATTTCCTGAATCTCTCCATGGCAAGTTTGACATTCGATACCACCTACCTTCACGTGCTGAGAGTGATTGAAGTAAGCTAAATCGGGAAGGTTGTGGACTCGAACCCATTCGATCGGGGTGTCATTTTCCACAGCCGAATAAATTTTAGCGATTTCTGGAGACATACCTTCCTGTCCATCTACATTCTGAATGTGAGTATGACAGTTCATACAAATATTTGCCGATGGAATGTTAGCAGATTTGCCAATCTCCACACCTGTATGACAATATTGACAAGCAATCTCGTGTTCACCTGCGTGAAGTGCGTGAGAGAAGGCGATTGGCTGAGCTGGTGCATATCCTTGCTGCACACCTACCGAGTATAAACCGTCAATTGCGGTTTTAGCTACAAGAGCAACAACAAGGGCCGTGACAATTATTACAAATCCATCGCTTCGAAGAACTCTACCAAGGTCAAACTTCGCACTGACGAATTCCTTGTCATCCTCTTCGAGATCTTGCTTATTCAGGTATTTGGTAAGCACTGAGGTAATTAATCCAAGTACCACAAGGATCAGAAGAAGAATGACCACAAGCACTACCAAAATGATAGTAAGGAATTCACTTGGAATTCCACCTGAAGCTCCTGCACTTCCATCACCACCTGCGGCTGCAGCGGCAGTTTCTGCTGCTGGGTCAACCTTATCCCCGTATTCAATGTAGGATAGAAGATTATTCAAATCATCATCTGAAAGGAAGGTGTGCGGCGGCATTACGATGTTATTGTATTCTGCATACAATTCATTCGCGTATTCATCGCCAGTTGCGATGACAGCCTGAGAATTCAGAATGAAGTTCTTCGCCCACTCAACAGTCTGTCTTTCTGTAATTCCTCTCAGTGCCGGACCAGTATACTTTTGGTCAAGTTTGTGACACTGTTTACAGTTGGCATTGAAAACGGTTTTTCCTGCAGCAATTGCTTCTTCACTCTCCACAACAGCAGGATCTGCTGCCATAGCCTGATTTCCCAAAATGAGGAAAAACATCATAGCGATGACCTGCAAACTCGTCCGAATTCCAATTAGCGCTCGTTTGGATAACATATTTTAAGCTAATTAAATAGTTAATATGGTTCTTTGTAACCCCTGCAAAGGTACTACCCGCGGGTTTATTTTCAAACATGCCTCAGATAAGTAGAACTGTACAAAACCGTACATTTTGAATTATTATAATAATCTGATTAACAGATAATTATAGCATCTTTTCAGACTCAATTTTTATTTAGAATATTTATAAATAACGTAAAAATTAAACTTTTAAATCAACCCTTGAAATTGCTTATGATTTTTATAAATTTTCCTTTGAATTTCAGTCTTTATACCACTCCAATTTGAGGCATTTTTTTTGATTACCGTATTTGCGCAGGAATAGATATTAACTAGATTTGCACTCCATTAAGCAAATGGTCGCGTGGCCGAGTGGCTAGGCAGAGGTCTGCAAAACCTTGTACAGCGGTTCGAATCCGCTCGCGACCTCAAAAGAAAAAGCATCCCAATAGGATGCTTTTTTGTTTGCTGAATCTTTGATCTTTTATCCTTCGCTCACCATTTCTCATGGGCATAAAAAACGCCGAATGATCACTCATCCGGCGTTTCTATTTTAAATCTAAAGGAAATTACTTCTTTCCTTCCATTTTCTCTTTAAGATCAGCTAAAGCTCCCAAGTCACCTAGGGTAGACTTCTCAGCTGCCGGCATAGAAGTCTCAGACTTCTTCTTGGCTGCTTTCTTTGGAGCTGGCTTGATGTCATCTCTGAACATAGCGGTGTGTGAAAGAACAATTCGCTTATCCTCTTTAGAGAACTCAGCTACCTTAAAGTCAATTGCCTCCCCTACCTCTACCTGAGAACCATCTTCTTTCTGAAGATTCTTCACAGTAGCGAAACCTTCCAATCCGTATGGAAGCTCAAGGACAGCACCTTTATCGTTCTTAGAAACCACAGTACACTTGTGAACAGATCCTACTGGGAACACAGATTCGAATGTATCCCATGGATTCTCTTCAAGCTGCTTATGCCCAAGAGCAAGTCTTCTGTTGTCAACATCTAGCTCAAGAACTTGAACTTCAAGCTCATCACCAACTTTCACAAACTCAGAAGGATGCTTGATCTTCTTAGTCCAGGATAGATCAGAAACGTGTACCAATCCGTCGATACCCTCTTCAAGCTCCAGGAATAGACCGAAGTTAGTAAGGTTTCTTACCACACCTTTATGCTTAGTACCTACAGCGTATTTAGATACCATATCATCCTTAGTCCATGGATCCTCAGTAAGCTGCTTGATACCAAGAGACATCTTACGATCGTCCTTGTCAAGAGTCAACACAACTGCTTCGATCTCATCACCTACTTTCACAAAGTCAGCAGGGTTTCTTAAGTGCTGAGACCAGCTCATTTCACTTACGTGAATCAAACCTTCTACTCCAGCTGCTAGCTCAAGGAATGCACCATAGTCTGCTACATTTACAATCTTACCTTGAACCTTTGCTCCAACTTCAAGGCTGGAAGCCAAAGAATCCCAAGGATGATCAGTAAGCTGCTTCATACCCAAAGAAATTCTCTTCTTGTCATCGTCGAAGTCAAGAACCACAACCTGTACTTTCTCGTCAAGTTGAAGCATTTCTTCTGGATGATTGATACGACCCCAAGAAATATCTGTAATGTGAAGAAGACCATCCACACCACCTAGATCGATGAATACACCGAAGTTGGTCATGTTCTTGATCACACCTTCCAATACCTGACCTTTCTCAAGATTGTTAAGAATCTCAGCTTTCTGCTTCTCAAGATCCTTCTCGATAAGCACTTTGTGAGAAACTACTACGTTATCATTTGCGTGGTTGATTTTTACCACTTTCACTTCCATTTGCTTACCTACATAGATATCGAAATCTCTGATAGGCTTCACATCGATTTGAGAACCTGGAAGGAAAGCCTCCACACCGTAGATATCTACGATCAAACCACCTTTAGTTCTTCTTTTCACCAAACCTTCGATGACATTATCTTCAGCTAGAGCTGCTTCGATATCCTGCCATGCCTTAACGATCTTGGCTTTCTTTCGAGAAAGGATCAATTGACCCAAAGCATTTTCTTGCTCCTCGATAAAAACTTCTACCGTGTCACCTGGATTGATTGACTCCAAGTCACGGAATTCACTTACTGGAACTAGTCCATCTGATTTGAAACCGATGTTGATGATCACGTCCTTATCGTTCACACCTACTACAGTTCCTGAGATCACTTCTTTTTCCTGGATTTCATTCAATGTACCTTCGTACAAAGCTTCCATCTTTTCGCGATCTTCTTTGGAATAACCTTCGCCGAAACCTTTTGGCTCAACGTTGTCCCAGTCAAATTCTTCTTTGTTAGACATAATTTTTAAGACCCTGATAGTCAACAATCTTAGGGTCATCAGATTGCTGATTTTATGTTTGTGAAAGGTGACTCTGACGACCAAAGCCAACCCCGTCCACCTGAACGGACTGCAAAGGTACGGTTTTTATCAGATTAGAAAAAATTCACATCCGGAATAAAAAATAGAGCATCCCTTCAAATAAGGAATGAGGAATTATACATGAAAGCTGCTAAACTTGAAAAAGAAAAGCCTCGGAGCGCTCCGAGGCCTATGCAAGCAAAGAGTTTTTTATTAATTAATACCCAAAAGTAAGGAATTTAGCTGATGATGAAAGTCTTACAGGCCAGTTACTCCATTTATGCCTTATTGTTATTCATCCTTTTGATGTTGGTATTTGGACTATTTATAATAATTCCTCTAATAATAAGTCCTAAGGGTGCCAAAATTTCATTTGTCTTCTTCAGACTATGGGCAGGTCTCTGGTTTTTCTTATGTGGCGTGAGGTATGAAGTTGAGGGCCTTGAACACATTAAAAAAGAATCAAGCTACATATTCATTTTTAATCATCGCTCCTTTGTCGATGCGCCTATTATTCCGGTTTCAGTACCTAAAGAAGTAAATGCCATTGGTAAAAAAGAGCTGTCCAAAATCCCAATTTTCGGTCTTATCGTGGATCGGGTAGCGGTTTGGGTGGACAGGTCCAGCCCACAATCACGAAAAGAAAGTCTACGAAAAGTAAAAGAAGTTATTGCTTCCGGAGTCTCAGTAATGATCGCACCAGAAGGCACAAGAAATGGTACGGGCGAAACACTTCTTCCCTTCAAAAAGGGCGCATTTCGGCTTTCGGCAGAAACTCAAACTCCGATCCTCCCAATGGCAATTATTGGTGCTGATAAAATTCTACCAAAAGGCGGGAAGATAATGAAGCCTGGAAAAATTAGAGTCATTTTCTCAAAAGAGATGAGCCCACCTAGTTCCTCCGACGAAGACACCATATTAAGCTATACCGAAAAGGGAAGAAATAGGCTTGAAGCAATGCTTCTTACTCATGAATAATCTTCTGATTCATTAGGTACGACTACTGCGTCTTCAGTAAGATCTTCGAAAAGCTTATAAATCGTGAAATAGGAAACTGGAATCGATACCAATAGGCCAATTCCAAGTGCCAGCACTCCAGCTATATTAATAAGTAACAACACGACTCCAAGTCCAAAAAACTTGAACCAATTCTTGGTAACGAGTCTCCTGCTTAGTTCCATCGCAGTCCAAAATTCGAACCCTCCATAGATCACAAAGAGGTGAGCGAACATATATCCAACCAACAGATAAATACCTGGAATTATCAAAAACACGATTCCGATGACAGTCAAGATAGAACTTATAAGATTTACAATAATTAGGGCTAACCAGTACTGGAAGCCTTTGAAATAATCAGGAAAATCGAAAAACTCATTTTGACTAATTCGATTTCCAATCAAATAGAATCCAGCCAAAAGCGGTGGAGAGAGGAAAATGGAATAGACAAATACGTAATCCTCAAGGAAATGAGTAAAGAGAAATTGGGAGAGCAAGATCACAAAAGTGAAACCAATGTGCATCAAAGGGTTCACCTTGAAGGTTTCAAAGCCCTTGGTAATGGAATTCCCGATGTCAAAATCGACATCCCCGGCAATAATCCTTTCGAGTTTTCCTAAATCCATACCTTAATTGGTGTAAGCCTCAAGGATATCATGTTTGGTTATGATATGAATCTGATTCGCATCATCACGCACTAAAACCGCTTTCTCCTTCTCAACCATACTTGAGAGCACATCTAAAGTGCTATCTAAAGCGACAAAATCCATGGAGTCTTCCATCACGTCATTCACTGTTGCATCTTTAAGCTCTGGGGTTTCAATAATCCTTGCAAGCAGCTTGGTATCCGTAACAGATCCAACTACCTCCCCGTCTTCCATGACTGGGATTTGGGAAACACTTGTCTTATTCATTAAAGCAATCGCATCACGCACGGAATCGGATTTCTTTGAAGAAACCAATGAAAAACTTCCATTTCGCTGAGCGATGATATCTCTGGCAGTAGAAAAAGTTCTATCCTCAAGGAAGCCATGATTTCTCATCCAATCATCATTGTAAACCTTTCCAAGGTATCGAGTACCATGATCTGGCAAAATGATCACCATTCTATCCCCTTCTTTAAGATTTTCTTTGGCGTATTCTAAAGCTCCATGTACAGCTGCACCACATGACCACCCTATGAATAGGCCTTCTTCTCGAGCCAGCCTTCTAGTCATTACCGCCGCATCTTTATCTGTGACCTTCACAAAGTGATCGATCACGTCGAAGTTTACATTCTTTGGAAGGATATCTTCCCCGATACCCTCAGTGAGATAGGGATAAACCTCCTTCTCGTCGAAAACACCAGTTTCCTTGTATTTCTTAAAAACTGAACCATACGTATCAATTCCAACCGTTATTATATCCAAATTCTGCTCCTTTAGATAGGTTGCCGTCCCGCACATAGAACCACCAGTACCCACACCTGCTGCATAGTGTGTAATCTTACCTTCTGTATCCTTCCAAATCTCAGGGCCTGTAGTCTCGTAGTGAGCCGCAGTATTTGAGAGATTATCGTATTGATTCGGATAAAAGGAGTTTGGAATATCTGCATTTAGCTTTCGTGCTACGGAATAATAAGACCGAGGATCTTCTGGAGCGACATTCGTTGGGCAAACAATTACCTCAGCACCTACCGCCTTTAGGATGTCAATCTTCTCCTGAGACTGCTTATCAGCCATGGTGAAAATACACTTGTATCCTTTTGCTACAGCCGCCAGAGCCAAACCCATTCCAGTATTTCCAGAAGTCCCTTCAATAATAGTTCCTCCTGGCTTCAGGATGCCTTCTTTCTCCGCATCCTCCACCATTTTGATAGCCATCCTATCCTTCATGGAATTTCCTGGATTAAAGTATTCCACTTTTACCAGAATCTCACCCTTAATTCCCTGGTTGACTTTGTTTAGCCGAATCATCGGAGTATCCCCGATAGTTTCTATGATGGAGTTATAAATCATGGTAGGTTATTTAACGCTTCAAAATTACAGGATTTCCTTTCAAAAAATCTTAACCCAAGAAATCAAATTTTAATTCCAGAGGTGCTACACCTCTTTAAATTCTAGTCTCTTCAAAATATCCAGGGCAACATGAAGAAGAATTAAGGCAATGAAAGTCATAGACACTGAAATCGCTACCATGGTCCAAACGAATTGTTTGGTAATGGCGAAGGCTACTATACTGATCACCAAAGCTGGAATCAACCCAAAAAGAAGGATTCCTCCAATCATTAAGGGTTTGATTAAAAACTTGTCCCAACTCTCTTCTAGACCAATTTGCGGTATCAGATTTATGCCAAAACCTGTCAAATAAAACGCCACAATCGCGATAAGAAAGGATGGAATCAAAAGCCAATCCAAACCAGCGATAAAAACCGAAGGAATGATCATCACCCCAGAGAAGAGTAAAATTTGGACGATGTCTAACTTGATCACATTCCAAAACTTCGAGGTCCAACTTGCAGGTACCAAAAAGAAATATGGTTTCTTCAAATCACCTACGGAGGTACGGCCAATTCCGGACATGAAGTAAATGAAAAGTAGGATCAGCATGTAAACGTAGACCACGATATGCGAGAACCAATCGAAAAGCGAAAGGACAGCGAAAATAATCCCAAGCCCGGCAAAAATTAATGCATACAGACCGAACAAGGGATGGTAATCTTGTCTTGAAGAATGCACATAACTCCTCCAGTAAAACGCCTTTCCTCCTACCCCAAAATCCGGCAGTGCTAATTTCTTTTTGGCATTGAGGCTCATCTGAGATTCGCTCTGCTGCTTCTTTCCCCGTACCTTTTCTATCTTCTCTTCATTGGATTTCGTAGCTTCTAACACATCTTCGTAATAGTAGCCGGAATACTGCAGTACAAGTTTCACTACCGCATAATATGTCAGGGCATAAATCCCTAAAAACCCTAATGAAATCCATAGGTTCTGATGAGATAAGTAGCCGATTATTCCACGGCTCCATCCAACTAGTGGAAAGAAATCAAACCATGGCGATGCAATCCAGCTGAACATTCCCTGCCAGAATTTTTCTGCCATTAAGCCCGGAATCAAAATCATTAAACTCAGAATCACTCCAAGGGCTATCACTCCGGTTCGGATATACTCGATTATACCATATTTAGTATGAACTGTGTAAACCAAAAACCGGATAGGTGAGATCATAAAAAAGAAAAGAGCGAAGCCAAAAATCATGAAGACGATATTTCCTACACTCAGATCCCATTGTTCAGAAAGCTGGCTCGCACCATAAGCCACAAATAGAATACCTGCACCCAGGGAAGGGAGCAAAGATCTTCCCATATAGTAAATAAGAAGGTTGGCAGGTTTGACTGGTCCTGTGAAAAGAAGGTTGACATCAGCCATCTTAAAGAAGCTGACATTATTTTTCGTGGCTCGGTATAGCTGATAAATCAAAAGACCTAATGCCAAAATAGTCACTCCACCAATAATGTTCTGCATGGCAAAATTCACCTCAGGAATACCGTCTACACCGGGCAATTCCTGAGAAGAAGCTTCATCGAAATTGTCAAAACGCATCCAGTAGATGAAAAAGAAATATCCGACTATGGCTGCATAAGGGAGAAGCCTGAGTGGGTTTTTGAGGATCAGCTTAATGTTGTTGAGGAGAATGAGAAGATCCTTCCTGAAAAGCAGTTTTATCTCACGCATCCTCGGTCAATTCTAAGAATAAATCTTCAAGGGTAGCGCCATCACTCCCAGCCGCTTGAGCCTTCAGATTCTCAATAGTATCATTACCAATAATCTTTCCTGACTTTAGGATCATAATCCTATCGGCTATGCTCTCGACACTATCTATTAGGTGAGTGCTCACTAAAATGGTCTTCCCCTGCTCTTTAAGATCTCTGAAGATTTGTCTTGTATTCTTAATGGCCTTAGGGTCAAGTCCGATCATAGGTTCGTCAAAAAACAGAATATCTGGATCCGGCAATAAGGCACAACAAATGGAGACCTTTTGCCTCATACCCTTTGATAAATCTCTTCCAAGTTTATCCGCTTTATCATCCAATTCAAAAAGCTCGAGCAGTTCCTTGCCTTTCCCTTGCCAATCCTTCACGCCATATGCCTGAGCGATAAACTGCAAATGTTCTTTTACACTCAAAAGATCATAGACATAAGGAGTCTCCGGGATATAACTGAACAATCGCTTTGCCTCAACACTTAAATGATCATGCCCTCCGATGGTAATCTCACCCGAAGTCTTTCGTAACAATCCAACAATGCACTTCATGGTGGTACTCTTCCCTGCACCATTTGGGCCAAGTAATCCGACTACTTCACCTCCACCTAATTCAAAGGTGATATCATCGACGGCATTTTGTTTTCCGTATCTTTTAACCAGGTTTGTTACTGAAAGCATGTATTTTTCGTTTACGACAAAACTCAGAAGAAAAATCAAAGTTCATAAACTTTGGAATCTTTTTTGCCACTTAGTGCACACTCTAAACCAAATAACTATGAAAAAATTACTCCTTTTTACCTTACTGGTATCAACTATCTATTCAGTACAAGCACAACAGGCAGGAAGGTTCCGCATGGGAATGGATCTTGGCGTGGCAATCCCGCAGGGTGGTGGAATTGGTGGTGTGTTGAACCTCGAACCTAAAGTAAATGTCGCCGACAACATGAGCGTGGGGCTGCGCTTTGGAGTGGCTGGCTTGGCAAAAGACGTCACCTATTTTGACATCAATGAGGACTTCGAAGGAGAAGTTGCTGCAAATGCTTCAGTCACTGGGACTTTTGATTACTATTTTAATAAAGGAAATAGCCGGACAGCCCCATTTATCGGAGCAGGTTTCGGATACTTCGCCTTAAGCAGTGTTGATTTTGAGGACGGAGACTTTGATAACCCTGACAACATAGGAAATCTTGAAGCAGATTTTGCCTGGGCCCCCATGATCAGAGCAGGTGTGGAACTAAATAAATTTAGGATGGCCGCTGAGTATAATTTTGTACCAAAAAGCGATCTTCAAAATGCCGCAGGAGACGCGATTGGAGAAGCTGTAAATCAATATTTTGCCTTCACTCTAGGTTTTTACGTTGGAGGGGGGAGATGGCGAAATTGGAATAACTACTAAGTACTAATCCCAATGGGCGATGTTAAACATCGCCTTTTTAATTTTTAGCTCCTGCCAAAAGATAAAGAACAGCCATTCTAACAGCCACTCCATTTTCCACCTGATTGAGAATAATGGATTGATCTGAATCTGCAACATCTGAGTTCAATTCAACTCCACGATTTATTGGACCTGGATGCATCACGACAATTTCTTTATCCAGTGCATCCAGCATTGCCTTATCAATTCCGTAGTATAAGGAATACTCCCTCATACTTGGGAAGTATTTGATTTGCTGCCTTTCCAGTTGAATCCTAAGAACATTCGCGACATCACACCACTCAAGGGCCTTGTTCACATCAAGTTCAACTTTAACTCCTAAACTCTCTACATACTTCGGGAGCAAGGTTATAGGACCACAGACCATCACCTCTGCTCCAAGTTTTTGTAGACAAAAAATATTTGATAGAGCGACCCTGGAGTGAAGGATATCTCCTATAATCGCAACTTTCTTTCCCGCTACGTCCCCAAGTTTTTCCTGGATCGAAAATGAATCGAGCAGCGCTTGGGTCGGATGCTCATGTGTTCCATCACCTGCGTTCACAATGTTTGCATCCACATTCCTACTCAAGAAATGGGGTGCCCCAGGACTGGAATGACGCATCACCACCATGTCTACCTTCATGGAAAGAATGTTGTTCACTGTATCTACCAAACTTTCCCCTTTCTTTACCGAACTGTTGCTAGAAGAAAAATTCACCACATCTGCAGACAATCTTTTTTCTGCTAGTTCAAATGATAGCTTGGTACGGGTAGAATTCTCAAAAAAGACATTGGCTATGGTAATGTCTCTTAGTGAAGGTACTTTTTTAATCGGCCGGTTGATGACTTCCTTAAAATCAGAAGCCGTGGATAAGATTAACTGAATATCCTCTTCTGTAAGGTCCTTGATTCCGAGGAGATGTCGTGTACTTAGTTGAGACATATTATTCAGCTACTTTTTCTGTGATCCAAATTGCGTCTTTTTCAAATCCTTTATCCTTCCATTCGACATTCACGTACTGTGAATCGAGAGTATTGACTCGAATACCAAAATAGTCTGGCATGATAGGATAATCTCTGGTAAGTTTTCTGTCTACCAGGATCAATAACTCCACCTTCTGTGGTCTGCCGAAAGCAATCATAGCATCCATAGCTGCTCTTACAGATCTACCCTTGTAAAGCACATCATCCACCAGGATTACCTTCTTACCTTCAATCAGGAAATCAATCTTAGTCTCATTAGCCTTAAGTGGAAAGTCTCTTCTACGAAAATCGTCTCTATGAAATGTCGCATCCAGATATCCTGAATCCACTTGAACCCCTGAAACCTCCTTCAGTTTTTCTACGATTTTATCCAAAAAAATAGGCCCCCTTGGTTGAAGCCCCAAAAGAACCGTGTTTTCAAAGTCATCATGATTTTCGATCAACTGATGACAAAACCTCTTCAAAATGATGTCGATCTCTTCTTGATCTAAGACTAGTCGTTTTTGCATGAGTTGGATTTGGTGACAAATATAAAAATTATTTCCCGACCTCAGTATCCTCTAATTCGAACTCATCCCCTTCCACCAAAATCTTTGTCATGAAAAACACATCCTTATTACTCTCCTTTATATTCTCATCTAAATACCTAACACGCTGATTTCCTGAAAGCAAAAAATAAGGTCCGTACCAGTGTACCAGCTGAAGGCTACCTGCATTGGTGTCTCTAATTCTTTCATTTTCATCTACTAATTTGATTTCAAAACTCTCGTCTTCAAACTTTTTCTCCCCATCCTTAAAATAGCTCATTTTGAGCACCAGGTCTTTCACAAACATATGATAGACTTCATCGCCTACAACGGCAACCTCACCGAATGGCTGAGGGTATAGTGTATTGAAGTCATCGTAGGTACTTGAGTTATCCCAAATTATGTTTCCTTCTTTCCCAACTTTTACAAAATGAGCAGAAATGTACTTGAACTCAGTGGTGATTACCTGCATGGCCGAACCATTCATTACGTATTGTTGATCATAGACATTGTTAAAAAAGGGGGTGTAGCCCATCCGGTTTAGCTGATCATATCGATAATATCTGCCTGGTCTATATCCACCGGGCCTGTTATTGCCTCGACTATTTATGATATTGTAGTGATCAAAGTAAACGTAGTAAGCATCATCCTCAGATAATACAGATCTAATAGAATAGACATTCCTGATGTTATTGCTTTTTCCTTTTTCAGAATTCTTAGCAATCTCCTCATCTCGCTTACTCTTTAGCTTTTCTGGCAGATAATTATAGAAGCCTGGGAAATCTTCCAGGGTATATAATTTGAATTCGTATTCACCAAACTCATTAATATCCATTATATACATACCTTGATAGGCATCCCTTCTTTCTATACCATAACTTCCTATCATCGCCTGCTCATAAATCTCAGGTGGTAATAGAACCCCCTCTAGAATCTCTTGATTATCCTCTCCAAATTCGTCCACTCTTATCTCCCTAAGTAGATTACCAAGAAAGTCGTAGGTATTAATGAGCAGCTCACGATTTCGGTATTGTCCTTTCCTACTGATAACAACTTGAAGAGCATCTATTTCTGGAAGTTTCTGGATTTGCAAAATTTGAGTATCGTTTCCATATACACCCTGAATAGTGTGAACACTTTTATCTTCCAAATCAAAGATTTGAATAGCTGGTCTTCCATCTGCATCACCCATGAATATAGCCTTGCCATTTTCAACTAAAAACTCTAAAAGCTGCATTCCTAACAGGTTATCAGCAGTATACTCGAAGCCTTGATTATCCGCCAGGTCTATCTTAAAAATGTATCTCTCAGCGTTTAAAGAAGTACCTTTTTGAAAAAGCAGATAAGCTGCTCCATCACTAAAATCATACCCTACTAAGGAAAATCCATTCCTCACAGGATATTCAAAAAGCCCCTTATCAGAATTCAGCTCAAAGTCCAGATTGATAAACTGGAGCTTTTCTCTAAAATTCAGGCCTTTCTCAGGAACAGTTCGAAATGCAGCGACACCTGTCTCCAATCTGAGCATTTCAAAAGTATCGTCATAGAATTCAGAGCCAATCTCTAGTCTCTTCACAAAATTCACCTGAGAGAATCCGGCAAAACTTATGGACGTCAGAAGGAAAAAACTAAAGAGTCGCTTCATGGTAATCATTGGGTAATTGAAAATCAAGTTAAAGTTTCGTGCTTTACATTGAAACAATATTTAAGCACATTTGTCCATTCTATAGACGTAAAAATTTCATTTTGGATCAGAAGTCAATTCTCAAAAAACTAAAGCTTACTGTGCAGTTAATGGAGCTGCATGAAGAGAACCCATTCAAAATAAGGAGCTTTCAAGGAGCATTAAACTCCCTTGATCGGCTTGATCAGGACTTTACCTTATTAAGTTCTGAGGAGCTTTCTGAAATTCCTGGACTAGGAAAAAGCATCCTTGGGGTTTTAGAGAATTTAAAGGATACGGAAACCCACCCTTTATTAGACTCCCTTTTGGAAAAGACTCCAACTGGAATACTTGAAATTCTTCAGATAAAAGGTCTTGGCCCAAAGAAAGTTAAAACCCTTTGGACCCAGTTGGGGATCACAAGCACCCATGAATTAATGGAGGCCTGTCAATCTGGGAAAGTGGCTCAGATTAAAGGTTTTGGCGAGAAAACCCAAAACACCATAATTCAAAACCTGGAGTTTAAAGCTTCAAATGAGAATAAAGCGCTCTACGCAGATATTGAAGAGACAGCTTTGGGCTATCAAGAGAAAATCCAAAGTGCAATAGGAAAATCAGGAACTGTTGCATTGGTTGGTGAATTCACCAGAAAACTGGAAATCATTTCTGGTCTTGAGTATTTGGTGGGCTCCGATGATTGGGAAAAGTCGGCGGAAGAAATTAAAAAAATAGAAGGTATAGAATGGCATTTGGCTAAATCAGGGCCATATACTCTTCAGGGAATGTTGGAAGAAGAAGAAGTCGGCATTTCTATTTATGGGACTGATCTAGAAAGCTTCGCTCAAAGACAACTTTTGCTTTCAGCCTCACCTCAACACTTACAGCTTGAAGTAAAAGATGGTGAAAGTATGGGTCAGATGATTCTGGGAAGCAAGCCCAAATCTGAGCAAGACTTTTTCCAGGATTTGGATTTACAATTCATCCCCTCCGAATTAAGGGAAGGGGTAGACGAAATAGCCCTTGCTAAGGAGGGGAAACTCCCAAAGCTATTGGAAAACAGTGACTTAAAAGGCATCCTGCACAATCACTCGACGTACAGCGATGGAAAGCATAGCCTTCGCCAAATGGCAGATCATTGCAAGGCCTTGGGGTATGAATACCTGGGCATATCCGATCATAGCCGAAGCGCTTTTTATGCTGGAGGCCTGGAGGCGGAAAGAATTGTGAAGCAGCATGAAGAAATCGAAGCTCTAAATAAGGAATTAGCCCCTTTCAAAATTTTCAAAGGAATCGAAAGTGATATACTGGCTGATGGAAGTCTTGATTATCCTGATGAAGTGCTGGCGAGTTTTGATTTTATTGTTTCTTCTGTTCATTCCATTTTAAATATGGATTTGGCAAGAGCCACCCAAAGGCTAAATACCGCGATAGAAAATCCATACACTACCATTTTGGGTCACCCCACCGGTCGATTACTTCTTCGAAGGAAAGGATACCCAATCGACCATCAGGCCATAATTGATGCATGTGCAGCCAACAAAGTAGTCATAGAAATCAATGCCAATCCATGGAGATTAGATTTGGACTGGAGATGGATTCGATACGCCATGGAAAAAGGTGTGAAGCTTTCTATAAATCCAGATGCACATGAAATGAATGGATATCTAGACATGAAATATGGGGTGTTGATCGGGAGAAAAGGAGGACTTACTGCGGATATGACCTTCAACTCTATGGGGGTGGAAGAAATTGATTCCTATTTCCAGAATCGGAAATCCAAAATTCCAGTTAAATGAAATGGACAGAATTGCCTGAAGGCACTCTTTTGACTCGAACCTTTCTTTTTGGAATCACAGGGATTTTGCTTGGAGTGGTTTCATTGGTCAATCAAAATTTTAATCTTTTCGATGGACCAATGGGTCCACTAAATGGTGTCAGTATTGGTCTTCAGCTCGTAGGTTTGAGTATTGCTGTACTCTTGCTTCGCAAAAGAAAAATATCAGAATCTGCTAAAAACAAAGCCCAAAAGATGACAGTGGTATTGGGGGCGGCAGTGCTTTTCTTTATCTTCTCGCTGTAACCAAAATCCAGAAGAAAATGAAGAAGCTATTTTTCATGGCTCTTTGTGTAGTGTTAGTTGCCTCACAAGGAGTTTTTGCTCAATCAAACCCTAAAAGGGAATTTCAAATTATCACGGTAGTAGAATCTATCGTCCCAATGGGCGTCGGGCGTTCAAGAATTATTGATAATAAGGGAGAAGTAGATGTAGAGAATTTTACCACGGAAAGAACCAATGGTAAAAAGAGTAAAATGAAGGAAATCGATCGTAAGGATATCCGGATTGATGATTTAGAAGAAACTAAGCTCCTGAACTTTTTCAGTGCGACCGGAATCAACTTTCAAAACATTGCTTCAAATGATGCTGTGGTTTCGGCAAAAATAAATGCCATGCTATTAGATGGCTGGGAATTAACCTTTGTCACCAGTGGGGTAGAATCAGATGCAGGAGGAACAGATGGACAGGGAATTTTCATTACCAGAATGTTCTTTTCTAGATAAATAAAAGAGCCCTGAAGTAAATACTTCAGGGCTCTTCATTCTTTTTTTTAAGGATTACTCCTTATCCGCTTTCGCTTTCTTTTTCACAGAAATGGTAAGCTCATCGCCTTTACCTGAGTAATCAGCTTTGATCACATCGCCTTCTGATAAATCTCCTTTCAGGATTTCCTCTGCAACTGCATCTTCAAGATACTTTTGAATCGCACGGTTCAAAGGTCTGGCACCATATTGCTGGTCATAGCCCTTTTCAGCTAAGAATGCCTTAGCCTTCTTCGTCAATTCAATTTTATATCCCAGATCAGTAATTCTTGAGAATAACTTACCCAAACTGATGTCGATGATCTTGAACAGATGGTCTTGATCAAGAGAATTGAATACCACTACGTCATCAAGTCTATTCAAGAATTCAGGACTGAATGCCTTCTTCAAAGCTGACTGGATAGTGCCTTTCATGATGTCATCCATGTTATCCTTTTTCGCCTGATTGGCAAAGCCGATTCCACTTCCGAAATCCTTCAAGTCACGAACTCCAATATTTGAAGTCATGATGATAATCGTGTTTCTAAAGTCCACTCTGCGTCCAAGACCGTCAGTCAAGATTCCATCGTCCAATACCTGTAGAAGGATATTGAAGACATCAGGGTGAGCTTTTTCAATCTCATCAAGAAGGACTACTGAATACGGCTTTCTCCTCACCTTTTCGGTAAGCTGACCACCTTCTTCATATCCCACATATCCCGGAGGTGCTCCCACGAGTCTGGATACTGAGAATTTCTCCATGTATTCAGACATATCAATTCTGATCAAAGAATCCTCCTTATCGAAAAGATAGGTAGCTAGCATCTTGGCAAGTTCGGTCTTACCCACACCGGTTGGACCGAGAAAGATGAATGAACCGATAGGCTTTTTAGGATCCTTCAGACCCACTCTGGTACGCTGAATAGCCTTGGTCAATTTCTTGATCGCCTCATCCTGACCAATCACCTTATCACCAAGGTCTTCCTTCATGGTGAGAAGCTTGGCTCCTTCATTCTGAGCTATTCGCTTAGTAGGAATACCGGTCATCATAGCAATTACTTCGGCTACATGATCCTCGTCTACCGTAAATCTCTTAGACTTACTTTCTTCCTCCCATCTTGTTTTCGCAAGCTCTAATTGCTCAAGAAGCTTCTTCTCTTTATCTCTAAGCTGAGCAGCTTCCTCATACTTTTGAGATTTTACTACTCGATTTTTCTCAGTCTTGATATCCTCTACCTCAGATTCCAACTTCAAGATGTCCTCAGGAACATGAATATTGTTGATATGCACTCGAGCTCCGGCTTCATCCATGATATCGATGGCTTTGTCCGGAAGGAATCGATCTGAAATATATCGATCCGAAAGATTCACGCATGCTTCTACCGCCTCTGGCGTGTAGTTCACGTTGTGATGCTCCTCGTACTTATCCTTAATGTTTTCTAGAATCTGAATGGTCTCTTCTGGTGAAGTCGCATCCACCATGACCATCTGGAATCTTCTGGCCAAAGCACCATCCTTCTCAATGTACTGTCTGTACTCATCAAGAGTAGTAGCACCGATACATTGAATTTCACCTCTCGCCAAAGCTGGCTTGAACATGTTGGAAGCATCAAGCGATCCACTTGCTCCTCCTGCACCTACGATAGTGTGCAATTCATCAATGAACAGAATCACGTTTGGAGATTTCTCAAGCTCGTTCATCACAGCTTTCATTCTTTCCTCAAACTGACCTCTGTATTTTGTACCGGCTACAAGTGATGCAAGATCAAGTGTAACGACACGCTTGTTGAAAAGTACCCGAGATACTTTTTTCTGAACAATTCTAAGAGCCAAACCTTCAGCGATTGCAGTTTTACCTACACCAGGCTCACCTATTAGAATCGGATTATTTTTCTTTCTTCTGGAAAGAACCTGAGCTACACGCTCAATCTCTTTTTCTCTACCAATGATGGGATCGAGTTTGTCTTCCTCGGCCATCTTAGTAAGATCGCGACCAAAGTTATCCAAAACTGGTGTCCTGGATTTCTCATTTCCTTGCTTTGAACTTGAAGAACCACTTCCTCCGGAGGATCCAAATAACTTTGAACCTTCTTCTTCTCCATCTTCAGCTTCAGCTTTCGAGCTGGGAGCTGCTGGGTCACCTGACATTTCCAACATTTCTTTTACTGATTCATAACTCACGTCGAACTTGTTTAAAATTTGCGTGGCGATATTATCCTCATCCCTAAGAATGGACAATAGCAAATGCTCAGTTCCGATTAGTTGACTTTTGAAGATTTTGGCCTCCAGATATGTAATTTTCAATACCTTCTCTGACTGTCTGGTCAAAGGGATATTGGCCATATTTTTCACATTATGGTTTGCCGTGCCTTTCACTGCACGCTCGATAGAATTTCTCAATTCATCGAGGGGTACCCCAAGTTTTTTAAGCATGGAAACAGCAACTCCTTCTCCCTCACGAATCATCCCAAGCAAGAGGTGCTCTGTGCCAATATAATCATGGCCCAAGCGCAGCGCTTCCTCCCTACTGAGAGAAATAACCTCCTTGACTCTGTTTGAAAATTTTGCTTCCATTTAATTCCTTTCTGATTGTATAATATTCCCTAACGAATGTTACCGAATTTGTTTTAAAAACACAATCAATTTAACGATTGTTCAATGTTTTTTCGGCGGATTTAGAAATGACCAATTTGGCCTCCGGACCCATACAAAACAACAAATCCATAACGCTCAAATTTGGTTCAAAGTCTGAGCCAAAAAGCTGAAAGTAAGGTTCAGGGGAATACAGTTCTCTTTTTTGCCAGGACTCATTACTGACAATTCGCCCTCTCAGGTCATTTTCGAAGGATAAATCAACTAATTCATCGTATTCGGCGACTTTGACAGGTAGCTGCAAAAGCTTCAGACATACTGTCAGAATGTCTCTATTTAAACTCCATAGCGACTCCGGAGGATTTTCCAGAAAGCGCTGGAAGTAAGGGAAATAGTATTCGAAAAAAGGGGCTTTGCCGTAGGCACTCTGAATGCTTCGCAAATGATCCAGTTGCCACTTATCCTGAAAGTTGATTTTGAGTTCTTCCTGTGGAATGGCAGGGCGTCGCCCCTGAATAGGAATACTGAGTCTCTGAACTTTATTCGCTCCGCGGATTTCAGCTCTGTTGATATAGCTATTTCTTCGGAAAGTGCTCTTAGGAAAGAGAGCCACTTCATCGCACCCGTGGATAGCAGAAAAAAACTCAAGACTTGGGAAGTAAAAGAGATCGGCGGCTACCCTTTTCATAAATCAAAGAATGTCGTCTACCTCACCTAATCCTTCTCTGAGAACTTCGACTGGTTCGGTGGTGCAATCCAAAACCGTTGAGGCCACATTTTGACCATAGCCTCCATCGATCACCACATCAACCAGGTTTTCATATTTCTCAAAAATTAGCTCAGGATCGGTGCTGTATTCGATAACCTCATCTTCATCCACAATGGAGGTAGTCAAGATAGGACGACCCAGCTCCTCCACCAGCATTCTCGGTACCAAATGATCAGGAACCCGAATTCCTACTGTCTTTTTTCTGCTGTGCAAAATCCTGGGGACTTCATTACTCGCATTCAGAATGAAAGTAAATGGCCCTGGAAAAGCCTTTTTCATCATTTTGAAAACTGGCTTGCTGATGATTCGAGTGTATTCTGAAATATTGCTCAGGTCAGCACAGATAAAAGAAAAGTTATGCTTCTTCGGGTTGATACCTTTGATTTTGCAGATTCTCTCGATCGCCTTTTGATTGGTAATATCGCAGCCCATACCATAAACAGTATCGGTTGGATAAATCACCACTCCCCCATTTCTAAGAACCTTAGAAATTTGAAGAATCTTTTTATGATCCGGATTCTCAGGATAAAGCTTAATAAAATCAGCACTCATGGAATAATCAGTGTTTTTAAATAAGCGAGTCCCACTTCTCTTCAAGCTCCTTCGCAATGGGAATATCTGCCTCGGCCCAATTTACACCCAAAAGTTCATTTCGCCCTAGCCATGCATAATCATCATGTTCGGTTAGTTTCAAACTGCCAGTAAAACTCTTCACCAAAAAAGGAATGAGCCGGATGATTTTACCAGATTCATAGCTATGATCTGAGGGGCTAAGCCCTTCTCCAACCTTTATTTCCAAATAAAGCTCCTCCCGAATTTCCCGGACTAAGGATTCTTCATGGCTTTCTCCGGCTTCCACTTTTCCACCCGGAAACTCCCAAAAACCAGCCAATGGCATTTGTGCTGAGCGCCTTACGGCCAAAACCTTGGAGTCATCTAAAATTAGAGCGCAAACAACTGGGACAACTTGCATGAGGTAAAGTAAATTAAAAGAAGTAAAACCCTGAAAGACGGGAGGCGTTTTGAAAAAGTCTTTTGTTACTTTTGCAACTTATGCTTACGGATAAAAAGAGAAAGTTTCTTCTGGTCTTATTAGTGACGGGTTCGGTCCTCGCCATTTCCTTCACCTTTTACTTCTATCAGGTTTTCTACAGCCCAAATACATTATTGGAAACGGAGCAATCATATGTTCTCAGAATACCGAGTAATGCCACTTATTCCCAAGTGAGCAAAGAACTCTATGATGAGAAGGTGATTAACGATGCGGTTAGCTTTGGCTTTGTAGCAAAAGTCCTTGATTATCAAGAAGCTGTTAAATCAGGTCTTTATATCATTGAGCCTAAAATGACTAATCTGGAGTTGGTTCGAAAACTAAGGTCTGGAGATCAGGCGCCCATCAAATTGACCTTCAATAATATCCGTACGAAAGAAGATTTGGCTGAGAAAATCTCCAAAAATCTGGAAATGGATCAAAGCCAATTTTTAGAGCTTCTTCAGGATTCTGTTTATATCCGGCAATTCGATTTTGAAGAAGAAACCATCATGGGAATGTTCATCCCAAACACCTATGAAGTTTGGTGGGATAGTACTCCCGAAGAGATTTTCGAAAGGATGAATAAGGAGTACAATCGCTTTTGGAATCGAGAAAGACAAGACAAAGCCAGGCTTTTGGGTCTCAACCCAAAAGAAGTTACAACTCTGGCATCAATCGTTCAGGCAGAAAGTCAACAGAAAGCAGATGAGAGACCTCGAATTGCGGGTTTGTATCTAAATCGCTTAGATCGTGGAATGTACCTACAGGCAGATCCGACTTTGGTTTATGCCTTGGGAGACTTTGAGATCAAAAGAGTACTGAATGTGCACAAGGAAATCGATAGCCCTTACAATACCTACAAGAACCTTGGCCTCCCTCCTGGACCAATCAATCTCCCTGATATCAATTCTTTGGAAGCAGTCCTAAATCCTGAAGAGCATAACTATTTATACATGTGTGCAAAGGCTGATTTCTCTGGTTACCATGAGTTTGCCACGAATTTATCTGCACACAATGCTAATGCAAGAAAGTATCAAACGGCATTGAACATGGCTAAAATCTATAGATAATGTATCAGGCAGAAACCCAGATCCGAGTTCGATACGCTGAGACTGACCAGATGGGTTATGTCTACTATGGCAACTATGCCATGTATTTCGAAGTGGCCAGAGTGGAAGCGATGAGGTCCGTTGGGTTTTCTTACAAAGGCATGGAAGATGATGGGGTGATGATGCCAGTTTTGGAAAGCAACATCAAGTACCACAAACCCGGAAAGTACGATGAGCTTCTGACGATCAGAACCCGGATACCCCAAATACCAGGTGTAAGGATTCGCTTCGAATACGAAGTTTTCAATGAGGCCAATGAGCTAATCACGGAAGCATGGACCACACTCACCTTCCTTAAGAAAGACAGTCATCGACCCACAAGACCTCCAAAGAATTTGCTAGATTTACTTCAAGCGTATTTTTAGGCGACAGTGCTCAAAGAGAAGATTCAGGAAATTAAGGACCAATTGCTTCATCAGGCAAAAAAGCTCAAAAGGATTCGGTTTGGGCACCCTGAAAACAACCTCTACAATCTTAGCGAGACATTTATTCTTCAGCTTCGAAAAGACGATATTAATGAACGAGCCGGCTCCATGGCTTTTAGCTTTACCATCGCACTTTTCCCACTGATTCTTTTTCTTCTCAATCTAGTGCCTTATTTACAGGATTTCTTCCCTCTAGTCACTACCGAGAATATCTTATCATTCTTTAGTGAAGTTTTGCCAGGAGGGCTTTATGAACAGACCGAAGGCACTATTATGGATATTGTCTCTACACCTAGACAGAGTCTGCTCTCATTCGGTTTTTTCTTTGCACTGATCGCATCCACACAAGGTGTGGTATCCATGATGGACTCTTTTAACTCAGTTTATAAAACCAAAGAAAGCAGGGGATTCTTCAAAACGAGAGCAATTGCGATCATGATTGTATTCATGCTTGCATTCACCGTATTACTGGCTAGCACAGTAATGATTTTCGGCAATATTTTCTTATCCAGAATTGATGAGCTACATATTCTTAATTCAGGATTTATGCTCTTTCTCTTTAATGCATTCAAATTCCTGATTTTGCTATTGGTGTTTTATATCACCAGCGCCTTTATTTTTCGCTTCGCCCCAGCGGTTCATGATAAGTGGAAATTTGGTTCCATAGGAGCTAAGATGGCTGGTTTACTAATTACCCTTGGGTTTTACACTTTCACTTTTTATTTGAATAATTTTGCGAGCTACAACAAGCTTTATGGATCCATTGGAACCTTTATTGGCTTGATGCTATGGCTCTATATTACCTCGCTGATTGTGATTATTTGCTTCGAAATGAATGTGAGTTTGGACCTAATTAAGGAAGAAATTAGGGTCAGTGAAGAGGAAGAAAAAGAGCTTCCTGAATATTCGGATTAAAAATTCTATTTCATTTTCAGGGACTTAGGAATTAATGCCATTAAAAGCTTTGCAAAAGTAGAGATTACACTTACTTTTGCACTCCAATCGAATTTGATCACAGAGGCGTGGCAGAGTGGTCGAATGCGGCGGTCTTGAAAACCGTTGTACCGCGAGGTACCGGGGGTTCGAATCCCTCCGCCTCTGCAAGCAAAAGTCCTGACAGTTTAGTCAGGACTTTTTTGTTTTTGTGCGAACCAAACTCCGTTTGAGTGAGCATTAAAAACCAAAAAGGCATGAGCGTAGCGAATGGGCTTTTGCTTGCACCAGATACCTTTAAAGGGATCGACGAAGTCAATCCCAATTCAACTCCAATCTCAGCTACCACAAAAAACCAAATAAGTATGAGCGAAGCGAATGGGCTTTTGCCTGCACCAGATACCCTAAAAGGGATCGACGAGGTCAATCCCAATTCAACTCCACTCTCTGCTACCTCAATAAACAAAAAGGCATGAGCAAAGCGAATGGGCTTATGTTTGCGCCAGACACCCTAAAACGGGATCGACGAAGTCAATTCCTCAGAAGTATAGTACAGAGGTGACGATGATATCCACATTACTTACCCTTAAATCAAGTAGTCAAAAGGACAGTTTTCATAAGTTCGGTCCATTCAAACCTAGAATGAGCAAAAAAAGACCTATTCTATCGTAATCAATTGATTACTAACTTTTTAATTTGTTTTTGCCAGAGAATATTCTCATTTTCTTTAATCAAAATCTTTTTTCATTAATCCCAACTTCTATGAAAAAGTTAACTCTAATTCTAGTTTGTCTTTTTAGTTATCAGGCCTACTCTCAGGTGTCTTTTGTAGAACACAGTAAAAATCTCCGTGTCGAGCAAATTGAATTTGAAAAAATCAATGAGAAGGCGAAAGAATCACTTTTCCCAATACCCAGAAAAAACAGATCAAAACTTAAAGAGGGGGTCATCCCGGTAACTGCGGTTACCTCCGAAGATTTCTCTTTGGACAGTAGAATTAGTGCTTCTCTAAGCGTGGGATACCTCCTGGGGGACTTTGGAAGGACCAATAATCCTAATATTTCTATTCGTGGGGTTTATGATCTAGACCCAAGATATAAATCCGAATCAGCTTCAGATTTTGCCGAAGGTAAAATTGAACCACTTCAGCCATTTGCTTTACTAGAAGATGTTGGGGTGGAAGAAATGTATAGCCAGCTGGATAAAGCTAGAATAGTGATGGATGGACAATATGTGATGCCCTTCCAGGTGGGAGAATACTTTGCTGAATTTGCTGAGGAAGGAGAGGATTCCAAACTTGATTATAAGGAAGGAATGCCAAATGATTTTTGGAAAATCAATGAATACGATGCCACTCCTGAAGTTGAAAAGAATCTATTCATTTTAAACTTAAGAGCACAGGCATTGATCAATCAAGGTGCCACGGAGTTCGAGGATTATTTCGATGAAAATTCAGACGAGGAAATTGATTGGAACGATTATTCAATTGGTTACAGAGTTCAAACATGGAATTATCACCTATCGGCTAAATACGATCACTTCTTCGGTAAGACTGAGGACTTTGGCGATGGTAATGAAATAAAATACGATGGGTTTGGAATTTTTAGTGCCAATGGTGGAGTGAATTGGAATCCATGTACAAGCGGTCGAGTAGAATTGGACGCTGGCCCGTCGTTAAGATTTGGTGGAAGCACTGATCTTGGTTTTAATATTCGGTTAGGCGGAGTATATGACTTAACTCCACCAGCCAAACGCCTGGCTCAAAACATCTACACAGGGGAACCTAAGACAAACTACTCTATCACAGCTGGTGCCACCTATTTCAGAATAAGTGGTGGTAGCAAACTTGTATTAGGAGCTGGAATTCAGGCTAATTTTAGATAAAAGAATCACCAAATCCCTTTACCATTTTTAAAACCATAATTCATGAAAAACTCAATTTTAGTCATTCTAGTAATGCTAAGTTTTCAGGCCTTCTCTCAGCAATCATTCGTTGAAAAGAGTCATTTACTTAAAATAGAAAGAGAAGAATTCGCGAAAATAAATTCGGAGGCTAGAAAAAAGATCCTTCAATCCGAACGTTTCCGAAATAATACATTACGGGATATAGCTATACCCGTCACTTCTATCGCCTCTGAGAAAATTGCGCGAATGGGAAACAGAAATCTCACCATTGGTCCAGGTGTCGTCATGGGTAACACTAGTGAAACACATGGGGCCTCCGTTCAAGTCCGCGTTGTAAATAGATTTCAACCACGCCATGATTTGAAAAAACTTCTTGACATGGATGTAGATGAATACAATGAGGACAATCCTGATTTCAAAGGAATAGACCCCGAGGCTTTTAGGGATATCCTTGACCAAATACGAAATGATGCCATTCTAGATAATGGATTAAATATTTTTCCTGAAGATATCGCTGTAGCCCTTGATGAATTACCAGAAGATGATTCTGATATAATTCCAAATTTTGATGCCTCATCCGGGCTCGAAGACTTTGATTATGCTTCCGATGTAGGTTATGCGGATACTGAGATAACCCGGTTTGTATTATTAAATGATTATGATGTAGATGACTATGACCTCGAGGAGGATCTTTCCGCTTCAACAGACTTTTATTGGGGAGATCTTGGTGTTTCTTATGAAACTCAAAAATTCAATTATCATGCTTCTTTTCAATACAATTTTTTCTTTGGTAAATCGGCTAACTTCGATGGCTCAAATTTCACCTATGATAATTTCAGCATCCTAGCACTCAATGGTGGTATAGATTATAACCCTTGTACTCGTGGAGGTTTAGATCTGGAGGTAGGACCTGCCATTGAGCTAGGAGGAGGCGGATCTAGCTTTGGCTTTAACGCCAGAATTGGAGGCTATTATGATCTAACAACCCCAGAAAAAAGGATAGCCAGAAATATCTATACGGGTGAACCAAAGCTAAATTATTCCTTAAACGCGGGTCTGAACTATTATAACTTTGGTAATGGCTTCGATACCTTAGTGCTCGGAGTAGGTCTCCAGCTAAACTTTGATAAGTTCTAATAACTACTTCGAATAAATACTATCAAGCTTTGTCAGCAAGGCATCATACATTTCAGCCCTTCTTTCCAGAAGGGTTGATTTGTTAAAGGCATACATCTCCTGAAGGTTTTCCCATGAGTTACAGGGATCCTCATAATTCCAGGCTATGCTGCCGTTATCATCTGTGTAATAGTTAGGTCGAATATCTGGAAAAGGCTTTTTGAATTTACCAGCCCAAGAGCTTAAATCAGGCCGATTGATATCATGATTCGGATCCAGTAGGTAGAGAACTGAGGGGGTGTCCCCGACCCTGAAATATTGCGCCCATTCATGTCTGGATGTAACCTCCTTGATGTTTTTTCCCATGGCTCCATAATCCTGAAGCTTCTCAAACATCTCAGTGGGACCCGGTTCCACAAACATGCCATTATACGTCCAATTGCTCTCAAGCCACCACATCTCTTTAAATCTTGGATCATTGAAAATTTCATTTCTGCCTTCTCCATTCCAATTAACCACATCACAATCTTCACCGGGAACCTCATCCTTCGGCCCATATTTCCTGCCCGTCCCTATCGTAAGAATTCTTATCCTATTCGAGATTTCAGGATACTTGAATAGAGCCTTTTGTATTGTCTTCATTCTTCCCCAAACCAATACATACAAAGGGTCATCTTCCTCAGCTGATAAATCCTTTAACCTTTCAATGGCTTGTTCCTCACTTCGAACGATTTTAGACTCAATGGACTTCGTTGAAGGATAATCCAATTCATCCCATGAGTTCAAAGCATAATCCTTTGAGTACGCCTCTAAACCGAAAAGACACGCTTCGTAACCTTGTCCATTCCAGTAATCTGGAATTACCGCCTCAATCTCCAATTCATCAGAATACCACAATAAGTGAATCCAAGACTGCCTATCATCAGGATCTCCTCCTACCAGATTAATATCTGTCAAAATCACCACCCTGGGTTTATACTCTGAATTAAGGTCCAATTGCCCTAACCAAATCGTCAGAAAGAATATCAAAAATGCGAACATGTCACTAAGATAAGCTGTGTCAGCTCATTAAGTCAGCACTGGATGATTTAAATAGCGGTAAGAAAACTACATTTTAGTACCCCAAAAGGATCTCTATTCATTTGAGCTACAAATTTTCATTATCTTCATACCCTAGCTCAGTAAAATGAAAAGACACACCATACTTTTCCTTTTAATCGTTGGTCCTCTAATAGCTTTTGCTCAGAACGATTCGAAACAGTCTCCACAGAAAAAGTTCATGCAAACCTGGAGTGATCCAAAAGTATTGCCCGATCGGATCACATTAAATGTGACCGAAAATATGGCAAGGGAGGCAAGTGTTACTTGGAGAACCAGCACCGAGGTCAAGGAAGGCTTTCTAGAAATTGCAGAGGCGCAGTCTGATCCCATGTTCATTCAGCGCTCAGTCCGAGTAGAAGCAAGGACCCAAACACTAGATGCCAGAGATGTTAAAGCTGCGGGAACAAGGGCTAATTATCACTCGGCAACCATCAATAAGCTAAAACCCAATACTACTTATGCCTATCGGGTGGGTGATGGAACGCTGTGGAGTGAGTGGTTTCAATTTAAAACGGCTAGTGAAAATGATCCTGACCCTTTCTCCTTCTTGTATGTTGGTGATGCCCAGAACTATATTTTAGAGCTTTGGTCACGACTTATTCGGGAGAGTTTTCGGAAAGCTCCTGATGCAAGATTCTTTATCCATGCAGGTGACCTGGTGAATCACGCCCATAGGGAACAAGAATGGCATGAATGGTTTACGGCTGGTGGTTTTATCCATAGCATGATTCCTGCGATGCCCACACCCGGAAATCATGAGTACAGACCAAGGCAGGATGGTAATGAAGAAGACCCTTCTATCCTATCTATTCAATGGCGTGCTCAATTTAATCTTCCTCCAAATGGCCCTAGTGGGTTAAAAGAGACAGCCTATTTCTTCGATTATCAGAATACCAGATTTGTCTCATTGAATAGCAATCGGAGCTTTGGAGCTCAAGCCCGATGGCTAGATAAGGTATTAAAAGATCATGGGAAAGAGTGGGTAGTCATTACGTACCACCACCCAATGTACTCAGCAGCTTCTGAGCGAGATAATGATCAGCTTCGCAAAGCCTGGAAACCTATATTTGATAAATATAACGTGGATCTCGTGTTGCAAGGCCATGATCATAGCTATGCCAGAGGTCATACAGAACCAGTCAATGTACCAAATGGAGTGAATGTGATGGACCGAGCAGGCACCATGTATGTCGTTTCAATAAGTGGTGGCAAAATGTATGAAACTGGTGGTGACTGGGCAGAATTTGGAGCCATTAAAGATCGTACCGCTGAACGAACTCAACTTTTTCAAGTAATCACCATCGAAGACAAAAAGTTAGTTTATGAGTCCTATACCCCACTAGGTGAGCTTTACGATGCCTTTGAACTTCATAAATCGGAAGATGGACCAAACAAGTTGATAGAAAGGAAATCGGAAGCTATTCCTGAAAGAGTATTCTCAAATAACTAATTCAGAATGTTCAAAAAATTACTGATTGCTTCGTCCTTAATCATGATTACCCTGTCCACTAAAGCCCAATCTGAATTGCCTTTTTACGAAATTCCTGATTTTCCTGGGGATTATTCCTCGGGTAATGTTTTGGCTCGGATGATCGACGGACTGGGTTATCGCTACCATTGGGCAAGTGAGGGACTGACCGAGACGGATCTCAATTACAAGCCTAGCGAAGAAGGCAGAACTACATTACAGACTTTGGAACACATCCATGGTCTAACTCTGACCATTAAAAATGCAGCTGCTGGAAAGCCAACAGTAAGAAATTCGAATCCTCAGAGCTACGATTACAAGGAGCTGAGGGAACTAACTTTGCAAAATCTTATGGAGGCCAGAACTTCCATGATAAATAAAACCGCAGAAGAACTGGAAAGCATGTTACTTTCCTTTCAATCTGGAGATCAGACTTCCGATTTCCCTCTTTGGATCTTGATTAACGGCCCTATTGCAGATGCAATCTATCACACTGGCCAAATTGTAAGCTTTCGCCGTAGTTCAGGAAATCCTGTAGACTCTAAAATGAATGTCTTCACTGGAAAAAACCGGAAATAATCATTTACACCACCCTACTCTATCAACCTCGAAAATGCTTAAAAAAGTCTTTTATGCCATCGGTATTCTTTTCATTGCCATCATCGCATTCTTCGCTTATGGAATGTTATTTCCAGTAAGTCCCCTTTGGAATGTATCATTTTCATCTGATGGAATTGATGTAAGTGTTGAATATTCACAACCTTCCAAAAAAGGTAGATTGATTTTTGGAACAGAGGAAGAGGGGGCTTTACAACCTTATGGAAAATACTGGAGACTTGGAGCTAATGCAGTAACCGAAATCACCTTTTCCAAGGATGTTCTTTTCGCAGGTGAACTAATTTCTGCTGGATCGTATAGAATGTACGCAATACCGGGACCGGAATCATTTACCATTGCCCTTAACACCGAAACAGGGGTCTATTTGGGAATTACCGAACCTGATTATGATTTAGATGTATTAAGGGTGGATATCCCAGTCAATTCTGGTTCTACGGAAGTTGAAACCCTTGACATTTCTTTTCAAGAAAATAGCGGAGGAATTTTAATGACTATACAGTGGGATACGGTTTCCCTGAACGTACCCATTTCAAATCCTTGAACAGAACAGAATTAGTGAGATTAAACCTTACTTCCCACTACCCTTAAACTGGTCCTCTTTGTATGCGAATAGAACGTTGAACGTGGTCAGAGACCCGTAGCAGCGGGTGATGTATTGCTGAAGATGAATCCGTTCTTCGTCATCCAGTTTCGGATGATTATTGATGTTTTGCTCCAAAACCCTGAGCTTTTCTCTGACCATCACGATTTTTCGGAAGAAAGTTTCCATAGGAATCTCCTTGACAGATAGATTTTCATCATTAGGTTCAAGAACTACAGTTCCCCCCATCCAGCGGCCTCCAAGAGGAATCAAAGGTGCTTTCTCTGATAATTCAGAGACTGCATTTTTCACCGCTTTTTCTATATCCGACATTGAGATACTTGGCCTCTCAGGCTCCTTCCCTTCCACGATTTCGAAACCTTCAAAATCCCTTGCGAGAGTCTTTACTTCTTCATTTCGATAAAAAAAGATTTTGTAATAGTCTCCATCCACTGAGAGAATCATTCCTGTGCCGAAACTTGGGTGTCTAAGTTTACTACCCTCTGCTAGTTCACTTGGGTTCATTAGAAAAATACTTGGTTATGAAGCTAAAGTAAGAAAGAATATAAAATCTGTAACTTTTTACTTCTCAAAGCATCATGAAGCTATATGAAGAAATATTTGATTGTCGGAATTTCTGTTTTTCTGGGTTTCACCTTTTGGGGATCTGGTATGGCTAAACTTTTTTATGAACACAAGTTTTTTGGCTGGATCGGTCCTGTCTGGCTAATCGATGAGCTTCGCCCCTACGGATTGGGTTTGTACGGGCAGTTTATTGCTTTATCCCAGATCATCATAGGGTATTGCCTGGTTACCACCAGATACAAGTTGATCGGGGGGATCATGATGATGCCCTTGATTGGAAATATTCTGATGGTAACCATTTCTTTAGAATGGCAGGGTACTCCGTTCGTTTTAGCATTTCTAATGCTGCTTAATTTGATTTTACTTTGGCAATACCGAGATTTTTTCAGACCCCTAATTGATGAAAATGAGAGGAATACAAAGTGGATAAAGAGAAGTGATCGAACGGCTAAAGGTCACTTTGTTTGGTTAGCTGGCCTAGGCCTTCAGCTTGTCTCCATTCCTATTTCTTTTCTGAACTGGCCCCTCTCTTTAGCCGTGGTAATTCTTGGCCTGGTCACTTCTCTTTTAAGCTTCAACGTGGATAGAATTCCAAAAACTGAGGCAGATCAACTTGTCTGATTTTTAGTATCTTAGGTTAAACTTAACCTAATTCACTATGAAGATTTTTAGCTATTTAAACTTTGACGGAAATGCCGAAGAGGCAATGAAATTTTATCAATCCGTTCTTGGAGGAGAGTTTCCGAACGGATTTATGTACATGGGTGATATGCCTGATGCACCTCCAATGTCAGATGAGGATAAAAAGCGGGTCATGCACACTACACTTCAAATCAGTGAGGATCTGGTGATCATGGGTAGTGACACTTTTCCAGGTTTTGGGCCACCATACCAAGCTGGAAACCAAACTCACCTTTATCTAGATGTTCCCAGCAGGGAAGAGGCGGATCGGGTTTTCGGAAAATTCTCCGAAGGTGGAAGTGTCCAGATGCCTCTGGAAGATACTTTCTGGGGTTCATATTTTGGAAATGTTATCGATAGGTTTGGTATTCTATGGATGGTGAGTTATGATCATAGCCAGGGATAAAGCCTAGAAATGTCAAAGGTCTCCAAACCTGTAGTTCGACTCCAGCAGATATTAAAAGATAAGCCTACTCAATTCCAAAAATTAGATTCTATTGATGAATTTAACTTTTGGGTTGAAGTAAAAAGCAGGTCTAGAAGCTGGGAGATTTTCATCCAGGATGAATACAATGACTTTGACCCAGAAAAGCCCCTTATTGCTCTGTGGTTAGTTTTTGACGCACTAGAGGAATATGAAGAAGGGGATGACTTTTTGACTTGGTGCACTGGATATGGGCTCGATCCATCTAATTCAAAGCTGCTTGACTATTACAGAGCCCTTGGTAAAACACTGGTTGAGGTTAAAAAAACGTTTGGAACGATAGACTCATGGATAGCACCACTGGAATATCAGCTCAGGACTGGAGTTATCCTTGAGCTATTAGATCCCAAAAATCAGATTAAATATGAATGAAACTGAATATCTCGAGGAAAGAGTAGAAGATCAGATCAATTGGTTTGATAGAAAAAGTGGAATCAACAAAAAATGGTATCGAAGATGTCAATTGGTTCAACTGCTTGCGGCTTCACTAATTACACTTTCAGGAATATTTATTGGAGATAACATCTTTTATCTCCAATATCTTATCCCCTTTCTTGGGGCCATAATTGCAATTATTTCAGGTATTCTCAGTCTTTATAAATTCCAGGAAAACTGGTTACAGTATCGAACTACAGCTGAAAACCTACAACAGGAGAAGTACTTGTTTCTTGGCCGAAGTACCCCTTACGATGGAGATGAACCCTTGAAGCTATTTGTAGAGCGTGTAGAATCCATGATCTCTCACGAAAACAGCAACTGGAGCCAATACATGCGAAAGGTTTACAAGCCTACACAGGCTGGATTAGATGATGGATAAATCAACCCAATTTTCCATGGGCTAATATCACTTTTTCATATAGGCATCCCGAATAGCCTTAAATTCTGAACCCTCTTTCCAGCTAGGCCATATTTCAGAATTCCCAAGATTCATTCCAATGCTGTACAAGAGTTGAACATCATCCACGGCGCCTGAAAAATCCCAGGTTTCTGGATCATATCCATCAGAAGGCTTATGGTAGTAAAGCTGTATATATTCGTCTTCTTTTTTCCTACCGTATTCTACTCCACCCTCCACGTGATCAAGGCCATTTCCGAAATAAAGAGCAGGTATTCCCACTTTGGCGAAGCTAAAGTGGTCCGATCTAAAGTAATATCCAGCTGTTGGTGTAGGGTCAGGAGAGGAATATCTTCCTACTTTCTTCAATTCCACCTCTAATAGATCTTCCATTTCACTCTGCCCCTGTCCGATGACGGATACATCTTTCATACTTCCATAAGGGTTGACTCCATCCATATTAATATTACCCACGGTCCTTTCTTTCGGATAAATTGGGTTCAAAGCATAATATAACGAGCCCCACAGTCCTTGCTCTTCCGCGGTAACCGCCAGAAAAACAATAGACCTTTCAGGTCTTTCGGATTCAGAAAAGCCTTTGGCCAAAGCTAAAAGAGCAGCAGTACCCGAGGCATTATCAAAAGCACCGTTATAAATGGAATCTCCGGTTTCGTCTGGTGTTCCTATGCCAAGGTGGTCCCAATGTGCAGTGTAAATAATGTATTCATTAGGTCGGGTAGAGCCATCAATTTTTGCGATGACATTTTTAGAAACATCATATTTAGCCTCAACGGTGAGTGATGAACTCGCATTTAAGCCCATGGAAACAGCCTGAAAATCTGCTTTTCTTGCCTTGGCAAGCATCTCACGCTCATTCATGCCAGCCATTTCAAAAAGCTTATTCGCCGTAGGTAAGGTCACCCAGCCCTCAAATCCAAGCTTATAATTATCTTCCTCACGATCATCAAGATATAATTGCTCAGCATTCCAACGATTCTGGACTACATTAAAGCCATATCCGGCTGGGATGGTGTTATGGACGATTAAAACGCCCAGAGCACCTTGTCGAATGGCCTCCTCGTATTTATAAGTCCACCTACCGTAATAGGTCATGGTATTCCCCTTGAAGAAACCAGAATCCTCTGTTCCAAAGCCTGGATCATTAACGAGCATCATTACAATCTTACCCTCTACATCAATATTCTTATAGTCATCCCATCCATATTCAGGAGCAATAATTCCAAAGCCCACAAAAATTATCTCCGTCTCCTCAAAGCTTACTTCTTCCACCCTCTGAGTCCAAATAACATAATCCTTCAATCCCTCAAGAGTAACAGATTCAGAAGAAGAACTCACTGTCATAGTAGGTGCAGCAGTACTGGTTATCGAAGCAAGTGGAACATCCTGGTAGTAAGAATCTCCATTACCCGGGTCTAAGCCATAAAGCTTGAATTGATCCTCGAGGTATTTGATGGTTTTCTCTTCACCTCGAGAAAAAGGCATTCTCCCTTCAAATTCATCCGAGGCAAGAATTTCCATGTGTTTATCCATGTCCGAAACCTTAAATGTATAAGGCTCTTTTTCAGCGGGACCGCATGCCCAAATCAACAGGATCACGGGAATCAAAATTTTATAAACTTTCATCTTATTTAAGTTGTGTGAAATAATATTTCTTGAAACTATTTAGAGCTAGCCTTCCCACTTCCTCCAAATAGGATTCCTGCTCCAAGTACAAAACCAAGATCATAGAGGAAGCCATTATTGTTGACAGCATACATGGCCACATCACTCATGAAAATACTCCCGATGAAACTGAATGGCGCTATGAATCCATGCCAAAGGCCAAAGAAGAAACCATAGGGTTCTTCTACCACACAATCTTCAATTTCTACCACATCAGCACAGGAGCTGAAGACTACTATCAGAAATAAAAAAAGGAGCGAATTTCTAAGGATTGGCTTCATGTCATGGGTCTTTGATTTCATGGAATTTAGCAAAAAACCTGCGCAACAATGTTTCATTTAGACTGCATACCAATACATTTCTGACAAGAGAAAAGAAGAAATTTTGCACTAAAATTTGTGAAGATTTTTGATCAAAGTCTGATAATTCTCAACTTCAAATCAATACAAAACCGGATTCTATGAAAGATCAATTCCACTACCGACGAGAATTTATGAAAAAGGCCCTCACGTACACGGCAGGCCTTTCCACACTTAGCTTTGCTGCGACAGCAGCACCAAAACCTAAGCCACAAATCAGTCAGGATTTATTATTCGTAGGACCACGAGAAGGCTATTCTCCTCAGATTGGAGCGATGGTTGCCATGCTTAATTACATGCGGCATACGATTGTAAACACCGTTAAAAATTTAAGTGTGGAAGAGCTAGACTGGCAGCTTGATGACAAGTCGAATTCCATCGGTGCGCTTCTCCTCCACCTGGCAGCTACAGATAAGTTCTATCAGCTGAATAGTTTCGAAGGAAAGCAGGAATTCAATAAGGAAGAGGATAAAATCTGGGGCGCTGCCATGCGCTTGGGGCCAGAAGGTCGAAAGATCACAGGTCACACCGCCCAGCACTATCTCGATATTTTAACCGAGGTTAGACAAGAGACGCTAGAAAGGCTTAAGACTTATGACGATGAATGGCTTCTTGCCAAAGATGAGGTTTGGTCCCAGCCCGGCCAGGACGTAAACACATACTGGAAATGGTTTCATGTCTGTGAGCATGAATCTAATCATGGAGGTCAGATGAGAATTTTGAGAACGAGAGTTGGTAAAACGCTAAGCTAAAAAATGAGAAAAATCCTTCTTCTTTGTTTTCTTCTAATTCCGATTTTATCCTTCGCTCAGGAAAAACTCCAAATAGCAGTTGCAGGTCTCAATCATGGGCATGTAGGCTGGGTACTTGATGCCCATAGAAAAGGGACCATTGAAATCATTGGGATTTCAGAATCGAATTCAGAGCTGGCAAACAGACTTATGGGAGACTTTGGTATCCCTGATGACTCACTTTATCCTAGTCTCGAAGAGATGCTGGAGAATATCGAACCAGAAGCTATTACGGCTTTTGGGGATACCTATTCACATCTTGACGTGGTGAAGCAAGCCGCTCCAAAAGGTATTCATGTGATGGTGGAGAAACCCTTAGCAGTTTCCTTGGAACATGCATTGGAGATGGAAAGGCTGGCCCAGGACAACAATATTCTCCTCCTCACCAATTACGAAACTAGCTGGTATCCAAGTAATCATAAGGCGAAAGAGCTATTCGAATCTGATCAGATAGGGGAAATTCGAAAGGTCGTGGTTCGGGATGGTCACAGAGGTCCTAAGAAAATTGGGGTAAGTGATGAATTCCTGGAATGGCTAACGGACCCTAAACTAAATGGCGGCGGAAGTTTGACTGATTTTGGCTGCTATGGAGCTAATCTTATGACCTGGCTGAGTAATGGGGAAAGACCGCTTGCTGTAACCGCAATTACACAACAGCTTCAGCCAGAGAACAACCCAAAAGTGGAAGACGAGGCTACGATCATAGTCCAATATCCAGATGCACAGTTGATCATTCAGGCTTCATGGAATTGGCCGATAGGCCGAAAAGATATGGAGGTCTATGGGTTGACCGGGGCAATCTTCTCAGATAATAGAAATCAGCTGCGGGTGAGAATGGCGGAAGGTTATGATGGGTTTGATGAGACCGTTTATGATTTACCCGAGCTGGATAACCCCTATCGAGATCCTTTTCTTTTTCTCGATGCGGCAGTCAAAGGGGGTTTAGACATTCCAGAATATGATGTCTACTCTCTCGAAAACAACATGATCGTAATGGAAATTCTGGATGCGGCCAGGAGAAGTGCTGAGACCAACCAAACCATCTTTCTGAAGGATAAATAGCGGAACTTGAGTATCTTATGGAAACTAAATTCCAACAAGATGAAACTCGGCGCTTTTTCCATTAGTCTCTCAGTTAAGAATCTTAAAGCCTCAAAAGAATTTTATGAGAAGCTTGGCTTCACCCAGTTTGGGGGAGATGAATCCATGAATTATCTCATTATGAAAAATGAGAAAACCCTAATCGGACTTTTTCATGAGATGTTTGAAAATAACATCTTGACCTTTAATCCGGGTTGGGACCAGGAAGCCAAGACTCTAGAAAGTTTTGATGATGTCAGAGAAATCCAAGCAGATTTAAAATCAAAGGGCATTCAATTTGCCCAAGAAGCTGATCCCGCAAGTACCGGGCCGGCAAGCTTTCTGGTTTTTGACCCAGATGGAAATGGAATTCTAATCGACCAACACGTTTAACTATCTGATTATGCTTCGCAAAGTTGTTTTATGTGTCCTACTACTGGGGCTCAGTTTCACTTATTCCTTTGCCCAAAAAAAGAGTAAAGAGGATGCAGTTTTCACTTTTCCATTCCATATGGATTCACGGCTGTTGGTTTTTGAAGGAGAAATGAATGGAAAGCCAGCAAAATTCGCCTTTGACACAGGAGCCACTTTGGGGCTGGCTGGAGATACATTTGTCGAGAATGGAAGGATCAAAGTGAAAAACCGGAACATGACGATCCGCGACTCCAATAATGAAACCAAGCGAGTTAGAACAGGAACCACGAAGCAGATGAAATTTGGTGATATGAAGGTTTCAAACCCAAAGGCTTTAATCACCAATATGCCATTTCTTAATTGTCAGGATTACTATTTGCTCGGCTCTAATGTGATCAAACTTGTAAACTGGAAGATCGACTTCGACAAAATGGAAATCAGTGTCTCCATGAAGCCCTTTCCAGTGGAGCCAGAATTTGCCAAAGTAAAAGTTTTCTATGAAAACAACAGGCCATTCACGGTGCTCAAGTTTGGAGGCATGAAACTTTCCAAAGTATTAATAGACACAGGATATACAAGAATCCTTGATATTGATAATAGCTCTGATTTGATGAAGGAATTCATTGCTAAAAAAGAGGAGCAGGATCGAACAAATAAGAATATTTCACTATCCGTCGGCGCGATAAGCGAGTCACTGGATGAAACCACCCAGATTATTGTTGACAGCCTCGACGTAGCTGGGATGAAAATCATGGACGTACCTACTGATTTCTTCCCCACCAAATCTACTAAACTAGGCATCGGATTTTTCAAATATGTGAGTCACACCACCATCATAAATAATTCAGAGTCTACCTATTACCTCGATTTGAGAGAGGAACCGGATTTCAAAGATCCTTTCTTACTGAATCTTCAGTATGATGAAGGGAAAATACTGGTGAGTGGTAAATCTTTGGAAGATCACCCTCTTTACAGTCAGATAGAATTAGGTGACCAAGTAATATCAATAAATGGGAATCCCACGAGCTCATTCACAAGCGAATGCGAATTCGTGACCTGGTATTATTCTTATGATCAAGATGAGATGACTATTCAGACAAAAGATGGTGAACCAATAACTTTTACCAGCACCACACTGAAATAAGTCTAAATCATCACTCGTTTTCCAGTCTCGGCCGATTCTAAAATCGCTTCGACAATTCGAATATCTCTCAAGCCTTCTTCCCCAGGGACTGCCATGGGCTGACCTTCCATAATAGCCTTGGAATCCATATCCATTTGATTAGCCTGCTGCCAAGGAACATCATAAGGGAAATTGATCTCACCAAGAGGGCTCTTCCCTTTATTTCCGGCATAGGATGAGAAGGGTTCCATTTCGATCGTTCCCTTTTCACATTCTATATCCAGGAAATTAAATTGCTCCGCAAAGGAAGTCTTCATCGTTCCTATTACTCCTCCAGGGAATTCGAGCACAGCCTCTACATTATCCGCCAGACCATTTTTATATATTTCAGGTCTATCCGTCCAGGCCTTGGCTGACTGGACCGCAATTGGTTCCATACCTGATCCTAACCTCAAACCCTGAATAGGATAAACACCCATATCATAAATCACTCCCCCTCCCATTTCCTTTTTCTGCTTCCAGTGATCCGTTCTATTATCTCTGTATCCAGCAGCACAGTCAATCCCTTTGACAGCACCGAGAGATTTTTCTTCAATGATTTTCTGAAACGCCAATGTATTTGGCTCATGCTGACACCTGTACCCAATGGATAAGCTCACTCCAGCATTCTTACAAGCATCAATCATGGTTTGACATTCTTCAGCAGTAACTGCCATAGGTTTTTCACACCATACATGCTTGCCAGTGGCTGCTGCTCGTACCACATACTCCATATGCATGGAGGGAGGAAGTACGATGTAGATAACATCTATATCAGGATTATCCTTGATCTGATCAAGTGTGTCGTAGTCATAGGAATTAGCCTCTAGAACACCGTACTTCTCCTGCCAGGTTTTAGCCTTTTCAGGACTTCCTGTGACGATCCCAGCCAGATGACAATGCTTGGTTTGCTGAAGAGCTGGAGCTAGCAGATCGGTACTGTAATACCCCAACCCAACCAAAGCAACTCCAAGGCCATTGATATTTTTTGCCTCTGAAAAAAGACAGGAAGGGGAAATCAGACTTGTTCCTGCTACTAGAGAAAGAGTTTTCAGTGTGTCTCTTCTTGAAAAATTACTCATACCAAATCAGGGTTAAAAGATTGAGTATAAAAGTTATGGAATGACCTAGACTTTAACAAAGTCTCTAGCTTACCTATTCTTTATTCTGAGGAAGTCTGGCTTTCGATTCTTTTAGCCAGACATCAATTTTCTGTGCCAAATCTGCCGCGATTAATGGTCGCATCTGTATCAAGTTTTTTGATTCCTCCATGTCAAACTTCAAATCGTATAGCTCACTCTCACTTCCATCAAAATAGTAAATCAACTTATAATTTCGGGATCTGGAAATCGCATACGGAACCACATCTCTACCACGGTAATGTGGGAAATGCCAGAATAGATCGCGCTCCGCAAGCTTACCACTAGTAGAAGTCAAAAGTGGCATTAAGCTTTCACCCACTAACTCCTCTGGAGGTTCCTGATCGAGTAAATCAAGAATAGTTGGAAGCCAATCCATAGAAATAATTGGAGTCCCTTCCCTTTTCCCTTGAATAAAAGCCCCAGGAAAGGATACAACCGTTGGGACCCGAATTCCTCCTTCGTACGGATAGCCCTTTTGAGACTTTAATGGAGTATTATTTGTAATTGGACGATCTGGATTTCCGATCAAACCACCATTGTCGGAGGTGAAAATCACCATGGTTTTGTCTTTCAGTCCATTTTCTTCAAGAAAAGAAAGAATCTTTCCAACGTTACGATCTACAGATTCAACGAGGGCTGCATATACCGGATTCCCCTGATTACCCTTTCCCTTGTTTTGATATTTTTCCACTAACTCTAGCGGTCCCATTATGGGGGTATGAACAGCGTAAGGTGCGTAGTGAATAAAGAAAGGCTCGGCCAAATTTCCTTTTATGAAATTCACTACTTCATCACCCTCCCGATCTGTTAGAAACTCTCCTGCTTCTCTCGGTTCTAGAGTTGTGATCTCATAGAATTTTCGGGGTTTTTCCGGTTCATAAGGATCAAAATAACTTGGCGGTTGGCCTAAATCATTACCCCCAACATTAACATCAAAACCCTGATTATTTGGATGAAAGCCTTCTTCTCCGAGGTGCCACTTACCCACATGGAGAGTCCGATAACCTAATGGTTTTAGGTATTCTGCAATAGTCTTTTCTTCCAATGGTAAAAAGCCCTGAATTTTTGGAGTCTTTAAAGGTTTATCATCAAATACCTCGAATTCTCCAGGCTCTCCGGAAGTAGTGACCCCTTGAAATTTAGCTCTGATCCAATCTGTGATTCCTAGGGAAGCCGGATACTTTCCTGTTAACAAGGCAGCTCTGGTTGGTGAGCAAATTGCGGCTGCAGCATAAGAATTAGTAAAGAGCACTCCCTCCTCAGCTAGTCTATCAATGTTGGGGGTATCGTAAAAATCCGATCCCAATGCTCCGATATCTGTCCAACCTAAATCATCCACATGGATGAGAACAATATTGAATTTTTCAGGATTCTGGGACCATGAAAAATGAGCAATGAGTAGACTGAGTAAGCTAAAAAAGAACTTTCGCATGGATCAATATCCAAAAATCTTGATGCTATTCAGAAAATTTTTGAAGTTTTTTCCTCTCCAATTTGGAGGATTCTGCGATTAATGATTTGCATAAAAAGGTTTAATTATTTTTCGCAACCTCTAAACAATTATTTATCGTTATTACAATCGAAATCGATCTATGTGGTGTTAGGTCGGATTTTGTGTTTAACAATCAGACAGAGGAAATAGGGGTGGAAGTTGGGTCCACCCCATCCTCTGCACCACCAGAAATTTAAGCGGATAGCCGCTTTTTTTTTATGTCTTAATTATAGCCCTACGATGGCCTGACAAAGCACTCTGAATTCCTTGTTTGGATTCAAGACGTCTTCGAAAGCTTCATAATCCGCCCAAAAAAACCCTGCGTCTCCCCAGCCAGTTCCCCAGGAATTCACCACTTTAAATGCATTATTTTCATCAGAGTATCCAACCACAAGCATGGCATGCGCTCCCTGGATATCCTTTGGAATTACCCTGTGTGGACGATAAGCCGAAAGTCCCTTCTCGTCTTTTAATCCAAACTCCTTATCTAAACCCATCGAAATAACCACTGGCTTCTGATCTGAAAGAAGGGTCTTCATTTCCATTAGAAGATTTTCACCAGTTAGAATTTTGTAATCATCCATCTTGAATTGATCAGCATTTTCCCTCTGAATATCTGTTGGCATCTGATTACAACCATTATCCTGATAAGGGAACAGTGAAAGTTCACTGGAGCCTTCCACGATAAGTCTCTCCATAGCCCCTTCAATGGACGTCCCACCACAATTATTTCCTTCAGTCATCTGGTTATAGATAAAGGATGGACTAAGTACAACACGACCAGTGGTACGAGCTGTATTTTGAATATTTACTTGAGAACTTCTTCCGTAATAGGTCGTCGCCCAGGCTGTGCAAGATCCAAGTTTTCCCTGATTGCCTACTGCTGGTAAAAAGTTACTCAAATCAACGCTTGAAGGAAGATTATTAGGAATTTCCAGACCAGTTAGTGCCCTTTCATTAATGATATCAATTCCAGAGAAGCCATAGCAGAAACTGACATCACAACCCATAAAGAATTCTTCACCATTATCTGAGACAAAAACATCTCCACCTTGGGTCAGTGGATCGATAGAAACAAGGGTAACTGACTCCTCCTGGCAACTAAACAAAATTGAAATGGCCAGAAGGAAAAATAGACTTCTTCTCATATAAAAATTTTCAAATGGGTTCTATAGTTCCACGAAGTCTGGAAATGAAAGTTTCCGTTTAATATTTCAGGCTTTTGAGATATGCGATACTTTTTGGCAGATTTTCGAGCTCTTCTTCACTCTCGTCCTCGATAAACATGTGCTTAATTCCCAATCGATTTACTTCCTTTAAAACTGATACCAAATCAATCTCTCCTGAACCAAGAACCACATCATTTTCGGGGCCGGTAAGTCCGGTAAGGTCTTTGGGCGCTCCTTTTCTTAAATCTTTAAGGTGAAGTGAAACCCAGCGATTTCCATATTTTTTTAGCAAAGCCGCTGGATCAGCTCCTCCAAAATGAGCCCACATCACATCTAATTGAAGCTTCACGTAGCCTTCATCCGTGTTTTCTACCAAATACTCAAATAGGGTTTCGTCTTCATAAGGTTGGAATTCATAGCCATGAATGTGATACTTAAAAATCAACCCATTTTCCGTCAACACTTTCCCAGCTTTATTAAAGACTTTGATCGCGCGATCTGCATCTTCTTTAGAGAAGGCCCCCACTTCATGGGGTATCCAGGCACACATTACATAGCTTGCTCCCAGAGCTTTGGCTTTATCGGCCACTGCCTGCGGATCTTTTTCTAATTCTTCAAAACTCGCCCCAGTAGATGGTAGACTAATACCTCTTTCCTTCAGCATCACAAGAAATTCTTCTGTGCTGACTCCCTTAGGCGTGCCTCCTTCCAATTCTGTAATCCCCATTTCTTGAATAAAATTCAGAACTCCATCAACGCCCATTTTCTCCCATTGATTTCGGAAAGTATAGGCCTGAACCCCCAAAGGAGCTTGATATAAGGGATCACCATTTTGCTGAGCAGAAACTTGAGTAGTGTTCAATCCTGCCATACAAATCATTAGTAGTGGTAAAAGAAGTTTTTTCATAGTGTATTAATAGGTCTAAAGTTTTAAAGATTCTGTCTCTTCAGTTCGTCAATGGCATGATTCGCCGCTCTTGCAGTGATAGCCATAAAGGTTAGCGTTGGATTTTGAGTACTGGTACTCGTCATACAAGCCCCATCAGAGACAAATACATTTTTGCATGAATGGACTTGATTCCATCTGTTCAAAATGGATTCTTTGGGATCATTCCCCATGCGAACACCACCCATTTCATGAATATCAGAGCCTGGTAAGGCACCTGAATCTGTGACATTTATATTGGTGAATCCGGCACGCTCATACATGGCAGTCTGTTGTTCTACAAAATCAGCCGTCATTTTATCATCATTCTCTTTCCACTCTACCGAAAGGATGATTTTTGGGATTCCGTACTTATCGGTCTGATCTTCACTTAATCTGACATGATTATCCTCTACAGGAACGGTTTCCCCTTGCATCCAAGCCGCCATACTCCATACGTCTCGAAGCTCTGGATTGAGAAGATTATCCCTCAACTGGTCTCCGATCATGCTGGTATCTGATCCCATGCCTCTTCCTCCTGCCATTCCTATGGAATAGCCTCTCAAAAAATCAGTATCCTGCTGAAAGACATTTCTAAACCTTGGAACATAAGCATGCCCGGCATGTTTACCTACTTCTTTTTTATCTAGAAATCCCTCAAAAGTTGCATAGCCCTTTCCTCGATAGTTATGCGTAGCCAAATACTTACCCAACACTCCGCTATCATTTCCCAGCCCATTTGGAAATCTGGATGACTTGGAATTCAGCATAATCGCATTAGAGGCGATAGTTGAAGCATTCACAAAGATGATTCGAGCATAGAAATCCATTTCGTCACCCGTATCTCTATCGATTATTTTCACTCCACTAGCCTTACCCTTGTCCTCGTCATAAATAATAGAATGAACGATGGATTGCGGTCTCACGGTGAGATTACCCGTCTTTTCAGCCCATGGCAAAGTGGAAGAATTGGAGCTAAAATATCCCCCGTAAACACATCCACGGTTACACATGTCCTGATGCATGCATCGGCTTCTTCCTTGTTTGGTATGAATTTCCTGAGGATCAGTTAAATGTGCACATCGCCCCTGAATTAAATGTCGATCGCCAAAGTTTTTAGCCAGCTGCTCCTTGTAGTACTGCTCAATACAACTCAATTCGAATCCAGGCATCACTTCAGAATCCGGCAACTCAGGAAGCCCATCCTTATTTCCTGCCACCCCTGCGAATCTTTCAACATGTGCATACCAGGGATTCAAGTCCTTTGCCCGAATGGGCCAATCAATCGCAAAACCATCCCGAGCAGGCCCCTCAAAGTCAAAATCAGACCATCTCTGAGTGGCTCGCGCCCAAAGCAATGACTTCCCTCCCACGTGATAGCTTCTCCACCAGCGGAAAGGTTTCTCAAAGATTACGGGCTGTTCATCTTCTGTCATCGCCCACTGAACAGTTTCTTCTCTCTTCCATGACCAGCTAGCTAATCCAGATCTCTGCTCTATCGGAATGGATCCTCTGAACTCGAAATCCCATGGATTTTTAGAAGCCGTGGGATAATCTTCGATATGTCGGACCATTCTTCCCCGATCCAGGACCAAGGTTTTTAATCCGGCTTCGCAAAGCTCCTTTGCCGCCCAGCCGCCACTAGCTCCAGAGCCAATTACAATGGCATCGTATGTTCTATTCTTCTTCGAATCTTGTAGCATCACCTTAAGTTTGAGAATTCACATTTACGCAGCCATTGTACATGCCAGGCGCTAATTGATACTTTCTATAGTCCACCATGACTTCTTTCACCGTGCTGAATCCTCGAATCGTTTCAGATTTAATAGTTTCAAAAAATTCTGAATCCTCCTCGTTTTCAGATTCTGATAGTGCCATAAGCATCTCTTCGCGCTTTGGTCGATCGGCCGATAAAAAGCCATCAGACTTAAGCTTATCCAATTGCGTTTTGATTAATTCCTGATCTTCTGTTTCATAGCAATGCTCGAAAAGCCGCATCAGAAACTTATCTGTTCCAGTGCTGATCGCTCCAATCGGCTTAGCATCTGGACTTGGAAGCTTTGGCGGTAAGCCCTCCGGAATAATGGTGTCAGCCAGAGCTGTCAGCATTTGCTCCTGTCTCAAGCTGAAAAAGCCTTCATGCGTAGCCTGATCTATTAGTTGCCATTTCCAGTCTGCAAGTACCAAACCTGTAATTCCAACCGCGGCTCCTCCTAGAATCTTTAGAGATTTTCTTCTATTCATGGGTGAATATGACTTGTAAAGTGGAATATACTTTTTCCTAATCAGAAAAGGCAGCCACTTATAAAAAGGCCGGCTGGGTCTGACTTAATTCAGGTTTATCGGTCAGAGTAGGCAAAAGAAAATCCGAGAGAGAAATAGCCTCTGACCACCCCGTCACTTGCATTACTTGATATACCAACTGTAATGGGACCAACTAATGATTGATAGGATAAATCAGCTCCGTAGCCGAATAAATTCTCATCTTGGAAAATTCTATCAGGAAACCGATCATCATTGATAGGAAGGTAATCGCTGTATCCGATCCAATTTGCACCGGCCCTGAAGTAAATCTTCTTTATCGGTATGACCTGTAGATTTATTCCAGCCTTTACAAAATTGGGCGTTGTTACCTCTCCATAATTCAAGCCCCATACCGGTGTGTCGATGAATCTTAAGTTTTGAATTCCTCCGAGGAAAAACTCATTGAATGAGCTGAATTCATCCGAAGATCCTAAGGTAAATCCCGCAGCTACAGTTGGCTGAAATTGAAACTTTGAGCTTATTCCTAAAAACTTAGAGTATCTACCATACAGAGTGAGATGAGGATCAGGAGCTAATTCTTCCACAAATCTCTCAAAATCTTCCGCTGGAATACCAATTTGGTCATCACCAAAATTGAAAAAAACAGTATCTACTCCGTTTTGTAAGGAAACCTTGGTCCAGTCTGAGATATGAAAAATTGGTTCAAACAAACTCTCAACCCCTCTGGTGGGAAAATTTCTATCATTTTGTGAATTCCGATAATATGCAGCTCGCAGACCAAGAAAACCCTGTGTAGCACTTTTTATATCCTCAGGAACTGTCACATTAATTTTTGCCCTTGAACGACTTGTTTCATGGATCAGACCAATATTAAATGATTGCTTCAATGAGGATGTTGAAATCATGTTAGCTTCAAACCTCAAATTTCTCTCGCCAATTACTTCGGAAATCTGCCCTTCCTGATATTGAGGTAGCTCGGAGTTCAAATAGTTGATTCGCCCATTGAAGGCAAACCTTTTCGCCTCACCCGTATACTTGTAGTAATCAAATCTGAATTTTGGATTTTCGGAAATATCTACTAAGAAAACGGTTCTGCTAAGCTTTCCCAGCCAGTCCCTTGCCATAAAATTCAGAAGAATTCCCGCTGAAAAACGATTATCATAATGAATGGCCGTGCTCAAGAGGGCTGCTGGTTTTTCCTTAGCATTTATCAAAAGATCATAGCTTCCATCATTCGCTTTTGAAAGTGAATAGTCCACCTTGTAAAAAGCATTGATACCGAAAACCATATCAATCCCATACCTCAGATCGTTACGAGACACCCTATCCCCAGGTTCAAAAGTGAACTTAGAAAGAACCAGAGCATCTGAAATAAGCCTGTTGCCTTGAACATTGATAGAGTTCAGTTTGATAGGTTCAGTCTCAAATCCAATTCCATCAGACGACTCATTCATTCCAATTTCTTCGGAGAGTTCATTAAATCTTCCAAGAAAAGCCTGCCCTGTCTCGTCTCCCAGTCTAAGTATTTCCTCATAACTTCCGAAGCTAGCGGTTGAATAGGGTCCTAAGTCAGGCTTTATGTAAATATCAGTATCCGTAATATTTTCTGAGGTTTTTCTCAAGGACTCAGCCATAGCCAGCTGCATGAGAATAGAAGCAAAGCTTTCCAACTCGTCAGCTTTAAGGAAATCTTCGTCGCTAACATTAACACCAATGACTATGTCTGCACCCATCTCGCGGACTACATCCACTGGGAAATTATTCACCACTCCTCCGTCCACCACCGATGTGTTTTCCAATTCAAAAGGAGAAAATACTGTGGGAATGGCGATGCTTGATCTAAGCGCATCCTGAAGGTATCCGGAATCAAAAACTATCGGCTCCCCTGTGCTAATATCGGTTGCTACACATCGAAAAGGAATTGGGAAATCATCGAAGGAATCAATTCCATTCGCGGGCCAAGTATAGTAATGCAGAACATCGGACAAGGTCTGTCCTTCGATCAATCCGGAAGGGAAAGAAATCTTTTTGTTCACCACTGGGAACTCCAGCAAATAGCGATTATAATATTCTTTTTCCTCGAAGGAGATATCCTCAAAACTCACTCTATTGGAAAGAATCAAATCCCAATCAATACTCCGAATGATTTGTTCCATCTCCTCGGAGTTATACCCTAAAGCATAAAGCCCTCCAACTACAGATCCCATACTGGTTCCCACTACGTAGTCGGCTTTAAGTCCAGCCTCTTCCATAGCTTTAATCACCCCCACGTGTGCCATACCCTTTGCTCCCCCTCCACTCAAAACAAGGCCAAGTTTTGGCCTATCATTTTGGTCGTTGAGATCGCTGATTTGATTCGCCACCAAAAGGTGACAGATAAAAAAAATTACAATGAAAAAGTATAATTTTTTACTCTGAAACATTTATTTTCTATAGTCCAAAGGTGGCTCCCTATCACCAGTTAAAGCCTGGTACTTGAAATCTGCGCCTCTTCTTCGATTCAATTCCTCCTTCGCTTGTGCAACAGCTTCAGGGTTTTGAAAAAGATCAATAGCGGTCAAGCTCATGGTTTTAGCAGCGACCATCATTCCTTTAGCCCCAATGGACATTCCTCCTGCAGCTACAGCCTGCCAGGTATGTGCAGAGGTTCCAGGAACCCAAGTTGCAACGCGAAGACCGGCAGTAGGTACCAGCCAGCTCACGTCACCGACATCAGTTGAACCTCCTGTTCCTTTTTCAATTACCCGGAATGGTTCAATTTCCTTTGCATCATCTGGTGAAACGATAACCCCCGGAGGGTAAGTTGAAATGATTTCTTCGGCGAATTTTCTTTCTTCAGGTGTGTACTCTAAACCACCCACCGTTTCTAAGTTTGCATGCATAAATTTAGAGAGGGTCTCATTCGGTAGAATATTATAAACTCCGTTGATTATTTCATATTCCATTTCAGTGTTGGTGCCTTTGGCCGCGGCTTCAGCTATCTCTACCATCCGATCAAAAATTTCTTTTACTTTTCTAGCATCCGGATGTCTCACATAATGATAGGATTCAGCAAAAGCCGGTACCACATTCGGTGCCTCGCCCCCACTCGTGATCACATAATGCATTCTGGTTTCTTGTGGCACGTGTTCTCTTAACATATTCACCATGAAGTTCATGGCCTCTACTCCATCTAATGCAGAACGTCCTCTTTCAGGTGCCGCTGCTGCATGAGAAGCTTCTCCATAAAAACGAAACTTGGTTGAAATATTGGCAAGGGATGAAGCCGCACTCGCCCCATTACCCGATCCTGGATGCCAATGAAGCATGGCGTCCACATCGTCCATGATTCCAGATTTAGCCATGTATACTTTTCCTCCACCACCTTCTTCTGCAGGGGTACCATATAATCTTATTGTCCCTTGGATTCCATTTTCCTCCAACCATTCCTTAGCGCTAATTGCAGAAGCAACTGAGGCTGCTCCAAAAAGGTGATGCCCACAGGCGTGCCCGGATCCACCCTCTATTACTGGCTCACGATAGGGTACTGCTTTTTGAGATACCCCTGGTAAGGCATCAAATTCTGCCATTATCCCAATTATCGGTGAACCTGAACCATATTCTGCCACAAATGCAGTAGGTATGTCTGCCACACCTGCCTCAACCTGAAAACCCGCATCAGCTAAGGTCTGCTGTAGCAAGGCAGAACTCTCGTTTTCTAAGTAGCCAAGTTCTGGATTGTTCCATAGCTGCATAGCAATGTCAGTGTAAAAATTTGCCTTATCATCTAGCTTTTTGAGGACATTGCCCTGAGAAAAAGCGAGGAAAGGAATAAATAGGAAAAACAGAATTATCTTTTTCATGGTCAGCGTTTTTTGAAAAATAGAAATACTTCCTCTCCTAAGGAAATTATAACCAAATTTCCTCGATCCTCAGGAAAAAATTGTAACTTCTTCCTTTCAGCCAAACAGTTATAACCCATTAATTATGAAGAAGTTAATAAAAGTTCTTGGCATTATCCTATCTGTATCAATTGTAGGGGTACTCGGCCTTCTCACCTTTCTCCAGCTAGGCTTTCCTAAAGTGAGCCCAGCGGAGGAATTAAGTATTGAATACACTTCTGAACGAATAGAACGGGGGAGGTACCTTGCCCACCATGTTACCCTCTGTATGGATTGTCATGCAGAGAGAGATTATTCAAAATTTGCCGGCCCTGCCAAACCTGGAACACTAGGAGTTGGTGGGGATATTTTTAATCAGGAAATGGGCTTCCCAGGTGTTTTTTATGCTAAAAACATCACCCCAACAGGAATTTCTGACTACTCGGATGGAGAGCTTTTCAGACTGATTACCACAGGTGTGGACAATGAAGGGCAACCAATATTTCCGGTGATGCCTTATCAATATTATGGAAAAATGGATCCCGAAGATATCTATGACATCATAGCATACATTCGTACTCTTCCGGCTAATTCAAAGGAAATCCCCGAGTCCAAAGCCGATTTCCCAGTGAATTTTATTATTCGGACTGTTCCTAAGGACGGAGAACCTATCAAAAGACCTGATCCGACAGATCAAGTGGCCTATGGCGCTTATCTGGTAAATGCTTCTGGCTGTGTCGAATGCCATACGCCAGCAGATCCTCAGGGAGCAATTATTCCTGAGTTATCATTCATGGGTGGTCGGGAGTTTGCCATGCCCGGAGGAACACTTCACTCCTCAAATATTACGCCTCATGAGAACGGTTTAGCTTCATGGAGTGAGGACTATTTTGTGCAAATGTTTAAACAGTATGAAGACTCTTCCTATGTGAGCGCACAAATTTCCCCTGACGATTACAATACCATTATGCCATGGACTATGTATGCCGGGATGAAAGAAGAGGATTTAAGAGCGATATATGCTTACCTCAAAACTCTGGATCCATCTGATAATATGGTCACAAAGTGGACACCACGGGTCGTAGCGTCTAATTAACTTTTGCCAAACTAAATACAGATTCTCACGTTTTGATGCATAGTTTGGGATTCACAATAGGAATTCCGAATTTTGCATCAAGTGAGACAGTTATTATCCATAGTGTTCTTGGCCTTTTTCCTTATGGGACAGGTCAACCTTACCATGGCTTCCCATTTTTGCGATGACGTATTAAAGTCAACCAAAGTTGGAATCGCCCTGGAGAAAAGTTCATGCTGTGATGATAAAGATGTTCCTCCAATGGATTGCTGTGATGACCAATTCACTCAGTCTGATTCAGATGAATTCTTCGGAAAGTCTAAAGTTAGTCTGGAGGTTAATCCAAGTTTCGTTCTAGCCTATACTCTGGTATTCTTTGATGGACTCAATGGGGATGTGAAAACCACCCATTTCATCATCGACGATGAAGATGTCCCCATACCGGATTACCAAATTCTTTTCCAGACCTTCCTAATATAAGATTGCTTGTTTTTAGGCCCATTTGGGCATGAAATCAATATTCACAAGCAATTCTTATGAAATACAAAATCTTACTAATTACATTTCTGTGTCCTTTGGTGCTTAGGGCACAAAACACCGTTTCTGGAACTGTCAGTTCGGAATCAGAAGGTCTTCTCATTGGTGTGAGCATAAAGGTGATGGATAAACCATTCGGTGCCATCACAGATCGAGATGGTGCCTTCTCCATTGATGACCTTTATCCAGAAGACAAGCTGATCATATCTTATCTCGGATATAAAACCGATACCCTTGCGCCCATTTTCGATCGGGAGATGTTAATCGTTCTCCTAGAATCCGAAGAAGCCATGAACGAAGTAGTGGTCAGAGGGCAATCAGATGGAGTGGTTGATGAAGCTCCTTTTCTCAATATACTTATCACAGAGGCAGAGCTTCAAAAAGCAGCCTGCTGCAATCTCTCTGAGAGCTTTGAAACCAACGCCTCCGTAGATGTCTCTTATGCAGATGCGATCACAGGGACAAAAATGATCCAAATGATGGGCTTGGATGGGCGATATACTTTGATTAGTCGTGAAGGAATACCAAACATTCGAGGCTTGAATTCAAGACAAGGCTTAACCTATGTACCTGGAACCTGGATTCAATCAATTGATGTGGGTAAAGGTGCTGGAACAGTTATCAATGGTTATGAATCCATGGCTGGTCAAATCAATGTGGAGTTATTCAAGCCTGAAACCATGGATAAATGGTATCTAAATGCCTACCTGAATTCCTTCGGACGTCTCGAGGTAAATGCTAATCATGGCTTTGCACTCGGTGAAAAATGGACATCAGGCGTACTATTCCACGCCAGTCAATTATCTAGTGAGGTTGAAGGAAATGATGATGGATTTATGGATATCCCAAAGAGTCGCCAGATAAACCTGCTCAACCGATACAAGTATGAAGGTGACAGACTCATGGCTCAGATTGGGTTCAATATCTTCACCGCACAGCAGGCAGGAGGTCAGTTGGGGTTTGACTTTGGTGATGATCTTGCCACTAGTCCCATGTATGGGTATCAATTGAATACGAATAAGGCAGAACTCTTTGGTAAAATTGGGATGATTTATCCGGCAAAACCCACCCAAAGTTGGGGCTTCCAGTATTCCCTATCCTATCAGGATTTTGAGGGAGGAGCTGGTAGAAGATTGTATACCGGAGAACAAACGTCTGCTTATGGAAACTTCATTTATCAAAACATCATTGGAAACAGCTTCCACCAGTACAAAACTGGTGCAAGTTTCCATTATGACGATTTTGACGAAAGTTTCGATACTTCCTTAGAAGGCGGCTCAGATTCGACCTTCTTGAGGACTGAAAAAGTACCCGGATTATTCTTTGAATACAATTTCCTCCCGAATGATGATTTCACGCTGGTTCTAGGAGCTCGCACAGATTTCCATAATCTTTTTGGGACGTACTTCACTCCGAGGGTGCATGCCAGATGGGCATTTACGCCAAATCTGACTTTGAGAGGATCAGTTGGAAAAGGATACCGTACTCCAAACGCCCTGATGGAGAACAGCATGATCTGGATCTCTTCAAGAGAAATTCAGTTTCTGGCAGATTTACAGCCAGAAGTATCCTGGAATACCGGAGTAAGCCTTTCAGCAAACTTCAATCTCAGCGAAAGGCCTTTTACTGTTGTTGCCGATTTCTTCTATACTGATTTTCAAAACCAATTGGTTTATGATCAAGATGTGAGTTCAAGTCTGCTGGTCATAAACAACCTTCAGGGTGAGTCCTTTGGACAAAGCTTTCAGTTGGAGGTAAGCTATCCGTTAACCGAGCAGATAGATGTGAAGGCAGCTTATAAGAACTATCAAAACAAAATGACAACCGATGGTATTCTAAGACAAGTACCTTTCCAAAGTCAGGACAGGTTCTTCATGAATATGGCCTATGCCACCAAGTATGAAAAATGGAAGGCCGATCTGACGGTCAATTGGAATGGACCGATGAGATTACCAGACACAAGTGATAGTCCTTTGGAGTTTCAGCTTCCTCCAGAATCTCCGGACTTTTTCTTAGTCAATGCGCAGGTTTCCAGAGGGTTCCGATGGGGAAACATTTATCTGGGAGGAGAAAATATTTTAAATTTCAAACAGGAAAACCCAATTGTAAATCCAGAGAATCCTTTCGGGCCCAATTTCGATGCCTCGATGACCTGGGGCCCCATAGCCGGACGTGTGATTTATGCTGGAATTAGATACAAGATTAAAAACTAGAGTTATGAAAAAAATAATGTTATCCCTGATTTTGGCTTCCTTTGCGTTTCTGGCAAATGCCCAAATCAAAACTGTTGCCATCAAGACATCAGCTATTTGCGAAATGTGCAAAGAGACATTAGAAAGGGATTTATCCTTTGAAAAAGGGGTGAAATCGGTAAACCTTGATCTAGAAACAAAAGTGCTGAATATCGCTTATTTGGATGCCAAAACTGACCCAAACAAACTCAGGACGAGAGTTACCAAAGTAGGCTATCATGCAGATAGCCTTCGGAGAGATCCAAAGGCCTATGAGAAATTAGACCCATGTTGTAAGGATGGGGCCCATCCAGAGATGGACCACTCTAAGCACAAAAAGAAAAAAGGAGATGGAAAATAGTCCAAGGAAACTAAAAAAGCCATTCAGAGTTTACTGAATGGCTTTTTTGTTTTAGCTTCAGATCACCCAAGAACTACCCCATGAAAAGAATTGCACCCTTTCTACCCATCCTCATTTTTTTAATTTCTTGTGGCTCAGATCTTAAGCCTAGTGGATGGGATACTAACCAGGTAGAAATTGTACGAGATGAATTTGGCGTACCTCATATTTTTGGAACCAGGGATGCCGATGTGGCTTATGGCCTTGCCTGGGCTCATGCGGAAGATGATTTCAAAACCATCCAGAGCACTCTTTTGGCAGGAAAAAGAATGACTGGAAGGGTATTCGGAGAAGGAGGTGCAGCTATCGATTTCTTTGGACACTTGCTCGAGACGAAAGAATTGGCTGAAGCCAAATACGAATCAACGTTCTCAGAGGAATTCAAAAGAGTTCTAGAAGGCTATGCAGCTGGAATGAATGACTATGCCTATCAGCACCCAGATGAAGTTTTACTTTCTGACGCTTTCCCTGTAACCACAAAGGAAATTACTGCCGCCTACATTCTTTCTCTAGCCCAAATGTCTGGAGCAGATCGGGCAGTCACGCAAATCGTCGAAGGAACTGTGGATTTAGCTCCAATGGATCAAAACCCTAAGGGATCAAATGCTATTGCTGTTCATTCATCAAGAACTGACACGGGCGAAAGCTTTTTAGCGATCAACTCTCACCAACCTCTGGAAGGACCAGTGGCCTGGTATGAAGCTCATTTACATTCAGAAGAAGGATGGAATATTCTTGGTGGACTTTTCCCCGGTGGGGCGATGATTTTCCATGGGGTCAATGAAAATCTAGGCTGGGCTCACACGGTTAATTTCCCTGACCTGTTGGATATTTATCAACTTCAGATCAATCCTGACAACGAAAATCAATACATGGTTGATGGAGAGTGGCTTGAACTCGAGGAAAGAACCGTTTGGCTCAAAGTGAAGCTTTGGGACTTGGTCACAATCCCAGTTCCTAAGTCTGTTTGGAAAAGCATTTATGGACCTACGATGGTTACGGATAAGGGTGTATTCTCTATCCGTCTTGGAGTCCTTGACCGGATTGGAGCTCCAGAACAATGGTGGAGAATGAACAAAGCCAGCAACTTTGAGGAATTCCATGATGCAATGTCCGTAATGCAGTTAACCAGCTTCAACACGGTTTATGCAGATAAGCACGATAGCATTTTCTACGTGAGTAATGGACTTCTTCCGGAACGAAATCCAGAAATAGATTTTACCGAGACAGTAGCTGGAAATACCGAAAAAGCACTTTGGGATAGCTACTATGATTTTGAAGCTTTGCCACAGCAAACCAATCCAGAGTCAGGCTATCTTTTTAATACCAACCATTCCCCTTTCCTCGCGAGCAGCTACCCGGATAATATGCATCCCGATGACTATCCTAAAGGAATGGATTACTTGATACGAGATAATAATCGATCTACTCGATTTCGAGAACTTATGGATGATAGCACAACGATCAGCTATGAGGATTTCAAAAGAATTAAGTACGATGGTGAACTTCCCGAGAATCTTGCATTCCGAACAAATATGGAATCCCTTTTTGCTTTGGATCCTGAAAAACATCCGGACATAGCGGAGCAGATCAGAGTAATTCAGTCCTGGGATAAAAAGTCAGGCGTAGAAAGTGAAGGAGCAGCAGTTTTCGCTTTCCAGTATTATTACTGGTGGGATAAATTTCAGGAAATGGGCAGAAGCTGGGAAACTACATTGTCGGAGGAAGAGGCGGCTGAAGGTTTAAAAGCGGCAAAAGAGCATTTTGAAACTCATTTTGGTAAAGAGATCGTTCAGCTTGGTGAATATCAGAAATTGGTTCGTGGTGATAAAGCTTTGCCCCTGTGGGGCATAGATGATGTGATCACAGCCATGCGCAGCCAGCCCTGGGAGAATGGAATGCGAAAGGGAGCACAAGGCGAGTCTTACATTATGATGGTCAGATTTGGTGAAGACCTACCGAAGATAGAAACTATCAATGTTTATGGAGCAAGTAATCATCCTGACAGTCCGCATTTCGATGATCAGATGGAGATTTTCCTACGTCAGGAATTGAAGCCAATGACCTTAGACAAGGATGAGGTGTACCAAAAGGCAAAAAGAGTTTACCGGCCTGGCGAATCAGGGAATTGATGGATAGGAAGCTGAAGGACTTTTAATCACTTCCTCTTCAAAACTCCATCTTCGACGTACCAAAATCCACTCCACTCAAAATCCCAATCCATAATATCCAAAGTGACATTCTGTGACTCACTGACGCTTTTGTATTTCAACGCTTCATTATCCAGATTCCAGATCAAAGGAGAAGAGCTTTCCACCTGCTCAGGGAGCTTATCCGGATGGTTGTCCAAAAGAAAATAGGCTGAAGATTGTCCAAAAACTCTGGCTATTCCGTTTTTATCAATCGCTACAGCAGTACGCTCGTCCACACCAATAGCTCGAAGTGGCGATTCTCCTGCTTGACCTTTCAGCCGAGCCATAAAGGCGACCAATCTTCCTTCTCTGTTTCTCTGGTAGAAATGCTGATCCGTAATGGTATTTTGAAGAAATGGATGATTAATTAGGCTGGACTTGCTCACAGTTAATCTTGGGTCAAATGGATTGTCCAAGGCCTCACGACTTATGATCGATCCATTTTCACCAGAATAAACGTATTCACCCATGATAGCGCAGCCAGCACTTGTTCCACCTATAGGTATTTTTTTATCATGAATGAGGTATTGAATGGCCTCTTCGACCTTAGACCCCTCCCATAAATCTAAATAGGCCGACTGATCCCCTCCTGCTATAAAGAGAGCTTCAGCATTTCTTAGGGTTTCGTATACCTTTTCATTATTGGTGGACTCTCTGGAATTCAAGAGCAAAGTCTCTACAGAATTCAGTCCTCCCATCTCAAGGAGGTAGTCATTATAACCAGTGCTTCCACTCGTACGAATTATTACAAAATCTCCTCCACCTGCTCGCTCAATCATCCAGGCCATCGCATCATCTACATCTGTGCTTCCTCCTATAAGAACCAACCCCGATTCAGTTGTGGTCTGCACATCGTCAGAATTCCCTACCCTTTCTAAGGAATATGGATTTCTTTCGTCCACTACATTCGGAGCAGGGTCTTGGTCCTGGCTTGAGCAAGAATTAGCAAAAAAGATGATGAAAACAGGAAGCAGGAATCGAATTACTTTAAGCATTGGCTGAGTTTTATGGAAGTGCAAACTTCGGCTTTTTCAAATAGCAAGGCTGCTCAACATCAAAGGTCAAAAATCCTGATTTTTATACTGAATCCAATAAAAAAGTATGAACATTCAAATACACTAGACCAACTCTAGATTGAAGGGTCGAAAGGAATCCAGCATTTCATCCCTGGGATTCAGTTCTGTGACCAAAGTATCCACTTCAGTGAGATCACAGGTTTTATACTTCTGCACGGAGTGAAGCTTATCAGAAACAGACAAGATCACTGTCTTTTTTGCCGCTCTAATCATGGCTTGCTTTACCTGAATCACTTCCCAATCAAACTCCGTCAATCCATGTTCGGCATCCAAATATCCGGTTCCGAGGATGCACATATCCACTTTAAGCTGAGCCAGGGTATTTACCACAGTTCCGCCTACGGCAAACTTGGCATCGTGCAAAAGCTTCCCTCCAAGGAAAATCACCTCTACCTCTGGATGCTCCAATAGCTCCACGGCGACATGTAAGCTCGGAGTAAACACAGTTAATGGAAGCTTTTTGGGAATCAGTTTAGCCACCTCCATATTCGTGGTGCCACCACTCATCAGGATGACCTGATCTTCGGTTAGCAAAGGAATCGTCTTTTCAGCAATCTTTATCTTCTTGGACTGTAGGTAAATATTGCTCTCATCCTTGGTGAAATTCATGAAGCCAAAAGAGGTGGCTCCGCCATGAACTTTCTTGATTTTCTTCTGTTTGGCCAATTCCTTCACATCTCGTCGAACGGTGTCGATTGACACATTCAGTTCTTCAGTTAGATCATTTAGGAGTACTCGATGATGTAAATGAACCTGATCAAGAATGTATTTCTGTCTTTCCTCTTTAAGCATTGGTGGTTGGTTGATTGGAATAGAAAAATAGCAAAAAAATGCAGGTTTCTAAAAAACTTGGAAAAAGCTGCAAATTATCGACTCGTTTCTTAATTTCTTTTGAAATTCTCGGTAGTTTAGCTTTGATAAATTCATCTCCCCAGCAATATTGAAGATCACTATGAAGCCTTTTTCTAAAATTGCCCCATCGCACCTTTATTCGCTATTAATCCTTATTCTTTTGGGTTTGGCTTGCAGCCCAAAACCTACATTCACGATTGTAGAAAAACCTATTACATGGAATGAAGAACGCGAAAGATTATCACTATTATACTTAAAGGATCGACACGGAATGGAGCAAGAAAAAGCGATAATTGATCCGAAAATGGTAGTGGTACACTGGACCGCTATAGATAATATTGAGGTGACTTTTGACGTTTTTGATCCACCGACCCTTGGCGGAAGAGCTGACTTAACCGGTGCCAGTAATCTAAATGTATCGAGCCAATTCCTGATAGATAGAGACGGAACCATTTACAGACTCTTACCGGATAATTATTTTGCAAGACATTGTATCGGGCTGAATTATACGGCTATCGGAATTGAAAATATTGGAGGCTCTGATTGGCCCCTGACTAATGCTCAGTTAAAGGCGAATGAAGAACTAATTCGATATTTGAGAAGAAAGTATGAGATCGAATATGTTATTGGTCATCATGAATATAGACAGTTTGAGTCGACAGACTTATGGAAGGAGGCTGATCCAAATTACCGTACAGAGAAGACCGATCCAGGTCCAAAATTCATGGAGAAGCTTCGCAAAAACCTGGAAGATTTAGGATTAAAACCAATGCCAGCACAGTAAGCAGATGAAGCCAACTCTCAGACTCCCAATTTTCATTTTTTGCCTTTTAGCTTGGGTCAGCTCATGTAAAACTCAAGCGCCTTTTTCCGACCCAGATTCGGATCTTGAATTAGATTCTACTTCGGATAATCCTACTGCAGATCTTCCAAAAAAGGAAGTGTCCGGCCTACCAATGGAACTTCAACCTCTGGACTTTGCCCTTCCTGAACTCCCAAGAGAATTCAGGGGCGTTTGGATTGCCACAGTGGTAAATATTGACTGGCCGATTTCTCCTACAGATTCCTATGAAAAGCAGAAGCAGGATTTTGTTAAGCTTTTGGATCATTATCAAAACCTGAATTTCAATGCAGTCATCGTTCAAATAAGAACTGCCGGAGACGCCTTCTACCCTAGCAACCTTGCCCCTTGGTCAAAATATCTAACCGGGAAAGAAGGGAAAAAGCCCGATACAAATGAGGATCCATTGAGTTGGATGATTTGGCAGGCCCATCAAAGAGGAATGGAGTTTCACGCCTGGCTAAATCCCTATCGAGCAACTTTTGATCTGAAAACAGAAGTGCTTAGCCCAGAACATGACTTCAATAAACATCCAGAATGGATGCTTAAATATGGACCAAAGTACTACTATGACCCAGGTATCCCTGAGGTGAAAGCGCACTTGACCAATGTAATCCGTGAAGTGGTGAGTAATTATGATGTTGATGCCATCCACTTCGATGATTATTTCTACCCATATAAGATTGCGAATACGGCTTTCCCTGATAACAGCAGCTATCAAAAGTTCAAGAAGCAAGGTCAAAGTATAGACGATTGGCGGAGGCAAAACGTGAACGATCTGGTTCGTATGGTCCACACGTCAATCAAAGAGATTAAGCCATGGGTTCAGTTTGGTATCTCGCCCTTTGGGGTTTGGAGAAATCAGGAAAAAGATCCGAAAGGCTCTCCCACCCGAGCCGGTCAGACGAATTACGATGACCTCTACGCTGATCCTATCACCTGGATGAAAGAAGGCTGGATCGATTACCTGATTCCACAAGTTTATTGGAGCATGGATTATGAGCTCGCTTCCTATCGAAAACTGAATGATTGGTGGTCAAATAACAGCTACGATACGAGAATTTACATCGGTAACGGCCCTTACAAAATCCGTGAAAATTCGGACAAAGCCTGGGATAATCCCAGTGAGATTAACACCCAAATTTCCTATACCCGGACATTACCAAATATCCAGGGGAATGCATTTTTCTCAGCGAAATCACTTTACTCTAAAAATCAGGATGTAGCAAACCTTCTCAAGTCAGAGCTTTACAACGAGCCGACTTTAGCACCTAATTTTGATCGAACGAGCAACTCCTTAATCGAGGCTCCTGCCATCACATCCGTTTCAAATGAGCAGGCCTGGACCAAAATCAATCTGGAAAAGCCTCTTGATCCAGCCATCCGTCTCGCGGTGGTGCAATGGGGTTCTAGTTTAGAAGAATTGACATCAGCTCCTCAGTATCGGGTTTGGGTAGGTTCCGGCCGACCCAGATCACTGGAAGTTTCGAATATGGGAGATAAATATCTTGCCATTCGTTGGATTGACCACTTCGGTCAAATTGCCTCATCTCAAGTTTTCCTAGTACCCTAAAATCCAGATCATGAAAGATATGCTCGTGCGCCTTCAGGATCTTCCTTCATTTGAGCAGGAAGAAAAACAGCTAGCCAAAAAGGAAGGAATCATTTTCCGAAGGGCCATAGCACCTGAAAAGAGTATTGTCATTGAATGGGTGGACAGTACTTTTGGGCAGTATTGGGCCTCAGAGGCCGATGTAGCTTTCAGCAGACAGCCGGTTTCTTGTTGGCTGGCGCAAAGAGAAAACGACATTCTAGGCTTTGCATGCTATGAATCTACGGCAAGAAACTTTTTTGGCCCTACGGGTACCAAGGAAGAGGAACGAGGAAAAGGAATTGGTAAAATTCTTTTGATCAAGGCGCTTGAATCCATGATGGAAATGGGATATGGCTATGCCATTATTGGAGGTGTTGGTCCCGAGGAGTATTACAAAAAAGTGGTGGATGCCAGAGTAATTGACGGTTCAGAGAAAAGCATTTACGAAAATCTAATTCGCAAAAAATGAGTTCCACTCGTGCTAAAAGTCCATGGCTTTGGGTCCCATCCCTATACCTGACAGAGGGTATTCCCTACATCATTATCATCACTGTTTCTGTGGTGATGTATACCAAGCTCGGAATATCTAATGCGAATATCGGACTATATACAAGTTTGCTTTACCTGCCTTGGGTGATTAAGCCCATTTGGAGCCCGATTGTGGATCTTTTTGGAACCAAAAGGAAATGGTTTCTATCCATGCAGCTGGTATTATCACTTGTTTTTTTGGGCGTGGGATTGACTACTCCGGCTGATAATTTTTTCTTCCTCACACTCGCCTTTTTCTGGATGGGAGCATTTGCTTCCGCCACCAATGACATTGCCTCTGATGGCATGTACTTGATTGCTCTGAAGCCCGATCAGCAAAGTTTCTTTGTAGGACTTCGAGGCACCTTCTATCGCATAGGTATGATCACCGGACAGGGATTGATAGTAATTATTGCCGGGTATTTGGAAACCAGCTTTGGTGATAACACCCAGGCATGGTCTTATACCATGATAATTGTGGCAGCCATGATGCTGCTTCTCACCATCATCAATTTCATTACGACTCCGAATGTAGAAGAAGAGAAGACTGAAGAGGAAAGTGACAAAAAGAGTTTCGGCGATGTCTTTAGGACATTTTTTACGAAAAAGAACATTGCGCTTTCCTTAGGCTTTGTGCTTTTGTACAGGCTTGGAGAATCCCAACTGGTCAAGATGGCATCCCCTTTTTTACTCGGCGACCCTGAAACTGGAGGGCTTGGGATAAGCACCACAGACTATGGTTTGATTTATGGAACGGTGGGAGTCATCGCACTACTCCTCGGAGGTATACTGGGAGGTATTGTGATTTCAAAGGATGGCTTAGGTAAATGGATGATTCCAATGGCCCTGAGTCTAAATCTTCCCAACCTCCTTTATATTGCTTTGGCCTACGTACAGCCGAGTGGACTTCTTGTCCCCACCATTGTGGTAATCATCGAACAGCTCGGATATGGCTTTGGCTTCGCTGCCTACATGGTCTTTCTCATTTATCTGGCCGAGGGTATTTATCAAACTTCGCACTACGCACTAGCCACAGGCTTTATGGCCATGGGAATGATGATTCCTGGAATGGTCTCAGGGTATATTCAGGAATGGCTTGGCTACCCAGGATTCTTCATTTGGGTGGGCGTGGCTATGGTTCCTGCGCTAGTAATGGCTTCGGCGGTGAAGTACCCCAAATATTTCGGTAAGAAAGAAAATTCGGAAGAGTAAGAATGAACCTCAGCAAAAAGCAAAAAGTCGCCCAAATCTTTTCCCCGGCGGCTTTTATCCACGATTCAGAAGAGAAATATCAGGCGATCGAAAAATTGATTTCAGAGGATGAAATCGGTGGATTGACCTTCTTTCATAGCCGACATTCTGCTGCTGCAAACTTCGAAAAACGTGCAGAAACTCTGGACGTAGAAAACACCCTTGAAAAGCTCGTAAAGCTCATCAATCGCTATCAAACCATCTCCAAAGTTCCTCTACTGATCTCAATCGATGGAGAATACGGATTGGCCATGCGGATCGAAAAAACCCCTCAATACCCTTTTGCGATAACGCTGGGTGCATTGAAGGAAAATTCAGAAGAGCTGGTGGAAGAAGTGGGCTATCGAATGGGAATGGAAATGGAAGAGTGCGGAATTCATCTCAACTTGGCTCCTTGCGCTGATGTGAATACCAACCCCAATAATCCGGTTATCGGCTATCGTTCTTTCGGGAATGATGTCGAGAAGGTTTCCAAGCTTTCCTATGCGATGTATTCGGGTTTGAGCAAAGCAGGAATCGGCGCATGCCTGAAGCATTTTCCAGGTCATGGGGACACCGCAACAGATTCTCATTTGGGTTTACCAGTATTAGACAAAAGCCGGAAGGAGCTGGAGGCTGAAGAATTAATTCCTTTTCAGTATGGAATCGATCGAGGGGTAGAAATGGTCATGGTAGGACATTTAGCAGTTCCTGCTTTTACCAATGGGGAGAGTATTCCCGCGAGTATCAGTCATGACATCATTACCAGCTTGCTTAAGGAGAAAATGGGCTTTGATGGAATTGTGATTTCAGATGCCCTGAACATGAAGGCGGTTGCGGATATGTTTGATAAGCCAGGTGAATTAGAGCTTAAAGCTTTTCAGGCTGGAAATGATATCCTTTGTTTTTCCGATCATGTCAGGGAAGGTATTGAGATGATAACGGAACATTCCTCCGAGTCTGAAATTGATACTGTATTCCAAAAAGTCTGGGAGCTTAAAGAAAAATTAGGCGTAATGAATGAGCGAGAAGCGGATGTCCCTGCATTCGATTGGGACTCCCATTCCAAGCTTCAAACAGAACTCGCCGCAAACTACGTTTCGGTCATCTCCGGAAAGCTGGACAAATCAAAACTCAAAAAGCTTTCAGATTCCGGTAAACTAGGATACCAGGAATTTTTTGGTTCGGAGAATTCGAAATTCAAGGAATCCTTAGACTTTGAATTCACGGATTCAGAGCAGGCCGAAGCCATGCTTATTTCAGTTTTCGTTCCAAGTCATAAGCCCTTAAACCAGTTTGGCATGGATCAATCCGCTTTAAAGAAGATAGCCAAACTATCAGAAGAAAAAACTTGCTATTTGCTTCATTTTGGAAATCCTTTGGCACTGAAGCATTTGGGAGATTTGGAGAATTTTGTGGCGGTGATTTGCGGCTATCAGAATTTTGAGGAGACTCAGGAAGCAGTGAGAAATACGCTAAGCATTTTTTTATCAAGAACCTGATTTAAAGCTCTTTGCCTACTATTTTTTCATATTTTGGGAAAAGGAGTTCCCCAAAAGGGCGAAAACTCTAGAAGAGTAAGGAAGTTCAGTAGATATGCTATCAAATCGGCAGCGGAGATTTATCATTCAGGTTTTACCCTTTGGATTAGTCCCAGCGGTATTCAGTCTTATCCAGGGTTTATTAGAAGAGGGAATTCTGGGTGACTACCCGGTTTATCCAGCCACAGGAAACCCCAACGATCTAAACATAGCTTTTTCAGTTTTGACTTCTTTTGTAGTTGGGTCACTGATCGGAGCTGGAGAGGTCTTGTTCGTAAATAAGTGGCTAAAGAATAGAAGCTTTGGTTTTAACCTATTAATTAAATCCACTGCCTACGTTTTTGCCATTATCGTGGCGACCGTAATCATCGTCAGCTCCGGGCATTCCATCGGATTAAATGCAAGCCCCTTTTCACCAGAAGTCTCGACTTACGTTTGGAATTTCTTTTCCAGCTTCGCCTTTTGGAGCATTATCTGTTTCTATGCTGTTGCCATCGTTATCGCGGTCTTTTATTCAGAGGTCATCAATAATATGGGCCAGGCCCTCTTCATCAACTTTTTTAGCGGAGAATATCATCGGCCAAAGACTGAGAATAGGGTTTACATGTTTTTAGACATGAAGTCTTCCACAACCCATGCGGAGAGCCTTGGACACATCAAATACTTTCAGATGCTCAAGGAATACTACGAGGCCATTTCCGACCCAATCATCGATTTCGGTGGGGAAGTTTATCAATATGTAGGTGATGAGGTGGTGATTACCTGGAAAGTCAAAAAGAACTTCGCGTCAAATGCTATTCAGTGTTTTTTTGCGATGAAGCAATCTCTGAAAAATAGGTCAGGAGAATTTCTGAAGAAATATGGAATTGCTCCTGAATTTAAGGCTGGAATTCATTTTGGTGAGGTGACTACGGGCGAAATCGGGGTGGTCAAAAGAGACATTGCTTTCTCTGGAGATGTCCTGAATACCACCGCCAGGATTCAAGGTCTTTGCAATCAGTATAAAACCAACCTCCTTGCTTCAGATGTTTTTGTAGAAGCTCTTCCGGAGGATACGGCCTTTCAGGCCAAAGCTTTAGGAAATGTAGAATTAAGAGGTCGAAATGAGAAGATCGATCTTTTTACGATTGAAGAGTAGGATTACTTCTCTGGCAAAAACACCTCAGCCATCATACATCGGGCACTTCCACCTCCCAATTTCTCAATCATTGGAATACCGGGATTAATGATGGTGGTGTACTTCTCAATCAATTGAATTTGGCCTACGTTCAGGGAATCCAATGCACTTTGAGACATCACCGTGAATTTCTCACCTCCATCATTGCTCACTTCGAGCATATTTCCGGCGAAGTTGAATTTCTGCTTTGCCGTAATCGGCACAATCTTCTTCCCTCCGGCTGTAAGCGCATCCTGAACAGCTTGACGATCGGCGGCTTTAGGGATGCTATCCAGGCAAACCACAGCAAGGTCTGAGCCGATATGCATCATGACATTGGTATGATAAATCGGGCTTTGGACCCCATCAATCTCTTGAACGGCATCAAAACCAACCACCTTGTATCCAATCAACTTTGCAAGGTAATCAAGCGGAACAGTATGGGTTCGTTCGGAATAGCAAGCAAAAATGGTTTTAGTGTCATGATCCATAACCATGCTTCCGGTCCCTTCCAGATACTGATTATCTTTCTCAAAAAAGCTTAGATCGATAATCTCGCTAACCTTGAAATCTGCCGCCATCAGCAACTCAATTAAATCCTTTCTTCGTTCCAACCTTCGATTTGGTGAGAACATAGGATAGAGAATCAACTTTCCATCCGTATGCGTGCTAAACCAGTTATTCGGAAATACTGCATCTGTCTTCACAGGCTCAGGAGTATCCTCCACGACTACCACATTCACGCCCTGATCCCTAAGGAGATCCACATATCCATCAAACTCTTTCCGGGCTATCTCCTCTATTTCTGTTTGAGGTCTCTCATCGGTTTTCTGATAGAAATTATTCTCCGCAGTTTCAGGATTAAATCCGAAGTGTGCAGGCCGGACCATCAGAATATTTGGGGACGTTTGCTTCATTTCTGCTTTTTGTAATGGTATAAAACGGGCTTGATTCCAAAACGCTCTTCACTCAAGGTATAATATCCCATTCCGTCTTTTTGGAAGGCTACAGCCTCGCCCTGAGGTTCGGGCGTGTAGATTAATTGCTTTGGCTTTCTAGCCAAAGTCTCTTCCACAGATTCCCCCTCCTTTCTATCCCAGTGGTAGATAGCAAAGTACGTTTTCACCAAAATCTGCTTCCCATCCTGAGAAATATCTGCTGCCACAGTGCTGGTGAAATCAAATTTCCCAAGCTCAGACAATTCCTCGGTTTTACCCGATTTAAAGGCCGACATAGGCATTTCGAATAACGTATTCACCGAATCCCGCTTAGAAATCAGGTATAAGCGCTCAGAAATAGGATCAACGAAAATCGCCTCTGCATCCATAGGGCCATTTGGGTTAATAAAGCTCGCCTGCTCAGCTTTCACCGAAGACTCCGTTTTCTTTGGCTCAGGAAATCTATAAATCATGATCTCCTCATGCTGAGCGATATTATCTCCGATTTCAGCCACATAAACATAGGATTTCTTCTTTGGGCCGGGGCCCAAAGCTATATCCTCCCAATCTCTATTCTTAATTCCCTCAAGCACAACTTTTCCCAGCTCTTCACCCTCGGTGGACATAATAAAGACCGCATTCTCTCCCCCACTATCATTATGTATATACAGCCGCTCGGGGTGATCCTTACTTGCCGTGATTCCACTGATTTCAATCCAATTCGGATTCGGAACCTCACGGACTTTCACAGGGACGGAGAACAGGCTATCCTGCGCCGATGCAGTCAAGGAAATGAGAAACAAAAAGATGAGGGTGAAGCTATGTTTCAAGGTGATATTTTTTGAGCACACAAATTAAAGAAATTAGTCTGTGCATTGTTCAATCTTTTTGGTAATGCTTAGATTAAGAAAAAAGATCATGGACGCACTTCTCAAAAAACTGAACTATAAACCAGAAATGATGATCCGGCTATTCAGCGTTCCGGAGGAATTCCTCATCTGGGAAAAAGAACTAGATGAATGGGGGTATTTGGCAAAGGGCGATGAGAAAGCCGATTTTTTACTAGGCTTCGTCAAGAGCGAAGATGAGTTACGTGAAACTTTTGCTTCCATGAAAGATGGACTGGGCTCAGATCAGCTGTTTTGGATGTGCTACCCAAAGAAGTCTTCAAAGAAGTACAAGTCAACAATAAACAGAGATTCTGGCTGGGGAATACTAGCCGAGGAGGATTATGAAGGAGTACGGCAAGTAGCGATGGATGAAAACTGGTCAGCACTTAGGTTTAGAAAGGTGGAAAACATCAAAAAGATGACTCGGAAATTTAGTTTAAAGGATCAACTGAAAAAGTAACCGCTTGACATAGAACAAGAAAGAGGAATTGCTAGATAGAAAGAGAAGTTTTTTCTGAGTAAGGTTTGGATTAAATCAAACATGCTTCTACATTTGCATCACGTTTTCAGAAAAAGCTCTGAAAGTCAAATAAAATTCCTGCCCTAAGGTCCGATAGTCCCGATAATTATCGGGTCGGGAGGTTAGAGCGGAAAGACACAAATATTCCTCCTTAGCTCAGTTGGTTAGAGCATCTGACTGTTAATCAGAGGGTCCTTGGTTCGAGCCCAAGAGGAGGAGC
>CAKZRQ010000059.1 GCA_937146645.1 uncultured Cyclobacteriaceae bacterium
GGCTTTTGTGTTTTATTAAAGATCTGAAAGATGAATCCCATACACTCGGTAGAGTAGCCCCGATAGCTATCGGGGGCAACACATTATTCTAAAGCCAATCCATAGGGATTGGCTTTTTTCGTGCTAAGCCATGGTAAAACCTGATTGCTTTTATTGTTCCAATACTTATTTAACCTTCAAGAAAGAACCTCGCTCTACAATTGACTCTTCCACATTATTTACTACAGCAGTATAATCAATGCTGTAGGCATATGTTCCTACAGGTACGCTTTCACCATCTAGGGTCCCATCCCATCCCGTACTTCCTGAGTAAATTATATTTCCCCAACGATTAAAGATGGTAAGGACAAAGTTTTGTGGGCATGAAGAAACAGGTTCAAACAGGCCATCATCAGGATTAAAGCCAGTTGGCATTCTAGATTCTGGTGTTTCTTCAGGAAGAAAAATTTGGCCAAGGCCAACACAACCTTCAGCATCAGTAATACTCACTAAGTACTCTCCAGTTGGAATGTTGTCAATTATAGGCCCTGAAGAGGATGCATTTACCCAATCATACGTATAAGGAGGCGTACCACCAATAAGTGATGCTTCTAGAATGCCATTCGATCCTCCTGGACAGGCAGGCTGTATAATATTAAGCTGCACTTCCAGAGGGTCTGGCGAAGTAATTTCAAAAGTTATTGGAAGAATACAGCCATTGGCATCCGTGATTTCCTGATTATAGACCCCAGCTTCAAGTTCCGTGAAAAAGATATTTCCATTGTTAATTTGCGACCCTGCCAAATCAATAGAATAGGGTGGAACTCCTCCAGAAATGTCTGCAGTGAATGTCCCATCATCCAGGCCAAAGCAACTAACTCCAGTCGCTGATTGTGAATCGATTTGAAGTTCTGTTACATCTTCGATGACTATGTCGTCAATTCTTGAGATACATCCGAAATCGTCTTCAACAACAACAGAGTAAATCCCGGGAGATAAATTATCTGCTATTGCAGAATTAAGATTAGAGTCATGTGACCAGGTAAACTGGTAAGGAGGTGTACCTGCTTCGATGTCAAGCTCAATTAATCCATTCTCGTCTCCAAAACATTGGATGTCAGATATGTTCGCGATGCTAACGACAGGACTAGAATTAATAGTAATCTCTAGAATTGGGGAAAGCCCCTCACAGAATTCATCTGTCAGACTGAATTCACGGAACTGGATTGAATTCTGGTTAGCATTTGGATCCCAATCGATTTCGACCTGACTCTGTCCAAGTCCTGAAACTATAGTCCCACCTTCTACAATCCACTCGTAACCACGATTGGCTACTTCCTCGGGAACCTTGTAGAGACTAGTCATCAAATCCGCTTCGCAAAACACCTCTTGACCTGTTGGTGCTTCAGGCTCTAGCTCCAAATTAATATCAACTATCAACGTCTCTTGATCGCCTTCACATCCATTTTCGGCAACTGGGATTGCCCTAATACTTGCATTCGGATTACTAGTTCCCCATCGCACGGTTACTGTTCCCACTTCGGACTCGTCAATTACTTCACCCCCATCTATTTCCCAAATTACATCAGCCAGTGGGTCTTCAGATGAAAGGGTGTAAATGATTTCATCATTTGGGCATACTCTTTCAGGACCTGTTAATTCTCCTTCTATTTGTTCTACCACCACATCCTGAAAATGTAATTCTGTGATGTCACAGCTTTGGCCTTCGGCAAAGGCAAAAATCTTAATCTCATATTCACCAAATTCTTCATAGGTATGAGTGACCCTTTGCCCAAATTTCCTGTCAGATCCATCACCAAAGTCCCATTCAAATTCAGTGAACGAAGGATCTGAGCCGTCGATAGTCCAGGTGCCTTCTTCGTTCGCACAGACCACTAATTCGCCGTCCCTTTCGAAAGCTACGTCCGAGGAAATTTCATATTCAGAATTACCAAAATAATTAGCAAAACCTTGAGCCAAAGAAAGACCACCTAGTCCTAGCCGATATTGGTATCCTCCGAATCCATTTGGGTTTGTGAGTTGGTTTGCACCAGAGTTTAAAGGGACCTGAGCATAAGAAAAATCTGGATTGCCAGGAAATGGGATAAATAAATTTCCGATGGGAGCTCCATTTAATTGCATTTGATCCACATCTGACGTTCGGGTAACCAGCTGGGCAAAGTTGATATAGGATAGCCGTTGAGAATAATAGGCTACTATATCGGTCACAAAATGATCTGGACTCAAATACTCGATCAAATGTGGGTTACCTAATACATCAGCATTTGGAGGGCCCTCAACAGCATCCGGACCGAGGTTTACACAATCAAATGATTTACCCAGAGCAAATACCTTAATAGGTCTATCTGCAGAGATATATGCGGCTTCCCCTCCCGGGATGTCAAGAGAAGTAAATTCAGCTCTATTCAGAACTTGAAGGAATTGGCCATTCAATGAAATTCTGGTCTGATCTTCTGACCCTATAACCTTTACTAAGGCACCTGTGGGTCTATCTCTCATGGGAATATGGAAATACTCAGTACCTAAATCTTTGTCTGGATTAGATTGCTGATAAATATGAGAAGTACCAAGAACGCCGCAATCTGGATCACCAATGTCAGCCCATTGGTTTCCGGTAAAAACTGCTACCCGATTACATTCGTCATCAGAGTTCAATACTTCCACTTCAGAGCCGGTCAGGTCTCCACGCGCTTTGAATTGATAAGTTTCTCCCTGATTTAGACTTATTTCGAAGGGTCCAAATCCACCATTTATTGGGACCCCATTCGGACTGAATCTAATCCTGGTGTTATCGGCTATTCCAACTAGTAAGACTATGCTTTGATTATTATTTCGGCGAGTTGGCAGCGCTATTCCTTTATCTTGAGGTTCCCAATGCGAACTAACCAGATATTTTGACCCAAGCTGACTTATTGGTAATACATTCGTTGCATCTACTGAGCCATCGTTGCTATTGGTGCTAGTTACATTGATTTCTCCTTCAGAATAAATATAAATCCCTTTATTCTCAGTGGTCCTTTCTGAGCGCACGATCATGGATGGAAGCTGATCGAAGAAAAAGAATTCTTCTCCTCTGGTCAGGTTAAAATCAAACCTGTTCCCATCGAACTCAATGTAACCTTCAGCATCTTCTATAGCTACAATAGAAAGGGAAGGAGATTCTGAGCCAGAACCATTACTTACATTATCGATTAATCCAACCCAAAACTGTTCGACTTCCTTCACATCGTCTAAGTCCTGAGCAAAGGAAAAAGTAGGTAAGAGAAAAAGTAGAAAAAGAAATAGAAGGCCCAGAGGGAGAGTCTTCATGGGTAATTAATCAATCTGTTTTGAATACTTTCAGATCAAACGAAATTGAACCAGATGATGTTTGAAATGTCTTTCATGAAAAAAGTCCCATTCTTTTTTATTCATGTATCCAAAGCGAGGATGAATATTCTGAGCATCGGGGTTTGCTTCCCAGTAGCTATTATATTTTTCTATGCTTTCCAGCAAAGCTGCTTTAGCCTCGTCTAGATTTTGATATTTTAAGGGCATCAATCTGTCACCTAGACCAGGTGCTTTAACCCCTCTTGGAAATTCAAAATCATCACTCATGACAATTGCTTTAAGCTTCAAATTTTTTTCAGTCGGCTGAAATTCTGGAAGCTTGATTCTACCATATGAAATCTTGGTTGTGAGAGCAAGATGCTCTACCATATGCTGTGCACTCATCTTACCGAATTCGGGATGATCCGAATCCTTGAGTGGAGAGAATAATTCCTTGGCTTTGTCTAACAAAATATTGGGAAGTGATTTTTTGAATATAAAAAAAAGCGCCCGAAATACTCAGGCGCCTTTTCCCATTTAACGAACTCTTTTCTTTAACTACCGCAAGCCTCGCAATCAGGGTTGTCAATGCTGCAAGTAACGGTAGATGTATTGTTTTGAACTGTGGCTTGAGCTTCTTCTGCTTTAGCCTTCTCGTCTTTGCTCTCAAATCCTGACTTGTCCAAAGTAAATTTAATGGCACTAGCGGCTGCCTGAGATCTTAGATAATACATTCCAGTTTTCAGACCTTTCTTCCAAGCATAGAAGTGCATGGAAGTTAGTTTACCAAAGTTTGGATCCTGCAGGAAGACATTCATACTCTGAGACTGGCAAATGTAAGCTCCTCGATCAGCAGCCATATCGATCACAACCTTCTGAGAAATCTCCCACACCGTTTTGTACAGATCCTTGATATTTTGAGGAATACCAGGAAGGTCCTGAACAGAACCATTTGCCGCGATCAATCTATTTCTCATGGTATCGTCCCAAAGACCAAGCTTGATCAAATCTTTCATCAAGTGCTTGTTCACCACGACAAACTCACCTGATAGGGTTCTTCGGGTATAAATATTCGTAGTGTATGGTTCGAAACACTCGTTGTTTCCAAGAATTTGAGAAGTGGATGCAGTAGGCATAGGGGCTACGAGAAGAGAGTTTCTAATTCCAAACTTCTTCACTTTCTCTTTGAGATCACTCCAGTCCCATCTTCCAGACTTTGGAGTTACTCCCCACATGTCAAATTGCATGATACCTTGGGAAGCAGGTGAACCTTCGAAGGTTTCATAAGTACCTTCCACCTTTGCCAATTCCATGGAAGTTTCCATAGCAGCATAGTAAATAGTCTCGAAGATATCTTCGTTTAACCTTTTAGCCTCCTCTGAATCGAATGGCATTCGAAGCATGATGAATGCATCAGCTAATCCCTGAATCCCTAAGCCAATTGGTCGGTGACGGAAGTTTGATCTTCTGGCCTCTTCTACAGGATAGTAATTCACGTCAATCACCTTGTTCAGGTTTCTGGTAGCAACCTTGGTGATTTGATAAAGCTGATCATGGTCAAAGTAAAGACGTCCATCCTTACCTTCAGTCACAAACTTAGGTAGCGCAATAGAAGCAAGGTTACAAACAGCTACCTCATCCGGAGAAGTATACTCGATGATTTCAGTACAAAGATTTGAAGACTTAATCGTACCAAGATTTTGCTGATTGGATTTTCCGTTAGCCGCGTCTTTATACAGCATGTAAGGAGTTCCTGTCTCGATCTGAGATTCCAAGACTTCGAACCAAAGCTCTTGAGCTTTGATAGTTTCTCTTGCTCTTCCTTCTTTTTCGTATTTAGTGTACAATCTTTCGAATTCAGCACCGTGACACTCCGAAAGACCAGGAGCTTCACTAGGAGAGAAAAGAGACCATTCGCCATTTTCTTCTACACGCTTCATGAATAGATCCGGAATCCAAAGAGCATAGAATAAATCACGAGCTCTCATTTCCTCCTTACCGTGGTTACGCTTCAGCTCAAGGAACTCCTTAATATCCGCATGCCATGGCTCAAGATAGATCGCAAAACTACCTTTTCGTTTTCCTCCGCCCTGATCAACATATCTAGCCGTCATGTCGAAGTTTCTCAACATCGGCACGATACCATTGGATTGGCCATTGGTTCCTTTGATGTAAGAGCCCTTAGCCCTAACATGATGGATAGAAAGACCGATGCCTCCGGCAGATTGAGAAATTTTCGCACACTGCTTAAGAGTGTCGTAAATTCCATCAATGCTATCTTCTTTCATGGTCAATAGAAAGCAGGAAGATAGTTGAGGTTTAGGGGTACCCGCATTGAAGAGAGTAGGGGTAGCGTGGGTGAACCACTTTTCTGAAAGTAGATTGTAAGTTTCGATGGCTGCATCGATGTCCTCTTTGTGAATTCCGATGGCTACACGCATCAACATATGCTGTGGACGCTCAACCACTTTACCATCTAGTCTGATCAGGTAACTTCGTTCCAGGGTCTTATACCCAAAGAAATCATATCCGAAATCACGCTTATAATCAATAGCATCATCCAGCCTTGCTGCATTTTTCTTGATGATCCCATAAACCTCCAAATCAATAAGAGAAGCATTCTCACCAGTTTTTGGATTGATATAAGTGTACAGTCTCTTCATTGTATTGGAGAAGGACTGACTAGTAGTCTTGTGAAGATTTGAAATGGCAATTCTCGCAGCAAGGATGGCATAATCAGGGTGCTTCACTGTAAGTGATGCACAAATCTCAGCAGCAAGGTCGTCAAGCTCTGTGGTTGTGACCCCATCGTATAAGCCATCGATTACCTTTTTCGCTACTTCGATTGGCTGAATGAATTTAGGATCCAGCTCGTAGCAGAGGTTTTCGATTCTGGCTGTGATTTTGTCAAATCTGACGGACTCTCTTCTCCCGTCTCTTTTGATTACTAGCATATATCAGGTTGTTTTATGGGTTGATGGAATAAAAATTTCTTAAAAATCAGAGTCGAAAGCGATTCGGTCTTTTTCTCCTCCTTCTGTGGAGCTCATTACTCCAGCTTTCTGATAGTCACCCACTCGCTTCTCAAAGAAGTTGGTCTTTCCTTGAAGCGAGATCATGTCCATGAAGTCGAATGGATTGGTGCTATTCCAAACTTTGTCACAGCCAAGCTCCACCAAAAGTCTGTCGGCCACAAACTCGATGTATTGACACATCAGGTCTGCATTCATACCAATAAGTCTTACTGGTAATGCATCGGTAACAAACTCCTTCTCAATCTCAACTGCATCCTGAATGATCTTGGTGACAGTCTCTTTTGGCAGAGTATTATTGACATGTTTTGTATAAAGGTGACAAGCAAAATCACAGTGAAGTCCTTCGTCTCTTGAGATCAACTCATTGGAGAAGGTGAGTCCCGGCATAAGTCCTCTTTTCTTCATCCAGAAAATGGAACAAAATGAGCCAGAGAAAAAGATTCCTTCCACGGCAGCAAAAGCGATAAGTCGCTCCTGGAAGTTACCGTTATCAATCCATCGGAGAGCCCATTCAGCTTTCTTCTTAACACAGTCAATGTGCTCGATGGCGTTTAGTAATTTATCCCTTTCGGCAGAATCTTTAATATATGTATCTATCAATAGGCTATAGGTTTCAGAGTGAATGTTTTCCATCGCAATCTGAAAACCGTAGAAGAACTTTGCCTCAGTATATTGAACTTCGGATACGAAGTGCTCTGCAAGGTTCTCATTAACGATTCCATCGCTAGCAGCAAAAAATGCTAACACGTGAGAGATAAAATGTCTCTCCCCGTCATTTAGATTTTTCCAGTCAGTCAAATCCTGGCTTAAATCAATCTCCTCTGCCGTCCAAAAGCTCGCTTCTGCTTTTTTATAAAATTGCCAAATGTCGTCGTGCTGGATAGGAAATAGAACGAAGCGTCCATCATTCTCCTCTAAAATCGGTTCTTGAGTCATTCTAGTTTTTTCTTTGAGTTGTTAAAAGATTTAGAGCTTTCGAATAGCCTTACAAAAGTTCTGGGGATAGAAAAGGCTGCGCTTTTCAGGACAGCCTTCTCAACAAATATGTGAAGCAAAACGCATAAATAAAATCCTTCAAGCCCTGCTTAAAGATACTTTTTGAACTATAGTCAAAAAAGCTATAATCATCATTGTACCAGTAACTTGTGATGATAAAATTTTAGCATAACTTTAAAAAAATAGCTGTTTTTGGGCGGCTGGAAAAAAGTTAAGAAAATCCAAAAAAGTTTTACTTACTGGAATTCAAGATAAAATTGAATTAAAGTCAAAATAAAATCAACTTCCCATCTTCTTCATAAAGCACTGGAAAACAATTAGTTACTTTATATTTGTCATTATCGGTCAAAAAACCTTAGGATAACATTAGCTTCTGATTTCTTATGAAGAATTACTTAGTTAAAGCTATTTTCAAAGCAATCTGATAATCGCTTAATCCTTGATTATTTTAGAATTAGGATTTTATGTTCTAGATGTCTTTTGTATATTTGCACTCCGAATTTGACTAAGAATATTTAGATCACATGTACGCAATTGTAAACATCGCAGGAAAGCAGTTCAAAGTAACAAAAGATCAACACGTCTATGCTCCAAAGTTGGACGTTGAAGTTGACGCTTCCGTGGAATTTGATCAGGTATTGTTGGCAGAAGCTGACGGTACAGTATCAGTAGGTACTCCTACAGTAGAAGGAGCCAAGGTATCTGGGAAAGTCCTAGATCATGTCAAAGGTGATAAAGTCATCGTCTTTAAAAAGAAGAGAAGAAAAGGCTATAAGAAAAAGAATGGCCACAGACAGGACTTCACCAAAGTTTTGATAGAAAACATTACACTTTAATTTCCTCAGGGATATCTAAACGAATTATACTATGGCACACAAAAAAGGCGTCGGTAGTTCCAAAAACGGTAGAGAGTCACATTCCAAAAGATTGGGTGTGAAGAAATTTGGTGGAGAGCAGGTTATTGCTGGAAACATTATCGTAAGACAAAGAGGAACAAAGCATCATCCAGGTGAGAACGTAGGATGTGGAAAAGATCATACCTTGTTTGCGACAGCAGACGGTGTGGTGACTTTCAAGAAGAAGTCAAATGGTAAGTCTTATGTAAGCGTATTACCTGCTGAAGCATAAGTTTTAATCAATATTAATAAGGAGCCCCTTCATTCGATGGGGCTTTTTTTGTCCTCATACAAAGCTCAGCAAACCATTGATCCCAAATTGATTCGGGATTTGGTTGAATGATTAGTACTTTTTGTCTTTAAATCATCAACCAAACCAAATGAGAAAGCGATTTTCAATTGGACTGATGGCTATGCTGGCTTCAGTCTTTTTACTTCCTGATTTTTCCCAAGCCCAGGAAGCACCCGATTCTACTGTTTATAATGCCCTGGAATGGCGGCTTGTTGGACCATTCAGAGGTGGTCGTGCCGATGCGGTGACTGGAGTTCCCGGTAGTACTACGAATTACTATTTTGCCTCTACAGGCGGTGGTATCTGGAAGACCTATGATTCCGGCCGAACCTGGCAACCCATGTCCGATGGTTTCTTTGGGGGCTCCATGGGATCTGTGGCAGTTGCAGCAAGTGATACGGCAGTAGTCTATGCTGGTGGTGGTGAGAAAACTGTTCGAGGTAATGTTTCTTTCGGTCATGGAATCTGGAAGAGTACCGATGCCGGAGAAACCTGGGCAAGAGCAGGTATGGATAAAAGTCGCTTTGTGGCGCGCCTAAGAATCCATCCAGAAAATCCAGATGTCGTTTATGCTGCTGTCTTAGGAGATATTTTTAAGCCTGATCCAACCCGAGGCGTCTATAAGACTACCGATGGAGGAGAGACCTGGGAGCAGCTTCTATTTACTAATGATAAGGCGGGTGCAGTGGATTTGATTTTATCGCCCGATGATCCGGAGACTATTTATGCATCCACTTGGGAATTGCAGCGAACACCTTATAGTCTATCCAGTGGCGGCCCCGGTTCAGGTCTATTTAAGTCCACTGATGGTGGACAAAGCTGGGAAGATCTAACTGAAAAGGAAGGCTTCCCAACAGGAATACTGGGGATTATTGGTATCACGGTTTCTCCAGTTAATTCAGATCGTCTGTACGCGATTGTAGAAAATGAGAATGGAGGCGTGTTCACTTCTTTGGATGCTGGAGAGACCTGGGAAAAGGTCAATGAAGATCGAAACCTACGGCAGAGAGCCTGGTATTATTCCAGAATCTATGCGGATACGCAGGATGAGGAGACGGTTTATGTGATGAATGTGAGCTACCACAAATCCACGGATGGAGGTAAGACTTTCAAAGGATCCAATGCTCCACATGGTGATCATCATGACCTTTGGATCGATCCAGAAAATAATCAAAGAATGATCATCGCCGATGATGGCGGGGCTCAGGTTTCCGAAGATGGAGGAAAGAGTTGGACTACTTATATGAACCAACCCACTTCGCAATTTTATAGGGTCACTACAGACAATAGTTTCCCATACAGAATTTATGGAGCGCAGCAGGATAATTCCACAGTGAGAATCCGTCACAGAAACGATGGCGGTGGAATTACCGAGAATGACTGGGAGCCTTCAGCAGGTGGCGAAAGTGGCTGGCTGGCCCCAGATCCAGATAATAATGACATCGTTTATGGAGGTTCTTACGGTGGCTTTCTGACTAGAGTAGATCATGATCGCGGAACTCGAAGAGCAGTCAATGTGTATCCAAACAATCCCATGGGTCATGGTGCTGAAGACATGAAATATAGATTCCAGTGGAACTTCCCAATTTTCTTCAGTCCTCATGATTCTGATCTTCTTTATACGACCAGTAACAGATTCCACAGATCTACAAATGAGGGTCAAAGCTGGGAAGTATTCTCTCCTGATCTTACAAGGAATGACCCAAGTAAGTTAGGTCCATCTGGTGGACCTATTACAAAGGATAACACGGGGGTAGAATACTATGCAACCATTTTCACAGCGGATGAATCCCCACTCCAGCAAGGAATAATTTGGGCTGGATCTGATGATGGTTTGGTTCATGTGACCACTGATAATGGTGAAACCTGGAATAATGTTACTCCAGCAGATCTTCCAGAATGGCTTCAGATTAACAGTATCGAAGCAAGTCCATTCGATCCTGCAGAGGCTTACTTTGCAGCAACAGGTTATAAGATGGGCAACTATGAGCCGTATTTATATAAGACTAGTGACTACGGAAAAAGCTGGACTAAAATCACTAATGGTATTGATTCCGAGCATTTCACTAGAGTCATCAGAACTGACCCTGAGATGAGAGGAATGCTTTATGCTGGAACAGAAACTGCCATGTATTATTCAAAAGACGATGGGGCGAATTGGCACTCCTTACAATTGAATTTACCAACCGTTCCAATTACCGACTTGGCTGTAAAGGATAATAATCTTATCGCTGCCACTCAAGGTCGATCTTTCTGGATTATCGATGATTTGACCGTTTTGCATCAAGCTTCAAATGACATTAAGGATAAGTCACTTCATGTTTATAAGCCGATGGACACCTATCGAATGGGCGGTTCAAGTCGTAAGAGTAAAACTTCTGGTACCAATCGTGCAGGGGGTGCTTTGGTTTACTATTACATTCAGGACACTGCTCAAGAGGAGTTAAAGATTGAGTTCATGGATGCTGGTGGAGATGTTATCAAAACCTTCTCTACCAAAGGCGTGAACGGTGATACTTTGAAAGTTAAAGCTGGTAGCAACTTGTTCAATTGGAATCTTGCAGTAGATGATGCTGAAGGTTTTGATGATTTGATCATGTGGGCTGGTAATCTAAGAGGTCCAAGAGTTCCTCCGGGAATGTACTCTGTAAAAATTACGCACGATGGAAATTCAGAAGAGCAAGAATTCGAAGTCTTGGCTGATCCGAGATACGAGTCTACCCAAGAGGATTTAGAAGCTCAATATGAATTTATGCTAGGAGTACGTGATAAGCTCACTGAGACTCATCGTACGATCAAGTTGATTCGAAATTATCGTTCTGAGTTGGATAGTCTGGAGTCTAAGCCGGCTAACCTTGATGAGATTCAGAAGAGCTTAACTGAAATAGAGGAGACTTTGTATCAGACCAAGAATAAGAGCCGTCAGGATCCATTGAACTTCCCAATTCGCTTAAATAATAAATTAGCTCATTTGAATTCGATCGTTGGGGCTGGAAGTTATAAGCCCACTGATCAGTCAGTAGAGGTTCGTGATGAATTGGTCGAAAAGATTGATGTCCAACTTGCTGAATTCAGAAGAATAGAATCTGAAGAGATTTCAAAACTCTTGAATATTGAAGAGATGCGGATGCAACTCGATGAAAAGAAATAAATAATTTGATTTAAAAGGGAGGCCTGAACTTTAGTTCAGGCCTTTTCTCTTTAAAACGGTCTCCAGCTCAGAATCTGATCGATAAAATCCAACCCACTGCTTGGAGAGATGATCAAGACAAAAGCCACTCCCATCAAAGCCCCATAGAGGTGCGCATCATGATTGATATTGTCGCCACCGGCTTTCCCTTTGGTATAGGAGTAAATTAGAAAAAGAACACCTAGAATAAATCCCGGAAGGCAGATAATCCCGAAAAGGCAAATATCTGAAAGAGGTAAGATCACGATACTCGCAAACACTGTGGCTGAGGTTCCGCCTGAAGCTCCAAGAGCCCGATAAAACTGATTATCTTGATTTTTTAGATAAGTAGGGATGTCTGAAATGATGATTGCCAGAATGTAAAAAAGGATGAAAATTATATTTCCCGAAAGGTCTCCAAATTTATAGGCCAGCCACTGTTCTACCACTCTACCGAAAAAGTAGAAAGTGAACATATTGAAAAGGAGATGAACATAATCCTTATGGATAAATCCGGAGAGGATGAAACGATCCCATTGCCCCCGATTCTTAATCTGGTAAGGTGTGAACATCCATCGATCGATAAATTCAGGTCGATTGAAACCAAGTAGGCTGGTTCCAACCGTGATAATTATGATGATGACCGTAAGTGAAATGTCCATTCTATCTTTCCCGGTGCACTAGTTTTCGAGCTACTCCTTCCAGAGCATCGAAGAACTCCTGGTTTTTGAAAGTTATTTCACCAAGAGATTCGAATGCCTTATCGAAGTAGCCATTCATCTTCTCCTCTGTCAATTCCTTTATGCCCAAAGAATAATAGATTTTGGTTACGGCGGCAACTTTCTCTTCCTTATCGAATTCTTTTTTTGCCAGCCACTGATTCAGCTCTTCAGCATTTTGGCCTTCGGCCAATTCTAAAGCTTTTATCAATAGATAAGTCTTCTTGTTTGAGATAATATCTCCACCGACTTGTTTACCAAATTTGCTTTGGTCAGCAAAGACATCCAGTAAATCATCCTTTAGCTGAAAACCTACTCCTATGTTCACACCAAAGGCATAAAGCCGATCGATATCTTCTTGATCTGCATCCGCCAGAACCGCGCCTAATTTCAGGGCGAAACCAAGTAGAACGGCCGTTTTGAGTCGAATCATATCCAGATACTCTGCATCGGATACAGTATCTCGACTTTCGAAATTCATGTCGAATTGCTGGCCTTCGCATACCTCAGCTGCGGTTTGGTTGAAGTCCCGAATGATTTGTTTGAGTTTGTCCGAAGGACTATTCAGGAGCAAGTCATAGGCCCGAACCAACATTACATCACCAGAAAGAATGGCGATGTTATCATTCCACTTCTCGTGGACAGTGGGCTTTCCTCTTCTGATCGGGGCCTCATCCATGATGTCATCATGCATCAAAGTGAAATTATGAAAGACTTCAACAGCCGCAGCCTGCGGAAGGATAGTCTCCACATCGGATTTATACATACCATAAGACAAGAGGCTAAGGACGGGTCGAATCCTTTTGCCACCAAGGCTTAAAATGTAGGTGAGAGGTTCGTAAAGTTCTTGGGGTGATTGTCCAAAATCAGCTTCTGAGAGAAACTTCTCTAATTTCTCGAGAAGATCAGAAGCGAGTTCTTTTTTCGTCATTATTTGCAAATTCGAGGTCAATGGTTCTTCTGTCAATATCCGTATTAACTACATTAACCATCACTTTGTCGCCTAATGTTATCATTTTTTTTGATCTCATACCGATTAGCCTCATGTTTTTCTCGTCGAAGTCATAGTAGTCATCATCCATTTCGCTGACTCTCACCATACCTTCGCATTTGGTTTCTGTGATTTCCACAAAGACTCCCCATTCACTCACTCCACTCACGATTCCCTCGTATTCTTTGTCCTCAGCAAGCGACATGAATTCCACCTGTTTGTATTTGATGGAAGCTCGCTCGGCATTCGCAGCATTCTTTTCCCGTTCTGAGGAATGCTCACATTTCTTTTCCCATGGCTCCGAGTCAGGTGATTTTCCATTGTCCAGATAATGCTCCAGAAGCCTGTGAACCATCATATCCGGATACCTTCTAATGGGAGAGGTGAAATGTGTGTAATGAGGAAAAGCTAGTCCAAAGTGTCCTTTGGGGTCGGTGGTATATTTTGCTTTAGCCATGCTTCGGATCGCCAGTTGCTCAAGGACGTTTTGCTCAGGTTTACCCTGAATTTCTTCCATCAGCTGATTTAAAGCACTAGAAATTTTATTCTCATTTCCGATATTCATTTGGTGCCCAAAGCGCTTCGCAAAGTTTGAGAAGGTGTCCAGCTTATCCATATCCGGGCTGTCATGCGTCCTGTAAACGAAGGTATCCTTTCCCTGACGTTTATTGTAAATGAATTCGGCCACATATTTATTCGCTAGCAGCATAAATTCCTCGATCAGCTTATGGATGTCCTTACGCTCCTTTACCCTAAGTCGAAGCGGAGTCCCTTTCTCATCCAGCTGAAATTTTACCTCAACTGTTTCAAAATTCACAGCTCCATGCCCAAAGCGTTTCTTTCGGATTTTCTTGGCTAGAACATCCAATAATGTCAGCTCTTCGAAGTGATCTCCAGATTGATTGTCAATGTTCTCCTGGGCTTCTTCATAGGCAAATCTCCGATCTGAATGGATGACGGTTCGTCCTATCCAATGTTTGATGACATTCGCATCTCTGTCCATTTCAAAAACACATGCAAAGGTCAATTTATCTTCATTTGGACGAAGTGAGCAAAGCCCATTACTTAGTCGCTCTGGAAGCATAGGAATCGTCCTGTCCACGAGATAGACTGAAGTGGCTCGATGATAAGCTTCTTTTTCGAGTGAAGTATTGGGCTTTACATAATGTGTGACATCAGCAATGTGAACACCGACTTCCAGGTTTCCATTTGGTAAGACCTGATAGGAAATAGCGTCATCAAAGTCTTTCGCGTCAGCTGGATCTATTGTAAATGTCAACACATCACGATAGTCTTTTCTCTTTGCGATTTCCTTTTTCAGGATTTTGTCAGAAATCGATTCGGCTTCTTGATGAGGCTCTTGAGGATATTCAAAAGGCAACCCGAATTCCGCCATGATGGAATGTATTTCCACTTCATGTTCTCCGGCATTTCCAAGAACCTGAGTGACTTTTCCGGTGGGGTTCTTGTCTCCTTCTCGCCATTCCGTGAGTTTAACAACTACTTTTTCATTATGCTTTGCACCATTTAGCTCTCCTCTGTGCACAAAGATGTCTTTATGCATTTTCTTGAAATCAGGAACGACAAAGGCAAATCGAGGAGAGATTTCTACCCGACCTACGAATTCATCTCGTTCTCGTTCGATAATTTCAAGGACTCTCCCTTCCGTTTTTCCACTTCTACCTTTTGTGGGAAAAACCATTACCCGAACCCGATCATGATGTAAAGCTTGTTTTAGATTCGCTTCTTTGACCATGATATCTCCATCCGTCTCGTCAGGATTATCCGGGATGACAAAGGCGAATCTGGGATTCACAAAATCCACCTTTCCTTCAATGAACTCCGGATCTTTGGTGGATGAAAAGTAATTTCTTGGACTCTTTGAAAGCAGTCCAGCTTGAGCCAGCTTATGCAAAGCTGGTTCTACACCTCCTTTTGTTAAGGAGTCTCTGATTTCTAATTTCTTAATGAGTTGCTTCGCGTTGTACTGCTCACCGTAGTGACCATCTAAAAATCGAAGCAATCTCTTCGATAGATCAGCCGAATTTTGACTCTTTCGGCTGCCTTGTTTTGTTGATTTTTTTCGTTTTCGTCCCATAAGGGCAATTTCTTTTAAGTAAAAATGAATCTTCTGATGTCAAAAAGAATCTGCTTTGCGAAAAGCTTTAATCCTCAATGGATATGACCTCCAGGGTGAATTGCTGAGGCTGAGGATTCATGGCCAGATAAACTCTGGCGGTGACTTCGACATCTCGAAGACAATATGTATTTATTTTATCCATATCCTTTTCGATATGGAATGTGTGATTGACCTGACTTCCATCAAGGTCGTCTTTAGAAGAAGGAATACCAAACACGGACGCTAGTAATTCCAGCCTCGTGTAATGTTTATAATCTCCAAACTTCCATAATTCCAGGGTGTCAAGATGCCTGATTTCCCAGGGCTTTTTTCCTGCCATTTGCAGGGGTTCTGGGAGCGATATCCCATTGATTAGCATCCTTCTGCTAAGGTATGGAAAATCAAATTCCTTACCATTATGTGCACAGAGTGTCCAGTTTTTCTTTCCGAGCAAAGCCTTGAAGTCTTCCAAAAGTTCCTTTTCCGATGGATCAGAAAAAACCTTTGTTCTTAGACTTATGCGTTCTTCTTCCTGGTCTACGACCAAATATCCCACCCCAATACTGATTACCTGACCAAACTCCGCGTAAATTCCTGCGCGTTCAAAATACTTCGAACCGGGATCGTAATCTGCCTCGGTTTTAGATAAAAGCTTTTCTTTTTTCAGCCATTCGTCCCTAATTCTTTCAGGGACCTTATCGATTGATTCATGGCCAGAAGCCGTTTCAATGTCTAAAAATAGAATATCGCTTAAGCCTTCTAAAAAATCTGCCATAAGCTAAAAGTTAGGAATGCAGCACCCCTTTCATACCTAGTTCCGGAATCATCCGGATTAATGATGGGTCAAAGCTGCCTGGGGTAAAGATAAACTTTTTATCAAAAATCTGATCCAAGATATAATAGCTCACCCAGAACTCATTGGTCAAAACAAAGACTGCGGGATCAATGGGCTCGATTCGCGCGTATTCCTGAGCACCAAGCTCCTTTAAATGATGTCGGAGTGTGGAGGTCTTGCGAGATTCCCCATCTACCTCCCCATAGCCTCTTGAGTTAATCAGGATAGTATTCAACTCAATAAGATTCAGATTGAGGATATATAAAGCCCAGTTAGCTTCTCCTTTCTCTTCCTCCTGAACTATGGCAAGTTTTACTCCTGTGACTTCTGGAAATTCTATGTCTTTCTTCATTCTTGCTCGAGTAATGCTCTAATCAACAGGCTTCTTTCTTTTAAGGTTTCCAATTCTTCCGTATGATCCATAAGCAGGGTAGAATGATATGCTAAAACATTCTCGAATTGGGGGTCATTCATTAGGGCTTCATAGTTAGAGGGAAATTTACTTTCTCCGAATTTATCCGCATAGTATTCCATTGCTGAAATCGTCTGAATATGTCTATCAAGGACTTGCATCACTCGTGGGAACTCCCTAATTAACCTATCCTGTTCTTCAACGATATCCCGAGTCATCCCTTCCCAACCGAATAATAAATTCTTTAAGGAATCACTCTTGAGTAAAAGAATATCTCCAGAGGCAATAGAGTTATTTAGAACACCATTTTGGGGATTAAAGGTCCATATGTTTCCAACGGTTGCACTCCATTTTCGCAATGAATCTTCCTTTGCCTCTTGGTAACGTTTCATATGATCGATTAGGCTAAAACTGCTGTAAATGGCATTATTCTGATTATTTACTACTATTTGTATTTGATTTTGGTTGGACTCAAATTCTTTAATTAAATCCTTGGTAAGTCTGACTCTATCGTCATGTTCTTCTAAGCCCTGTATGAAGTTATTGATGCCAATGGCAATCAATATCCCAACCACCACCAAAAAGATCTCCCCAATTGCGTATTTGAGGTATTTAGAGTTCATATTTTCTCGTCTTAGTTTTCTTAAAAAGTTGAGCATATGTTATTCCCATCCTTGAAGCCGATGGATGCTTTGGGTTTATTTGTCTAGTTCTTGTTGAATGAAATCCTTCAATGAAATTAATTCATCCCGAATAATATCAGACTGGGCTATGGTCCATTCTGTTCGGCGTTCTGTGTTCTTTAAAACTCTCAAAAAGGTCGGATCCTTGATAATTGATACAGGAGGAGTAGGTCTGATGATTTCTACCTCATCATTTTGAATGTTATAGGTCATATCCTCCTCCAGAGTTCGAAGTAATTCTACGTCATCATCAACCTGGTCCTGTTGATATTGGATAAGATCTCTGTTTCTAGGAAAAATAAATCCGTAGAAATACACAATCTTATTTCGCAAGGAGTCATTACTAATTTTCTCCAAGCCTATCGATTTCAAGCTTTCATATGGGCCAGTATTAATTCTGAAAAATTGGCCATTCGTTAGCCCGAAATAATTATATCGCAACGAATCGAGATTTCTTGGATTACCCGCCAATAAATCCTTAAAAAAGGATACTGCATCTACTTCTCTTTGATTTCTCGTTCCCAACAAGTGTGTGTCTAGAAAGAAAAGATCAGCCTCTAAGGTTGTTTGGATTTCGCTTAACATTTTTACCTCAAAGTCCCTTGCTTTTTTGGCTTCCCTCCAATTATTAATAGCCAGAGCAATTAGGATTCCAATCACCACCAAGAAAATCTCTCCAATCGCATATTTGAGATATTTTGAGTTCATATTCTTTCGTCTGAGTTTTCTAAGGAAGTTGAGCATCTTAGATTTATGGATTACCTCACCTGCTTGCCATTTTTGATCACACCAACCAGGTTCCGTAAGTGTCGAATATCTTCAAGAGGATTATTTTCTAAGATTATTAAATTGGCCTTTTTTCCTTCAGTGATACTTCCTACTGTGCGGTCAATCCCTAGAAGTTTAGCGCTATTGGTGGTAGCAGCTTTAATAACATCATTCGGGCTCATGCCCACATCGTCGACTAATGCTTCCATCTCATCATTGATAGGGAAAAACCTCACATCCTCACCAGCGATTGCCATATCTGTCCCTATTACCATTTCTACTCCTACCTCATAAGCTGCTTTGGTAGCTTTTACCGCATTTTCATACAATCCAGACCTAGTTTCAAAAATCTTAATCGTAGGGTCTAGGTAAACCCTATTTTCCTTCATGGTATGTAACAAGTGTTGAAAGGTGCTATCCAAAACATCCAAATCAATTTGATCATATCTCTGGGTTCCAACCCCTGCCATCTCATCAGCAACTTGCCAGGCCAGGAGCGGGGCATGAGATACGCTATTGATCCCCACTTCAGCCAAATCCTGGGGTTTTGCTGGGATAACGCTGGCATGTGCCCAAACCTTTATTTTTTGCGCTTGAGCCTCTTTAATGATCTCTTGACAAATTTCACTATTAATGTCGGCATATAGTTTGATCCCGGAAGCTCCTGTTCCTTTTGCTTCTGCAATTGCGAGTTGAAGGTTAGCACCTTCTCCTACTGCACGCATCCATGATGTACGACCCGGTGTTTTCCCCTTTGCCGATGCTGCGGTCCTCGGATCAGAAAAGAAACCTGGTCCTGCCATTAAAGAAGAAAAATATAGATCAGGTGACTTGATTTCATCTAGTGAAGATTGCCTAGCTAAATAGGCCAATTGACGGGTATCACCAGCCATATCTCTCACTCCTGTCACACCATGATTTAAATAGGTCTCTAGCCTCTCCAATGTTTTCTCCAGTTTGTCTTCAGTTGTTGGGTCCGTTGCTAGGTGAACATGCATATCAAAAAGTCCCGGTAACACATATTTTCCGGTTAGATCAATTCTTTTCTTATCATCCCAATCGGGCTCCAAGTTGGATTTAACTATGGAGGCAATACGGTCTTCTGAAATATGAATACTCATATTTTCTTGAATAGGTCCACCGGTTCCATCTATAATGGTGACGTTTTCTAGTATGTAATCCGTGGATGTTGACTTCGGCGGCTGGCAGGATAAAAAAAATGAAATTGATACCATCAGTAAGAAAAGTAATCTTGAAAAGGCAGGTTGTTTCACTTTTTTGGGGTTCTAGTCTTGATATCAATCTACTGATTTTTAGGAATATCATGAATCTGGATGGGACGACTTGAAATACTTCGCAGTTAGATTCTTATTTATTCCGTATTAGCCAATTATCAAAAAACTTCTATCCAATTGACTTAGACCCTTAATTTCGAGTGATTAAAAACACACCTAAAGAACATGAAAAAGCTACTGATTCTGGTTTTTTGTATCGGTTTCTCCACACAGATTTTTGCTCAAAAGAAAATTCTGGATCATCCTGACTTTGATATCTGGAATACTATTGAAAATGAATCTATTTCACGAGATGGAAAATACATCATGTATTCTCTGGAGAGAGGCGAGGAGGATAATTTCCTTGAAATTCGAAACATAGAGGGTGAGCTGGTTTTTTCACATGATCGAGGATATGATGCGGTATTCACCTACGATAGTGAGTTCGCCATTTTTACCATTAAGGCCTGGCAGGAAGATATCCGAGAACTGAAAAGAGCCAAGACTAAAAAGGAGGAGATGCCTAAGGATACCTTGGCGATTTATCATTTCGAATCTGAGGAATTGGTGAAAATTCCTATGGTTCGATCGTATAAACTTCCGGAAAAGTGGGCGGGGACTTTGGCCTATCAGCTCGATCCTGAAGCAGTTCCTTATGAGGAGAAAGATGATAAACCTGGGAAAGACAACGGTTACCACACTGTGATCCGAAATCTTAGTAATGGGGCTCAGGACAGTTTGAAATATGTGCTGAAATATGCTTTCGCGGAAGAGGGAGAAGTTTTGACTTATGTCCTTTCGGACAAAGCTGATCAAGCCCCTGGAGTTTATATGGATGATCTGGATGGATCTGACCCTCAGCAGATCTTTGTTGCTGAAAGGGCTGAATACCCTCAAATGAATTTGAGCAAATCCGGTGATCATATTGCCTTTGTAGCGGATCTTGATACCACCAAAGCTTTGATCCGTCCAAATGAGCTTTACGCTTGGTCCAAGGGAATGGATACTGCGGAGAAGATAGTGGATGGCTCCAGTTCACCAGAGGGTTATATGGTTTCGGCAGATGGGAGAATTACCTTTTCAAAGGATGAATCCAAGCTATTCTTTGGTTTGGCAACGCCTCCAATTTTACAGGATACGTCATTGCTGGATGAAGAAATCGTGAATGTGGAAGTTTGGACTTATGATGAGCCGAGGCTTTATACGGTACAAGAGCTTCAAGTAGAAAATGATAAAAAGAAATCATACCTGACCGCTATTCATTTAGACGAGGGGAATAAGTTGGTGCAATTAGCCACCACGGAGCTTCCCAATGTTACTTTGGGAGATGAAGGAAATGCTGATTTTGCGTTAGCAAATACTTCTCTTCCCTACGAATTGCAAAGACAATGGGAAGGGGGACTATACCGTGATTATTCTGTGGTCAATGTTTCCACAGGCGAGGTCAGCTCAGCATTCGATAAGGTTCGAGGACAGGTTAGACTGAGTCCCGCCGGCAAGTATGCATTTGGCTATAGTTCTGCTGACAGCACTTGGTTTACCTATAATATTTCCACAGGATCTAGAGTTGATCTCACAAAAGGCAAAGTCTTCTACAATGAACTTAATGACTCTCCAAATTTTCCAAGTGCCTATGGATCGGCTGGTTGGACCGAAAATGATGAGGCTGTTCTGATCTATGATCGATATGATATCTGGAAATTTGATCCTGACTCTGGGGAAGGGACCAGATTGACTGAAGGGCGAGAGAGCTTAAAGACTTATCGCTATGTGAATCTGGATGATGAAGCGAGGTTTATTTCTGGAGATGAACCCTGGTTGTTATCCACTTTCGATGGTGAGAATAAGCATGGAGGCTTTTTTGAGTTCGATCCTAAAAAGAGATCAGGAAAACAGTTGGTTGAAGGCCCTTATCGATTCGGGCGACCTGTGATGGCGCAGGAAAGCGAGGAAATCATGTTCACTAGGGAGTCTTTTGAAGAATTCCCAAATATCCATGCCTCTGACCTTTCCTTCAGCAATCCGATCCAAATCTCAGACGCTAATCCACAACAATCAGAATACAATTGGGGTACTGCAGAACTAGTAAGCTGGGTTTCTTTGGATGGAAAAGAGCTTCAAGGGATGCTAATCAAACCGGAGAATTTCGATCCGAATAAAAAGTATCCGATGATCGTGAATTTCTATGAAAAAAGTTCTGACGGAGTCTTTGCTCATAGACCTCCTGCGGCAGGTCGATCTACGATTAGCTACAGTTTCTACACCAGTAGAGGCTATGTGATTTTCAATCCTGATGTCTACTACAGAATCGGCTATCCTGGGGAAAGTGCTTACAATTCTGTGATACCTGGAATTACTTCATTGATAGAAGAGGGCTTTATTGATAAAGATAATATTGGGGTTCAAGGACATAGCTGGGGAGGTTATCAGATAGCTTTTCTAGTGACCAAAACCGATATTTTCAAAGCTGCTGAATCGGGGGCACCTGTTCCGAATATGATTTCTGCTTACGGAGGAATTCGTTGGTGGACTGGCCTTAGCCGTCAGTTCCAATACGAGCATACCCAAAGTAGAATAGGGGGTACCCCTTGGGAGTATCCAGCCAGATTCGTTGAAAATTCACCGATTTTTAATATAGATAAAATCAATACGCCCCTTTTGATTATGCATAATGATGAAGATGGACATGTGCCTTGGTATCAGGGAATCGAATTCTTTGTTGCATTAAGAAGACTCCAAAAACCTTCTTGGTTCTTGAATTATAATGGAGAACCTCATTGGCCACTGAAGCGACAGAATCGAAAAGATTTCAATGTTCGGATGGCTCAGTTCTTCGATCATTATCTCCAGGGAGCGCCTAAACCGGTTTGGATGGAAAGGGGAGTTCCAGCACTTGAGAAAGGAATCAATCAGGGTTTAGAGCTGACAGATTCCAAGTAACTGATTAATTGAAAAAGCCTCCGTAATCCTAAATGACGGAGGCTTTTTCTTTTAAATCTTTTCTTCCTCTAATTCCATTTCGAAGAGATTTACGATATGTCTCTTCATTTTTTCTTTTACCTCTTCAAGTGGAATTTCATGACCCAATTCTTTTTGCAAAGAAGTCACGGCTTTGTCATCAATTCCGCAGGGAATGATGGACTCAAAATAGCTTAAGTCAGAATTGATGTTAAATGCAAAGCCATGCATGGTGACCCAGCGACTGGCTTTTACACCTAAAGCACATATCTTTCTTGGGTCTTTCTGATCCACATGATCCAGCCAAACCCCAGTCAATCCCTCAATTCTTCCAGACTCAATTCCATATTCCTTGAGGGTAAGAATTACTGACTCTTCCAGAAGCCTCAAGTATTTGTGGATATCCGTAAAAAAATTATCCAAGTCTAGAATTGGGTAGCCCACCAATTGTCCTGGGCCATGATAGGTGATATCCCCGCCCCGATTGATTTTATAATAGGTAGCTTCTCTTTCCTTCAGACCTTTTTCATCCAAAAGAAGGTTTTTCTCGTCTCCACTTTTTCCAAGAGTATAAACATGCGGATGCTCTACAAATAGGAGATAGTTTGGAGTGATCTTCTTGTCTTCACTACTGGCTTTGCGATTAGTAATCTTAAGCTCGACTGTCTCCGCGAAAATCTCCTCCTGATAATCCCAGGCCTCCTGATAATCCATTCGGCCCAGATCTCGGAAAACTACCTTTTTATTTATAAATTCATTCATGGCTTTCAGGCTGCGAAATTAACTTAATCAGGGTTGATAACATTCATTCTGGCCCAAATTAAACAATAGCTATGGCCGAGCATAATGACAAAGGAAAGCGTGCTGAGGAGTTGGCTGCTGAATGGCTGAAAGATCAAGGATATGTCCTCAGGGCTAAGAATTATAGATATCGCCATGCCGAAATAGATTTGATTCTTGAACATGGAGGTTTGTTGATATTTGTTGAGGTCAAATTTAGGTCTGGAACAGGATATGGTTATTCTGAAGAATTCGTCGATTTCACAAAAAAGAGATTAGTAATCAAGGCTGCTGAGAATTATATCTATGAGATAGATTGGAAAAAGGACATCAGATTTGATATTTTAGGAGTATACAAGGATCGGTATGAAAATTTTAATTACCGACATTTTAAAGATGCTTTTTACTAAAGACTGATACTATGAAAAAATTTTCCCTAACTCTGTTTTTATTCACTTTGATTGGAATGGTAGCATTCGCTCAAAATTCCAAAAAGGATCAAAAGATTATAGATGATTCTGCTGAAGCAAAAGCCGAGTTCATCGAAGCAGACCCTGAAATGGCATCCCTTTTCAGTAGCTCGCATGGGTATATAATTTTACCTAATGTGGGTAAAGGCGGCCTAGGGGTAGGAGCAGCATCTGGAAATGGAGTCGCATATGAAGGTGGAGCGATGATCGGCTTTGCATCCATGAAGCAACTTTCCATTGGTTTTCAAGCAGGGGGGCAGGCATATAGAGAAGTGGTATTTTTTGAAAATGAGGAGGCCTTTACTCGATTTAAAACCGGTCAGATCGAAATGTCTGCTCAAGTTTCTGCAGTAGCAGCGACAGCTGGCGTCTCAGCTGATGCTGAGTATGTGGATGGTGTGATGGTATTTACAATTGCCAAGGGAGGCTTGATGTATGAGGCTTCCGTAGGAGGTCAACAATTCAAGTTCAGAGCAAAATAATCAACTTTCTTTTCGGTAGAGGAGGTTGCCATCCTTATCCCATTCTGCACGGATAAATGGGCGAAACTCTCTAGTATATGGTTCTTCTTGATACTGGATTTCCCTTTTCCTAATGGCTCGGGTATTTCCGGTGTTCCAGTATTCTGTCCATAAGCCCACCTTCTCACCGTATTTGTACTCTCCTGTTACCGCGACCTGACCGTTTTCATAGAAATAGAAGTAATTTCCCTCCTCTGAACCAAACTGAACAGGTATAATTTGTTCGATTGTTCTTGCTTGTCGGTTGTAATAGGTTACCCGGGATTCTTTTGGCCAACCTTCGTCAAAATGATCCTTATCCTGAAGAACGTTTTTTTGATCATAAAGCATCCAAGTTTTGTGCTTCGTTCCGTAGAAATACATTCCCGTTTCTACAGTGACTTCATTTAGCAAACGTTCGTATGGACCATGCAGCAAATAACCCTCACCGATTACATAGCCTTGATTTTTAATCTCCTTTTCTCCAGGATCAAACCAGTAAACATCCCTTATATATGGATCCGGCCTGTATTCTGCATCGGTATAGTTAAATAACTGCACGATATCCTGACCTCGAATATCATCAACGAGTACACCTTTACGGGTTTTTATGCCGAACCACTCATTCTTTCTAGCCTTCTTCTTTTTTTCCCTTTTCTCTTCGCGTTTTTTCTCTTCATCGAATAATAAAAGAGGCATTGTGGTGGGAAGAAGGGCTGAGCTTACTTCTCCAACAGAATCCGGATCGGAGATGGCTTTATCAGATTTTTTATCTTTTTGGCCGTAAGCTAAAGCAGAGAAGAGGAAGAAAAAAAGGAGTAAAAAACTCTTGGTTTGCATAAGGTTGAAACGTGCTTTTCTAGCCGCTATTTTACTCAAAAATAACAAATCAGAATCAAATCTATCAGATCGTTTAGATTTATAAATCTTCTCTCTATTTTTGAGAAATTTGTAAAAAAATCAAGCGAAAAATGAATTCTATTCTTTCAGATCGGATAATCAATATGGAGGAGTCAGCCACGCTGGCCATGGCAAAAAAGGCAAGAGAACTCAAAGCCAAAGGCACTGATATCATCAGTTTGAGCCTTGGAGAGCCTGATTTTAAAACTCCAAAGTTTATCCAGGAAGCAGCGAAAGATGCGATAGATTCTGGAAATTACTTCTCCTACCCGCCCGTGTCTGGATATCAGGATCTGAGAGAGGCAATTGCAAAAAAGCTCAGAGAGCAGAATTCTATTTCTGAGGCCAAGGCTGAGAATATTGTGGTTTCGACCGGAGCGAAACATTCCATAGCCAATACATTTATGTGTCTTCTTAATGAAGGGGATGAAGTGGTCATCTTTTCTCCATACTGGGTGAGTTATGCTGAAATAATAAAACTGGCAGGTGGAGTACCCGTACTGATTGAAGGGACTTTAGAAAACAACTTTAAAGCCACAGCTTCTCAGCTTGACGCGGCCATCACAGACAAAACCAAGGCAGTAATTTATTCCTCACCTTGTAACCCTACCGGTTCGGTTTTCAGTAAAGAAGAACTTGAAGCCATTGCAGAGGTGGTGAAAAAGCATGATCGTATTCGAGTGGTTGCCGATGAGATTTATGAGTTGATCAACTTTGCCGGAGGCAATCACAGCATCGCCTCCTTCCCAGGAATGTTCGAAAGAACAATCACGGTAAATGGATTTTCTAAAGGTTTTGCTATGACAGGCTGGAGAGTAGGTTATATCTGCGCTCCATTGGAAATAGCCAAAGCATGTGAAAAAATCCAGGGACAGTTTACCTCGGGGAATACGGGAATCGCTCAAAGAGCGGCATTTGCTGGAATTACCGGTCCGTCAACAGATTCTGAGAAGATGGCAGAAGCATATTTGAGAAGAAGAGGATTAGTATTGGATTTACTGAGAGATATTCCAGGAATTAAGACTCATGTTCCTGAGGGAGCATTTTATTTCTTCCCTGATGTCTCCTCCTTTTTTGGAAAATCTGTTAATGGAAAGACAATCAATAATGCTGATGAGCTTTGCATTCATTTACTGGAGGAAGCGCACGTATCGCTTGTCACAGGATCTGCCTTTGGCGCACCCAATTGTGTAAGACTATCTTATGCAGCATCGGATGAGCAACTGAAAGAAGCACTGAGCAGAATTAAATCAGCTTTGGCTGCATTAAGCTAAATGGAAAAGAAAGCCCTGTGAAGGGCTTTTTTTTGTAGTTTCAAATTATTCCTGGGAAATCGAAAATATGAGTGTACAGGTTCTGGTTATTACTCCGGTTAAGGATTCCATAGATACCACTTTGGATACTGCTAAAGCTATAGCGGAATCAAGTGTAAATCACCATCACATCATATTTAATGATTTTAGTTCAGAGGAGTCCACTCTCCAGCTGAAATTGAATAAGGATAAAATAGGCTATGAGCTTATCAACCTTGCTGATATCACCGATACTCCTTCTCCAAATTATAAACTGGTTCTACAAATGGCTCAAAAAAGGGCTGTAGAAATGGATTTACCTCTATTGGTGATTGAATCGGATGTGGTGGTTAAACCTGAGACATTGTCTGATTTATTGGCTTTCACTGCACAAGATGAAAAGCCAGGGCTAATTGGATCAGTTACTGTAGATGAGACGGGGGAAGTGAATTTTCCATATCTCAAATTCAAAGGGAGGAAGGAAGAAGTCATTAAAACAGATCGAAGTTTGAGTTTTTGTTGTACTCTCTTCAGCTCAGAATTTTTGAATTCTTTTGATTTCCAGGAGCTGGATGATGCTAAAGACTGGTACGATACCTTTATCTCCAAAAAATCCTTGGAGTTAGGTTATGAGAACTCAGTGCTCATGAATTCTCCAGTTTGGCACAGACCACATGGGAGCCGGCCCTGGAAGCAATTGAAATATAAAAATCCTCTCAAGTATTACTTCCTGAAGTATTGGAGGGGCCTGGATAAAATTTAATCAGGCCAATAGGCGAGCTAACTCTTGATCTGGATTCAGCACGGCTAAGGTATCCCTGCCAAATTCTTTCAGTGCGTATCCCTCTTTTCTTAGCATGGCGTAACTGCTGGCCATCTTTTCAGGATCCAAGTTTACGTTTTCGAAAATGATTGCTTTTGGCTGGGTTTTTTGAACCTCAAACATATCGATTACTTCAAGATCAAACCCTTCTGCATCTACTAGAAGGAGATCGATCTCATCAATCCCATACCGGTTCATTAAAGTTTGAGGGCTTATGACATCGACTAACTCATAGGTTATTTGATCCTCAGGGTTTTTAGGTATTTCAATTCCGAATTTTTTACAGTTTTTTTCGACTACACCATTTTCGAAAAGTTCTTCCACCTTTGACTTAGAAAGGGATGCCAATCCAGTCGCCCATCTCATGTCGGAGAAGGCAATTTTATATAGCTTCTCTTTTCCGTCCTCCACTCCTATAGCAGCGCACACAGGCTCAAGTCCTTCGTTTTTTGCATAAATCGGTTTCAGGTAATCGGTGTATACCGTAGGCTGTGGTTCCAATAATACCCCTTTCCAGCGATCTCTTTTTATGAACTTGTGGATGGGATCGTTGGTAATTCCATCATTAGCCCCTATCTGGATCACCTTGAACTTATTTCCTTTCCGTAATGAGTATATGGAAAGAAATTCACCTAGGCTGCCCTGTTTTGGTTTATAAAAATAGCGGTAGTAAGCCATGAAAATTGGATTCTCATTGGCACTAAGGCTTATCCTCAACTCCTTATAAAACGTTTTGAAACTTGCTTTAATAGACATTTTGATGGCTAATTGACTGGGCTACTTGAGTTTTCCAAAGATTCTCAGGATTTGATTATATGGTTTAGACCAGGTCCTTTGAAATCTTAGCGGTCCCGATAATTCTCTTTTGAAAAATTCGGGATGTTTTTCATTGAGATAAGCTATTCGTTCTCTTTTTTTCTGATCCGTTCCTGTTCTTTTCCTTTTGCTATTTTGAGTGAGACGATAATGAAAACCAACGAAAGGTAATTGCACTACTTCACCTCCATCTTTCAGCATCTTAATCCAAAACTCCCAATCCTCGCGGCCCATTTTCATGTCCTCAGAAAATCCACCCACTTTTTGCCAGTCAGATTTTCTAAAAAGAGCCGAGACGAATATCATATTGTCTCTAGCAAGAGCATTCCTGGAAAATGGTTTCAGATTCCAACTTTTGGACCCCTTTTCATTGAATTTTCTCGCCTGGCAATAAACGACTTTAACTTTCTCGTTTTCTTCGAGAATTTCCACCGACCTCGAAATGTAACTTGAATCTATCAGGTCATCTCCGTCCAGTGGGAGGATGTATTTACCTGAAGCCTTCTTTATTCCAGTATTGCGTGCGGAAGCGACACCCCCGTTTTCCTGATCAATTATTTCCAAATCCGAATACTGCTTGAGAAGAGACATGGCCACCTGAAGGCTATTATCTGTTGAACCGTCATTGACAACAATTACCTCTAGGGGACTATAGTCAGAATTGAAAGCAGAATGAATGGTTTCTTCGAGGAAATTTTGTCCATTATAGACAGGAATTACAATTGATACCGTTGGCTTCAAAAATGATGAGGTTGGAGTAACAAAGGGATGAAGATATAAAAAATCGAGGTTTAACTAGGGTTTGAAAGCCGGGGATGTTTTGTATTTTTCTAAGGTACAATGTCTTGAATTCCTTGAGGAAACTCCTTTTTCTTTTCCCTTTGTTACTGATCCACACTCTTTTAGAGGCTCAGCAAGCATCTGAGAATGAGGGTAAAAAGATGTATGATTCTACCTATGTCCTGGATAGAAGCAATAAACTGAATGTCAGGCTGTATACTTCCAGGAAGTATACGGAATTCATTGTGAGGAATGGTCCTAGAGATAATGTTTACAGGTTTCAACCTAATTCAGGTCTTAATCTTGGTGTTGGATTTACTTATCAAGGTTTTACACTAAATCTTGCTGGACCAGTTAATTTCTTAAATCCTAATCGTGATAAGGACTTTGGAGGGTTTCTTGATCTTCAAACACATGTCTACCCGAAGAATTGGATCATAGATTTTTTCGGACAGTTTTATGAGGGGTATACCATAGAAGCTAAAGAACTAGAAGATTCTGATAGAGACTTCAAAAGAGAGGATATTCAGCAAGTCTTAATTGGATTGAATGTTAATTATCTGCTCAACGGAGATAAGATATCTATTGATGCCTCTTTCCATCAATCCTCCATACAACGAAAATCTGCGTTTTCCCCTTTTGTTGGTGCCGAGGGTTATGCAGGGTTTATCGAGGGGGACTCACTTCTTTTTCCAAATTTTGAAAACGCAGATGAGATTAACTTTAGAAGATTGAATTATGTCCTTTTTGGGCCAAATGCTGGTTTTGCGTCGACGCTTGTCCTAGGTGAAAGTTTTTTTTTGACAGCTGTAGCATCTGCCAACCTCAGCTTCGGTTATACAAATTGGGAAAGAGCTGAAGAATTTAGAGAATGGGGTGTCGTTCCTACATATTTTCTTAGAGGCTTTGTTGGGTATAACTGGGAGACATTTTCAATAAATGGGAGCTATGTTTGGAAGAATCTGAATCTGGTTCCAAATGGCCTATTTGATCAGGCGGTGAATACAGGGAATTTCAGGATAAACATTGTCTATAAAATCCCCACATCCCGGAAGTTCAAATCCACTTTTAACAAATATAATCCAGCACTCTTGCCCAAGAAGATCTTTGGTTCTGGAGGATGATGGTATGCTGATAGTTTGAAGTTATTAAAACAGTACATCATCCCCTGATTTATTCAACCCTTTCGGAGGTTTTTTATAGCTTTGGCTTACACAATAAATACCCAAGAAAAATCATGTCAAAAGAATTCGGAATAGCTCAATCACTGGAGCGATTAGGGATTAAATCAGAAAACCTGGGAACTTCTACCGGAACCCAATGGATAGATACAAAAGAAGACTATTTTACTTCTTCCTCCCCGGCTGATGGTGAGCTGATTGGGAGTGTTCAGGCCACCAATAAGGATGGTTATGAGCAGGTAATCACGCAAGCGCAAGTTGCTTTTGAAACCTGGAGAAATGTGCCAGCACCTCAGCGTGGAGAGATAGTCAGGGAAATCGGAAATGCCCTGAGAGAGGTGAAGGAGGATTTAGGAAAGCTGGTTTCGTATGAAATGGGCAAGTCATATCAGGAGGGGCTAGGTGAGGTCCAGGAAATGATCGATATCTGCGATTTTGCAGTAGGTCTTTCTCGCCAGCTTTATGGCCTGACTATGCATTCAGAAAGACCTGGTCATAGAATGTACGAGCAGTGGCATGCACTTGGGGTTGTTGGAATTATTTCAGCCTTTAATTTTCCCGTTGCTGTTTGGTCCTGGAATACGGCCTTGGCATGGGTTTGTGGGGATGTTTGTGTTTGGAAGCCATCAGAAAAGGCGCCTATGTCTGGCATCGCCTGTCAGCATATTGTTGGAAAAATATTTGAAAAGCATGGTCTTCCGGAAGGGATTTCATGTTTGGTGAATGGGGATTATAAAGTAGGTGAGATGCTCTCTAATGATCCCAGAGTTCCCTTGGTTTCTGCTACTGGGTCTACTCGGATGGGCAAGCTGGTAGGAGAAGCTGTGGGTCGAAGACTAGGTAGATCGCTTTTGGAATTAGGAGGAAATAACGCCATCATCATTACGCCAGATGCTGATTTGGATATGGCTATTCGTGGTGCGCTCTTCGGAGCTGTCGGAACTGCTGGGCAACGGTGCACGAGTACCCGAAGACTGATTGTCCACTCGGATGTATTTGATGAAGTAGCGAAGCGATTGGCTTCAGCCTATTCCAAATTGGTGATAGGGAATCCTTTGGATGTATCAAATCATGTTGGGCCACTTATCGATACAGATGCCGTAAAGATGTATGAAGATGCTATCGCAAAGGCAGAATCCGAAGGAGCTACGGTGGTAGTGCCAGGAGGAGTGCTTTCTGGTGGAGGCTACGAGTCAGGATGCTATGTCAAGCCATGTATCTACGAAGCTCAAAACCATTTTGAGATTGTGCAGCATGAAACGTTTGCTCCTATTTTGTACCTGATTAAGTATGAAGATCTAAACGAGGCAATTGCTATTCAAAATGGCGTTCCGCAGGGATTATCTTCTGCAATCATGACTACGAATATGCGCGAAGCTGAGGCGTTTCTTGCCGTTTCTGGTTCTGACTGTGGTATTGCGAATGTCAACATTGGAACTTCTGGAGCTGAAATCGGTGGAGCTTTCGGTGGAGAGAAAGAGACCGGTGGTGGTAGAGAATCTGGTTCTGATGCCTGGAAAGCATACATGAGAAGACAGACAAATACGATTAATTATTCTTCTGAGCTGCCATTAGCACAGGGAATTAAGTTTGATATTTAAGATTAGAGAATCCTAATTGCAAGAGCTCAGAAGTATTCCTTCTGAGCTTTTTTTATTCTATACCTACTGATTCTTCCTTTTTGTAATGAATCTGAAATTGTCCCGGTTCTTGGTTTTGGGTCAGGTAAATAAGAACCAATTCCTCTTGATTAATCCTATGAATTTTGGCTTGCAAAACTTTTGGGTGGAATTGTGAAGTCCAGGTAATTACTGAATCTTCTGCCCTCACATTCCAATGCGATTTTTCCTGGACCACTTCTCTACGATCGAGTATGGTGGAGGTCATCGAATCAAGACTGTAGAAGTTCTTGTAGTTATTGGCGTGGTAATCTTCCATCATGTCCATAAAAGACTCAAGTTGCTCTGCATCACCCATTTGAGCTTCTGGCGAATTAATGAAGAATTCGTATCCCTCATCCTTAGTGAGTTTCCATTTTCCCAGAAGTTGGTTTTCCAAGCTTTGCGAAAATGAAGTTGATGAGATAAAAAGTAGAATGAGCGTGGTGATTAGTGCCTTCATAGAAGATAGTTGTTTCTCATAGTCGGAGAAAGATGGATTTATATGACATTATTGAAGCTGATTTTTTGATTGGTGTAAGCTAAGTTCATCCAGGCTATTTTGGAAGAGCATTCTAAGTAATTCGTGAAGAAAAATTTCCAACTCATAATCAACATTTTAGAAGCAAGGTTAACGGAATTGTTTGGCTATTAAGAAATAGCTTTTACCTTTGCAATCCGTTTGAAGATCAATGGGAGCTTAGCTCAGTTGGTTCAGAGCATCTGCCTTACAAGCAGAGGGTCGGGGGTTCGAATCCCTCAGCTCCCACAAAAAAAAGCCTCAGAGAATTCTGAGGTTTTTTTGTTTTGTGAACTTTTTGATTACTGCAAATTCAAAGAGAATCCAGCTCTAAACCATCGTCCAGGCATTTCCACAAACCCAGCTTCAATGTATTCGGTATTGGTGATGTTTGAAGCTTCCGCAAAGAACCCGATTCTGCCTATTCGATTATAATCCACCCGCATATCCAGAACGAAATAAGGATCCTGAGCCATTCTTTCAACCTGCCTCATCTTGGTGTTCCATTCGATCTTCTTCCCAAGACCAACCATGACTCCGGCAATAAATTGATGTCTCAAGGCGGTGAGTGAGTATCGAGTTTCTAATTCTGACGATCCATCTTCAATGTTGGCATCGATGTAGTTGTAGGAAAGCATCAGTTCTTTGACCTGAATGGTATTTCCCGTTGGGTTTACGCGGTAGCTAAATGAGGTTTCGATTCCCTGGAAATTGACTTGATTGAAATTTTGTGGCTGCCATGGGTCTTCCTCATTCACTCTGGCCCATTCGATAAGATTATCTGTGTTTCTTATGAAATAAACCAGCTCTGCTCGGAATGGACCCTTGTTCCATTTCGAACCAACCTCAAAATTCTGAGCCTCCTCCGGCTGAAGGTCAGCATTTCCAATATTAGTCGGTCCAATGTAGTAAAGGTCTGTGTAAGTCGGGATTCTAAAGCTTTTGCCATAGCCCGCATAAAATCTCAGATTTCTATTCGCTTGAAAGCCTAGCTCTGCACCAGGAAAATGCTTCCAGTCGTACTCAGAATAATAGGTTGAATAAATTCCTGCCCTTAAATCGACCTTATCTCCAAACTGAAACAAATGCTCCAGAAATACCCCAAAAAGAGTACGTTCATGATCTCCAAGGTTCGAACTTTCTATGCTTTCTTCACGAAGCTCAAGCCCAAAGCCGGTCGTCCCCAAACTGTTTTCAAAGGTTCCGTTGGTTTCAGCAGCTACCACATCCGTAGTGTGGTTGTTTTGGAAGAATTCTGGTTCCTTTCTCCTCAACCTGAACTCATCCACATTTCTTCTCCAATAAGCTCGAGTATTTAGAGAAAAACCTCCTGAATTTAGGGTGTGGGATAAAGAGCCTAATGTGGTTTGGATACTTTCCCATTGATCAGGAAAAGCGCTGGTATAAAAACCATTCGCTCCGAAGGTGCGATCCGTGTAAGCGATCATTCCCCTGATAGCGTTTTTTTCGTTCAGATCCACCCCGCCTTCATAAAAGATATTGCTGATTTGATAGTCAGAATTATACCAATGACCATTTGAGTCATCATAAGAAATGGCCAGGTTTTGCTTATAGTTGCCTACCGGTAAAGAACCAGCGAAGGAGATACCCTTCATTCCAAAGTCGCCTGCATAGCCCTGTAAGTTTAGTCTACGTTCCTCTGAAAGCTTTGTGATCACATTAATTGCCCCTGCATAGGCATTCTGCCCAAAAATTCTGGATGCCGGTCCCTTCAGAACTTCCACTCGATCTATTTCCAACATGGGAACCGGAATATTCATCATATGATGGCCAGTCTGAGGATCACTCAGCTTGATCCCATTTAAAAGCATCAGTGTTTGCTCGAAAGAACCACCACGAATCCCAATATCTGCTTGAACACCTGTCACACCCCTTTGACGAACATCCACACCAGGCACGAAGGAAAGGACTTCTTGGAGGCTCCTAGCAGGCGTGGTTTCAATATCCATTCTATCCACCACCGTGATATTTCGACTTTGCTTTGAAAAAGGGACTTGGATTCGGTTTTCTTGAATAATAACTTCATTCAGGTCCATTCTAGTGGTATCCTCTTGAGAAAAAACAGGAGAGATTGAAAGGAAAAGCAGAAGTGAAAAAAGGTAATATTTCATTGGTACTTTTGATTTGGAGGGCAAAGTAATTTCAAAAATCTCCTATTTCCAATCTTCAGTTTTTTAAATAATGGCATTGGTGTGTTTCAGACCATTTTTTTAAGTTTTATTCATTAATAATGAGCAAAAAAAAGAGCAGCCAAAGGGCTGCTCTTTATATTCTAAATCGGGGTCATTTATTCTCCTCCACCTTCTGTACTTAAATCATCAGCCATCGCTATTCTATTGGCTTCATCAAATAGATTCAAGGCCTGCAGATATACCTCGTTTATGTCGTTTATAACTTTATAGAAAGCACTGTCATCATAGATTTGTCTACCAAGATGAGCTTTCATTAGGATTTTTAAATAGTCCTTGGACTTGTTAAAATCTGCTTCGTCGAAGGCAACAGAGTTTTTCTCACCCACTTTTACAAGGTCCTTCAACATCGCATCTGAAACCTCATAATCTTCATAGTATTCCTCCATACTCATAGATTCAAAGTCACTCTTATTTTCATTTACGAAATCAAGAATGTATTCTCTTGAAGCGGAAGAGTTAAATAGCCTAGATACATAAGCGCTAGCATTAGTTGTATCAAGAGGGACAAAGTAGTCAGGCATAATTCCACCACCGCCGTACACGGTTCTACCTTTTTTAGTTTCGTATTTCAGACTGTCATTAAACTGAATGCTGTCAGCCGAGAAGAATTCTCCATGCTCATAGCGCTCTAGCCAATCCCTTTCGTATGCTTCGTAATCGCTTCCATATGGCTTCTGAATAGAGCGGCCTGAAGGAGTGTAGTATCTCGCGATGGTTAACCTCAACTCAGCACCATCCGACAAATCAATTGGTAGCTGAACAAGACCTTTTCCAAATGATCTCCTACCTACGATTAATCCTCTGTCATTATCCTGAATAGCCCCTGCTAGGATTTCAGAAGCTGAAGCAGAACCTTCATTTACGAGCACAATCACAGAGCCATCTTCGAAAAGACCTGGTCTGAAAGCAAATGCCTTTTGGCTATACTGCTTGACCTTGCCTTCTTGGGATACTATCAATGCTCTTTCACCTAGCATTTCGTCCGCCATATTAATTGCAGCTCCCATGTATCCACCAGGATTGCCTTGAAGATCTATGATAAGCTTACTCATTCCCTGATTCTTAAGCTCAGTTACTGATTCCTTAAATTCCTCATAAGTATTTGCACCAAACCTGGTTACCTTGACATAACCAATCTCATCATTTACCATATACGTGGCATTGATGCTGTATTGAGGGATTTTATCTCGGGTGATATCGTAAGTGATCAAATCGATATTATTCTTTCTTTTGATATCGACCGTAACAACTGATCCTTTTGGACCGCGTAGTTTATCGAAAACATCGCGGTTGGTCACTCCTACGCCTGCCACTTTTTCGCCATCAACATTAATGATCTGGTCACCAGATTGAATTCCTAATGCTTCTGAAGGACCTCCAGTGAGTGGAGCAACGACATAAATAGTGTCTCTTATGATTCCGAATTCAACTCCAATTCCATCGAATTCTCCATCCAATTGAGACTGCGCAAGCTCCGCATCCCGAGGAGGAATATAGCTGGAGTGAGGATCCAAATTTTCAAGCATTTTTGTAATGCCATACTCAACCAATTCCTCACTATCCACACTGTCTACATAATCCCGATTTATGTACGTCATGATTTCCTGCATCTTATACAGAGCGGCTCGTAAATCATTTTGGTTATTGTCGGGTTCGGCAAAAGTCGCTCCGATCCAAATTCCAGCGGATATAGCTATTGCGAGAATAATGGGTAATCGAATTTGATTTTTGCTATTTCCTGTACTGCTCACGTCGTCAAATTTTTAATAGTCAGAATAGTAACTCATAAAAATGCAAAAAGTCTTGGCATAAATGAGCCTTTTGATAAAGTTAATCATTGTTTATACGATAAAGATGGATTTTGATTGAAAATGCCCTCTTTTTTTCTGTTAAAAAACTTAATTTTAAAGAATGGAGCTGAAGAGAAAAATGCAGGATTCAACAGTTGAAGACTTAGTTTCTGAGAACTATGTCTTTGCCTCTGTTTTGCATTATTTCGGCATCAGTTTTTACCAGTATTCTACGGATTCCCTCTCCAAGGTCTGTAAGAAACACAAAGTACACCCCTCGCAGCTTATCAATCAGTTGGAAGATTGGGCCTCTCAGAAAGAGCCTACACCCGAAGATTTATTCATGAATCCAATTGAGGTTCTGGTCGCTTATCTGAAACAAAAGCATTATTACTTTGTGCGCCAAGAATTACCCTTTTTGTCAAACCTCATTGAAGGGATCAAACCCGAGGGAAAGTATTCGGCCTTGATGGCAGACTTAAGAATAATGTTCCCAATGTTTGTGGAAGATTTCATTCACCATATCCATGAGGAAGAAAGTAGACTTTTCAAGCGAATCGAGATGCTTCAGGATGTTGAAAATCAGCTTTATTCTCTCTCGGATGCACTTACCATATTGGAGAAAGACCCTATAATTGGATTAGCAGATGAACACGAAATTCATGATGACGAGATGGAGGGGATAAGAAGGTTGACATCTGACTACGAATTATCGAAAGATGCCCCACTGACCATGAGAGTTCTCTATCACGAGCTTCAAAAATTCGAAAAGGAATTGTCCATTCATGCCCAAATCGAAGATGATTTACTTTTCCCGAAAGCTGTTCAATTAGAAAAAGAAGCTGTAAGGCTGATTCGCAAAAAAATTACAAACTAATGGGTCGTATTATAGCGATCGATTTAGGAACCAAACGAACTGGTTTAGCGGTTACTGATCCACTAAAGATTCTTGCCAATCCACTTGAAACCATTCCCACACCTACTTTGGTTGATTACTTGAAGAAGTATTTCGACCGAGAAGATGTCGAGACCATTGTTTTGGGTTATCCTATAAAATTGGACGGATCACACAACGAAATGACTCCTAAGGTGATATCTTTGAAGGATGGTTTGAGTAAACAGTTTCCCGACAAAAATGTAGAGTTGGTGGACGAGCGATTTACTTCTCGAATGGCTATGCAAAGCATGATCGAGATGGGAAGTAAGAAGAAGGATCGAAGGGAAAAGGCCGGCAACCTTGATAAGGTGAGTGCGGCTATTATTTTACAATCGTATTTAGAAAGACAATGATTTATCCAATAGTCGCTTATGGTGATCCGATTTTGAAGCAAGAGGCTTCTGAGATCAAGGAAGGTACCGAGATGGAAGCTTTGATCAGCGACATGTTTGCCACTATGGATCACGCATCCGGAGTTGGATTAGCTGCACCCCAAATCAATAAGGGGTTAAGACTTTTTGTCATCGACAGCTCTCTTATGCTCGACGAAGAATCTGAAGAGAAAGGGATTCGTAGAGCGTTTATTAATCCCATTATTCTAGATGAATATGGTGACGACTATTCGTTCGAGGAAGGTTGTCTGAGTATTCCAGAAGTCAGGGCGGAAATTACCAGACCCGAGACTCTTACGATAGAGTACTTTGATGAAAACTGGGTTCTGAAAGAGGAAGAATTCTCTGGGATGACTGCACGCGTTATTCAGCATGAATATGACCACTTGGAGGGTGTCCTTTTCGTAGATTATCTGAAGGGGTTAAAAAAGAGACTTTTGAAGTCAAAGCTCGTCGATGTGAGCAAAGGAAAGGTGGCTACTGACTACCGCATGATTTATCCCACTCGCTGATGCCAGATCAAAACCTGCGAATAGCGCTGGTTCAGACTGATTTGGTCTGGGAAGATAAGGTGGCGAATCTGGCTAATCTTGAGGAAAAGCTTTGGTCCATAGACCAAGAAGTAGATTTAATTATCCTCCCTGAAATGTTCCCCACGGGTTTTAGCATGAATGCCGAAAAGCTAGCTGAACCCATGAATTTCCATGTGACTAAATGGATGAAGCAGATTTCAGCTCAAATGAATTTCGTGCTGACGGGCTCCTTAATTATCAAAGAAGGGGACGATTTTTTTAATAGGATGCTTTGGGTTAATTCGGAAGGTTCGGTTGAATTCTATGACAAGAGACATCTGTTTCGTATGGCGAAAGAAGATGAAACTTTTAGCGCCGGAGAGGAGAAGAAACTATTTGAATTGAAGGGTTGGAAAGTGCTTCCTCAGGTTTGCTATGATCTTCGGTTTCCTGTTTTTTCCAGAAATGAATGGAATGGGGGAGAAGCAGAATACGATCTTTCGATCTATATCGCTTCCTGGCCGGCAGCGAGGACTTCAGCCTGGGAAACCCTGCTTCCTGCAAGAGCCATTGAAAACTTGAGCTATTCTATAGGAGTCAATCGAGTTGGTATAGACGGAAACGGTATTGCTTACAAGGGCCAAAGTGCAGCCTATGATTTCAAAGGAATGGCGCTGGAAAAATTGGATTCTGAAGAAGCCATTTCAATCGTCGAATTAGATGCTGGAGAACTTAAAAATTATCGAATGAAATTCCCTGCCTGGCAGGATGCAGATCAATTTGCCGTAGTGAACGACAATAAGTCATAGATCGATTTGTTCCAGTAATTATTTCCGTAATTTAGGCGCGAAATTTTAACGAATAAAGAGTAACTGACGCGTTGCTTTTGTTGAAAATCATTTCCCTTTACCTTTTTTCAGAATAAAATCATGAGCAATTCCTCTGCGAAAATATTTTACACGCTTACCGATGAAGCTCCAGCTTTAGCCACATATTCACTTCTGCCAATTATCCAGGCGTTTACAAAATCGGCTGGTGTGACAGTGGAAACAAAGGATATTTCTTTGTCCGGTAGGATTTTGGCCAACTTCCCAGAATTTCTCACTCCGGATCAACAGATTTCTGATGCTCTTGCAGAGCTTGGTTCTTTGGCAAAAAAGCCCGAGGCAAACATTGTGAAGCTACCCAATATCTCAGCCTCCATTCCTCAGCTGAAAGGAGCTATTGCGGAATTGCAGGAGAAAGGATTTGCAGTGCCCAATTATCCTGATGAACCGAATAACGATGAGGAGTTGGCAATCAAAGCTACTTACGATAAAATCAAAGGCTCTGCTGTCAACCCTGTTTTGCGTGAAGGAAACTCTGACCGGAGAGCACCTAAGGCTGTGAAGGCTTATGCTCAAAAGCACCCGCACAAAATGGGGGCTTGGTCGTCTGAATCCAAGTCTCATGTGGCAAGCATGAGTGATGGCGATTTTTATTCGAGCGAGAAGTCATTGACCTTGGATAAGGCTACTTCTGTGGATATCGTATTGGTTTCTGAAGGAAAAGAGACCGTTTTGAAATCAGGGCTTCAGCTTCAGGAAGGAGAGGTGATTGATTGTTCCAGGATGAGTGTGGGAGCATTGGTGGATTTTTTGGCTTCCGCCAAAGCTGATGCGAAAGCAGAAGGCGTTTTATTTTCCATTCACATGAAGGCTACCATGATGAAGGTCTCTGACCCAATCATTTTCGGATATGCAGTGAAAGCATTCTTCGCACCAGTTTTTGGAAAGTATTCAGAAACATTCGAGGCATTAGGAGTAGATGTGAATAATGGTTTTGGAGATGTTCTTTCAAAAATTGAAAGCCTCCCAATTGATCAAAAAGAAGAGATTCTAAAGGATATTAAGCTTTGCTATGAGCAAGGTCCAGATCTAGCCATGGTGAATTCCGATAAAGGAATCACTAATCTTCATGTGCCGAGTGACGTAATCATAGACGCTTCCATGCCGGCGATGATTCGAACATCCGGGCAGATGTGGAATGCAGAAGGAAATTCTCAGGATACTAAGGCCATAATTCCAGATCGTTCCTACGCCGGAGTGTATCAAGCGACGATAGATTTCTGTAAAGAAAATGGAGCTTTGGATCCAGCAACCATGGGAAGTGTTCCTAATGTAGGCTTGATGGCTCAGAAGGCGGAGGAGTATGGTTCTCATGACAAGACCTTTGAAATCCCTTCTTCGGGTAAAGTAGAGGTTCGAAATGAGTCCGGCGAAGTTTTGATCAGTCATGAGGTGGAGCAAGGTGATATCTGGAGAATGTGTCAGACGAAAGATGCACCAATTAAGGATTGGGTGAAATTGGCCGTGACTAGAGCAAGACTTTCGGATACACCGGCCGTTTTCTGGCTGGATGAGAATAGAGCACACGATGCCGAGTTGATTAAAAAGGTTAACACCTATTTGCCAGAACATGATACTGATGGTCTGGAGATTCATATTAAAGCCCCTGTAGAAGCCACCAAATTCTCTTTGGAGAGAATAGTTAAAGGTCAGGATACGATTTCAGTGACAGGAAATGTACTGCGCGATTACCTTACTGACTTATTCCCGATCCTTGAGGTAGGAACCAGTGCGAAAATGCTTTCTATTGTTCCTTTGATGAATGGAGGAGGGCTATTTGAAACAGGTGCCGGAGGTTCTGCTCCAAAGCACGTTCAGCAATTCGTTTCTGAAGGACACCTGCGATGGGATTCACTTGGAGAGTTCTTGGCGCTGGCTGTTTCTCTTGAACATCTCGGAAGAATGTATTCTAATGAGGAGGCCATGCTTCTTGCAAAAACATTGGATGCTGCAACAAGTACCTGGCTGGATGAGAATCGCTCTCCTGCAAGAGTAGTAGGAAAGCTTGATAATCGAGGTAGCCATTTCTATTTGGCTAAGTATTGGGCGGATGAGCTAGCCGCTCAAAATGAGAACTCGGGACTAAAGGATAAATTTTCTGCTATTGCAGCGTCTCTTTCAGAAAACGAAGAGAAAATATTGTCCGAGCTGAATGGAGCACAAGGTCCGGCGCAGGAAATTGGTGGCTACTTTAAGCCTGAAGCTGAATTAGTATCAAAAGCCATGAGGCCAAGTGAAACTTTGAATGAGATTATTTCAAGTCTGGCATAACCACAAAATTTTGAGCCGGTTTATCCGGCTTTTTTATTGCTGAAAGAACGAGACGCCTTGCTGCTCAAGGAAGGCTTTGATCACTGAAACATGGATGCATTCGCCCAGGTGAATGAAGGCGTAATCATTTACTTTTTTATGTTTCCCATGCGCAATAATCGCTTTGTCCTCGATGTCAAATCCCAGATGGAGATGCTTGGTTTTGCTTTGCATACCAATGATTCTTCCTTCGGTGTCAAATAGTGGCCCTCCACTTTGGCCTCTGAGGCCTGGGGTACTCATTTCAATACCAAATATTTTACCAGAACCATCGCCAGCAAACCTGGTGATCATCCCCTCAATTGGGAAGCGAGGAGACCTTTTCATTCCATGCTGAGTCCATTTGAGATGATTTGAATTTTTATCTAGTTGAAAATTACTGAACTCAGGGAACGGGTATCCGAGCCTGCAGGCCATCATTCCTGGATGGATGTCTGACTCGTCTGCTAGAAATGTGGCTCTTCCCTGGTAAAGCGTTTTATTGAACCCCTCGAATTTCAATAAGGCAAGGTCATACTGGGGATGGAGAGTGAATTTTATGTTTTTAATTTGATCCACACAGTCTACAAAAGTCAGCCGCATCTCTGCTACTTTCTCAGAAGATAAACCAAGTTCTCTGGCAATTTTTTGTCGCATTTGATCGGGCTGATTTACAGCTTTTCTCAAATAATCATCATACTTCAGATTGATCTGATTGGCTTGAGTGATCCACTGGGCCACATGCTTGCAAGTGATGGCATAACCTTCATCATTGATGAAGAAAAGAGTGGCTGAACCCTTTGTGATTTCGCTCTGTTCATAATTTCGAGAGATGGAATGAATAGCTCTCACAAAACCTGAAACCCGCTGAATGGCATTTACAAACATGGATGAAAATTTGGCTCAGGTGAAGATATAAAAAGGGGAGGAGAGAGTGCTAATAGAAACATAATTAACCCTGTTTTGGCGAGATAAATAATTGTAATAACTTAGCCACGCTTTTAGGGATTTTGGCCTGAAAAACAGAGTAAAGACATAATTTTTGAATCAAACCTATTCTAAATAATCAATTGCATTATGAGTAAAATTAAAGTTGGAATTAATGGATTTGGGCGAATTGGAAGACTAGCTTTCAGAGTAGCTCAGGAGAGAGATGATATCCAGGTGGTAGGCATCAATGATTTGATCGATGTGGACTACATGGCTTACATGCTCAAGTATGACTCTACGCATGGTCAATTCAAAGGATCTGTAGAAGTGAAGGATGGAAACATGATCGTGAATGGGAATACCATTCGAGTGACTTCTGAAAGAAACCCAGCTGATCTAAAGTGGGATGCTGTGGGCGCTGATTATGTAATTGAATCCACCGGGATTTTCTTGACTGCAGAGAAGGCTCAAGCCCATATCGATGCAGGTGCTAAAAAGGTAATCATGTCCGCTCCTTCAAAAGACGATACTCCAATGTTTGTTATGGGAGTAAATGAGGACAAGTATACTGATGATATGGTATTTGTGTCCAATGCATCATGTACGACAAACTGTCTTGCACCGATCGCGAAAGTCTTGAACGATAATTTCGGAATCGAAGAAGGCTTAATGACCACAGTTCACGCTACCACTGCTACTCAAAAAACAGTTGATGGACCATCTGCTAAAGATTGGAGAGGCGGAAGAGGAGCTGGTCAGAATATCATTCCTTCTTCCACTGGTGCTGCTAAGGCTGTTGGAAAAGTAATTCCAGAATTAAACGGAAAATTGACAGGAATGGCATTCAGAGTACCAACTCCGGATGTATCTGTTGTTGATTTGACGGTAAGGCTGAAAACTCCAACTTCATACGAGGACATCTGTGCTAAAATGAAGGAAGCTTCTGAAACCTCAATGAAAGGAATTCTCGGTTATACTGAAGACGCAGTTGTTTCTAATGACTTTATTGGTGATCCAAGAACCTCAATATTTGATGCCGGAGCCGGTATCCAATTGAGCGATACCTTCGTGAAAGTGGTATCTTGGTATGACAATGAGTGGGGTTATTCTACGAAAGTGATCGACTTGTTAACATTCATTGCGAACAAATAATCAGCTTAGATTATAAATTGAAAGTCTCCCTGAAAAGGGAGACTTTTTTGTTTTAGAGCTCATTAAAAACATGAGATTTGTCTTAAAACTTGATAAAGGAATAACTTAATGACCTTTTCAAGGTTAAGATGGAAACACCACGAAATGTATCTTCCCTTATTTCCATTAAAGCTTGTGGCTTTTCCTGGGGAAAGTCTTAACCTGCACATCTTTGAGCCTCGCTATAAAGAGCTCCTTGCAGATGTCGAAGAAATGAATTCCAGCTTTGGTGTTTGTGTCTTTACTGATAAGCTTACAGGCTTCGGAACGGAGGTAACCCTAGAGGAGATCTATCATCGCTATGATGATGGAAGACTTGACATTAAAACTAAGGGAAGAAGGGTTTTTAGACTGACCACTTTTGATAATCCAGCTCCTGATAAAGCTTATGCTGGTGGAAAAGTTGAATTTTTTGAGGACGACATGACCACTCATGAAAGAAAGCAAAAAGAGTATGCCTTTTACTTAAAAGAAATGCTTCGGCTTTTGGACCATGAGGTGGAATTTGATCCAATGGCTGTTAACAGCTTTTCTTACGCCCACAAGGTTGGGTTAACTTTGGAAGAGGAGCTTGAGTTACTGCTTATTTCCAGTGAATTAGAACGTCTCGACTACCTCATCAAGCATTTTAATAGGATGATTCCTGCTTTTAAGGCAGCTGAAAGTGCTAAGCAAAAAATTAGATTGAACGGCCACTTTAAGCATCTCGATCCTCTTCAATTTTAAACCAAAAAAGCAGCCCTTGAGGCTGCCTTCTGTGATCCCGCTGGGGCTCGAACCCAGGACCCATACATTAAAAGTGTATTGCTCTACCAGCTGAGCTACGGAATCAT
>CAKZRQ010000060.1 GCA_937146645.1 uncultured Cyclobacteriaceae bacterium
AGCCAGTTGTCTGGGTTTTTCAATCCGGTGAGACTGGGAGTCACACTTGCGGATCTTCTAAGAATGTGGATGCCTCGTGAAATCGCCTGGCCTGTATTCATATAGGCAATTTCGGTATATATGTTGGTTTAGTTGGCTAACATTGTTTGAAATGTTTCACGTGGAACACAAAACAGTTAGCAGTGGCAGTAGGCAGGAAACAGATGGGTTTACTTCTGGGGAGGGGTTGTAAACTTATTAGTGAACTTTTACCATCATTAACCATGTTAGAGGGTGTTTTATGGTCGATTTGGTTAAAGTTGTGGGTCATAGCTAATGTTGTGTGTAATACTACTTTAGTTTTTCTAATTTTTCATTTACTTTATGTAATTGATATTCTAAATGTTTTGTTTCAGCCGTTTTTCTAACAACTTTAAAAGCGTAATCATACAATTCTTTTTCTACTTCTGTTTTCCAACCTACATTTATAATACATAAAGCCTCATTTAAATTTAATTCTTTCATTTTAATAAAGTTTGTGGCTTAAATTCCGTACTACACACAACAATGTATATAGTTTATAAGCCTAATTAATATTCGTTTTCAATTGTAAATTTTATGCTATGGCTTACAAAACCATATACAAGTACGTTATCTGCTATAAGCTTACTCGCTCGGTTGCCAATCTTTAAATCCATTCATTTCAAAATCTTGGGCTGGTCGGCTCAAGAAGAAATCTACTTTACCATTATTTGAAGCGAGGCAAAAGCCTGAACCATCATTGTACCGAATAATGGTTCGCTTAGACCCATCTCCATTCATAATCACACGGGTAGCTGTTCCCTTTTTGCTTTTTTCAATTGCCAATGTCCATTCCATAATTTCAATTTTATTATTTCAAATCCGTAGGCTTACAGTTCGCTTCGCCATACAACATCCGCTATCTCACTTTCCTTTTTAAACTCCCATCCTTATTGTACTCCTGAAGTATAGCTCTGAGTCGGGTGAACCTGATTCCTGTGATGGCACTGACTTGCTTGTAGGTGGGTGTTTTCTCAAAGGGATGGGAGGAGAAAGCTTCTTTGATGGCTTTCAGTTCCGCCATCGTGACTGGTTCATATTTATACCTTCTCTTCACCTGTGGCTGGTATATGATTCCTTTCACTGTGGACTTAGGAAGTTTCAGCGAATCAGCGATGGATTGAATCTTGATGCCTTGCTGATAATGGGATAGGATAGTGGATTTGGTTTGAGGGGTTTGCATTAGCAGTCCATGACCATAAACCGCTGGACGTTATGGATCTGTGCCAGACAGTCGGCCAGGGGTTCATGAGCTTTTAGTGATTTATCGATTTTAAGATTCTTCTGATCCAGCTTGAACTGAGCCGTGCGGACATCCATTTCATTCCAGAAGTTCCAGGGGATGTCATAGTTACATTCCTTAAATAGAGATTTGAGGATAGTCAGATCGAAGGATGGAGACTTAGACCAAACGTGGTTTGAATCTTTCTTTCCACTTCTGAAAATGTCATCAAACAGCACCCATGATTCCAGAAGGTCTGTCTGTGGTTCATCCTTCAGGGCTATGAATTCCTCTGCGTAATTCATCCACCACTCCACGGTGTCTGAGCATACGTGCCTTTTCAGTTTCTTCTGTTCCTCACGGCTGGGATAGATCACGGTCTGCTTTAGGATTTCTGCTTCATTAAACTCCACCACAGCGATGGCCAGAATCATGGCATTCGGTTCTGTGGATAGAGTTTCTATATCGATCATGAAGTGGGTCATTGGAGATAAGGGATAAACTGATCGAAGAAATCTCCCCAGTAGAGAAGGAAGAGAATGATGACTGCCTGAATCATGGATGCCTGGTATTCCTCCGGCATCTGTTTGCGCTGCTGATGAGCCTGTCTGAGACCGTATCCCAGATAGGCAAGTAGAAGGATTTGAGGAATCATTTTTTGCTGGTTTTTGATTTTTGATATCTGCATCGGATGGTCACGAATGTGTTGTATCCGCTGTATTTGGCTGAGCCGAAATAGGTTTCCATTTCTGCCTCCAGTTCGTAGTAGGCATCCTTTTGGGTTTTTCCTGGGCCTATTCTGGATTCTACTTCCTTAATGAATCCCTCTGGCTGATGACACTTAATGAGTCGTGCAGGGATAAGTTCCATTTTTTCCGTTAAATGACCCACAGTGACCCTCCTTCCTTATCATATCGGCTGGTATTGCTTTCGCTGGCCAGCTCCATATTCTGTGAGAGAATCATTCCGATTGCCATCACCGAGGCCACCACTCCATCTATCTTCTCAGAGGATTTGGCTTTATCCGGCTTGATATTTCCTGCCGGATCTCTGGTGAGTTCTACATTTGCCACCATCCATCTTGTTACTGGAGAACCATCATGGAGTAGGGTTTTTTCATAGATCATCTTTTCAAGTTCTTTGGTTGGCTGGCTCATGGACCTATAGCCTTGGCCGTAGGGCTGCATATTCAATCCTTCTTCAGTAAGTTCGATCACCAGCTGAGAAGAGTTCCAACGGTCAAAAGCGATAGTTTCTATATTGAAATTCTCATAGTCTTTCATAACTTCCTGAGCGATATATCTATAGTCCGTGACATTTCCCTCAGTGAGTTCTATCCATCCCTGTTCCGCCCAAAGGTCATAGCGTACTCCATCCTTTTTCACTCGGCTCATCATGGAATCAGAGGGTAGGAAATACCGAACTTTATTGTAATACTTCTGCTGCTCCTCATCTATCCAGACCTTGGAAAATGCTGTGAGGTCTCTAGTGGATGCTAAATCCAAAGCTGATACACATGGCAAGTCAGCCAGATACTCTTCATCAATCTCAGAGGTCATCTGAGCTTCAGTCCATTTGGAATCTTCAATAAATGTGGATGAGGAATCGGTCCACATATTGAAATTTTTAGTCAGGAGATTAACCAGCTGGGAGGGATTGTTTTTCGCTTGGATTACCTCTTGCTTCAGGAATTCTCTGCTTGGGGTATGACCCAAAGAAGGGTTTGCCTTGATCCAATTCTTCTCATCCAGGTAGTCATCACCCTCATCCAGATCAAACATCATGGCAAACTGAGAATCATCTTCCTTGATGCCCTGTAGAATCTCCTGGCATGTTCGCTCATAGGTGTAGCATGCTGACTGCTTATTAAATCCAGCAGTAGTGATGGTGAGGTGAAGAGGTTGAGTCCGTGAACCCATACCGGATTTCATGACATTGAAAACCTCATCATTCTTGTGTGCATGATACTCATCAATCAAAGCGATGTGAGGATTCAGTCCATCCAGATTTCCTGCTTCTGAAGAAACTGGCTTTAGGGTAGATGCATCTGCCTGAATAGTGATGGCATGAGTCCAGACCTCTACCACTTCCTTTAGGTTGGGGTCATTGTTGATCATCTCCTTGGCATCCTTAAAGCAGATAGATGCCTGATCTCTGGTGGTGGCTGAGGTGTAGATTTCAGCTGCTGATTCTCCATCGGCTACCAAACCATAAATGCAAGTACCTGATGCCAGAGTGGTTTTGCCATTTTTTCTGGCCACCTTCAGATAAATGTATCTGAATCTTCTGGTGCCATCATTCTTTTTCCAACCGAAAACAGATCCAATGAAAAAGGCTTGCCAAGGCAAAAGGTCGAAAGGCTGGCCAGCGTATTTGCCTTTGTAATGTTTGAGGAGAGAGAAAAACCCTATAGCTCTTTCAGCCTCTTTTTCGTCAAAAAAATAGCCTGATTTTTTGGAGTTTTTAATATCAGTTAAATGACGTTTTACCGCTAAGTCAATCCACTTGCAAACGTTGATTTCACCTGATTGCACTTGGTCGATATATTGATAAAACTTCTCCATATCAACCTCCGGCCCTCATGGCTGCGAATGGGTTTGACTGGGTTTCTTTTACTACTTTGAGCTTTGATCGGGTGGAAGGTGTGAGTCCACATTCCTGAAGACCCTTCATGATGTTTGCGAAAGCTTGATTTCTATGGATCAGAGCAGGGTGAGATTTCAGGTTCGTACTTAGAACAGTTTCTTTAATGATGGTTCCATCCTCCTCAGATTCGGTTTTTTCAACCTTTCTGCCATGATAGAAGTATCCATCCTTCTTCAGCACCTTCTCCATTTCCATGTAAATAGCAAACTCTTTGGAGACCATCTCAAGAATGTGAGAATCATGCTTGGTAATGACTTTCATCTGGCTGAGTTCCTTGGCCAGAGCTATAAATTTTCTTTTAGCATAACCCACTAAACCCTTCGGAACTTCTGGCATGGATGGCTCCACTGATGGCTGATCAGGATTTGATCTGCTCGGCTTAAAAGTGCCTTTAGCCTTTTTTAAAATATCCGGTGTCCGTGGTCTGCCAGTCATACTCAGGATTGATCAGAATTTAGGTCTGGAGTTTTGCACGCATAAAAGAACTGATCACCACAACGGTTTGCAGGGCTTTGGTTTTTAAGATTTTGACCGCCCCTCCCCTCTCGGCCTGACTTGCTGTTGTGGCAGGATTCGCACAATGCCTGAAGGTTTGACCACTCAAGTTCCAGGTCTGGCCTGTCCTTACGTGGTATGATGTGATCCACTACAGTAGCGGTCACCAGATTACCTTCTTCTTTGCATCTAACACAGAGAGGATGTTCCATCAGGAATGAGAAGCGAAGGTTTCTCCAAGCTTTGCGTGCATAGAACTTGGTATCATAACCCCATGAGCCTTTCTTCTTAGGTGATTTTTTTACCCAATTAGGTTTGAACTGCTTTCTCTCTATTGTTGGCATTTACTTGGTATCAATTACTTTAGCTAATACAGTCACTGTCACCTTAGCAATTCCTTGACGAGCCAAGTCTGGATCTTGCACCACCTCAGTCTTAATTTGCTCTGGCAATTCAATAGAATCACAGCATAAAAACTGAATTCCTTTTTTAGCGATAAGGGAGTAAGGTGTATTCATATTGTTTAAATTGTTTGTAATATACTCAAACATTGTTAGTATTTCAAACGTGAATGGTTAAAAATCATGATGGGTGGTCTCTGGGAATTTATAATCCGGTTGAGGAATCGGTGTCTTCCAGTTCCCAAAACTGGTAAACTCATGATCAAATTTCATGTAAACTTCTCCTATAGGTCCGTTCCGGTGCTTTGCAATATCAGCCACTGCAAATCCCTTAGTAAGTATAATCTCATCATCTGTTTCATATTCCTTGATTCCATAGTATTCAGGACGATAAAGAAACATCACCATATCGGCATCCTGCTCAAGAGAACCTGATTCTCTTAGGTCAGAGAGCTTTGGCCTATGGCCTCCTCCTCTGGTTTCTACAGCCCTGGATAACTGAGAGAGGGCTATCACCGGAACATCCAAATCCTTAGCCAAGACCTTCAAGCCTCTACTGATTCTGCTGATTTCCTGCTCTCTATTGCTCTCCTTGGTGCTATCTGACATCAGCTGGAGATAATCCACTATAATCAAATCAATACCTGATTGGGCTTTCATCTGATTTGCTTTGGCTCGAAGCTGGATGATATTCAGTCCTGCATCATCATCATAGGTGAGTGAGAAGTTATGCAGTTCATCAGCCTTGAGACATAAACTATTAAACTCAGCCTGATTGATTTCTCCACGTTGCATCTTGGTCACATCCATCTGCTTAAACTCCTGAGCGATCACCCGATAGGTGAGCTGCTTATGAGTCATTTCCAGCGAACAGAATAGAACCTTTTGATTTTGCTTTGCTGCGGAGCGAGCCATAGTCAAAGCCAAGCCAGTCTTTCCCATCGCTGGTCTGGCTGCCAGAATAATCAGATCACCAGACTGCCATCCTCCAGTGAGGGAATCAATATCCTGAATGCCTGTGGTGACTCCGGTCATCTCATTCCGTTCGTTCTTAGCCATATTTTGAGCCATGTCTTCAATGACTGAAGTCACAGAGGATTTGATAGGGATGAGTCCTTTTCGGACAAAGCCCTGCACCACATTCATCAGACTTACCTGTGCATGATCTATCAGTTCGAAGCAGTCCGTGGAATCATCATATCCTTTCTGCTGTAGGTCTGAACCCAATGAAATCATCTCTCTTAGCAAGTATTTCTCTTTGATCAGTGTGAGGTGATATGCCGTATTTGATCCTGAAGAAACTGATTCGGTGAGTTCTGTGACTGCAAAAGCTCCTCCGGCTTTCTCCAGTTCATTTTTCTTTCTGAGCCTTGCGGTGACTGTGAGTAGATCCACTGGAGACCCTTCTGCATACAGATCCACTATGGCCTGACAAATCATCTGGTGCGAATCCTTATAGAAGTAGTGAGGAATGAGTGAGGAGATATTCTCAACCAATGCGGACTTTTCCAGCATCACAGCACCGAGAACCGCTTCCTCTAATTCTATGGCTTGAGGTGGTAGTTTTACGTTCATGCTGATAGCCTTTTTCCTGCTCTGGCTCTTTGAGGGGTTTGCCATACATCTGGTTCTTTTTTAGGAACATTCTTCAGATATCTGGAAAAACTATTTTTGAGATGCTGGTCACTATTGAAATCTGAGCCAAGCAGCTCGTGTTCCTCCACCCATGACTTGTGAAGAATTTTAATGTGTTCTTCAGTTAGTGAGTTTGCTTTTTTAAGCTTTTCCCAGAATACACCTCTAAGTCCTGCCAACTGGAAAACCCTGAGAGATTTTTCTTTTAGACTCTCATAATTTTGAGAGGGAATTTCCCTTTTATCTATAGTATTATGTATAGTATTATTATTGGGTGACATTTTTTCACCGCTATCTGGTGACATTTTTTCACCGATCTGGTAATCTTTTTTCACCA
>CAKZRQ010000061.1 GCA_937146645.1 uncultured Cyclobacteriaceae bacterium
TTAAAGACCCATGGTGTAATTGGCAACACAGCAGATTTTGGTTCTGTCGTTCTAGGTTCGAGTCCTAGTGGGTCTACAAAAGCTTAAACGGAACACCTGCTAACCAACGATTTACGAAGAGAAAAAAGCTTCAGCAGTCGTTTTGGCAGTCGTTAAGTGAAAATTTCAAAGAAAAGCAGTCAGGTTAGGTCTTGGCTGCTTTTTTTGTTGTATCAAGTGCAAGATACGGAATTCTTACCCTTCAGACTTCTTTTTGCAGTCTCCTCCCATCTTCTCTATCCCTTGTTTTTTCTACTTTTATAGCAAAAGCGATTAGTTATCTGTGGCAGGTCTAGAAAAAAATATGCTTATCTGTGTTGACGCTGAGATGTTGAAATCCATCGTTAAACAACTGGCTGCGGATATAAACGCCGACCCTGCTGATGATTGGATCAACGAAAAGGAGGCGATGGGCATCCTTGATATAGCCTCAAAGACAACCTTCCAGAAATATAGAGATAGTGGTGAGATTATTTACAGTGTAGTTTCAGGTAAAAAGTATTTATACAAGAAATCCTCAATCATCGCCTACATAGAGAAACGTTCAAATCAATAGCTATGGCAGAACAAGATCAATTAGTAGAAGGGTTCAATGCAGGTTATATGCTGGAAAAGTACCGGCCTGAACTTGCTCAGCAAATCAGCCAAGCAGTAGAAACCGTGGAGGAAGAGTTCTTTCAGGGGTTTGTAGAAGGCTGCAATGAGTACATCAGGGAGCAAAGCAGATATAAGCTTTTGGATAAACTACGAGATGACCTCTCCCGGCCGACGAGCAGATCCAAAGATCGAGAGATGGGCAAAGATGGTCCTGACATCGACCGCTAAGGTCTTGTGGTCACCTTCTTCTTTACGAAGTTAATAAACGCCCCATTTACATTATCTGGCCGAAAGCCTTTTTGGAGTTGGCGTGAGAACTGCGTGTGTAGCTCGTAAAAATCCCAACCTGTACCGGCATCTGCTACAATGTTTTTAGTTTTTTGGATCGTATTTGGGCTAATACTCGGCAAATCATCTAAGGTTACAAATTCTCCTCTTGGTCCAAAATGAACCAGATCATCTGAAATCCGGAGCCGATAATCGGGCAAATGATCAATTTTTTCAATCTGCTTGAGGAAATAGCGGAATTTCGGTAGGCTAGAAGTAGATCCGGTCTTGAGTTTGAGCTTCTCGATTCCGATCGACCAGGAAGAATTTTGTCCGCAATGCTTGCGAGCAATTTCGTACAAGCGCCGTTCCAGCGCTTTACCTAGGCGAAAGTAGTCGCGGTTGACGGTGAGGACTTCTTTGCCCAATAGGGAGTTGTAGAACCAATCCGAAAGCGTGATTTCCAGGCGGATCATCCGTTTTTTCACCCTGGTGCTTTCAATCACTTCATAGCTTTCGATCAAGCCAAATGCCCTGGTGACCTCCCGTTTATTGGTTTTAATGTTGGTCTTGATGCTAACGCCCTTGAGGCGATCCAGGGCTTTTTTCAAGAGTCGGTAGCCCTCCCCACTGGTGGGGCGATTGGTGGCCACTAGGAGGTCGTGACTCGATATGCGCAAGGTCTTAGGTGGAATATTGCCCTTGTTGATCTGATCCATTAACAGTGATCCGCAATAGAGCAAGATGTCCTTATCAAAGATGGTCGGTAGACCATCGGAAGTGGGCTTAATGGAGATATGGATATTGCCGTTGGTGTAGTTCAAATCCCGTAAATCCTTGCGCTTGGAGAGTGTGAAGATGGGATGCTCCATTGAAGCGATATCATCCTTGTAGGGTAGATTATCGAACACATCGGCGATAAAGAAGTCCTGAGTTGGATGTCTTTCAGGTAGTAAATTGGTTTGGTGGCTGGGGTTCACAAGCTATCTACTTCGTCATTTCAGGAATACAGCTTAGCCTTATTGGACAGCCTTGGCAAGCATTTTTTCGTCAGTTTGGGAATTTTAGCTGCTAGTACATCGAATTAATCGCCCCATTTTGGCTCGTCATTTCAGGAATTTTGACTCGTCACTTTAGGAATTTTGGCTCGTCATTTCGGGAATTTGGGTTCGTCATTATAGGAATCCGCTCTTTGTCGAAAGCCGCAGTTTTCCAAAATTTCAGGGCCTTATCTACTGGCGTAACACAACACTAACCATAATCTAACAGATTATAACACTAGCGAAATAATGCGTTCGCTGATGCGAACCAGTTGATTGCTGCTGTTGAAAGAAAAAACTATTAGACCTACAGCAACATAAATGTATCACTGATGGAATTTCATCATGGAATCTCATGAAAGACAGACAAGTACTTCTTGTCAAATCACCTCACTTTGCTACCATGCTGAGGTCAAACTAAGGTTACAGTGAGGTTATTATGATTTACACGATTGGCGGCATCAAAGGTGGAAGCGGTAAAACAACTATCGCCGTTTCTCTCGCAGTGGTACTATCCCAGATGGGGAGAAGCGTCCTGTTGGTTGATGCGGATATCCAGGCGACAGCCACTGAGTTTTCACGTTGGCGAACCGAATCCTTGGGCGATACTGGTTTTACCTCCATTCAACTGGCAGAAATGCAGGTACGCAATGAGGTACGCAAGCTGAAAGCCAATTACGACGACATCATCATCGATGCCGGTGGCCGAGATACAGCTTCGCAAAGGGCAGCACTGATTGTTTCTGATGCGGTCATTGTACCTTTTGCGCCCCGTTCATTCGATATCTGGACACTAGAGCAAGTAGAACGGTTGATCAAAGAAATACAAATAGCCAATCCGAACCTGGAGGCCTATGCTGTATTGAATAAAGTAGATCAAAACCAACGGGATCGTAAAGATGCCCTGCAATACATCAAGGAAGGCGGCACTTTTGAGTGCCTGAAGGCACAGCTCCATGAGCGAAAAGTGTTTGCCAATGCAGCCGCCTCTGGTCTGGCCGTCACTGAAGCTAAGCCAAAGAATCCCAAAGCCATTGAAGAACTAACGGCATTAGTGGAGGAAGTGGTTGTCTTGGAGTCGAAGAAGAGAGCGGTGGCCTAGATCAGGATCACCTAAATGTAAGGTTAAAATGAGGTCAATCTAAGGTTAGTAGGAGGTTATTATGCCATTATCCCCAAAACTCAAAACCGGAAACGGTATTAGCGAAGAAGAGTTGATCCGCAAGGGTGGCTCCTCCGGTCAACTTGCAGGTAATTCCGGTGAAGTGGATCAGCAACAACACAAACGAGTACAGTTGCGTTTGCCATTGGATTACCTGGATCGGATTGGCAAGTTACTAGATACCCGCCCTGGAAATGTTTCTCGCCATACCTGGCTGATCGAAGCCATTGTGGAAAAGCTGGGAAGAGAGGAAAATGAAAGTGAGGTCAACGCGACCTCATCTCAACCTTAGTGTAACCTTACGCTAAGGTTATGACAAGCAAGATCATCTACAACACGGATTGGGCCAAGGAGAATATCTCCATGCCCGAATTGTTACGCTGGTTTGGCCATGAACCAGTGCGATCTTCCCAACGTGGGAATGAGTATTGGTATATCTCTCCTTTCCGCTATGAAAAGGAGCCAAGTTTTCATACTTCCTACTTAGGCGGTAAGTGGATATGGAACGACTTTGGGCGAGGCGACGTGCAGGGCAATGGTACCGTGATTGGATTTATGCAGTTGCACGAAAACGTAGATGTTAAAGGTGCTTTGCAGTTGCTCAAGAACATGTTTCCAAATCGAGGCCAAGCGGTTTCATTGGAGGCCTTGCGGCTTATGCCGCTCTTTAAAAATGTGGAATTAATTGAGCCAAATATATTCTCTTCTGAGGGTAGTGAAAGACTTGTGATTCAAAATATCAAAGAAGGCATACAGAACAGAGCATTGATCGGCTATTTGGCTGGAGACCGGAAAATTGACCACAAGTTGGCTAAGCGCTATCTGCGAACCATCCAGTATGAAAATACCGAAACCGGGCAACGATATCACACCCTGGGCTTCGTCAATGAATCCGGCGATTATGAATGCCGGGATAAGTATTTCAAAGGCATCCTGAAATCACCTTCAGCAACTGATAGAAAGGCCGCCAAGGACATTTCCTATATTCCCGGCAATGACCAGAGCAGGGTAGCCGTATTCGAAGGCTTCATGGATTTTCTGACGGTGCTGACGATCAAGAAGACGGAAGTCCTACCGGTAGATGTGATCGTACTAAATATGGTTAATATGCGGAAGCGGGCGCTTGATTTCATCCGCTCCTTCACTTACGAGCAGATCTATACTTTCTTTGACAACGATAGGGCAGGGGAAAAGACAACTCAATTGTTTGCAGAAGAACTCGGGGACAGGGTCCTTCCACAAAACCATCTATATCGAGGGTTCAAAGACTATAATCACTACCTCCAGAAAGGTTATTTTTGATTAGCATCACTTAATTGACACCAGTCTTCTTCGGTGAAAATTTCTTCCACATCACTTCTGAAGCTCTCGTGGTCAAAAGGTGCTACCAAATTGACCTCAGCAATTTGGTCGATGCCTTGGAGAAAGGCTTGTTCCATCAGGTGAATTACGGCTTCCTTCTCGCTTTCCACTACTTCCGCATAAGATAATTCTACGGCGACTTCGAAGCGAGCCTCCTTGGGATAATAACCTTTACCAAGCCACCCGGAGAAATTGGGCGTGATCTCCTCCATCACAATAAAGGTGAAGTAGAATTGATTGATGCCGGTGCCGTAGTCACGAAGGTTGATCTTATCCCTTAGGACTTCCAGAAATAAGCCAGGATCTACCTTTGGGTAAAGCTCGTGCCAGATACGACCAGATATGAAGATCTGATGATCCTTCGGTCCAGCTTGCACTCCACTTGCCATCAATTGTTGCTCTTTAGCTGTCATATCTATTTCCTGGTGGTCTTAGCAGGACGATCTCACGATCTCGTGCCTCTGGTAAGAACGGATAATTGTAGATCATTGTTTTTTCCATCTTCAGGCACTCACTATAGGTCCCCGTAAACTGAGGGAGGAAAAGCAGGGCATCTGCTCCATAGTTTCCACCAGGGTAACGCTCCGCTTCTCCTTTTCGGGTGATACCATACTTCCATACGTTACCCTTTTTTAAAAATATGGTTTTCTGACCAGACGGGCAAGACAGACAGGGATAAAGGCCATCAACTATTGCCACCAGTGCGTACTGAATAGCATTGTCAATCTCCTGCAGTTCGCGATCGAGCTTAGCCTGGCGTTCTGGTGACAAAACTAGATCACCCTCAGGAGTTTGTATTATTCCCGGAGGAAGCTCCTTTTCTTCATTGTACAAATAGTGTACGAGGGCTACGCCTGCTATTAGAAGGACTAGTCCCCACAACCACGAAGGGTGTCGAGGCTTCTTCCCCTCTCTTTTTGATATTACCTGTAATGAAGGTGGTCCGCTTTTGGGGTGCCTACGACGGGCAGCGGAGTTGGTGCTAAACATGACCCTGTTGGTTGGTACATAGCATTCAAAGCTATGAGGAATTTCACTGATTTCGAAGGATTTAGCCAGCTTTTTCCCGCCAATATCGTTAAGGTAATTTCACCATTTTCTCTCCAATTTCTTTCGTGTTTGGGAACACCATCATTGCTGTCCAACTTCAATTCTGTTGCTCATAAGAACTTGACCACTTTCCTTACTGTCCACTCGTAAATAAATATTGCCACCCTCCACAAGGCTTGGCTTTACCAATTGCCCTGCTCAGCCCATGCGACAATTCTATCGCTTTAGCAACCAAAAAATCGGCTCCTCCCAAGGCACCTCCCATTTTTGCAGTTGATAAATCGCTTTGGAATGGTCAAGGTAATCTGGGGCATACATTTTTATAAATCCAACCATAAGGAGGAAATTATGGCTATTAACAATACAGTAGAACTAATCGGAAATATCGGCTCCAAGCTGCGTATGATCGACACGGAAGAAAGAAGCTTCGGTTCAGTCTCCATCGCGACCACCGATAGCTACAAAGACAAGGAAACTGAGGAGTGGAAAGACAAAGAAACAATCTGGCACGAACTCGTTGTTTTCAGTCCATCGGTTATCGAGCAATTGAAAGCCTTTGATAAAGGTGCTCGCTTGAAGGTCATCGGCACATTGTCGTACCGTCCGTTCACCGTTCAGCTTGACGGCAAGACCTTTGATAAGAAGGAAGTTTCGATCATCGTTCGCTCAGTAGAGCAAGCTCCGCTGACGAAGAAGGGCTAAGAATTCCCTTGGAGGGCTCTCGTAGTCCTCCATTTCTATTTGATCAGGTATTTCAGGATCAGAAACAGGATGGTTCCCACCAATCCCATATTAAAGGTGAGCATCCACTTGATCAACTTGAGTTCCGCCTTAATCCCTGACAACTCATTATCATAATTGCTGATCGCTTCGGCAGCTGAGCTCGCTTTTTCTTCTGACGCCCCGGCTTCGATCAAAGCAGCGTAGACTTCCCTTATCATGGTTGCCATTTATCCAATCTCCTACATTCAGTTTCTTTCGCTCATTATACCCTGAATAAGGAGGGAAGTACAGCAATTTTCGGTAGGTGGCAGGTGAGCTAAACAGCCTATCCTTCCTCAAAATGGATCGTATTGATTTCTACCTCACTTCCTTCCGGGACAGCGAAGGAGTCCTGCGGCTCTTTGATCCACAATACCCGATGTTGAATGATGTAATCAAAGAGTTGCTCCAGATTGCGTCCCTTGATGGTGATCTTTAGTGAGCTGGTAAGCAGAATAATCTCGGATTCCCCATTGAAATCCATTGGTGAGTGGATGTCGTGATAGTGCACGGCTCTCTGTGTGCCAGTAGAACTGACCAACTTGAGAGCCAACACATTGCCGGTCCGTTCATCGGAAATACCGAAGAACATACTCTTTCCTCTGGACTTCAGGATAGGATTTCGGGGCTGATCCAGGAGTGTAGGTATTCTCTTATTTTCCTCTTGCTGGGGCATTCCTTACTACTTGAGGTTTTTGGGTAATCATGCTGATAATACCGACCGATCTATTCTGCCATGCTTCTTTGGTTTTGGCAACCCTGGATAGGCCCGCCCTAAAGATTTGACCCATTTTCTTGAATTTGTCCATCCGCTCTTTTTGGCGGTCGGCTGGGTTTGTCGCCACCTCTGAGGCCGTCATTCGCTGCGACGAGCGCTGTACGGATCGAATCAGACCTTGCTTATCATCCGTGTGGATGGATATGGCAAATTTGCCACGTGATGCAGAAACATAGAACTGTTCCTTGCTGGCCGCTCGGCCGGTCATGGAAGATTGTAGCAAAATGACACGATTGACCGATTTTCCTTGCGAGGCCGGAGAGGTGGTGTAATAGCCATGAGTCAGATTGCCATAATCCTTGGAGAGGGTTAAAGATCGTTTTCCGGAACTGGCCAGGATATTGCCTTCCTTGTCAAATCCGGTTACCTCCAGAATGTTGCCGTTGTTCAGGCGTTTAGCATCTTTAGAGGTACCGTTCTGTGTAATCCTGATCTTGTCACCGGTGGCTATGGTCATTTCCTGCGATTCATACACAGAAAACTTGCTTGATTCGTGCAAGGGCAAAACCGTTTTGTTCCGGTTGTTGCCATTTGACAAAACCCAGTCACCGTTTTCATCTTTCTCTGAAAGCTGGTACTTAGTGCCACGTTTTAGGCCTCCTTTCACATTTTGATGAAATTGCACAATCATCCCTTGCTGATAACTCCTGGCATCCTGCTTCTGTACTTCGGTAAAAGATAGGTTTTTCTGGGTTTTGAAAATCCTTTCATCTCCTTGGAGAATGCCATCTTCCATTAGTCGTTCCCGGATGGTCTGCGTTACCGCCTGCCCTTGGGCATGCGTAGTCGCTACAACCAATACATCCTCCTTTGCTTTGCGGGCGGTGGCGTATTCTTCAGCGACTTTTTGACGGGTTTCATCAAAGCTATCGGCCTCCTTGATCGCTCCCATTTGATCGAGTGTTTGTAGGCCTTTTTCCATGTTTCCATTAGAAATGGCTTTTACAGCGGTACGATAGTCAGCGTTTTTCTGTCGCTGGATCTTTGATATTTCTGCGGGCTTGACCCCACCGAATTGCTGGATGATCCGCAGGGCATCACCTCGTTCTACGGAACCATGCTGTTTAATATCTCCGGTAAGCAGTATGCGAGCGTTTTGTTCCTTGGCCACATCGATGATCCGGTTCATGGTTTTGTTGCCTACCATCCCGGCTTCATCTACCCAGATGACTCCATTTTGAACGGATTTCTGAAGTTTTTCACTTTGTAATAGCTCAGCAATAGTCGTAGCATTTTCAAAGCCATCCTCTCGTTGAACTTGCCTGGACGCAGCAGAACTGGGTGCAAAAGCACCGAAGGGAACGCCTTTTTCCTTCATCCCCTCGGCCACTTCCTTGATCGACCAGGTCTTTCCCGTTCCGGCACCACCGGTCACCGCAGTGATGAAATCCTGGGAATTCAGCACATGATGAACGGCGCTTGCTTGCTCCTGGGTGAGCTGTTCGTTCTTGATTCGGTAATCAGGATGAATGGGCTCAAATGCACCTTTCCCGCGACGAGTCGTATTCCGCAAATTGCGCTCCTCTTGGATCGCCTCAGCCGTTGTCATGAGGATCTCTTTGGAATTGGGGATTGCCTTAGTTCGAATATCCTTACGATCCTCCAGTGCATTCCTGAAGCTTTCCGGGGTAACTGATCCCAATCCTCTTTGGAGTCCAATGGTCATCAGCTCTTTTTCGCTGACTACTGACTTTCTTTCGAGAACATGATCAAGAGCATAGTCAACGCTCTCTTTAGGGCTAAGTCGATCTTTTTTCTTTTCAATAGCACGATCCCGATAAGAGCCATCCCAACCGCCAGTTGGCGGTGAATCCTTGGCATTAACCAGCAATTCCAACTCCCGATCCGTGAGCCTGGAGCGCCACTGCATGGCCAGCTCATCCCGCTCAAAACCGGTTCGCTTGGACGCCCTGGTTTTGGCTCCCAGCTCGGCCTTATCTTCATCATAACTGAGCCCCAATTGCTCCGCTTTATCATTGATCTGACGGGTACGATTGGAGAACTTATCGATGGTCGATCGCTCAAATCCAGCCAGTTCAAAGTGCTTATCCGAAGGCTCAATTTGGTAGCCGACTTGCTGTAATTTGTCCGCTAAGCGAGAATGAAAAACCGTCTCGAAATAGGGTGCATCCGCCTTTATGTCGCCAAATTGAGCGGCCTTGATTCGGTCCTCTTTTTGGTCATAAGTGGCGTTGAATACAAAGACATGTTGATGCAGATGTGGGTCTGGAATACCACCCACCGGCCGAGCTTCTTCATGGGTGAAAGTAGCCCAAGCCAGGTTTTCCGTTAGACGATTATCGTTCTTTCCATTGCTTCTGACACGGGTAGCTGCATGCTCTTCGATCTCGGTCATCGTCTCCTGGATGGCACCGTTGAAGGCTCTCAGAATATCCTCATCTTTGGTTTGGGAATAGACCAGCGAAACCGACTTGGGAACATCAAAAGTGAAGTCATAACCGACTCTCCGATTCTCAGTATTGCGCGCGGTTAATTGCTCACCCGTGACCGGATTTTGGTTGTAAGCCAGTGCCGCGAAATCCTCTTTTTGTACCTCGCCAGAGAGTCCTATTTGCTCAGCCAGCTTTCCATGCCACTGGCCAACAATCTCTCCTTTTTCCGCATAGTAGTCCGACTTGCTAAGGCCTTCGTCAAAGTACTTGACGGCTCCTTTTGCGGACTTACTAACGGTTATTCTGAGCATTTCCAGCGGGCTTTCTTATATTTAGATTTAAGTTACAGACGTCTCCCCTTAGCAGTGCTAGAGGTCTTGTAGACAAGGTATCATGGATAGATACTTGCCGCAATAGCTGTTTTGTGGAAAAGGCGGGAAAACCAGTCTGTAACGCTTCACTACCAATAGATCTGCTTAATGGAATTCGAAGAGAACTATGATCCATATCAGCATTTCGCCAAGCTTCAAATTTTCATTCAAAGTAGTCTTGGCGAACCTGTAGAACCTACGACTGAAGAGGTTCTAAATAAGTGGGAACAGATGGCTAATAATTTGCCACCCCGGACATTCATGTTCATGGTTGATATCAGAAAAAGTGATGTCGTGCGTGCAGCCGGAATGAGCTTGCTGGGATACGCTGACAACTTCCGCTTTAATACCGCTAACTTTATCGAATGGACTCATGAGAACCAGAAAAACTTGGTGGCTTATCTGACTTTGAGCATGTATGAGGTCTTTTTTGACTACCCTAACCTGATCAGAAATAAAAGTTTTGAATATTGTACTACTAGAGGAATTAAAGATCGGCATGGCAAGTATTGGAATACTCACCAAGCAGCCTATCCGGCTCAGTTTGACGAAAATGGCCTTATGGTTCGGTACATTAGCACTTACCGAGTACTTGGGCCCTATACTGGGCAGCCACTGGAGACTTATGTGTACTACAATGACGATAAGTATAAAGCTGAGCTAAAAATACTATCTGACAAAGTCAATGAAATAAAGGAAGGCATGTTACAGGCACTTTCATTAACCAAGCAGGAAAAATGGATTTTGGACTTAAGAGCAAATGCGGAAATGAGCTCACGTCAAGTAGCAGAGCATCTAGAGATCACTATGAAAACGCTTCATAACCATCATGGCAGTATCAATCGAAAGGCCAGAGCTGCGTTTCCGCTCAACGACTTTGCTAACATTAACGATGTGATCAGCTATTTAAAGCAACAGCGACTTATCTAAGCGGCCCGGGTTCATCACGGGACCTACCGTGGGCTTCTTTAAATTGATCAATCCAATTTTCCATTAGCCCATCTTTGATAGTACTCCATTTTAGCCGTAGCTGCTCTTCATTTTCACCAAGGCTAATTCCTTGACGCACATCTCGATCCAATACTTTCCAAAGGCCGGTATAGTTCTCTTCTTTGGCAAATGGTCCGCTGTTTCTAAACTTGGAGATGAAGACTTGGCCTCTAAGCTTTGTAAAACTCAATAACTCCTCTTCTGTATTGATCGGTTTCAGTTCAAACTCCATGATTCTCACGTTGTATTGTAGCAAAGCAATAAGTACGCTGCAAGTACAAATCCAAGAAATGTAGGTGAGATTTTTTCTAGGCACCCTACCTAGGACTGGGTAGGGTACCCATCGTGCCAAGGACTTGGCCATCATAATTTGTGGAGGAATCCAACACTGATTTTTCCATGAGTACCATCAACCTAGATAAGCCTTTGGTCAAATTTTCCCCAGATCCAGCTGATTGGTGGTGTATTCGCGAGGCTTTCGAGGGTGTTCAGATTTTTGGAGGAATTGGTAGTGGAAAAAGCTCCGGAAGTGGTAAAACATTGGCTAAGGCATTCCTGAAGAATGGATTTGGAGGCCTCGTTCATTGCGCCAAGCCGGAGGAGAAAGCAACCTGGCTACAGTACGCCGAAGAAACAGGTCGATCGGACGACATCATTGTATTTGAAGAGGGTTCACCCTACCAGTTCAATCCGCTGCAGTACGAGTTAACCAGAGAGGGCAAGGGCGCAGGCGAGGTGTTCAATTTGTCTAATCTCTTTATGGAGATCTATAAGATGGGTAACCGGTTCACCGGTGCAAGCAGTGGCGACAAAGATCGTTACTGGGATAATGCACTGCGCCGTTCACTCAACCGGATGATCCTTCTTCTGAAGCTTGCCGACAAAGAAGTAAGTATCGCCAATATGCGAGCAATTATGTCTTCTGCACCGAATGAGGACTTGACCAATGCCTTGTCAGACTATACCGATGAACAATGGGACCAACTCTATAATACTAACTATTGTATAGAATGCATTCTTGACGCCTCGGCCAAAGTGGAACAAGTACGAGAAGAACTAGAAGATGGCAATCAGGACAAGGCTCAAGTCCTTGAAGAACTAGAGCAAGACTACGCATTGGTATATGCCTATTTTCTAAGAGAGTTTGCTAAAGCTGATGAAAAGACCCGTTCAATTGTTGCTGAGAGTTTTCTAGGACTTGCAGAGCCCTTTATCATGGGGGTATTAAAGACGCATTTTGCTTCCGGCTTGACACTTAGTCCGGAGGTCACCTTTGGGGGGAAGATCATCATTCTGAATTTTTCGGTTAAAGAGTACCTGGATTCGGGAATGTATGCGCAAGGAATCTTCAAACTCCTTTGGCAGCAAGCAGTCGAGCGGCGAGATACAAATCGGTACCCAAACCCGGCTTTTCTCTGGGTTGATGAAAGCCAGTATTTCGTCAATGAATACGATACTATTTTTCAGACAACTGCACGGAGTTCCCGAGTAGCTACCGTGTTTCTGACCCAAAACATTTCCAATTACTACTCGCAGATGGGAGGAGGAGATAGCTCTAAATCCAAAGTAAATAGCTTGTTGGGTAATCTCTCTACTAAAATCTTTCATGCTAACAACGATTCCGTCACTAATGAATGGGCATCCAACGTCATTGGGAAAGCCATCATTACCCTTCGTTCCGATAGTCAGAACCGCAAGAATTTTGCCCTTATGGCAGATTCAAAAGGTACCAGCTATTCTGGTCACTTGTTACCTCAAGTCCTTCCGATGGAATTTACCACCCTGTGGTCCGGAGGGAAGCAAAGGAATTATACAGTGCAAGCAATAATACAAGTCAAAGGACGCAAGTGGTCGAATGGGGCCAATTTCTTTGAAGTTGAATTTTCTCAATTATAACCTTCAATATCATGATTCACAACACAAACAATTCAGATGAAGTCTTCAAGCAGCTTGGAGGGAGTTTTATGACTCACCTTTGGGAAGGAGTACTGGATGAAAAGAATGAACGATCGCAAAAACTAGCCTTTATTCTATTCATGCTCATACTGGCCTATGCCGGAGTAGAAGTGGTAAAGGTCAGCTTTAGAAAGGGGTTCGGGAGGAAAGGAGTTCACAAACCCCGCCTCGCCCTTTCGGTGCTAGCTTTTCTGGCAATTGCCGGGTATTGTATTGGTTTTTACTTGGAGCCCCGGAACATTGAAGATTACTTGACCTTAGGAACCTACTCCTCCTTTCTGTACACGGCCGTGTTCTTTGGAATCTTTTCCATCTATTTGTTGATTAAGGGGCTAAAAACCTCTGACGAAGTTATTGACCAATATTACCGCGGGCGTAGCACCTGGCTCGGGTTTTTGATCGACCGAGGATGGAGCCCAGCCAAAGTGCAAGATGTAGCCGAGCCTTTGACGATGCTTATCATCGGCGCTGCGTTACTTCCAGTGAACATTTTACTAGGCGCACCGCTGATGTTTTGTGCGGTCTCCTACTGGTTGCATTTTGGCCTTGAATGGTTTCTTGGGCGCGGTGAATTGAGTAGCAAGCTATCAAACGAAGGGCATGACTATTCTCGTAAAGGTTCCTTTTCTAAAGTCATCAATTAATTGAGGCAGTGCTTTAAATTCTACGGGTAGGATTTACTCATTATGCATAATTGGTGAGGTGAATTATCGCCTCACCAATCTCGTTTGGGATCGAGCTGAATGATAATTGGATAAATTGTGGAAACCTGCCCTACCTTCTTCTTACAGGTGCCTGCTTCACTTTCCTAGGAGTATCTTTTTTCGGTGCTGTCTGCTGCTTCAATGTCGATTGCACCTTCGATACTGCTGCTTTTTCAGGGGCTTTTTTCGCCACTGTTCGAACTGGCTTCACCTGGGTAGTCTTTGGAAATCCAGGACTTTTTCCAGACTTACTTTTAGCAGGTACACTTGGCTTTACTGCTTTCTGACCGCGACCCGGCGACTTTTCCCTCCTTGGGGTAGAGTCAGGATCAGGCTTCTTTCTCGCCGGCTGGACCTTTATCGGTTTTTGGATGTGCGTACCTGGATCTGGTGAAGTAGGCCTGGGCTTTTCAGTTCCTTTTACATATGAACCATTTATTGGCTTCACCTGACCGCCACCTTTGCCAATCAAGTGTGCATTCTTTATGTATGGTCCTTTATTGGTCTTCTTGACTTGTTTTGCCATGACTCCATCGGTTTTACTTGAAAAATCGAAAGTGATTGCTACAATAATTACACCTCTTCCACGGGGGCAATTGAGCAAAAAGAGGTGTAATTATGAAATCAATATCTTATCAGAATTTCTTCCATGCTTATTTCGATGACTTACCATTAAGCGAAGAAGCACTTTTCGGTAAAGTATTCCTGCCTGAAGAGCAGCATTATCTTGTCGAAGAGGCAATGAATTGCGACTTGATTGCCATTCGGAAACTCAAGGAAATGTTTACTCACGGGGTAGATGGTGCGTCTAGAAATTTTGATGTCGCCAAACGTTATTGGTATGCTCTTCATAGCCATGCAGAAGTTACTTGTTGTACGTCTAAAATTTCATTTAGCCTGGATGATTATGCTCAAATTCTGGATGGTTTTGACCGCCCATTGCCGGAAATCGCTGATGCTTATGCACTTGCAATCAGTTATATGACTAGCGAGGTCTCTCCTATTCATTGGGATATTCCCGTATTACAGAAGCATCTTACCCGTTTAGATGAGATCAAAAGCCTATTAGAATGTGAGTAAGTTAACTTCCTTGAATTAGATATCCTCTAGGCACCCTACCTAGAATCGGGCAGGGTACCCAATTTGGATTGTTCAGCAGTACCTGCATATTTCGGAATCTCCAACCCCATTACGTGGAAAGATAAGTGTTGTCATTACTTCTCAGTCTCATGGTTTCCTTCTTTCTGGATTGGAGCTATCGCCCCTTATTTAACTACACCAAGCTACAGCTTGTCTCACCCTTTGCAAGCCACGCTCCGTCTTAGTTCAGCAATTTTTTGGGACAAGCCGCAATAAATGACTGCCCTAGACTTGCATAGTGTTCACCTTCACTGATTCCAGGTTCCGCAAAAAGGGCAGATGCTCAATTATCAACTTAACAAATAGGAACCATGTCAAATCAGAAAAAATCATCATCAGAGACTTATCAAATCTACATCGCTTCTTTATCCGACTATAATGCTGGCATTCTTCACGGTAAGTGGGTTGATGTCGAAGGTCTCACCACTGACGAGATTCAAGAAGAAATCAACGAAATTCTCCGTACCAGTCCATACACCAAGCAATACGGTGAGGTAGCCGAAGAATGGGCTATCCACGATTTTGAACTAGGCGGTATTCGCATCTCCGAATATGAAAGCCTGGACACTATCGTCAGCATAGTAGAAGCATTAGCCGAACACGGTGAAGCCTTCGCAATCTATTACAATGATGTCAGTGATCTGGAGACAGCTATTTCAAACTTTGAAGAGGCTTACCAGGGAGAGTATGACTCCTTCCTCGACTACGCCACACAGACCTTTGATGAATTATACGCTCATTCTATTCCTGAAAACCTCCGCTACTACATTGATTACAGCGCATTCGCTCGTGACCTTGACGCTGATGGGTACTTTTTTGAAGATGGTCATGTGTTCCGTCCTGTTTAGGGCGGATTTTTCTTTTTATTTGATCTAGTCTATGGACGATTTTGAAAACCTGAATTGTATGGCAGTGACGATAGTTGTTATTTATCTACTTCTGTCTGCATGGTTGCGAAGAGAAAAAGTTATTTATCCTGGGCGAAATGTAATAGAACCCCACAAGGGTCCCAAGCATAAGTCACAATGGCATGAGGTTCTTCTTTTGGTGGTTTTACCCTGGCATATTTGTAATTATGTTGACCTAATACCTTCTGGATATGTTCATACCATTCTTGTGCGCTATCCACATTTATATACATCATAAAATTATTAGCCCATCCCTTATTATAGTGAGCTTGAAGGTAAATCCTGGTGTTGCCTAATTCCAATTCAGCAAGCTTCTCATCACCCCAGTGTTTTTTCCAGCCCAGAGCTAGATAGTAGGTCAGACTCTCTTGAAAGTTCTTAGTAGGAACAAATACTTTAACATCTTTAGCTTCTGGCATAACCTATTTTGAATTGTTACAACAGCTTTGGTCATTTTGAATAGGCGGACAAGCTACAGTACCATAACTACAATACACACAACAATCACCTTCTTTTGGTCGAAGAATGGTATTGCAGTTTTTACACTCATAAAAGAACTGGCAGGCATCAGTAGGCATAGTTTCTTCCGCTTGGTGCCCGCAATTCGGACAGGTTATTACGGATTGCAGTATGATCGTTTTTTCCATTTGTTATTCTATTATTTTTGATTCTCCGACCTTATAATCGGTAGACTTTATCGCTTCTTCTATTTCAGCAAGATTTGTTTGAGCACTATTAAATTTGACTGTGGCATTGGCATCTTTGAACGAAGCTTTCACCTCAATAATCCCTTCCAATTCATTCACAGCATGCTCTACATGTCCCTCACAACCGGCACAAGTCATTCCATTCACTTCGAATTCAACTTCTGAAATATTGCTTCCATCAATTATCCCAACAGCCTCCTTTTCCTGACTTGGATATAATATATGGGCATAGCTCGGAAAAGTGAGCATTAATAAAGCAAAAGCGGTTACGATCCCTAGGAATGACTTCGTTTGAAAAAACGAAACCTTTTGCACTTCACAGTCACAATCATCCTTTGGAACGGGCTTCAGCATTTGGTACCAAGCATACCCTAAGACTAGAACAGTAAAACCGATTAGCCAAGGGCGTAAAGGCTCTATCCATGAAAAAGTAGATGCCAGACCACTAGTTCCTGCAAATATTGCAAGTAAAGGAGTTATGCAACACAAAGAAGAGGCAACTGCCGTGATCGCCCCTAATCCTATTGATGATTTTTGTACGTTCATATTTTAAAAGTTAAACCAGTTCTGCTTCAGGAAGCAGGCCGAAAATAATTTCTAGTTTTGATTTTATGTCAGATGGAATGTGATAATAAATTGTGGCGCCCTCCTTTTCAAAATAAACCAATTCTGCATCCTTCAATTTTCTTAAATGCTGAGACACCGCTGGAATTTTCATTTCCAGAATTTCACTCAGATCACAAACACAAAGCCTGCCTTCTTGTCGAAGCAGGAAAAGTATTTTCATCCTTACCTCATTGCTGACTAAACTCATCATCCGGGCAAGGCTAGAAATTGGAACTCTTATTTCCTCTATCTTCGCCTTACACCGATCAATTTGCTTTCCGTCCCTTTTGACTCGGATACAGGTATTACTATCTTTTTTCATGCGGCAAAAGTAGGGTTATTTAATAATTTAAGCAAATGCTTAAATATGCTTTAACTTATCCTTTTTTAACGAATAGTCTTAGAAATGATGAGGATGAAGCAGTCTGAAAAAACGACCGTTTTCCCGAACAGAATACTCCCAAACCCCAATTCCCTTTTTTCTTTTCACCAGCCGTACAAAAAACTGGTTTACTTAATCAAAGTATGATAAAGCCGATAGTGAACCCTTTTAGGAGACATTATCTTGAAGATCGGATACGCCAGAGTAAGCACCAAAGACCAAAACCTCTCTTTACAAAAAGATGCCTTGCAAAAAGAAGGCTGCGAACTCATCTTTGAAGAAAAAGCCAGCGGTGCCAAATCCGACCGGCCGGAACTCCGCAGGATGATCGACCAGCTTCGCAAGGGCGATATTGTTGTTATCTGGAAACTGGATAGGCTAGGGCGGTCACTTCGCGATCTGGTTAATCTCGTTACTGAGATACAAGATAAGGGAGCAGGTCTAAAATCACTTAATGATTCTATCGACACTACGACACCACAGGGGAAACTTACTTTTCACCTCTTTGCGGCACTAGCGGAGTTTGAGCGGGATATTATTAGTGAGCGAACGAAAGCAGGCTTGGAATCGGCTCGGGCTCGTGGACGGAAAGGGGGGAGGCCGAAAGGTTTGTCAGAGCAGGCAAAGAATAAAGCGATAATCGCCGAAACGCTGTATAGGGAAGGTGGTTTTTCAGTGAAACAAATTTGCCAGCACTTGGATATAGCTAGAAGTACTTTCTACAAACTGTTAAAATATAGAGGGGTCCAAGTTGGATAACAAGACTGGAGCTACTTGATTCTTCAAAAGTAGCTCCATTGTCAGTTGTCATTTTGCGGACGGTAATGAAATAGTTACTTCGCTTCCGCACTAAAGCCAGCTTCCGCTACCGCAGCTTGTACCTCTTCCTCGGTCAATCCGTTGGTCTCCACGGTAAGGGTACGTTCATCGTCCTGTAAGTCAACTGTCCACTCCTCAATCCCTTCTTTAGCATCTAACACAGGAGTGACTTTGGCCAAACAGCCTGAACAGTTGATATTGGTTTTAAATTTCAATTCTTTCATAGTCGGTTCAAATTTTTATTTGTTTTAGACGTAAACTATTGGCTACTACCGATACGGAGCTTAATGCCATTGCGGCTCCGGCAATCATAGGGTCTAGTTCGAATCCGTTGATCGGAAATAAAAAACCTGCTGCAATCGGAATACCAATTAGATTGTAGATAAAGGCCCAGAACAGGTTTTGGCGAATCCCAATCACCGTTTTTCTGGATAGTTTCAATGCCTGGGGAATAGCCATAAGGTCAGAAGTAATCAAGGTCATCTTCGCTACATCAATGGCGATATCCGAACCTTTCCCCATGGCAATACTTACATCTGCTTGCGCCAGGGCTTGTGAATCATTGATACCATCTCCTACCATTGCAACCGTGTAACCTTCCTGCTGGAGTTGTTGCACATATTTTGCTTTATCACCGGGCATGACCTCTGCCTGGAATTTGGTAATGCCTACTTGTTGAGCAACGGCCGCTGCCGTTTTTGCATTATCTCCAGTTAGCATATGCACTGCAATTCCACGCTTTTGTAAAAGGGTGATAGCTTCAGCAGATGTAGGTTTTATTTTGTCGGTTATTCCGAGGATTCCGAGGATTTCATTGTCATTGGCGAAGAAAATAACCGTCATTCCTTGCTCACTCCATTGGTCATAAGCAGTACTTACTTCGTGTGAGATGGTTATGCCATGCTCTAACACTAGCTTATAATTACCTACGAAATAGTGTATTCCGTTCTTGTCCGTACCACGCACACCTTTACCCGTGATACTATTGAAATCGGCGACCGCTTGCGATGGAATATTTTCTTTTTGCAAGTACTGGATGATCGCTTCTGCTAGTGGATGCTCGGATTGTTCTTCAATGCGGCGTAAAACCCCTTTCTCATAAGAAGTGGCTATTGGTAGCCAATACTCATTTTGAACTTCCGGATGGCCTTGAGTAATCGTTCCGGTCTTGTCCAGAATGATAGCATTAACCTTATACCCTAATTCCAGACTTTCAGCATCTTTAATGAGGATATTATGTTCCGCACCATTTCCAATTCCAACCATAATAGCTGTAGGTGTTGCTAACCCAAGTGCACACGGACAGGCAATAACAAGCACGGCGATGGAATTTAATAGGGCATGGAAAAAGGCATCCTGACCGCCTAGTATCATCCAGGCCACAAAAGTTATAATCGCGATAATTATCACCACAGGAACAAATACTCCGGCTATCTTATCCACCAGGCGCTGAACGGGAGCTTTACTCCCTTGCGCTTCTTGCACCATTTGAATAATTTGAGCCAGTAGTGTGTCTTGTCCTACTTTCTCAGCTTCAAATTGAAAGCTACCTTTTTGATTGATGGTTCCTGCAAATACTGCATCGCCCACGCTTTTATTTACGGCAATGGGTTCGCCGGTAATCATGCTTTC
>CAKZRQ010000062.1 GCA_937146645.1 uncultured Cyclobacteriaceae bacterium
TCTTCTGGTTCTAATGGTCTTAGCTCTGATGAAATGGATCTGATTTCCTTTAATGTTTTCATTTTTGAGCTTTGCGATGTCTTTAAAATTAATTCCGTTCGATAGGTAACTGAACAAAAAGAAATCCTTTGCCCGGTCGCTAGGTGATCCTGGGACGGTCTTAACATTTTTGATTGCTAAAACCTGATCTTTAGTCAGTGCTTTTTTTACATTCCTGCCAGTTGGTATGATGTACTTGCCTTTTCCGAAAGGATAGGACTTTCTGGTTATCAATTCAGCCTCGATAGCCATATTGAGAACTCTTCTCAGGTACCTAAGATAGATTCCTAGGGTAGTGATAGACTTGCCATTTTCATTTAGCATCCAATCTTCATAAGCCTCTAAAAAATCAATAGTGACATCTGAGACGGTCAAGCCTGGTGCAAATTTCTCGAGGCTATTTTTAGCGTTTTTATAGCCGTCTGAGGTCTTTATTTGACCGTTGCCTTCTAGTTTGCCTATGTAGCTATCAAAGGCCGTGAAGATGCTATTTTTATCAGTTTGATAGCTTGTATCTTGGTATAGCTTTTTAGCCTTTCTCAGGGTGAAGTTTCCCTTTAGTTCTTGAATGATAGAATTTGCTTTGAAAAGTCTATCCTCTAAATCTGCTTTGATTCCTTTTAGCTCAAAGGTTCTAGGGTTGCCTTTGGTGACGATCTCAAAATCTTTAGGGGTTAAGGTTATGCCAGTGGAGGCAAAAACCCTTTTTCTATCGAAGTAAAATTGAACTGAGATTGGGAAGGCTCCAGGATATTCCTCTGACGGATACCGAGTTTCCTGGTATAGGCTTGCTTTTGGTGTTCTCATGGTCTGTTTCTCTAAATTTTATACTTGCTTCCCTTTCCATTTTTAGCCGGGGAGAGGGGCAATTTTGAAGGCAAAAATTTTCACACAATTTTCACACAACTCCTCACAAGATATTAGTTTTCAGTCCATTTTCACACAATTTTCACACAAAATTGAATAAGAGAATAAAAAGGAATTCTAATTTTTAAGTCAAAAAACACTGAAAATCAGTGGTTTAAAAATAGAATAAAGATAAATAGAATTCATTAAAAAAATAGGTTTTATAACTTGTAATCAGTAGGTCATTGGTTCGATCCCGATAGGAGGCTCTTAAAATGACAAAAACCATCCAAGAAATTGGATGGTTTTTTTTGTTTAGGATAAATTTATCTGTGGAAAGTTTAGTCTACTATGTCTACATAATTCATTCAGAGAAATTGGATTCCTATTACATTGGGTTTACAGAAGACCTTGATAGGCGCATCCATCAACATAATTCTCATTTCTATAAATCAGCATCTACTATAAAGGCTGATGACTGGAATCTCTTTCATAAAATTCCATGTGACTCTAAAGGTCAAGCTATGAAGATCGAATCCCATATTAAAAGGGCAAAGAGCCGAAAGTATTTGGAGAACTTATTGAAGTATCCTGAAATTGCAGAATCTCTAAAAAGAAAGTATCAGTAGGTCATTGCCCCGATAGCTATCGGGGCGATCCCGATAGGAGGCTCTTAAAATGACAAAAACCATCCAAGAAATTGGATGGTTTTTTTGTTTATGTCAATTAAATCTTCTTGGATTAGTTTATTCGATAACTTTTTAATTTCTTCTTGATTCAAATAAAAAACACTAACACAAATGAAAAGAACATTACTAGCTACCGCACTTGTCATTATTTTCTCAAGCTTTATCTCATCCGATAAGTTTTCTTCCGCAGAATACTTTGAAGGAAGATGGAATGTAACCGTTTACGGAACTCCTCAGGGAGATGCAACAATTCCAATGAGATTCGAAACATCTGAGGGAGTTACAACCGGATTCTTTATCGGAGATATGTCAGGTGCTGAGTCAGAAATGGATACAGTATATATTATAGATGGTACATTGAATGCCGCGTTCTTTATTGCAGGATATGATGTGTCCATTACACTTTCAGAAGTTGATGAGGATAATGCATCTGGGTCAATGCTCAATATGTTTGAAATGAAAGGTGTGAGGGTTCAGGAGTAACTCAATCCAAAACTCCTGAAAAGGTCACACTGATCGGTACTACATATTTGCCCAGGTGGACCTGATGACGCTCGATCCTATCTAGTTTTCTTTTGTTTACTAGATAGGATCGATGCGTTTTAATGAAGTAATCCGGCAGCATACTTTCTAATTCCTTAAACGTCATCCTCGAAATCAGCTTTTGATCTTCAAGTTGAAAAGTCACATAGTTTCCTGCTGCTTCGCAAAAGAGTAAATCTCCAAAGCTAATTTTTATTTTACCCTCAGAGGTCTTGATGAACAGGTGATCAGGACCATCAGAAGGTTGTAATTCCTTCCATTCCTGTGCTCTCTGGCATGATTTCAAAAAACGACTTAATGGAAAGGGTTTTAAAAGGTAATCTGTGGCTTCTAGTTCGAAACCCTTCACTGCGAAATCAGAATAGGCTGTGGTAAAGATTACAAGGGTTTCCTTTGGCAACATAGCCGCTAAGTCGATGCCTGAAATGTCTGGCATATTTATATCCAGGAAAACCAGATCGACCTTCTCGTTCTTTAGATACTCAAGTCCCTCAATGGCATCAGAAAAGACGGCAGTGAGATCCAGGAAAGGGACTTTTGAAGCGTGAGCTTTAACGACTTCAAGAGCCATACTCTCATCATCAATCGCAATAGCTTTAATCATGCTTAGTCCAATTGTAGAGAGAAATGTACGAAATGCTCAGAATCATTCGCTACAATGTTTAATTCATGTTTAGCAGGATAGAGGACAGCCAGTCGTTTCCTCACATTATCCAGACCTATTCCTGATTCATCCTTTGGATCCTGCAGCGCTTTTGGAGGATGAATACTATTCACTACATCCAAATGAATGGATCCATTGAGACATCTTAGATTGATTTTGATCCATGATTTATTCTTGGTGCTGATCCCATGCTTGAAAGCATTTTCAACGAAAGGAATTAACATCATTGGAGCAATTTTCCCTTCGCAAGGATCAGTATTTATCTGAATATCTACATCCAGATTTTCCTCGTTCTTGAATCTCAGCATCTGTAGATCGAGATAATTTTGGAGATACTCCAATTCCCGCTTTAATGGTATTTTATCAAGCTGATTTTCATGAAGCATGAAGCGCATCATGTCACCGAGCTTTTGAATGCCATCTGAAGTCTTTTCAGCATTCTCAATTAATGCACTTCCATAAAGTGTATTCAGGGCATTGAAAAGGAAGTGCGGGTTAATCTGAGACTTAAGAAAACTGAGATTTGCTGAGCCTAAATCCACTTGATGGGTAAGTGTATCAATTTGCTTCTTGATCCCGAAATATCTATTGAAGGCGAAATTAGAAAGTGGAATAAGAACAAGCTGAATCAAAAGCGCAATTCCAATTCCAATTAGAAGTAAAATCGGCTGTTGCTCTGCTGTAGCTCCGATGATGAACATCCCGGAAGGGACCACCACTAAAATGATGTTAAAGAAGTTGGCTTGTCGGTTTTTTCCTCTTTTTCGCTTTCTGTAAATCAGTAGATAATTGAACAGAACTACGAATACTGACCCGACCAAGAGAATAGCGATAATAGCGCCCATACTTCTTGGTAAAAGCATAGACATTTGCTCCATGAATAGAACGAGGAAGAACAAAATACTTCCGAGTCTAAGCCCATTGTAGAGCTTATAATCGGACATTTTTGGTGGATAAAAGACTTGCTTTAGCAAGAAAACCCATACTAAATATCCGATGTAAATTCCAACCGTCTTGAAATAATAGGGGGTAAATGGTGACCCTGTGATTTCAGCACCTATGGAAAACAGTGTAATTATCAGGTAGGAGACTGCTACTAGTGGGATGCTGTAGGCAATGAGCACAAAGAGCTTCCTGGTCTTTTGATATCCTGGTAAAAGCCGCATATGAACCAGATAAAAGACTATAAAGAAGGTGAGCGGGATGATAACCTTAGCGAAGTACTCAATTAATCGTTCGTCCTGAAATTTGAATTGGGTGCTTCCTATGTTCAGGATATTAACCAGAACTACGATTAAGAATAGAAAAGTGACTACCCACCATTCTATCTGGCGAAAGTTCAGCGATTTCTCTTTGATGTTTATCATGGGGTACAAATAATTAGATTCAATTAAAGACTACCAAAGATTTCAGCGATTAAACCGGAACTACAAACTTTGAAACCAAGTGCCGTGAGGAGATTGTAGATCATCCCCACGACAATTAGAATCAAATAGCTGGTTTTAGTTTTCATCGCTCATCCAAACGGTAATTCAAGAATACTGTGAGTGTCAAAAGCGATCAAAAAATTGTGACCAGTTAGGTGATTTATGTGACGAGAATAGCTTTGGGCTACCAAAAGGCCTTAAAATCCTTAGAATGGATATTCAAGAAGATCAATACCCCAAACTCGTGGCAGGATAAAAAATACCATAAGCGTGACTAGGGCTATAGAAAGGATGTTCAGCCAAAAACCTGATCTAACCATATCCTTCATTTTGAGATACCCCGAACCGAAGACCACCGCATTTGGAGGTGTGGCCACAGGAAGCATAAAAGCACAGCTCGCCGCTAAAGTTGCACCTACCATAAGGCCAAATGGATGAAGGTCAAGCTTTAAAGCCACTGAAGCTAAAATGGGCAAGAGCATCGAAGCAGTAGCTACATTAGAGGTGATTTCGGTAAGGAAGTTCACTGATGCAATGATGATCAGTAGAAGTAAGAAAAGGCTAATGCCTTCAATTAGTGTAAATCTTTGACCGATCCATTCAGCTAATCCTGTTTCTCGGAAGCCTTCGGCCAAAGCTAATCCGCCACCAAAAAGAATTAATACTCCCCATGGAATTCTTTCCGCCGTTTTCCAATCCAGAATTCGGTCTTCACCATCTTTCGAGGGTAGAATGAAAAGTAAGATTACTCCAACCAATACTATGACCGTATCATTGATTTCAGGAATGAAGGGTTGAAGGAGAAAGGATCTCGTAATCCACGCAAAACAAACCAAGCCAAAAACTATGATTACATTTTTCTCCTCATAGGTCATTTTGCCAAGAGCCATCAGCTGTTGTTGAATGACATCTCTGCCACCTTTTATTTCAAATTTCTTAGGTAAGGGGTTGGCAAAATTGACCAAATAATACCAACAGAAAAATAGAAGGAAAAGAGCTAAAGGAAGACCAAAGGCAAACCACTCACCAAATCCAATGGTATATCCATAAAGATCAGCAATTACAGCAGTCATAATAGCATTTGTGGGTGTACCGACTAAGGTGGCTACTCCACCAATAGATGCCCCATACGCAATGCCAAGCATGATGTTCTTTCCAAGATTATCACCTTGAATCTCATCTTGATCCCCGATTTGAGTTTTTAACTGAAGGATTACAGCGATTCCGATAGGAAGCATCATTAAGGAGGTTGCGGAATTTGATATCCACATAGAAAGAAGTCCTGTGGCCAAGATGAAGCCCAAAACAATTTTCCGCATGTCTGAGCCTATCAGGTTGATAATTCCCAGAGCGATTCTTTTATGAAGATTCCATTTCTCTATACCTGTTGCCAAAAGAAATCCACCCATATACAGCATAACTGTCGGGTGCATATAATTTGCAGATGCAGTTTTGATAGAGAGTAGATCAAACAGTGGGAAAAGAACGAGTGGGAGGAAAGCTGTAGAAGCAATAGGTATGGCTTCCGTAATCCACCAAATAGCCATCCAAAGAGCAATTCCCAGCATGGTCTGAGCCTCTTTATTCAGGTCCGGAGAATCTCCAAAAAAGTAAACCAAAACAAAGGCCAATGGACCCAAATATAAACCCAGGCTTCCTGCTTTAAACTTCATTAACGTCAAAGCTAAAGATTTTCCCTAGATCCATACTATTGGTTCGTAGCAATGGTTGAATCCTAGGTTTGCCGAGAACTAAGGCGGTCACGAATTTCTGACTCTATGAATGAAGAAATACTTCTAATGGTGCCTAGTTCAAAGAAGTTTTGAATACCGACATCGAGTTTTAATCTCTTGTTGAGGAGAGAAACTATCCGAATTGCCAACAGGGAGTTTCCACCCAGAGCAATGAAAGAATCGGTTACATCGATAGACTCTTCTTTCATGACCATGGCCCAGGTGTCATGTACTAGCTGTTCAATCTTATTTTTTGGTTTTACAATTGGTCCTGATTTCTTCTTTTCAGTAGAAAAGTCATGCTTTACTAAGGCAGTTTTGTCCACTTTTCCATTTGCCGTGAGCGGGAAAGAATCCACCTGAATGAAATTAGAAGGGATCATATTTTGTGGTAAGTGATCAGACATGTGATGGACCAGATCATTCAAGTCTACTTTATCACTTCCTTTGAAATAGGCTCTTATTTCCTTTTTGCTTTTTGGCTCATGAAAGCCAATATCATCCATTAACTGATCAATCTCTTCCTGACTAAGATGATCATTAAGCTCATCGATAGTTTCCTCTCTTTTCTTATGTCCTACCCGCACATCCCAACTGTAGGGGAAGGCATAATTATGATACCCCTTTCTCTTCTTATGAACGTAGATACCCAGATCATTTATGATGCAATTGGTACTTCTACCGGTATCTTCAGGCCTTTTCCATCCAATTTTTTCTTCGAGATATTGCATCATCTCTGAAAGACTCACATCACTAAATCGATAAAAATCGATGAAGGAGACTTTATCAAAAACTTCATCAGTCTCAAACATGGAAACATCTAAATATTCACTGACAGCATCCTTGCTGCGATGATATGATTTCCTAGCTTCCAGAATGATGTTGTCTATATCAGAAGGATCGAAATTTTCCTTAACGAAAAGCTCTTCAGTCAACCTGGTTTCAAAAAATTGCCCTCTTGAAAGCCCTGTAACGATAACGGGTATTTCTTTATCTAAGGCAAGCTTGGTACTTAGTGTATAAACCGTTTTGAAACACCCATTGCACACATTCTGATGTCTTTCAATACTATCTCTGAAAATAGCATTCATAGCTTCTGTTGTGCCATAAACGTGATCCACCCCTAGGCGGCTGGTTACATGGTCTATGTTTGCTTTAGCATTATCAGAAATGAATCCATTATCTAAAGTGAAAGCCAATACTTTTAAGTCTAACTCAACAAGTTTAGCCAGAGCATAGCTGCTGTCTTTACCGCCACTTAATAGCATTAGACAGTCATATCCGGTTTCTCTATTCTCTCCTAATCCCAGGATTTCCGATTTCAGGTTATCAAAGGATTTAAAGTATGAGGAAACATTCCTTTGGTAATCCTCAAAGGATTCACACAGACTACAGACTCTGTCTTGGTTAAAAGTGATTCCAGGATAGTTGGATGGAATTCCACAATTACTACAGTAGAATTCAGGCTGTTCGTAATGATCCTGATTGGCATCCGCCACAACTATATGAGCCTCTTGAATGGTCGCATATTCAGCTATTACAGACTCTAGTTCCTGACTTTCAATTCTTACACCATTAAGTTTTATCTGCTCATCGATTCGGCCCAAATACTCTATCTGTCCATTCTCATGTTGCCTCACCAAATCTCCAGTTTTGTAAATGATCTCCTTTTCTTGAAAAGGGGAGTAGAAGAAAGCTTTTTGAGTCGCATCGGGATTGTTCCAATAGCCTTTGGCTAATGCAGGTCCTGAAAGATAAAGCTCTCCAGGTACTCCAACAGGAACTCTGTTTTTAGCACTGTCCAAAATCAGATAATCGCAGCCATTAATTGGTTTACCAATTAGCACCGAAGAATGATCCTCTTTTGAATCGAATTCGTGGACTATGCAACCTACTGTAGCCTCGGTAGGGCCGTACTCATTAAATATTTTTCCTTTTGCTCCCAATTCCGACTGAATCTCCTTCGCTAGGCTTGTTTCAAGATTCTCCCCTCCAAAGATCACGCAAGATATCTTCGAATCTTTCCAGGTGCCATCTTTAAGCAATCGGGCATGTGATGGCGTAAGCTTAATGGTATTTATCCTTTTGTTTTTAATTACCTCGAGGATAGAAAGATCCGGACCTGAAGCACTTTCTTCATAAATATGAATTTCGCCTCCTGTCACTAAAGGAAGGAAAACAGAGGTGATGGTAAGATCAAACCCTATTGAAGTGAATAGGGGCATGTTTATCCTGTCTTCACTAGCATAAAGATTTTTTGCCTGCTCGACATAATTAGAAAGAGAATCGATCCCTATTTCTACTCCTTTTGGGGTACCTGTGGATCCTGAGGTAAATAGAATATATCCACTGTTGTTCGGACTAATGTTCCCTAAATCAACTTGAGGTAATTCCTTTAATTGGGATAAACTAAAATCAAATTGACGCCACTTAGAAAGCTCATCATTTTTCGTGGTAAAAATAAGTTTAGGGTTAAGTCCTTCTAGAATACTTTGCCTCCTTAATGGAGGAAGATCTACGGGCATAGGAACAAATTTGGCACCTAACCTAAGGGTAGCCAAAACAGCCACAACGTACTCGATAGACCTGGGCTTATGTATTACGAGGATATCTCCTGTTCCTATTCCCTTAGCGTGTAATGCACCAGCCAGTCTTTCTACTAGCTCATCTAGCTCCTGATAAGAAATGGTATTTCCATCTTTAGAAAGAGCTATTTGAGTTTCATTCTTTGCGAAAGATTCTGCCAACTTTGTTCCAAGAGGAACAGCCTCTGTGTGGATTATTTCTTCATTGGCCCACTTTTCTTCAATCAAATTAACCTCTGATAACTTTTGGGAATCATCATCAAGGAAAGCCTTAAATACTTTCACAAAATGTTCAGGTGCCCAGCTCAATCCTTGATCTGAGAAGTATCGCTCATTGATATCAAAGTAGAAATCGTGATTTGAAGGGCTATTGAAATCAAATCCTTGTAGTCTAATTTGATGGCTTTCGTCTAATTCGTCGGGAAACAACCATTTAGTTCGAGTTGGAAAAGGTCCAAAATCACCAAAATGAAGGGGAATATAATTGACTACAAAATGAATTCCTCTTGAGCTTTGAAGGGTTTGAGCTCCCGTGTGTCCATGCTTAAAAAAATCAAACAACTCATTTCTAACCTTTTGAAATAGAGTCAAGAAAGTGTCTTCGCTATCCACCTGAATATCAAAAGGGAGGACCTCAATAAGGAGACCCACGGTTCCTTTGTACTTAGACAGGTTTCGGTTCGGGAATGGGCTTCCTAATCTGATGACGCTCTCACCAGAAACTCTGGATATGTAGGAAGCAAAAACAGTGGCCCAAATAGTAAATTTGGTAAGATCGGGGTTGAGGGAACGATAGGAGTCCTTGCTAACCTTTTCATCCAATCTCTTTTTTAGGACTTCATCAATTGGAAGCTTAATTCTTTTAGCAGATTTTCTGGAAGAGTCCTCAGAATGGGCATAGAGTTTAGGTTTCTTTGAGTTTATTTGCCCTTTGGTACCCCAATAATCCTCATTATTAGATTTTTTGTTTTGACTCTTTTTTGCTTCAAATTCTCTGTATTCTTTGAAGCTGGCCGATTCTCTATGGCGGCTAGCTTCTGATCTTTCAGATTGAGCAAAATACTCTATTGACTGCTGTTCAAATAAAACCTTGAAACTGGTGGCATCTGCAACAATATGGTGGACATTCAAATACCATATAAACCTCTTAGGCTCGATTTTGATAAGAATCGAGTCGAAAGGCCTGATTCCCAAATTGATGGGTTCCTGAATTCTTCTATCAATAAAATCTTTTAAATCAGAAACCTGGACCTCGAATAACTCGATGTCATAATCAATCTTCTCCTGAACCATCTGTTGAACTTCAGACTCTTCGGTTTCAATGAAAACTGTTCTGAGGGCATCATTCAGATCTAGGAGTTTTCTAAATGCAAGATTGAAGAGAACAGGATCGATTTCACCTTCAATCTCAAATGTATGAGGAAGATAATTCGAAATTGAGGTAGGGGACAGCTTTTGTCCTGCCCAAATACTGCTTTGACTGCCAGTAAGGGTGATAAGGGAGTCTTGAGTCACGTATAAATATAATTAATTCTGTAACTGTCCCTTGAGGTAGTCACTCATGGATTGTACAGTGTTGAAGTTTTCGATCACCATGTCTTGTGGTGGCACCTTTACTTCATACGTCTCTTCTATAAAGGCAATCACCTTCATTATGGTGATGCTGTCAATTAGACCACTGCTCAAAAGTTCCTCCTCTGCAGTGATATCAGTATCAATTTCTTCGCTTATGTAATTTGTTATTTCCTGAATCATGACTGTAGATTTAAAACTCTCTTATCTGTTTTGACCATGTATTCTGGCCTTGGATTTTCTACTTCTTTAATGTTATGGGTCGGATTAAAAGTGAACATTAACAGCTTTCGATCCACTATTCCCATATTTTGATACGACCCATGGAGTATGTTACTACTGAAAATCACGGCATCTCCGGCTTTTCCCAAAAGAGGGGTGATCGGCTCGAACTCATCTACCATTTTCGCTAAAGTTTCTTGCTTGATGAGATATTTTAAATTCTCATCGTGAACGCCATCAGGATTATTTAGGAAAGACTCCACTTCGCCGTACTTCTGTGAACCTGGAATTGCCAAAATTGGCCCATTTGAAATGTCCACATCCGTAAGAAATATCGCTAAGGTCAAAGCATCCGGCTGGAGCATTCCATCTTCCCTCCAGAATTTAAAGTCCTGATGCCAGCTCCATACACCAGACTGAAGACTAGCTTTTGAATTTAGCTTTGACTGGAAAAGATAGAATTCGCTATTGATCAGCTGCCCAATTATACCTCTGATTTTTTCATTATCAACTAGTTCCTGAATTGCATCATGAAATTTCTCAGGGGCAAAAATAGTACGAACCTTTCTGGAATCTTTTTCTCTGTAGAACTCAGGACCATCCATCTCCTCAATGTCTTCTATGGCCTTTTCAATCTTGACAAACTCATCTTTTTCAAGAAGATTTTTAAGGATTAAATAGCCTCGATCCCTGTATTCAGATATTTGCTTTGAGCTCAACATACTTAATTGCTAAACTGCTTTTCTAACTCCCTGTAATGCACCTTTCCATTATCTGAATGGGGCATGGAGGGCATTTCAAAGAGATGTTTTGGGACATTTTGTTTTGGGAGCATCTTCATGAGCTTCTTTTTTAAGGCTTTAATATCCATGGGTTCACCATTCGATACTAATGCTGCGCAAAGCTCCTTGACCCCGTCTTTTGTCGTGGTAAATACTGCTGCATCTTTTATTTCAGGAAGCTGAATCAAAGAGTGCTCTACAGATCCAAGCTCTACACGGTAGCCATTAATCTTTACCATTCGGTCTATTCTACCGGCAAAGACAAGGTCATTATCTTCATTTAAGTAGGCCTGATCTCCAGTTCGGTAGTATCGCCTTTCTTTTCCATTTATAGTCTCATAATGGAAGGCTTTGCTATTCAGCCGATCATTATTCCAATAACCCGTCATCATGGTTACAGAACTGATCAAAAGCTCACCCTTTTCACCCTTTGAAACAGGTTTGGAATCTGATCCTAAAAGAAGGAATTCTGTGTTGTCCCATATCTTACCAATCGGAACTTCTTTCTTTTCGTTTACCGGATGTTCAATCGTGAAAAAGGTACATTGGTTTACCTCGGCTGGGCCATAGACATTCGAAAGCCTTGCTCTTGGTGCCCTTCTCAATAGCTCATTAACCAAAGCAGGAGGGAAGGACTCCCCTCCATATTTGATCCATCTAACAGATGGAAAATCTAAGTCAAAACCACCACGAATAAGTGAAATAAATAGTGATGGTACAGAATATAAAATGGTGATCTCGTTTTCACGAATGGCCTCACAAAAACTCCCCAACATGATTAACTCGCTTTGGCTGAATATATATGCGGTACAGCATGCATACATAGCGGAGAAGTAACCAAAGGTACTTTGATCAAAATGGAGCGAAGCAACATTTCCTATTACATCATCTTCGGTCACCTCATACAATTTTGAAGATTGCCTTGCATAAGCTAAGCCACTTTCATGCGTATGAACAATTCCTTTAGGTTCTCCTGTTGAGCCCGAGGTATAAATGATGTAGGCGTTGTCAGTTGGGTGGATTGATGTATTGAGTGGTTTTGTGCTGTATCCAGCGAATACTTGCTCCCAGGAAATTTCCAAGTTGGAACCAAGTTCAAGAAGATTGGGTCCAGCAATTTGATCAAGGATTCTTTGATGTGCTGGAATAGAAAGTACCACCTTAATTCCGCAATCCTCGATAATCGCTTTCAGTTTATGAGCTGGCTGAGCAGGGTCCAAAGCTACTATTACAGCCCCTGTTTTAAGGATGCCATATAGGCCATATGCGGTGTAAATATTCTTTTCAATGAGAATTCCCACCCGCTCACCTTTTTTGACATTATTGGCAATCAACCAATGTGCAATCTGGTTCGTCTTTCTATCCAAATCTGAATAGGTTATTTGACCTGACGAACTCTTGAAGGCGACTTTGTCTGGATTTTTTTGAGCACCTGCTGTTAGAAGCTCACTTAATATAGTACTCTTGGAATTCACTGTACGCCGTTCAATTTAGCTATAATATTCCTTTGGACATCTGACGTTCCAGAATAGATTAAACCTCCTAAACCATCGCGCAAATCCCTCTCGATTTCGTATTCCGTCACCACGCCCTTTGCACCAAAAATTCGAATTATATCTGTACTTGAATCTACAAAGGCCTCACTGATATAAAGCTTGGCCATAGCTGCTTCTTCCATCAATGGCAAATCATGATGATCCAAATATGCTACCTTGTATAAATGCATTTTTGAAGTTTCCAGTCTAAGTTTCATGTTGGCAATCCGATTTGAAACAGATTGGAAGCTACCTATGTTTTGGCCAAATGACTTTCTTTCATTGGAATAGGCAATTGCATTTTCAAGCTGCTTTTGCATTCTCCCGATTTGGCTCGCAAAGATGTATCCTCTTTCGGATTCCATCGCAGAGGTGAATAAACTTAAACCTGCGCCTTCTTTGCCTAGCCTGTTTTCATCTGGAACAAAACAATTCTTTAGGTACAAGTTACCCATAGGGGTGGTTCGCATGCCTACTTTGTCCCTGACCTCGCTTCTTGAGAAGCCATCCATGCTGGTGTCTACAATAAAGGCAGTAATACCCCATCTCCCCAGCTTTGGATTGGTCGTTGCAAAGACTACAGCTATCTCACAAATCGGAGCAAGGGTGATGTAATGTTTCTCTCCATTCAGGATATATCCACCATCAGTCTTTTCAGCGGTCATTTGAAGCCCGTAAGTATCGGAACCTGCCGTATCATTCTCCGTGATACCAAAGGCTCCAACAGTACCGGATATCAAGGGCTTTAAGTATTTCTGCTTTTGCTCTTCTGAACCAAAGGCATTAATCGCAACCTGGGTACTCCACATTTGCGAATTGAGAGAAAAGGGGAGTCCATTGTCCTCGCTTCCATATCCAAATCCTTCCAGCATTAAAACGGAGGTCATAATATCAAAACCGCCTCCTCCATATTCCTTTGGAAATGGCCATCCCAATACACCGAAATCAGCACACTTCTTCCACTCTTCGGTAGGGAAGATGTTGTTTCTTTCTTTTTGACTTACGTCTTTATTTAGATTCTCCTTCGCAAACTCCGAAGCTCCTTGCTTTAGCTTCAATTGCTCCTCGCTCCAACTAAAATCCATTAATTAAAATGTAAATTTCACAAAACCTCTAAAGTTGAAAGGGGTACCAGGTGTAAAGTGAATCTCGCTTACAGGTTCTGCTTCTAATGAACCATCAGCTAGCCTGATTCGAGATTCTGTATCAAACTGGGTTTCCTTCCAATCGGAATCTAACAAGTTTTCAATTATGAAACCAACAGTAAATGCATTGAACTTATAGTTAGCATTCAGGTCAAGAATGGTATAACCTTCCGCCACTACACTGTTGTCTTCATTCGCTGGTCTGTCCTGTAGATACCTTGCTCGAAGAGCTGCGGCAAAGCCATTTTTCTCAACTGCCAAACCAGCAGTTGTCGTAATTCTCGGAGCCAAAGGAATCAAGTTTTCTCCTTCCGGATCGTCAATACTTCTGGCATAGGAGTAAGTGAAGTCACTATCAAAATACAACCAGTCTACCGCTTGCCACCTTATTCCTAAATCAACTCCTCTTCTTGCTGTTCGACCACTAGGTTCTACGATACCAGCATCTCCAACATACACGAATTCTTGCTCAAGCCTTAAATACCAAAGTGCCGCATTAACCAGGAATCGAGGAGCAATCTTAAAGTTACCACCAAGATCTACGCCATAAGCCTGAGGAAGAATTTGCTCATTATTCGGTCTTTCAAGCACCAATCTGGTATCATTGGAGTGGAATCCAATACCTGATTTAAGAAAGAGCTGCACCCCATCAGAGGCGGTGTAAATCAAATTCAGTTTCGGGCTGACTACAGCCGCAGTTAATGAATTAGGATCATACTCCGGTGTCAATTCATCCTGATATAGATATCTGAAATAATCCACTCTGACTCCAGGATTGATTCGGAGCCTGTTTAAGTTCAAATCGAAGTTGGCAAAAGCGTAATAATTACCTTCTGTGATATCTCCTCTTTGGGTCACAAATCTTACACTGTCACGATTTTTAGTTCCAGCCAGTTCGTTGTCATCGCTGAAGTCACTTCTTAAACCAACACCTACCGTTAAGGCGTAATCTCCGCCATTAAAATAATCGCTATAGGTAACAGCTGATTCGGCACCGAAAAGCTGACGATCTTCTCTCTGTCTGATCTGATCACCGTTTACGCTATCTTCCAGGAAGAAGGTGAAGTTTGAGAAGAGCTCAAAATCGTAGGTGCTGTAGAAAACGTTGTTTTTAATGTAAAGCTTGTCATTGATCATTTTTGAATGATTCAAGGCAAGGTTCATTCTACTGGTGCTTCCGCCTTCAGTATCATCCAGAGCACCGAAATTGGTGATTTGACCGCTTTGCACAGCTCTAACAGGAATTTGCCCTGAAGCATCCCATTTACTTGTAAAATAGGAAGCGATCAAACTAATATCTGAGCCATCGTCCAATGTCAATCCATACTTACCCATCAGGTTCAACCTATTGAAATTTTGACTTGATTCGAATGGACCATCGCTGGAAAGATATTCTGCAGCTACATAAGCGTGATTCTTGGTTTCATTGACCAAATTAAAAAGACCCACAGTCCTAGTCGTATTAAAGCTTCCACCTTCTACGGTCACTGAGCTCTTGTCTAAGGCTCTTTTAGTCTGAAAGTTCACATAACCTGCAGTAGCAAAGTTTCCTTTATCTGCATTGTAAGGGCCTTTGTCAAAATCAATTCGCTCAATTGTTTCTGGTATCACAAAGTGTAAATCCGAATATCCCTGACCGTGAGCATGAGAAACCATATTTACAGGCATTCCATCCACCGTGATATTGATGTCGGTACCATGATCTATGTCAAACCCTCGTAAGAAAATCTGTTCTGCTTTTCCACCACCTGCATGCTGACCAATAAAAAGCCCTGGAACCTTCCTTAGTATAACTTGAGAATTACTAACTGGATTAAGCTTCAGATCAACTCGCGAAAGTGTCTGTACAGGGTTAATGTCCTGGCTGAAAACCACTTCATCCAACTGGATAGCAGTTTCCTTTAATCTGACGGTGATCTCTTTAGATAGATCCGTGATTTCTATGTTTTGCGAAGCATAGCCCACATGTGTAACCTGAATAAATTCGCCCACCTTTATTCCAGGAAGTACAAAATATCCAGAAGGATTAGTATGTGCATGATGCTCTGATCCCTCATGAATAATGTAAGCGCCTATTATTGGTGAGCTATTTTCATCTAAAACACGACCTCGAAGGTCTTGGGCTGAGGCCGTACTTAATAGAAAAAGGGAAAATAAAACTAGTAGTGGTAATCGTTTACTCATAAAAAGGTATTGATGGTAGTGATGAAATCGTTTTCAGTACGACTAAAGATATTTGACGCAGTCTTCCTTACACTTCTCAAATCGATTTTGTTTAGGAAAACTGATATGAATCATATTTAGATGGGGGTGAAACCTCTAATTATGAATCTGAAAGACGTGAAAATTGATGTATTGCTCCGTATGGATTTTTCTCATCGGAGGAGTAAGATTCGATATTCATCCTGGTGCCAAGGCCCAGTTCCTTCGTATAATCTGCGAAAAGATCTGCGACCACCTGGTCTTCTAGAGCCCATCCCGTAGAATCAAAAACAGTGACAGAAGATTTGTATTCCTGCTGTAGTTCCTCACTTTTTATAAGCTCAACCCAGCTAGGACCTATATCGCTGCTTTCAAGTTGCTGGCATTCTCCTTCGATTACCGCTTGATCGAGGAAATCAGGGCAAACCTTTGAATTCTGTAGCAGAGATTTGGGTAGCTCAAACTTACCTGGGAAATCTGCACCGACAGCGTTGATATGTAAATGAGCTTTGCAGTTATATTGCTCGAAAAGAGGCCCTTTATGTGGCTCAATGGATGTGGCTGTAGAAATGATATCGGACTGCTCAAGAATTTCTTCAATGCTTGCTTGACGCAAAGTTATATCAAGATCGATGGGTGCAAGTCGCTCCTTCAAACTATCCATTGAAGCTTGATCCGAATCGTAATAAAGCACTTCTTCAATATCAAATAATCGGCTGATAGCATGAATTTGAGTCACAGACTGGGCACCACAACCTATTATTCCAAGAATTTCGGAGTCTGGATTTGCCATAAGCTTTGTGGCAACAGCACTAGAAGCTCCAGTTCTTAAGGCAGTTAACAACACCCCGTCAAGGAGGTGATTCAAATGGCCTGTATGGGTGTCGTAACTGGATATGGTTGACAATATGGTAGGGACCTTAAAAAGCTCTGGATTCTCAGGATGATACCCTACCACCTTGATTACAACTTCCTCTCCCTTTTTCATTAATGGCATCCATTCTACCAGTCCCAGAAATGGCTTTTTATAGTTAAACCCGGAACGAGCTGGAATATGTGTATCTTCGCTATTGTACTCAGAAAGAGCTCTTTCCAGTGAGGATGTCAAATCATCCATCACTTTGTTCAAGCCCTTTTTGATAATAATTTCATTGACAGCGTCACTGTCAATTATGATTGTTTCTTGATTTTTATTCATTCTTGGAAAAAGACAATTCTCAATATACCACTTTGAATTAATGTGGCAATTCTTTTCTTTTATCGGACTTAAAAAAAACATCTAAACCTGATTTCTGTTAGGTTTTTTGTCATTTCGTCACCCTACATTTGATTCATGACCACAACTAATTTATTGAAAACAGGTTTAGCATTTCTTGTATTTTTCTTATTCCTGACTCCGATTGTAGAGGCACATAAGCCTAACCAAAACTACATATACTTAAGCATTTACGAGGGAAAAATGGATTGCAGAATAGAGCTTAGAAAAAGTGATATTCAGCAGGTCTTTGGATTCGAGTTTGAAGCAGGGGAGTATCCGGATAATGATGATCCAAGAACAAAAACCATGGTGGATTACATTCTTAAAAATCTAAAATTCACTTCAGCCTCTGGAAATCATGATTTGATTTTCACTGGTACAGACATATTGGATTTAGGAGGGAACGACTTTATTCTGTTCAATTTTGACATGACGAATATGAATCCAGTTCCTTCTGAAATGGATATCTATGACGAAATTTTTGTGCAGGAAATTTCTGGTCAGGAGTCCTTACTACATATCGAACGAAATTGGAAAACGGGCGTCCTTGCAAATGAGGCTTTGCCCTCATTAATCTATGGTCCGAACTCTACTAACCAGACTCTCAACATAGAAGAAGGATCCGTTTTTACTGGTTTTATGGCCATGGTTAAATCTGGAATTTACCATATCTGGATCGGTCTGGATCACATTTTATTCTTAATTGCCTTGCTAATTCCTTCAGTAGTGGTCTACCGACCAAAAGATCCTAAAGGTTCCTGGATGGGAATTAAATACACTGACTTTAATACACAAAACAGCTTTAAAACTGCTCTTTGGTCAGTGGTGAAGATCATTACTATTTTCACCTTGGCTCACTCAGTTACCCTAAGTCTGGCAGCTTTAGAAGTGATTAATTTGTCTTCAAGACTGGTGGAATCGATTATTGCGGTCTCCATTGCCATGGCGGCATATCATAATATCACGCCATTCCTTAACAAAAGAGAGTGGCTGATCATTTTAGTCTTTGGACTATTCCATGGCTTTGGCTTTGCATCGGTGCTTGCTGAGCAGTCCAGGGGTGGTGAATATCTGGTCTATTCATTAGTTGGGTTTAATATTGGAGTGGAAATTGGTCAGCTGACCATAATCTTCCTTGCCTTTCCCATACTATGGTTCCTCAGTAAAAGCAAGGTCTATCCAGCAATACTAGTTGGATTTTCCCTAGCACTTATAGCAATAGCGACTTATTGGGTGATTGAAAGGGCTTTCGATATCGATTTGAAGCTTTTGACCTGGCTGGTAAACCTGTTTAAATAAATGGAAGAAAATTCCGATGACTTACTCGACCAATGGCTGGATTTTAATGATGCCGAAGGGGAGGAGTCTGTAGAATTATCCATTCCTAAAGCACAGGCACAGGACTCCTATCCTCTTTCTCAGACTCAAAAGCGTCTTTGGCTTGTATATCAAAAAGTACCAAATAGTCCAGTCTATAATTACTCTGAAAACTGGACCTTTTCAGCTGATAGTTTCAACAAGGGTGCATTTTTAGATGCAATAGAAGTTCTTTGTAAAAAGTATCAAATCCTTCTAAGCAATTATGCGATAGTCAAGGAGGAGCCGAGACTCGTTTATCAGAAGCGATCCACTTTTGAGCTACATGAATCAGAAGGGCCTCAGTCGGATGAATTAGCCAGAGCCTGGCTGAAAGCCAAAGCCAGTGAGGGTTTTCGATTGGAATCGGACCCTTTGGTTCGGGTGGCCATTTGTCCAGTGAATGAGGAGATTACGATTATTGGAATCACATTTCATCATATAGTTATTGATGCTTGGTCCATTGGAATAATCAAAAAGGATTTGGCGGAAATCTATTCTAATTGTCTGAAAGGTGTTTCGAATGAAGGATCAAGCGAAAATCTTCAATTCCACGATTTCACTGTTTGGGAGTCACAGAAAGAAGTGAAAGAGGCCACAGGCATCAGTATCACTTCTGCTAAGCCAGAAGCCTTAGAGCTCACCCTTGATCACACAAGACCATCGCGACCTTCATACAGAGGCTCTTTTCATCGATTTGCACTCGCAAAGAGTTTGACAAAGCCCATTCAAAAGCTAGCAAAAGAGTACCAAACCACAGATTTTAATGTGTTTCTGACGGCATTTCAAATTCTATTGAGTCGGTATGGGGGAGCGGAAGATGTGTCAGTCGGTATTCCGGTGCTCAACAGGGAAGAGGAAGAATTAAAAAAAATGGTGGGCTATTTTGTCGATACTCAGGTTATACAAAGTCATTTACCACCATCAAAGTCCTTCAAAACCCTTTTGGAGCAAATCAAAAAGGACACGCTTGAAGCCCTTACAGGAGAAAGACCGAGCTATGAAGAACTGATTGAGCAATCAGGAATACGAGCTGATCAAAGTGAAAATCCCCTCTTTCAGGTAATGTTCGTCGGACATTCCAAGGACGGAAACCCATTTGAGGAGTTTGGTCTGAAGGTAAAAATGGAAACTATCGATATGGATGTTTCCAAATTTGATCTCACGCTTCACCATTTTGGGGAAAGGGAAGGAGAATTTAAAATTGGAGTTGAAATAGCCTTTGATTTGTTTGATTCAAGCTTCGCTAAGAGACTTTCTGAGCATTTCGAAGCTTTACTTTTTGAAATAGTCAGGGGTCCAGATCGGGAAATATCAGATTTTACGATGATAACCGAGCAGGAGAGGAGCTACCTCACTTCTGGCCTATCTCATGGCTTTAATCCCGAGCCAGAGGGTAGTATTCTGGAAGATTTAGAACATGCTTTTACCGATTCAAAGGATAAGATAGCATTAGTTTGCGGAGACGAACGGTTGACTTACGGCGAACTAGATCAGAAAAGCGGAGCTTTGGCCAAAGCACTAAATGAGAAAAATATTGATCGTGAAAAACCGATCGGCATCTACGTAAATCGATCCGTTGAGTACGTGGTTTGTATGTTTGGAGTACTGCGCTATGGAGGATATTATCTTGCCCTGGATCCAGAGTATCCGGATGAAAGAATTCAACAGTACTTAGAAGAATCATCCTGCGAATTAGTGCTTTGTAAGGAGCAAGTTTTTAAAGGTACTAACTCAACTATTCAGATATTAGATATTAATTCAATATCAGATAATGAATCTATTGATAGTCAAATAGTTAAATATAATAATTCTAAGGAATTAGCATACTTAATTTTTACTTCTGGAAGTACCAATAAACCCAAGGGAGTTCCGATTTCACATGCTAATCTTTATTCTTCGTACAAGGCAAGAACAGCGTACTATTCTGATTCTCCGGAAAGCTATTTGATGGTTTCCTCTTTTGCCTTTGATAGTTCTGTGGCCGGTATTTATTGGACGCTTTGTACGGGAGGAAAATTGGTGATTTCTAGGGATAATGAAGCTTTGGATTCTAGCCCTCTCTCAAGACTGATTGAGCGAGAAGAGGTTTCCCATACTTTGATGCTGCCTTCACTTTATCAGGAGATTATTTCCCAGACAAAGGCTCCAAGCCTAAAAAATGTAATTGTAGCAGGAGAGGGGTGCCCTCCTAAATTACCCCAAGTACATTTTGAAGTTAACCCTCAGGCAAGGCTTTTTAATGAATATGGGCCAACAGAAGGCACAGTTTGGTGCACGGTCCATGAATTTAAGGCAGCGGATCATTGGGATAAATCACCGATAGGTCTGGCTACAAATAATACTCTTGCCTATGTTCTAAACGAGAATCAAGGTTTGGTTCCTACCGGCTTACAAGGTGAGCTTTGTATTGCTGGGCCTGGTGTGGCATCAGGATATTTAGATGCTGATGAAACGGAAGAAAAATTCCTCAAAAACCAGTATTCTGATCAGTGGGGCAGGATTTATCGAACTGGAGATCTGGTAAGAATCCAATCAAGTGGATTGATCGAATATCTTGGAAGGATCGATAATCAGGTGAAAATTCGTGGGCATCGAATTGAATTGAACGAGATTCAAAATCTTACAGATTCGCTTAAACAGGTAGAGAAATCTGTTGCCATAGTACTCGATTCAGGAAACCCCGAGATAGCTTTGGCCTGGAAGGCTAATTCAGATATAAATAATGAAGAAATAAGAGCATCTCTTCAGGAAAAGCTGCCAAGTTATATGGTTCCTTCGGCCTATATGCAGCTGGATGAATTTCCATTGTTACCGAATGGAAAGGTGGATCAAAAGGAGCTGGCCACATTATTCGAGAAACGTCCCAAGGAAGAAAAGCAAGTTCAGGAAAAGAAAGCAGAGACTTACCTTCAGAATCAAGTTGCCAATATCTTGGCCGATGTTCTGGAATTGGAAGAAGTTTCTGTGAATGCTGATTTCAACGATATAGGCGTGAATTCGCTTCGAAGTATTCGAGTGATCGCGAGACTCAGGGAATTAGGTCTGAAAGTTACTCCTGAGCAGTTTTTACGCTATTCCACGGTGGAAACTTTGGTGAATTCCCTGGAACATGAGCAATACCAAAGACCTAGGAATCTTCAGGAATTAGAGATTCTAAAAGTTTGGGAAAAGCAGCTTTCGCAAAAGCTAATTGGGGTAAATGATAACTTTAAAAAGGATGGAGGCTCTGCTTATGAATGGCAGCAGGTGGAAGCAGAATTAAATCAAAAATTTGAGTTTGCTGAGCCCATAAGCATCAATGATTCCATTACTTCTATTTCGGATAAAGTAAAGTCATCTAATACCGTTGATAATCAGGATATTAAAAGGGTTATTCCAATAACCACAATTGGTAAAGAAAAGCCACTTTTCTGTGTTCATTCGGAGTTTTATTATGAGACGGTTTACAGCCAACTTACTCGTCAACTTTCTTCCGATTTTCCGGTATATGGATTGCTTTCAGTAAGTCCAGAATTAGTCAAGGATGAGCTTCCCAAGGACATTCCCGAAGTGGCCAGGCTGTGCGTCAACGATATGAAGAAGGTCCAAGCTAATGGACCATTCAGAATCTTGTCTTATTCCATAGGGAATGTGGTTGCTTTTGAGATGGCTAAGCAGCTTCAGGAAGCAGGAGAGAAGGTGCAGCTGATTATGATTGATCCCCCTTTGTTTTTTGATAAATCTCGGGTTTTCGGAAAGGGTGAATATAAAAAGCTGTTCACGCATCTGGAGCTTTGGAAGAAGCCTGCGACCTTATTTTCCAAGCTTAAGAAAAAGGTGAGTAATGAGAAAAAACCAGTCTTGATTGAGGATACGGGCCTTTTGAAGAAGTTTCTGTATGCTTATCAGCCAAAGCATGTAGACGTGGAAACCTTGCTTATTACGACACCGAGCGAGTTCAAACATACCTACGGTTGGGATCCACTGGTGAATGTGGTGGATACGGAGCGAATCCAAGGACCGCATTTGAAATTGATGCGTGAACCTTATGCTTCGCAAATGAATGAGGCGATCGAGCGGAATTTGAGGAAATGGGACGAGGTGGAAGGATGAAGTTTGAAGTGAGAAGGCTGAATTTTGAAGGATGAAGGAAGGATTAAGTAGGCAGTGTCAGTGGGCAGAAAACGGATAACGTAACTGACAACGGACAACCCAGAACAGAAACAGAATGAAAGTCGAATTATGGACAGTCGATTTAACTCAGATTCCGGATCAGGATTTTCAGATTCTGGCACCATTGGAGCAAAAACGCGCTGATCAGTTCAAATACGAAAAGCACAGAACCAGATTTATCAAAAGGAGGGTGCTACTACGAAAAATTCTGGCACATTACTTAAATCAATCGCCCAGAAGCGTAGGAATTGGCTATACCAAGCTAGGTAAGCCATTTCTTGCTATGAGTACAGAAAAACTCTATTTCAATATTTCGCACTCTAAGGATCAGGTACTTTACGGAATTTCCAAAGAAGGGCATCTAGGAGTGGATATAGAGTTTCTGGATCCTGAGATTGAATCAGAGCTTATTTCCTCACATTTTTTTGCACCTGAGGAAATCTCCTTGATTAAGGAATCAGAGGGATTATCTAAATCCGAAGCTTTCTTCCGACTCTGGACCATTAAGGAAGCATTTATCAAGTTAATTGGTAAAGGCCTGACATATCCTTTAGAAAATGTACTTGTAAAAAATGCCATGACCGAGCCACACTTGAATATTCCTGATGGTAAGGATTACAGTTCTGTTTTCAAGAGAACTATTTCTGATTATGCCATAGGGGTAGTGGTGTCTGGGAATTCTCTTGAGCTTGAATGGAGGGTTATTGGAGAGGTTGTATAGGTATTTAAAATTTTTATTTAACATAATATAAATTATAGAACAAATAAAGTAAACTCATTTGGTCCAGCGGAGAATCTGTTGCAAATAATTAGTTACTCGCACATCAGCATGCCATCTACTTCCCCAATAACTTCTCCAACTTATCAATAGTAAATTGCTGGTCGGGTTTGATTTCAAGGGCTTTTCTATACCACTCTATGGCAAGTTGAGTATTGTCCAGTGCGACATAGGCATCGCCGACACTGTCGTACCAGCCGGCATAGTCGGGCTCCAGCTCCACCATAAACTGAAAGCATTCCAGAGCTTTTTCTGGATAACCCCGATCCATCAATAAGTAACCCAGATCATCAAACCATTCGGGATCAGTTTGGTATCGCTGAGGATCCCTATCCCGCTCTTCGTAGTACACCTGCTTTACTTTTTCAAAATCCTCTTCTAAGACGTAGTCCTTTAACTTGTAATGAACAGGTGGCTTCAGGGAAAGCGAATCCCCAAAAAGTGAATTGGCCATAATGACGCCGGCGCCATTCTCCGACTGGAAGCCATCAATATTCAGCATGAGCACCACAGCCGATTGGGTATCAGGAAAGAAACCAAAGAGCGTGCTATATCCCGTGTCTCCACCGCTGTGAAAAACAAGCTTGTTTACTTTCAGATTACTTAAGAACCAGCTAAGGCCCACATTCCTTCGATCATTTACCCGAACCTGAGGGCTGGTCAAGAGATCATAAGAGCTTTCCTCATAGATTCTTTTGCCATTGATAATGCCTTTGTTCAGGTTGACCTCTGCCCAAAGCAGCATATCCTCGACATTGGAGTGCAAAGTAGAACTACCGGCATGCTTTCGGTTGTAGGGATAAATTTCACTGACTACCCTACTCATCTCATCGCCTAAAACATGAGGTTGGGTGGCAAGCGATTCAGGAACATCAGGCTTATAAAAAGTACTGTTCACCATGCCTACCGGCTCAAAAATATATTGCTGCATGTAATCCTCGAAGGTCATGCCTGAAGCTTTGGCAATGACATCGCAGAGGATATCAAAAGCAGCATTACTGTAGGAGAATCGTGAACCTGGTTTAAAATCTAGGTTCTCTTCTGTAAAGCTTTTGGAATAGCGTTCGGCAGCTCCATCATCATACTGTGGCTTATCCCACTCATAATCCTGGACATTGGGGATGCCGGAAGAGTGATTGAGCATTTGGGCTAAAGTAATCTTCTTGTAGCGCTTATCAGCCATGCTAAAGTAAGGCAGGTGATCGATGAGTTTATCATCAAGCGATAGTTTGCCCTGCTCCATTAATTGTACCATGGCGGTAGCTACAAAAGGCTTGGACACCGAAGCCATATGAAATAGGGATTTGGTGGTCAATGGGGCTTGCGTACCTATGCCTTGGACACCATGTGCACCGGTATAGTAAACTTCTCCGTTTTTGATAATCCCCACGGCCATTCCTGGCGCGTCAAAAGATTCTTTCTGCCATTTAACTAGTTCATCAATGGCTTTGAGTTCAGGCGATAGGGTCTGGTTTTGGGCGGTGGCTACACCAAACAGTAACATGCTCAGAAGCATGCATAGTGGTACTCTAAAAGTATGTGACATGTCGATCGTTTACATTAAGATGCCAAGGACACGCTGATGGTTGCATGGGCTATTTTTGGCCAGTGGCCAAAAGAAATAATCCTATGTGTAATTTTTGATTCAGTGAGCATTTGCGGCTTTTGATTTCCTGAAAATCGCCAAGTTTAATATGTGGATCGTGCAGGTACTAAATCCATTCGGTATTTTGTATTTCCAATAAATCATCACCTCATGAAAACGGCCTTGATCCCTGTCTTTCTTCTTTCCATTGCTCAGTTCACTTTGGCCCAAGAACCCAAAACATCCAGTTCCCTCTATCAAGATGTAACCCTGAGTCATCTCCCCTACCAGGATTTGCAACAGCTTTCTATGGATGCCGCTCTGGCTGATCTGGATCAGGATGGGGATCTGGATATTCTGATTGCCAATGAGCACAGACCGAATATTCTGCTTATTAATGATGGCAAGGGAAAATTCTCCAATGAAAGTGCTGCCAGAATACCACAGGTCAATCATGATAGTGAAGATATAGGGATAGCAGACTTTGATGGAGATGGAGACCTGGATATAATCGTGGTCAGTGAGGACGATCAAACCAATGAGCTCTACCTGAATAATGGAGATGGTACTTTTTCAGATGCGGGGAATCGCATACCCGTTACCGGAACATCTAATTCTGTGGTGGTGTATGATATCAATGAGGATGGTGCAACAGATGTCTTGATTGGGAATAATGGTCAGAATGCAATCCTGATTAATGATGGCAAGGGAAATTTCACAGATCAAACTGAAGAAAGGTTTGGAGCCTTTATCGACGTGACCCAAGATCTTACGCTGGCAGATATAGATAATGATGGAGATATGGATTTGCTGGTTGCTAATGAAGATGCAAACCGCATTCTTATCAATACAGGAAAAGGATTCTTCTCTGATGAATCTGCCAAAAGGCTCCCCTATCGTGATACGCCCGAAGAAAGCAGAGAAGTAGATGTTGCGGATATCGATGGAGATGGAGACTTAGATCTTTTATATGGAAATGTGGCAGCCTTTGTGGAGAATGCCGATAGACAAAATAGGTTGCTCCTAAATGATGGAAAGGGCAATTTTACTGATATCACAACCACACATTTACCTAAGGATAATAATCGATGTTTTGGTGTTTCTTTTCTGGATATTGATCGGGATGGAGATATGGATATTATGACCGGAAATACCAATGGAGATCAGTTTGGCGGGATGAGTCCATTCAGTGTGTACTTAAATGATGGGAAAGGGAAGTTTACAGATGATCCCAGTATTTTGCCCGAGAGTATTCGCGGAAGAGGTTTTGATATTGACTTTGCGGATTTGAATGGGGATGGTATAGAAGACTTGTTTTTGTGCAATCGAGGCTCGCAGGATTTTTTGATTTTTGGGAAGGAATAATGGTTTGTAGGCCTTTCTCACAATCGATTATTTTATCAATTCTTTTTGCTCTAATGCTTCGCTTTCTTAATTCATCTCCTTTGGCCAGACATTATCTGAATAATCTCTGTCAGGAAATCTTTGGTTTGGATCCAACGTAATCTTTTTGATTTTTCTGGTTCCAAAGTTGAGCACTGCTTCATAGGTTCTGGAACCATCAAACCATACACTAGCCGGCCATCGAACCAAAGCCGTTTGATCATCTAGCATTTCCGCGTTTTCCATGGAACCTGTGTCTGAACCTGATCTTTCGAACTCAACCTTTAGTACAATGGGTGAAGGCATCTCTCCTGCTTGCTGGATACTTACTTTGGTCAAGTCACCATCCATGCTTACGTTTTGAATTGAACCTTCGACCGATTCGGTCGTCCATAGCCAATAATACCAGAACCACTCAAGATTTTGATCTAGAGCATTATTTAAGAAGAAGACAAAATCCCAAGGTGATGGATGCTTAAATGCCCAAGTTCGAGCATATTCTTTCATCGCTGCGATGACCTCATCATCTCCCACTATTTCACCAAGCATGGATAGCATCATCATGGCTTTGCCGTAGGTCTGAAAACCATAACCAGATCCAGCATAGTTGGCATTCCACATCATGGTAGCTTCATCCTCTCCCCCACTGAAATTCCCATATTGCATCCCAAGTCCATCCAAATCAAATGGCTCACCTCTGCTATGGTTGTTGGACAGAATATTCATATACATATTCAGTCCTTCATCCATCCACCCATAACGGGTTTCATTGGTTCCAACCATCATAGGCCACCACTGATGAGCGATTTCATGATCAGCCGCTCCTATATCTGAATTGATCACCATAGGATACTCCATTCCCAGGCTCGGGCCATCCTGATAGGTTAATTGCGGAAATGGATATGGAACCCATAGATCGGAGTAGAATTCCAAAGCATGTCTACCCACGGCACCGGTTGCCTCATAATTTGCAGCATGCTCAGGCAAATAGAACATGTGAATAGGAATGGGACCATTTTCCGGAATAGTAGCCCGCGTAGCTTTCCAGACATAATCTGCAGAAGTAGCCCATGCAAAATCATTGACTTGCTCGGCTGAAAAATGCCAGGTTAGGCTCTCCCCTTCTCGGGTAGCTTTTCCAGCACCCCTTTGCTCCTCCGTCACGATCATAATGTCATTGTCCGAGTCAGTGATTTGACCTATTCTTTCGATTACCTCTGGCATCAAGACTTCTTCTGGGTTTTGCAAAACCCCGGTACCACTTACCAGCCAGCCCTGAGGCACTTCTATTTTCACATCAAATCGACCAAAGTTGTTAAAAAACTCTGCTGGCCCAAGATAAGGCTGTGTTTTCCAGCCTCTTAAATCATCATACTTTGCTATTCGTGGAAACCACTGGGTTGGCTGAAAAAGCCTATCCTCAAATCTTTGAGTCATTCTATGCCCTTGTCCTTTTTCTCCACCTGGCAACTTGGTGTGCCAGTCGATTTCAAGGGTCGCCACACCATTCGCAGGTATTGGCGAGGCCAGCATAATCCTCGCTACGGTTTGATCCAAGTCCCTCGCTTCTAGCCGTAATTTATAAGGAGGTGAATTTCTTCTATATGGCCTAGGCATTGGAGCTAGATCTACGTTTTCCCCATCTACAGTGATCCGTGTCACCACCATTCCTTCTGTAGTTTCCGCTGGAACTGAAGATCCTCTTGGGACATCAGCTCTGAAAATATTATGATCCAGCTTTAGCACGATCATATTCATTTCATCCGGGCTATTGTTTGATAAGGTGATGGTTTCCGTACCCGTAATGGTTTGAGTCCTGGGATTCAATTTGGCGTGTATGTCATAATCTACCTGTATTTGCCAGTAGTTTGGCCCTGGCTTACCTGTGAAATCACGGGTACCCGAAGCGAAGGCTTTTTGGATGGAATTAGTCATGGGTACATTTGTGCGAATAGCACGGGTTTCTGTACTCAAACTATTTCTCAGTGGTATTTTTGTTTGTGCCAAAGCAATACTGGAACAAAGCATTAAGGCGAAAAGAGAAAGTCTAAATTTCATCTGATTTATCATATGGAGTAATGTAGTCCATATTTAGTTCAAAGGAAAATTACCTTTCCAATGGACATTGATTTGAATGGAATATTTCTGAAAATCATTCAATCTCTTGCCATTAAACCCTCCTATCCACTCTTCATCTTAATTCTTCTATCACTCCCGCTGATGATCACTTAGTTTATTTAAAAAAATTGATACGAATATGAGATGGATCTTTACCCTTGCCCTAATCGCTGTATTTGGAGTTAGTCAGGCCCAGGAAGAACAAACTGAGATTGAAGCTCTTCAGAATCAGGTACGGAATCTGAGGCATAATTTTGATATCGTGAAGAAGCAGCTGGATGATGTACTTTGGTACGATAAGGTTGGCGATGTGGCCTATATCGATAAAGTTTATCTCACAGGACCTCCTAAAGCCGATCGAACTCAGCCGAACAAAACCGCTCAGGGTTATGGAAATCCATTCCGTTTTCAATCTTATATTTTTATTCCGAAGGACATTGATCCCGATAAAAAGTATCCGCTCATGGTGCTGCCTCATGGGGGCGTTCACAGTAATTTCAATACGTTTTACGCCCATATTATCCGTGAGCTCATGGCACAGCAGTATATCGTGGTTGCTGCAGAATACCGTGGTAGTACTGGATATGGTAGAGGCTTTTATGAAAGCATAGATTATGGTGGATTGGAGATTGAGGACGTGTATGCTTCCAGAAATTATATGGTGGAGAATTATGACATCGTGGATTCCAATCGGATCGGCATATTTGGTTGGAGCCATGGCGGAATGATCACTCTCCATAATATTTTCGAGCATCCAAATGATTATAAGGTGGCCTATGCCGGTGTTCCCGTCAGTGATTTGATTGCTCGAATGGGTTATAAATCTCAGGGATATCGCGATCTCTATTCTGCCGATTACCACATCGGAAAAACAGCCGCTCAAAATGTGGAAGAATACCGAAAGCGTTCTCCGGCATGGCAGGCTCACAAGCTAGAGACTCCCCTACTCATTCATACGAACACCAATGATGAAGATGTGAATGTTTTTGAAGTGGAGCATCTGATTAAATCTTTGAAAGCTGAGGACAAGGACTTTGAATATGAGATTTATGAGAATATTCCGGGAGGTCATACTTTTGATCGAATCGACTCAAAAAAGGCTCAGGAGGTCCGACTAAAGATCTACAAGTTCCTGGCAGGCTATCTCTCCCCTCCTAAGCCCTTTAATAATGTGAAGGCACTAAGGAAGGCGGCTTATCGGTTTTAAAAAAATCACGTGATCCAATCAGGCGCTTTTTATCTGATCAAATAAAATCTTATGAAATCCGTTCAAGAGGCTTTTACTAAAGCGTGTGGACGTTTTACCTACTCAGATTTTTCCGAGGATCTATTGATGGCTTCCCGACCATTATACACCAATCGTGTAGACCATGGAATCGGATTTCTTAAGGCAAAATGAGCCATACACCCATTCTCGGCTTCATTTAGCAGATCTTTAATCTTTTCCTCAGGTTCAGGACTTTCGATTATCACATGGGTTTCCACCATGTCACATCTCCCATCAGTCATATATCCATGCTCTCTCATGTGGCCGAGATTCGTAGCAAAGACGATTCGTTGTTCCAGCTTTAGGCTATCCACTTGAATCTTTCTCGCTGTAAGAATATCAGTCAGGTGGGTCATTAGGCAGAACCCAATTCCCGCAGAGAAAAATGCCAAAGGTGGTGGGGCAGTATCCTCTCCTACTGGTGGCTGCTCATCGCAATACAATTTGACCGGGCTAAATCCAGGGATATTCACCGATACCACTCCGGTTTTACTCTGCATATTTCCGGCCTCAGCACTTAGATTTACTTCAAATCGGTAAGGTTCAGGATGTCTTGCCTTTTGAAATTTAGTGGATTCGTATTGGGTTTTCGCAGGTTGCTCATCGCTAAGCTCACCTACATGGTAGAATTTATTTTCAGACATATTTTTTAGGTTTTCAGGGTTAGTCTTTGTCCTTAACAGGACAAAGCTCAATGCTACATAAAATTCTGAGAAAGGCCGAAAATATTCTGAATCTTATGAAGGTGAGTTTGCTTTGACTCAAATTAAAAGAGGTTATCTAAAATTGAGAGCACGTGGTAATTCTAGTTTTGATCTGATAATACCTGATTATGTTGATTTGGGTAGAATAAGGGTGGATTTAGAAAGAATAAAGCTGAGCTTAGAAAACAGTAATTTGAAGAATTAACCAATTTGGGCTGTTACACAGCTAATTCTTAATATCTTTGATCTTTAATTGTGCCCATGATCATTCTGTTTTCTGTTTGTCATAGGGCAATAAATCAAACATTAAATTCATTCAACCTATTAGATGTCCTTCGATTTAAGACCTACCAATGAATTTTTTCCAGTATGGAAAAAATATAAACCTGTTATAATCAAGTTGATGAAGGATTCCTTAGAGGGGGATCAACAATATCAGCTCTATAAGCATGAATTTGAAGATGTAGATCCAAAGGTCAGCACCAGCTATTCGTTTAAACTAGATTTGGTTGAAGGAAAAGTCACCAATGTTAAAAAAGTCAGTAAAATGGCTGAAGATTTTCTAATAATGGTGCATTCATCTCCGACCGGAAAAGAATTGATGAGTCAAAATGATTTTAAAATTGATCTTTCTTCTGATTTTATGATTAAGATAAAAAGTGAGGCTAGAGAAATCCCGGTGGAAGAAAAGCCAGCAGAAGAAGAGGAGAATAAGAATGAAGAAGAAGCTAACGATTGATAGCTTCTCATCGATAAACACAATAAAAGAGGAAAGGCGGTTTTTTAACCGCTTTTTTTGTTTGCAGGCATAAGGATTAAGATGATAATTCCATTTTGAAGTTGGGCATTCTCCCATTATTTGTATTGAATTCATTCCGTTCATAAAATCATCTTTTTTACCTCTGAGTCTTTTCCTAAATTCCATCTCAACCGAATTATTTGTCATGAAGTTTATCCGCCTCTTTTTATCTGTTGCCTTAGTTTTTTCTGCTCATTTTGCGCTTTTCGCGCAAAGCTCAGTTCCAGTAGATCCATCATTTTATGCTGGATACGAATGGAGAAATATCGGGCCCCAGCGTGGTGGTCGATCTCTTGGAGCCATGGGAAGCCCAGGACGTCCGAACGAATACTATTTCGGCGCAACTGGTGGTGGATTATGGAAAACCACAGACGGAGGAAATAACTGGTTTCCCGTAACGGATGGACAAATTACATCTTCCAGTATTGGAGCTGTGGCGGTCGCAGAGACGAATCCAGATGTGGTTTATATCGGAGGTGGTGAAACGCAGCTGAGAGGAAGTATTACACAGGGTGATGGAGTTTATAAAACTACCAATGGTGGAGAAACATGGAGGCATCTTGGTCTCAAAGAAACTCAGGCTATTGCTAGGATAAGAGTTCACCCAACGAATCCTGACATCGTCTATGTAGCGGCTTTAGGTCATGTTTATGGGGATAATGATGAACGAGGAGTATTCCGATCTAGAGACGGTGGAAACACATGGGAAAAGGTTCTTTATGTCTCCGACAAAGCTGGTGCAGCTGATCTCTACATCGATAGAAATAATCCGGAAGTGATTTATGCCAGCACCTGGCAGGTATATAGAAAAGCCTGGAAAATGTGGGGAGGAGGACCTGATTGTGGCCTTTGGAAGTCTACCGATGGTGGAGATACCTGGGAAGAATTGACTGAAGCTCCAGGTATGCCGGAAGGACCGATTGGAAAAATTGGGGTAGCGGTTTCCCCTGCTGATTCAGATCGTGTTTGGGCAATTGTAGAAGCAAATGAAGGCGGTGTTTTTCGTTCTGATGATGCCGGAGCCACATGGAAGCGAGTGAATTCAGAGAGAAAGCTAAGGCAAAGGGCATTCTACTACTCCAGACTAGTACCTGATCCCTTCGATAAGGATGTGGTTTATGGACTAAACGTAGGATTCTGGAAATCAACGGATGGCGGAGAAACTTTTGATATTCGTATAAGGCCTCCTCATGGTGACCATCATGATCTTTGGATTGACCCGAATGATCCTATGCGGATGATCTCAGCAAATGATGGTGGTGGTTCAGTTAGTATCAATGGAGGTGAAACATGGACCGAGCAGGACTTCGTTACTACGCAGTTTTATCATGTAATGACTACTTCAGATGTTCCTTACCATGTGGCTGGTGCTCAGCAAGATAACAGTACTTTGGCTATGCCAAGTGATGGATGGAATTTCAAACTCGGAAGAGGCCCGGGACATGGGTATCATTATGCTGTGGGTGGTGGTGAAAGTGGTTGGATTACGCAAAGCCCAACTGATCCAGATGTGTTTTATGCGGGTAGTCAAGGAGCACTTTTGACCAGATATAATAGAGCAACTGGCCAAATAAGAGATATTCAGGTCTATCCTAGATTCTTCTCGGGTGAACCATCTAGTGCTCTTCCGGAGCGATGGCAGTGGACTTTCCCGATCATGTTCTCCCCTCTTGATCCGTCAGTAATGTATACCACATCTCAGCATGTTTGGAAGACCACAGATGATGGTCAATCCTGGGAAAAGATAAGTCCTGATTTAACCTATGCGGATCCGGAGACACTTGGAAAAACAGGTGGAATCATCACCATGGATATGAATGGACCCGAAATCTATGCCACGGTCTTTGCTTTGGCCCCAAGTGCTCATGATATCAATACCATCTGGGCTGGTTCTGATGATGGCAAAGTCCACATCACCAGAGATGGAGGACAAAACTGGGAGGATATTACTCCTGAGGACTTACCGAAATTCTCCAGGATAAGCATCATTGATGAGGGCAAATTCAGTCCGGGAACTTTGTATTTGGCTGCAAATCGATATCAGGTGGACGATCGAGAACCATACGTGTTCAAAACCACGGATTATGGTAAAACCTGGACAAAGATCATTGATGGCATTGCTCCCGGCCATTTTGCTAGAGCGATTCGTGAAGATCTCGAAAAGCCTGGATTGCTTTATCTGGCCACGGAACATGGGGTTTATGTCTCCTTTGATGATGGAGGGAATTGGCAAAGTTTGCAGCTAAATCTTCCTGATACTCCAATCCGGGATTTGGTTCTGAAGAATGACGATGTAGTCCTTGGCTCTCATGGGCGTGGATTTTGGATTTTGGATGATATTCGACCATTCCGTCAGGCGGTGGAAATAAACCAAGCCAATGAGGTCACTTTATTTAAGCCGGCGAATCCGATTCGAGGAATTTATGATGGTATTGTTCAGTACTACCTACCAGAAGAGGCGGACGAGGTTACCATAGAAATTCTGGATGGCAAAGGTGATTTGATTCAGTCTTACATGGGTAAAACCAAATCAGAGGAGGATTCTGAAGAAGAAACTGATGATGACTCCCCTACTCTAAATAAAGGACTAAATACCTTCACATGGAACTTACGATACCCTGGGGCAACCACTTTTGAAGGTATGATCATTTGGAGTGCCAGACCTCAAAGAGGTCCCATGGCCCCAATTGGAGAATACCAGGTGAGATTAAAAACAGGTGGACAAACGCTAGAGACTGATTTTGAAATTGAGATGGATCCCAATCTGGAAGGCGTAACCGTTGCGGATATTCAGGAACAATTTGATCTGAGTATGCAAATCATGGCAAAGACCTCTGAAGCAAATGAAGCGGTTATCCGAATCAGAGAAATTAGAGCCCAGGTTGAGAAAATGGAAGATTCAGCGATGGATAAAGACGTAAGCACAATGATGGAAAAGCTTGCTGAGATCGAATTGAATCTTTATCAGGTTCAAAACCAAAGTCCACAGGATCCTTTGAATTTCCCGATTAAGTTGAATAATCGATTGGCTTCATTACGCCGAAGTGTGGAAAATGGGCAGGCCAAACCTACTGACGCTGCCTATGTCGTTTTTGATGAGCTGAAGGCTGAACTTGAGCAACACTTGGCTGACCTAGCTGAAGTGGAGGCCAATGATCTTGCGGCTGTAAATACTAAACTTAAAAAGAAAGGGATTACTGAAATAGTAGTTGAGTAATCTAATACTTAGTGTCGAAGGGAAGTCTTGAAAATTTCAGGGCTTCCTTTTTTTATGCCGTTAACTATCTTTTCTAAACAGTCACTCAGTGAATAGTCTGTTTCTTATATGACAAAAGTCACTTAGCTTAAACCAGGCTTATACTACTTTCCAATTGTGAAGGTAATTAGTTGGCTTTTTATCATACAAATAGGCTTTACAGCCCTTATTCCGCGGAGTGATGTGACTCAGTTCGGTTTATTGGGCAACCTTTATTCTCATTTTTTAGAATATCACTCTGATCAAAATCAAGCTGAAGGATTTGACTTGTTGATTGATTTTTGGCTAGAACATTATGGGAACCCTGATCATGAGCATCAAGACGAGGAGGAGCATGAGCAACTTCCTTTCAAAAATTTCACAGCCCTTGGCTTTATCTTTCAAATTGAAGAATTAAAGATTGAGCCGATAATCTTAAAACATGCCCTTAAGCATAACCTTAAAAATCAATTTTTCGACCTAAGTTCTTTCCATGATTCCATTGATCATCCTCCCTGCTTAACTGCTTAACAAGTGCTGATTAACTCAGTATTCTATCAATTATAAGTAATTGATAAACAGTAATTAGGCATCCCTTTTTTAACTAAACACTAAAGGTTTAATGATTCGTGGTATTATATCCTTTTCTATAAGGAACAAACTGATCGTCTTACTCTTCACTTTGGCGATTATTCTAGCCGGCATTTGGAGTATCTCCAAGGTTCCAATTGATGCAGTTCCTGACATTACCAATAACCAGGTGCAAGTGATTACACAGGCACTCAATTTAGGTACAGAGGAGATTGAGCAATATGTGTCCTACCCTATTGAAATGGCGGTGGCTAATCTTCCAGGAGTAGTCGAGATCCGTTCGGTTTCTCGCTTTGGTTTATCTGTTGTCACCATTGTCTTTGAGGATGGAATGGGTACTTACTTGCCCAGACAGCTTGTTGCTGAAAAACTCGATGAGATAAGAGATGATATTCCAGAGCATTTCGGCAACCCGTTTATGGGGCCAATTACTACAGGCCTTGGCGAGATTTATCAATACACATTGGAGATAGATCCAGCATACAAAGGCCAATATTCACTGTATGACCTAAGAACAATTCAGGATTGGATAATCAAACGCCAATTATCTATGATCCCAGGAGTAATTGAGATAAATGCCTTTGGAGGAGCGGTCAAACAGTATGAAGTAGCTATTAATCCTCACTTGCTAAATGCCCTACATGTAACAATGGAGGAGGTTTTTCTAGCCCTGGAAACCAATAATGCTAATACTGGAGGTGCATATATAGAGTATGATTACAGGGCTAATTTCATTCGAGGTGAAGGCTTGGTTGAGAGCCTTAGTGACATTGAAAACATTGTTGTAAAAACTTTTGAAGGAGTTCCTGTAAGAGTAAAAGATGTGGCCTCTGTTGGTTTCGGCAATGCGGTTAGGTATGGAGCTTTCACAAAAAATGGGGAAGGCGAATCTGTTGGTGGAATAATCATGATGCTTAAGGGAGAAAACTCCAATGAAGTCATAAAACTGGTGAAGGAGCGATTAGAAGAGGTACAGCGAAGCTTACCGGAAGGGATTTACCTTGAAGGCTTTCTTGACAGGAGTGAATTGATTTACAATACAACTAGTACCGTTGCTAGTAATCTAACAGAAGGGGCGCTTATCGTGATCTTCGTTCTGGTTTTCCTACTGGGTAATTGGCGGGGAGGACTTATAGTGGCATCTACCATCCCAATTTCCCTCCTATTCGCTTTTATTCTGATGAATGTTTTTGACGTCTGGGCAAATCTAATGAGCCTTGGAGCGATAGATTTTGGAATTATTGTGGATGGTGCTGTAATCATTGTAGAGGGAACAGTTTTCCTACTCTATCAGAGAGTTCTTAAGAAAGAAGAAATAACAGCTGAAGTAAGGGATAAAACGGCAGAAAAAGCCTCAAATCAAATGATGCGCTCGGCCTTCTTTGGTCAGCTAATTATTCTGATAGTCTTTCTTCCAATTCTCGCTTTGGAAGGCATAGAGGGCAAAATGTTTAAGCCCATGGCTCTCACTTTTATGTTCTCCATGATTGGTGTAATCATTCTTTGCTTCACCTATGTACCCATGATGTCGGCATGGTTTCTTAGGTCCGCCAGCAAAAAAAAGTCTTGGGGAGATAAGCTGGTTCATTGGCTGGAAAGAAAGTATGAGTTTGCCTTAAGCGGTGTAATGAAAACCGGAAGTCTGGTAATTGTTGCGGCATTGGTTCTATTGGGCCTGGCTTATACCACCTTTCCAGGTTTGGGGGGTGAGTTTATCCCGAGATTAGATGAAGGCGATATTGCATTACATGATATCATGCGTCCTGGTACGGCAATGAGCGAATCGGTCAAAATCACTTCAGAGGTAGAGAAGGTGCTTCTTGACGAGTTTCCAGAGGTGGAACATGTACTTAGTAAAATAGGAGTTGCCGATCTTCCCACAGATCTAATGCCGATGGATTTGGCCGATTGCTATGTGATCTTAAAACCCAGAGATGAATGGGTCTCTGCCGACACAAAGGAAGAGCTTGTAGAAAAAATGAAAGCCAGACTCCTCCAGATACCAGGAGTCAATTATGAGTTCACTCAGCCTATAGAAATGCGATTTAACGAGCTTATGACTGGTATTCGCCAGGATGTAGCCGTTAAAATTTTTGGTGAAGACCTGGATATACTTGCAGCTAAAGCCAGGGAGGTTAGTCAGTTAATCAGCAATGTAGAAGGTGTAGGAGATTTACACGTTGAGGCAACAGAAGGTCAGCCACAGATAAGTATTCAGTATGATCGCAATAAGCTATCCTCCTATGGGCTCAATATCTCTGATATTAACACATTGATATCATCTGCCTTCGCTGGAAGAAAGGCCGGGACCATTTTTGAAGGTGAGAAGAAATTTGACCTTGTTATTAGGCTCAAGGATGAATTCAGGTCAGAGCTAAATGATGTAAAGAATTTGCAGGTCAATCTACCTTCTGGCGAGGCAGTCCCTTTAAGTGAGGTTGCACAGGTATCCTATCGACCTGGACCTATGCAAATAAGCAGAGATAACACTCATAGAAGGACATATGTGGGTATTAATGTTCGTGGAAGGGACGTACAAACCCTGATTGAAGAAATCAAAGTAATTCTGGATGAAAATCTAGACTTACCTCCTGGATACTATATCCAATACGGTGGTGCATTTGAGAACCTAGAAAGAGCGGCAGAAAGGTTGCAGTTGGTAGTCCCTCTATCCCTCGGGTTAATCTTTCTATTGGTATTTCTCGCCCTTCGCTCACTAAAACAAACCATTATGATTTATGTAGCTATTCCCCTTGCTGCCATAGGTGGAGTGTTTTCACTTTGGCTTCGAGATATGCCTTTCAGTATTTCAGCCGGAATTGGGTTTATCGTGCTATTTGGAATTGCAGTGTTGAATGGACTAGTTTTGATTAATGGCTGGAATGATCTGAAAGCCAATTCTGACCTGCCACTGAAAGACAGAATTGTTCTAGGTGCAAAACGAAGAATACGCCCTATCCTACTGACAGCATCCACTGATATTCTTGGTTTTATGCCTATGGCTCTCTCCACTTCAGCCGGAGCTGAGGTTCAAAGACCACTAGCGACAGTAGTTATCGGAGGTATGATTTCAGCGACCTTGTTGACGCTTTTTGTTCTCCCTATTCTGTATTCATGGACTGAAAAGGGAATGGGAGGAAAGCCGAAGATGGCAATTGCCGGCGTATTTGTTCTGCTCCTTGGGTTCTCCCAAACTGTAAATGCTCAGGAAGTAAATACTATATCCATGGAGGAAGCCATCCTTCGTGCAACGGAGGTTTATCCTTCTCTACAGGCAGCAAACCTTATGATTGAGAAACAGGAGAAACTTAAAAAGACAAGCTTAAATCTTGGCAATACAGGAATCTTCAATGCAGGAGAAGAAATCGGCGAGACTAATACTGGTGTGACAACCGTCATAGGTTTCCAGCAGCAAAACATTGATCTGTTCTCTTTTCCAGCCAGAAAGAAAAGTATTGAGGCTATGCAAAAGGTGTCGGAATCCAATAAGAGCATGCTAACACTGGGATTAAAACGACAAGTAAGGTCAGATTATGCGAAAGCATACATTGCCTATCAACGCCTTAAACTTCTGGAGAAGATTGATTCCATTTATCTTGGTTTTGAGAGGGCTGCGACGCTCAGGCTAGCAGTAGATGCTTCTTCGAAGTTGGAGTATCTGGCTGCGGGTAATCAGGCCCGGCAAGTAAATATTCAGAAAGAACAGGCCATTTATGATTACTCAATTGCCTTGAGAAATCTAAACCGATGGTTGCTCACGGATACTGTTTTTCATATTAATCCGAAAGACGAATCATGGCTCGCACCAGTGATAGCCGAGAACGACTCAATTTTTGAGCATCCAGAGATTCAGATGGCCCAAAATCAGCTTATCGCAAAGGAGAAGGCTGCTAATCTTGAGAAAACAGGTTACTTCCCTAAAATTAATGCGCTTTATGGAATCCAAAGTATCAATGGCCAGGATGGCTTTCACCAGTACCAGGTTGGATTAAGTTTCCCTTTGATTTTTAACCAACAAAAAGGTAGGGTTCAGGCAGCTAAGCTGGAGACTGCCATCGCCAGACAAAACCTCAACGAGACCACTATACAGCTCAATAACCAATATGAAGTGGCTATTTCCAGCTATGAAAAATGGCTAAAAAGTTGGGAATATTATCGCTTGGAAGCCATTCCTATGGCAGAAGAACAGCTAAGAGGTGCTGCAATATCCTATGATGCAGGAGCAATTGATTATGTGGCTTTTCTGCAAAATTCGCATGGGGCCTTACAAACAGAGTTGCAGGGTTTAGAATCATTAGACCTTTACCTGCAATCAAAATTCTACTTAATGTATTTACTGAAAAAATAATCTCATCATGAAGATTCTATATACTATTCCTTGTCTTGTTCTTTTGGCTTTTGCATGCTCTGCGCCACAAGAAGAAACCCATTCATCTCATGAGTCTGAACATGAGCATGCTGAGGAAGTACATTTATCCCTCATGCAATTTGAAGCAATGGGTTTAGAAATAGACACTCTTTCACGTAGGGTCATGAAAGGCTTTGTGGAGACTAATGGACATCTCATTCTTCCTCCCCAAAGTCAGGCAGCAGTAACTTCTATTGTAGGTGCTAATATTAGCTCCGTAGAGGTGATTGAGGGTAATAAAGTGAACAAGGGTCAAATTTTGGCTTACTTATATCACCCTAACCTGATCAAGCTGCAGACAGAATATGCAAACAAATTAAATCAGCTGGATTTAGCAGAGCAGGATTACAAGCGGCAGGAAAGATTGTACAATGAGTCTGTTGGGTCTGGACGAGAATTTCAGGTTAAGAAAGCAGAGTATATTTCTTTAAAGGGATCTGTAGAAGGAATGGAAGCTCAGCTTGAATTACTTTCCATTTCGAAAGAAGACCTTAAGGCAGGTAAGTTCTATAATAGAGTGGCTCTAAAATCTCCAATTAACGGGTTTGTTCAGCATATTTCTATCCGAACCGGCCAATATGTAGAACCTGCAGAAGTCTTGTTTGAAATTTCTCAAAATGACCATATTTATGCCCATTTCAAGGTATTCGAGAGTAATATTCAGGATGTTAGAGAAGGTCAGTCAGTCCAGTTTACCGTGGAGTCAGATCCTCAGAAACAGCATAAAGCAAAAATTATATCTGTTGGGAAGACATTTGAAGATGAAACCAAAGCAGTAAATATTTATGCTGATCTGGATAATGAAGATGGATTTCTTTTGCCAGGAATGTATGCAAGAGGACAGATAATCATCAATGAAGAAACTACCTATGCCTTGCCCAAGGATGCCGTGGTAATGGATGGTGAGAGATACTACATATTTATGGCAGAATTAGTCCAGGAAGGCGGAGAAAAGGAATGGCATTTCACACCGATGGAAATTAGTATTGGGGTGACCTATGATGATTGGGTAGAAATTAGACCACATGAGGAAGTAAAGAAGGGAACTCGGTTTGCACGCAATAATGCGTACTACCTCATTTCAGAATTAATGAAGGAAGAAGCGGGCCATGATCATTAATATTGGCTTTGCCTAGACCAAATTCTCTCCTATTATTCTGATCATGCTTGAGGCTACTATCCCCTTTCCTTTTGTCGTAAACTCTACATCAATCCGGCCAAGGTTAATTCCAGCCCATCCAACCTGGTTAATAGTGGTGGTGAAACCATCTGAGTTGGTTAGAAGAAGTGGTTCTTCCATAAATGTATGGGTATGACCTCCCAGGATGACATCGATTTCACTGACCTCCTGAGCCAAAGTTATATCAGATGGCTTTGGAGAATCACCATAGTCGTATCCCAAATGCGATAGGCATATAATTAAATCACACTGCTGATTTTGAAGCTCCTGAACCATTTCCTTTGCAACAGCAATAGGGTCATTGTAAACCGTACCCTCATACATTCTTGGATCAACCAAGCCATTCAATTCAATACCTAATCCGAAAACTCCAACCTTTATATCTCCTCTTTCAAAAGTCTTATAGGGCTGTACTTTGCCAGAAATGGCATTTCCAGAAAAGTCATAATTCGCGGTCAGATAGGGGAAATCTGCGAATTGCATGGCATGCTCAAATCCCGCGATTCCATTATCAAATTCATGATTCCCAACGGTGGTTGCGTCATAGCCCATTTTGCTCATGAGCTTAAGCTCTAACTCACCACCAAACATATTGAAATATGGAGTACCCTGAAAAACATCCCCCGAATCCAGGAGCATCACATTCGGCTCCTGAGATCGAATTTGTGAAATGGCACTGGCACGAGCCGCCATCCCTCCTAGTCCTTTATATCGCCCTTCTTCAAATGGTTCGATATGAGAGTGCATATCGTTGGTATGCAGGATGGTGAGTTTTTTACCATTTAGGTTTGGCTGACAGCTGCTGAGAATCATTGGAGACAGAGCAACAGAAGCAGTGGCACCTAGGGAACGAATTAAAAATTGTCTCCTTTTCATCAGTTGATAACGTTTATTGCGTTGGCTACTTCCACTCTTATGCTATCCCCCCGAGCCGTGCTCTCCCGAACTTCAGTTAGTATCATGTCCCTCAGTTTTATAGGCTTAACATCTACCCTTTTAAGCGATTTCAATATCTCAAATCCGCTTCCGCCATTCGCCTGATAATCGCTTACCGACAGAATGTAAACTCGATCAGGATCTATGCTCTCGCCATTTACCTTTAGGTTCATGATCCCAGCATTCGTCACATCGAAACTCACTGGCCAAATCATACTACTACTTCGATCGCCCACGAATTTGATTATTTCTGCAAGCGTTTCTCCAGGTACCTCAAGAAGTAACATTTCATTTTCAAAGGGCATTACTTCGAAGACATCGCCAACTGTGATTGGACCCTTATTGATGGGAGCTCTCAAGCCTCCATGATGATTCATCAAGGAAACATCCACTTTTCGCTCATATAGGGCATTCGATTGGTCATAAAGCAGCTTGGTCACAAAGGTTCCAAGTGTGGATTCATACCGACCCTGAGTAGTTAGGTCCAGAACACTGTAGCCGATCTCTTCATCCATGATCGAATCCAGCTTTGTCCTGAAAGGATCAATCATCGCCTCAATTTCTTCTGACTTTTCAATCTCAGAAGTGACTTTCACAGGCGACCAGGAATAAGAAATATTGTATTCAGCAGGCTTTGAACAGGAAATGAGAAAGACCAGAATTAGACTTGTAGAAAAAACTCCATTTAATGATCTCAAAATGAGATGAATTTTATCCAAAGCTTTATTCATTTTGCTGGAAGTCTACAGATCCTCTTCTTTCAATATTTCTCCATCAAAAGAGACATCCAGAACCTTCCTGGAAGTTTCAGTTTGAATGAGCACCTTGTACCCTTTCAGTTCCTGATCATCCATGATGACCACCCTGGCAATCTGATAACCCGTGTACTTGGCAAGAATAGCCTGAGCAATATCTTCTGGAATCTGATCCTCATACGGAATGGTATTGTCGTATCTCCTTGGCTCGATAGCATAGCCTCTCTTTTCGATGAATCGGTTAGGTTTGCCATCAGGCTGCTTGATCAGATCAAAGGCATCATAAAGCTCCCCAGCAGCAGTATATGATTTGTAGGATAGATTATCCCCATCCACATCGATTACCTGCACCAGCTGAGTATTTTCAGCTCCGCGATCTCTCTCTGCATCCCATCCATCCCAGGCGTTTGGACGGAGCGGATACATCTTTCCACCACTCACGGAAACCACATAGACTGTTCCCGTATAATCTCTCTTATTGAGTCCATCCAGGATGTTTTCCTCTCCTTCAGTCATTACTGGCTCAACCCTTCCTCTGGCATATGCATGATCATGCCCTTGCAGGGCCAAATCCACTTTGTACTTATCAAAAATAGGCTTCCATAGATCCCTGAGTTCTTTATTATCCCTTCCGGCAGAAGCAGAAAACAGCGGATAATGATAGGTTACCACCGTCCATTTATTGGGGTTATTTGAAAGTACTTCCTCGAGCCAAACTGCCTGCTCTTCTTGCTTTCTTAAACTATTCAAAGCAATGATCCTCATCCCTTGATGATCGATGTAGTAATTGGTTTCTTCCAATCCCTCTACGCCATTCTCTGGAAGAGTGAATTGGGGATTCCATTGCACGGAAAGAACCCTATCCCGATTTTCTTCTGAGGTAGGCCCATATTCATGATTTCCTGGAACATTGATTGAAGGGACCATGCTATGGATAAATCCACCTGCTGAATACCACTCATGCCATTGGCGCTCACTGTGCGCATCATTAATCATATCGCCGGCATGGATAATGAAGCTTGCATCCGGGCCTTTTCTGTAACCTTCTCGAATTAGTCTTGACCAAAGTTCAAGAATGTAGTTTTGGGCATCGCCCACATATAAAAATGAGAATGGTTCTGGTTCGGCAGCAGCAGTTCTAAACTGTATCCATTCACTCCAAATCTTTCCATCTCCCACTCTGTAAGCGTATAGGGTTCCGGGTTCAAGTCCTTCAAAAGTAACCGAGTGATATTTCGAAATCACCTGAGCGTCCAATACCCCTGTGGCATCCAGTAATTCAGTTTTAGCCTCGATTGTCTCCGCAGTCCTCCAGAACTTAGGAGCTCCTGTAGCCACTGCAATTTCCGCATAGCCCTGTGTGCCTTCCAGTGATGTTCTCCAGGTCACACTGGCCGTAGTGGAAGCATCTTCACCGAAGTTCAAAATAATATGGTCAGGGTGTAATCCTGGTCTACTCCAGCTTTTGGCAAACTGAGGTACTTTATAAGCTCTTTGTTGGGCGATTATTCCTGTTGAAACACTCATCAATGCAATCAGCATCAATGCTTTCAGGAAACTTTGGGTTTTAAGCATCATTAAATTTTTCTCGAATTTATGGGTTATCCGAAGGTAATACCGAGGATTCGTTTTATGAAATGGTTAATATGATTTGGGTTGTCAGATTTACGATTTAGGATTTAAGAATTTTGAACTCTGATTATTGAGATTGCTTCGTCGAGGCTCCTCGCAATGACGTCACTGCGAGCGAAGCGCGGCAGTCTCTTAAACGTAATATTCTCTATTCAGTCAAATCAAAATGTGGGTTTAGGCTTTTCACAGCGACTGTCAACTGACTACCAATAAAACCCCAATTATTATATTCAGGTTATCAAAAGGCTGACCATCAACTTTTCCATTTATGCTTTTCCCTCCTCCATCAAATAAAGAATCTAAAAATTCTTCCCTCACTCTCTCGGAGTTCTTACCTCTTGGGTATCTCTATGTGCTTCTCTTAGGTATAATGGCCGAGTCCATTTATTATGGATTGATCGGGATCAATTACCTGAGCTATGCCAGTATTTTAGATGTCTTGCTTGGTCCTGTGGCCATTCTCACGGATAGACCTCTACTCTTTGTTTTATTGCTTGTAGCCGGAGCAGCATTTTATGCCTTGATGCTTTATAAGGGTAAACAAGCCAAGAAAAATCCACCTAAAGGCAAAACGGTAGATGGAACCACAGCATTGCTCATTGTGATGGGAATTATGATTTTGGCAGCCTTTATTGGCTATGGCTTGGGGAGAGGATTTAAGGAAAAAGAACGATTGGATGATAATGAAATAGAGCACAATGCCATCATCCATTTTCTTAACGGTGAGCAAAAAGAGGTACGAACGCTAGGTAATACCAGCACCTTTATTTTTTATGTTCGAAAAGATCAGGAAACTATCAGCATAGCGCCTATCTCGAATAATATTCAGGAGATAGAGCAAATGAAGTAGGTCTTGAATTAGGATCTACGAATTGAGATTTACGAATATGTTTTCCAGCATCGAAAACCAACTCCCCCTTTTTTAAAGGGGGCAAGGGGGATTTAGTGAATAATGAATCTTGAATGTTGAATTGTGAGATAGATATAGTCATTTCGACCAAAGGGAGAAATCTCATTCCATTAGTTTATTGCCAGTCTTGGTTTATACAGCGTTTCTGTCACTTTTGAAGACCAAAAGTAACCAAAAGTCCCTGCCGTAAATCTTCTTTCAAATTGTACCAATTTGATTTTTAAATCAGCATTCAAGCTAAAATTTGGAGGATTCCTGAGGCAAGCTCTGGACTATCCAAATTTCTTTACGCTTTCACTGCCTCTTTAAAAAACAGAACCTTTAAAGGCAGCAGGGGTCCTTATAAACGACACCATTCGTGTTCCTGCGGGGAGGACGTCACAGCACCGGGCCAGGTGAAGGCCTTATGCGCTGAAGGTTTGCTGTGACTTGGCTTTTTGTTTCTTTTTAGCCAAGTAAAAAGAAAGCCAAGAAGAGGAAAATCTTAAAAGATTCCGGTATTTCTCCGTTTCACTTCGAAAACCGGAATGACGTGACAAAAAACGTCATTCCTGATGAAGCCCGCCCAGGTGACTAGTCGGGCAGGCAAAGCGGAATTCAGGAATCTTTTCTTTTCCAAAAGCCCAAAGATTGCTTCGTCGTACCTCCTCGCAATGACGTGAAAAATGCAGTCAACCGCCAACTGAAAACCGACAACCGAAGAACTATGCCCTCGGAGTCAACCAGGAATCACTTGCTTCAACAGCTCCACTCCCATCGTCATAAGTCAAAATAATTTCTTCAAAAGACAGACTATACTCTACCATAGCTTCAGTAGCCATTTCTTGAGCATTAGAGAGCAGGTTATGTAGCTGGGTGAATTGACAACCTACAATCCGTACATTAAGTAATTTATAATTCATGTAATTCACCTGAACGCCTTCCACATCATTATGCCATAATCGGATTTCTACCTCATCTATCTTTTTACCAAGGCATAAATGCTTCCAAACCTCAGGTGCAGCCTTGTCAATTCCACAAGTCACACTTACGGGTCTATGAGAATGAGTTGATCGTCTTTTTAGAGAGCTAGGTCTTTTGGTTAAGTAAGAAAATGCATTGACCAATGTCCGGTCCTTACTTCGTTCGATTTGACATGATCCTGGGAATGATGAAAATTTGATATCGCCGTCAATAGCCATAGTATCCTCCTTGTGTTTTGGTTAAAAATGAATTAATACCTGATCTAATAGCCCCGATAGTCCCGATAGCTATCGGGACGGGATCGGAATTGATTAAAAACTAAATTATACTGGTTATCAGGTTGTTATAAGGTAAGGATTTTCTGATTAAGTTTTAAAGTGCTATCCCAAAACACACGGCTTGCCACTGATCGCTTTTAAGAACGTCACTGCCCGCCTGGATAGTCGGACAGGCGAGCGAAGCGCGGCAATCTCTTTTTCTGTTCTTGCTTTTGTCTATATCGAAAGGTATATACCTAACTTTTAAAAGTCCTTTTGGCTTGACCCAAAAGAACGAAAAAGTCAAGGCTTTGATCTTTTCTATCTGTCTGGGCCAGATTTTTTGATCAGGTTGTCAGCCTAAAAATGTCCGGATTCCCGAGGCAAGCTCGGGACTAGCACATTTTCTTTACGGCTTTCGCCCTTCTCAAAAATCGAAAATCTCACAGGCCATCCCTTTAAAAAATGAAACCGAATTGAAATTCTGCTGGTGGGTCGTCACAGCACCGGGCCATGCGCGGGCCTTGGCGCGCTGAAGGTTTGCTGTGACTTGGCTTTTTGTTTCTTTTTAGCCAAGTAAAAAGAAAGGCAAGAAGAGGAAAATCTCCAGAGATTCCGGTATTTCTCCGTTGCTTTACGAAAACCGGAATGACCAAAAAAAACGTCATTCCTGATGAAGCCCGCCCAGGGGACTAGTCGGGCAGGCGAAGCGGAGTTCAGGAATCTTTTCTTTCTCAGATCATCCTGGTATCCAAAACCGCCAACTGATAACTGATAACTGATAACCGCCAACTGAATCAAAGCCACCCAGAAATCAAATCTCCTTTCCTGACCGTAATCATCGACTGCACCTTATTTCCATCGAACTTTACATAGAGATACTCCCCATTTGCGTACTTGACCACAACCAGGCTGGATTGGTCTTCGGAGGGATTAACCAGGGCAACGTCCGCCCAGTCTTTTCTTGCTCGGGTATAACTCATCACTTCATAGGTTCCCATATCCATATGGTCTTTAATCATTTGAAAAAGGCTATCATAGGTGGAAACAGCCTGAGACCGTTCGGAATCTGAAAAAGCAAAGTAATCAATCAGAATATCCTCTGTGCTCACTGTTTTTATGGAGATATGAAGATCCTCAACGATCGCCTCTTTTTCTATGCAGGAAACCATGCACAGGATCAGCACCAACGCAGGTAGCATCTTTAAAGCCTTGATATAATTTCTTATTTCCATCACTTATTGTCTTAAGTCCTGTCCCAGGTTTCCGGGGTTCGATCCCCCACCGGTGAGCCTCTTACCCATTCCGAAATTAATATCCCAGGTACCATAGGTATCAGGAACATTCTCTCCAGCTGCTCTACCTACCCGTATTACGAAATCCGCGCAGTTATAATCATTCAGATGATACTTTACCTTATTTAGCTCAACCGAATCGATATAAGCCAGGGCCTTATCGAAATTCGGCTTGGTCAGGGGATATTTCTTGCTTACTTCAAAATGCCTTCCTGTATCATCTCTTAGCTCACCATCTGCTATGGGATTATTCGGATCTCTCGGGCGAACCTTTGGATAAAAACCAACAGTCAGAGATGTACTCGTGCTATCTGTATTCAGGCATTCCAACTTCACATAAGCATGTCCCCCATCCACATCCATAAAACCCTTGGGAAACCAGGTAGCTGCACTTCCTCCCGGTCCAGGCTGATCTACGAAGATGGTCAGTGCATAGCTTAGCGCTTCCCTTTCCCCTTTAAATACATCCGTCACCTTAGGCTTGGCAACTGGAACCGTATTCTCTTTCTCTTCCTTGTTCTGGGGATTATCTCCATTATCATTGCAAGCCCCTAAAGCCAGCAGAGCAGCAAAAAGTAAAGCGCTTAGAAACGTAACATATGTCCTATTTGAGAACCTTTCAGACATTGGATTCTTATTCAGAGATTACTGAAAATAAGGATTTATGGCTTGATTTTCAAGTACTTAATTAATGTTAATCGTATCCAAACGGGTGGTTGTCACAGCAGCAAACTCGAAGGTGTCACTTCGAGCGTAGTCGAGAAGTCTTATTCCAAAACTAGCTTTAATGTTCTTTTGGCTTGACCCAAAAGAACGAAAAAGTCAAGGCTTTGATCTTTTCTATCTGTCTGGCGACAGATTTTTTGATCCGGTTGTCTGCCTAAAAATGTCCGGATTCCCGAGGCAAGCCTGCCTGTGGCAGACAGGCTCGGGACTAGCACATTTTCTTTACGGCCTCCGCCCTTCTCAAAAATCGAAAATCTCACAGGCCACAATTTCAAAAAAATAAAAACGAACCGAATTCCTGCGGGTGGGCCGTCACAGCACCGGGCCATGCGTTGGCTTCGCGTGCTGAAGGTTTGCTGTGACTCGGCTTTTTGTTTCTTTTTTGCCAAGAAAAAAGAAAGGCAAGAAATACTAACAACCAAAATTAAAACCTCTGCCCTAAGTTATTACAACTCGGTGAAGATGGCTGCCAAGATGAACGTGAATGGAGCGAAAGCCATTTATGAGGATCTAAAAAAACGTTTCGAAAAAAGTAGCAGACGTGAATAAAGCTGAGTCCTGAGTAACTTAACTTAACGCAAATAAGCCGGAGGATTTTCTTCGGCTTTCTTTTTTGGGTTTTATAGACAAGCCCCCACTTCGAAGATTCATTTATTCATCTAAAAGATGGAATCACTCGTATCAAAGACGAACCAGGGGACTACAAACACGCAATCATCCATCTCAAACATGCGCGCTTGTATGTAAAATATGCACCCTTGGATATAAAACATTCACGTTTGCGTGTAAAAGATGGAAGCTTGGATATCAAACATGCACGCTTGAGTAAAAAAGATAGAAGATTCCGTGTTTTAAGTGGGGAGGGGTACTTCCGAAGTGGGGGTAAGTACTTGGGAAGTAGGGTTGGTTAAAGGACCAAGGCTAACTAATTTCAAAAGGTGAAGACAAAGAAGTATAAGAAACAGAAGATAGCTGTCCCGCAATTTTCTGAAGAAAATGGTTTTTATACTACTCAACAAAGGTCCTTCAATATGTCAAGAATTCGCTCAGCAGGAACAAAACCTGAAGTTCTCTTGAAAAAGGCATTATGGAATTCTGGAGTCAGATATAGGAGGCCAAAAAAGCCATTATTTGGAAAGCCAGATCTCAGCTTCAAAAAATACAAGCTGGTAATTTTTGTGGACGGTTCTTTTTGGCATGGGTATGATTGGAACAAAAGCCAAAATAACATTAAATCAAATCGAGAATTCTGGATTGCAAAAATTGAGCGAAATATGCAACGAGATGAAGAGGTTAACGCTTTTTACAAATCAAAAGGCTGGAAAGTAATTCGATTTTGGGATTTTGAAGTGAAAAATGAAATCGGCGCTTGTTTAAGGAAGATCCTAGGATTTATGGAATGAAATGTCACAATTTGTCATAGTGTTTTCAAATTCAGTGTGTGTAAAAAGTCTGAATAGATATCTTTAGGAACATTTAGAATTTTCAGTAAATGACGGTCAAATATTCAGAATTAAAGAAGAGGCTTAATATCGAAATAAAGAAGCCTGAACAATCCGAATTAGCATCTCTAACACATTATTTACAATCAAACACTGAGGAAGCCAGAGGTTATTTTGAAAATTCTACTTTAGATTATTTAGAAGACTATTCAGCTGAAGTGGCTGAGCCTTGGTTTCAAGGGCTCCTACCAATAAAATGGGATATTCCCTTCCCTCCACCAGAAGATCCAAAATTTACATTCATTGATTTGTTTGCTGGGATTGGTGGATTCAGGTTAGGCCTCCAAAAGCTTGGCGGAAAGTGTGTTTTTTCAAGTGAATGGAACCACTATGCCCAAAAAACCTATGAGGCTAACTTTGGAGAAGTTCCTTTTGGTGATATAACTAAAATTGATGAATCAGAAATTCCAAACCATGACATCCTTGTGGGCGGATTTCCATGCCAGCCCTTTTCAATAGCAGGTGTTTCGAAAAAAAACTCCTTAGGCAAAGACCACGGATTTTTAGATGAGACGCAGGGAACTTTATTTTTTGACATCGTAAGGATCATTAAAGAAAAGAGACCGAAAGCGTTTTTATTGGAAAATGTAAAAAATCTAGTCTCTCATGATAAAGGGAATACTTTTAGAGTGATTTCAAATTCAATTGATAAGTTGAATTACACTTTTTATCCCATGGTGCTCGATGGTAAATACTTTGTACCACAGCACAGAGAAAGAATTATCATGGTGGGTTTCGATAAAAAACGATTTAAGGGAGAAGAGCAATTCGAATTTCCTAAGATGCCGCAAAACCCACCCAAAGTAATTGAAGATATTTTGGAAAAAAGTGTAGATCCCAAATATACTCTCAGTGATAAATTATGGAATTATCTTCAGCGATATGCCGCAAAACACAAGGCAGCTGGAAATGGATTCGGCTTCGGTTTGGTTAATTTTGATGGGATTTCGAGAACACTTAGTGCTCGATATTATAAGGATGGTTCTGAAATTTTAATTCCTCAGGAGGGAAAGAATCCGCGGCGATTAACTCCCCGTGAATGTGCAAGACTTCAAGGCTATCCAGAGAAATTCAAAATTCCTGTTTCAGATACTCAAGCTTATAAGCAATTTGGTAATTCGGTTGTCACACCGCTTATGCAAGAAGTTGGAAAACAAATTATAAAGACAATTTTTGAGTATGACCTTACCCCAGCTTCTTAAGATATTTGAGTCACATGGTTGCAAGAAACTTTATGTAAAAAATCTATCGCCTAATGACAATTCAAAAAATCAGGTATATCTGGCAGGTAGTTTTGATTTATTGAATATTTTCCCATTAAGTGATGTTGTAGAAGATAGTTCTGGAGATTGGGAAAGAGACAGGTTTAAAGCGAAGGTTGATTTTTCTTGGATAACTGAAGATGGGAATTTAAGTCTTGCTCCTAGGTCCCAGTTTATTCTGTATCCTAAGTATCCTGAAATAAGGTTCTCTGGATTTTTAGCTCGCTCTCCAAATCCTCCTTCTGAATTAATGACACAAAGATTAGCTAATCGCCTACTTTTTCTGGGAGTTACCTTAAAAAGAGAAATTATAGGATTTGTGGCCGATCCCAATTCAATTTTAGCTTCTGAGTATAATAGTATAGAAGATTTAAATTCCTTTGGAGTTTTTAGAATTATTGAATTAAGCTCTGAAAAAAATGGAAAAATTGAGCTTTTAAATCAATTAGAAAGAATTCATAAAATGGGATGGATTGGCTCAAAAAGATTGGATTCAGAGGGGAGGATAGTCCCTTGCCAATCCTCTAATTGTGGGGGATATACATTGGAGGCAGAACTGGGGATAAAGCCTAATGGTTATTCAGAACCTGACTTTTTAGGTTGGGAATTAAAGCAATTTGGAGTTAGAAATTTTGATCACACTCAAAGTTCTATCATCACCTTAATGACACCAGAACCTACAGGAGGTATCTATAAGGAAAAAGGGGTTATAGAGTTTTTGTTAGAATATGGTTATCCAGACCGAATGGGGAGAGAGGATAGAATTAATTTTGGAGGAATACATCGTATCGACCAAAAACATCAGACGACTGGCCTGACCTTAAAATTAATAGGGTTTGATTCGTCCTCTGGGAAAATAAAGTCCAGTGAGGGTCGACTTGCCTTGATTGATAAGAACGAAATAGAAGCAGCATCTTGGTCATTTTCATCTATAATTAAACACTGGAACAGGAAACATAATCAAGCCTGTTATGTGCCTTCAATCTCTGAAAGAGAACCATTTAGAAAGTATAAATATGGAAATAAAGTAACCTTAGGCTCCAGCACAGACATATCCTTATTATTAATGGAGATTTCAAAAGGCAGTATTTATTATGATCCTGGAATTAAACTTGAGAATGCATCTAAGTCAAATGCTAAAACCAAGAGAAGAAGTCAGTTCAGAATTAAATCTTCCAACCTAAAGGGTCTTTACTATAAGAATGACATTGTTGATTTGTTAAAGAGATAGTCTGTTTAACTTTTTTACTATGGTCATTCATTCTTTGGCGAAATCAGCTTTGCCCATAGGACCTACTCCTCCACGACTAAGCTAATCGCCACACCCCCACCAGCAGCAAGGGATAGGGTAAGTTGATCTTCTGAGGTGATGCTGCGCTTCTCGATGACATAATCGTCTGGATTATTAGTGTAATGGGCATTTTCCCCGTCTCGATAGATGGTAGCGATAAAAGCTTTGCCGGAAGGCAAGAAATCAAAAGAAATATCCAAATCCCGGGGATTCTCATCGGTAATGCCTCCCACAAACCAGTGCCCGGTATCTCTCTCCTCACGGGCAATCAGTACATAGTCCCCCACTTCCCCATCCAGGGTGATGGACTGCTCCCAGTTTACGCCCACATCCCGGATAAACTGAAAAGCAGGATGTCCGGCATAGTTTTCCGGAAGGTCAGCAGCCATCTGCACAGGGCTATAGATCACCACATAGAGGGCCAGCTGCTGGGCAAGGGTGGTATTGATCTGATTATCCGGTTTGGGCTCCAGCGATAGCTCAAAAATCCCGGGAGTAAAATCTATGGGACCGGCCAGCATTCGGGTGAAAGCCACGATGGGAAGATGCTCAGGGGGATTCCCGCCATCCACAGCCCAGGCATTAAACTCCTGCCCTCTTAGCCCTTCCCGGGCGATGGCATTGGGATAGGTTCTACGGATTCCCGTGGCCTTGATCGGCTCATGCGCATTTACCGCGACCTCCTGGGCTGCGGCATGCTCCAGCACCTTACGGTAATGATTCACCATCCACTGCCCGTGGTGATATTCTCCCTTGGGAATGATCTTCCCCACATAGCCGGTCTTCACCGAATGAATGCCCAGATTCTTCATCAGCGTATAGGCCGTGTCCAGCTGCTGCTCATAGGTTCGAGGGGCCGCAGAGGTCTCATGATGCATGATCAGCTCCACGCCTTTCTCACGCCCATAGCGCACCACTTCTTCTATATCATAATCCGGGTACTCGGTCACAAAATCAAAGACCCCTTCCCTATCCTCAAAACCTATCCATCGATCCCAGCCGGTATACCAGCCTTCCACGAGTAGTCCGGTGATGTTATTTGCTGCCGCAAAGTCTATGTACCGCTTCGCATTTTCCGTAGTGGCTCCGTGCTTCACTCCGCTCACCAAAGGATTATCCTGCCAGGAGTCCATGCTTTGGGAACCCTCATAATCCCAGGTGGAATTACCCAAATGCATCTCCCACCAAATGCCCATATATTTCATGGGCTTAAACCAATCGATAGTCCCAAGTTTATTAGGTTCGTTCAGATTCACAATCAACCGGGAATCGATCAGTCCTGCCGCTTTCTCGCTGATCTGAATGGTTCTCCAGGGCGTAACAAAAGGCAGGGACCGCTTCACTTTATAGCCCAATCGATCCGAGCCGACTAGGTTGCTTTTTAGGTTATGATTTTCCGTATCTACCTTCAAGGTCATCCCAGCATAATCCGTCAGATTCGCTTCATGAATGCTTAGATGCAGACCGTCTGCCGTTCGCATAGTGACGGGAGTGTTCACAGCGTTCTCCGGGATATAGGTAGCTGCCAGATTAGGGTCGTCCCGGTATTCGGTGGCATTGATCCCCGAAATGGGTGTTTCATGATACAGATGCTCATAGATATCCCAATCCCCAGGAATCCACCAGGCGGTATGATCTCCGGTGAGGTTGAACTCCGTATGCTCATCCATGATGATCAGCTCTTCCAGTCCCTCCTGCTCAGGAAATTCATAGCGAAAGCCAAGGCCATCATTATAGGCCTTGAAATGGACAATAATGGTACGGTTGGGCGCTTCCTGTTCTTTTAGGGTCACTGATAACTGATTGTATTCATTTTGAACTTCCCTCTGCTCTCCCCATTGCATTTCCCAGGTTTCGGAAAACATGTCCTTTTGGATGTTTTGAACCTGTAGATTGGAAGCAAAAGAAGGTTCGCCCTGAAAGTCAAAAGCCATTCCTGAAGGTTCGATTACGATCTGTCCATCGTAGGAAACGGAGTACTGAGCTTCTCCTTCTGGAGTCAGGTCAAAGTTGACAATCAGCTTTCCATCCGGGGAGCTGGTTTTGAGCTCTTGTTCGGCTTGACAGCCAAAGAGGATTACAAGAAGGACAAGAAGGTATTGGGTATAATTTCGCATGGTCAGGATTGGTGAAATTCTGATACAAGTTAGGTAAGAAAGCCTTTTGGGTAAAGGGGAATTCAGATGAAAATGAGACTTGGCTATGACCTACTCGAATACTCCATCCAGAAAGGCAATGATTCGATTTAAAGGTTCTATGGCATCCTCTGAAAAGGAATTGCCAAGGATGATATTGGAGCCTGAATCCAGATAGGCATGGTTTCTACCCTCGTGTACCCAGTATTCGGCTTGATGTCCATTATCGATAACTTTCTGAAAATAAGCATTGACTACGGTGGGAGGAGTTACTTCGTCCTCAGAACCCACATGAATGAATTGAGGAGGTAGGGTCATCTCCTCGGAGCTTCTCAAGAGATGCATGGGGGAAACAGCCGCATATCGGTCGGTATGGTCGTTTACATTGTACTCCGCACCCATAAATCCTCTGGGATCTGCTCCTCCCATAAACCAAAAGATGTTTCCACTGTCCTCGAATCCTTCTTTTGCACGAGTTACCGCATCTACCACCGGATAGCTGAGGACGGCTGCTTGCACTTCCAGGTTATTGTTTGCAGAAAGCTCTTCCGCTGTCACTCCTTCGGGCAGGTAGCTCGGTTGGAAGCAGAAGTTTCCTGATTCAAAACCATTGGAGCATAGGTTGTTTTTCGCCAACAAAACCATTTCAGCCATATGTCCTCCTGCGGAATCTCCAGTTACAGCTATCTGATCAGGGTTTCCTCCATATTCAGCAACATTCTCCTTCAACCAAGCCACGGCTCCCAGTGCATCTTCCACGATTTGATCCACGGTTACCGTATTTTCCTGATCTCCTAAGAGCCTATAATTCACATTACAGACCACATATTCTGCATTGCCCGACATATAGGCCGACATGTCATCCATAATTGTTTGATCATTAATCAACCAACCCCCACCATGATAGATAATCAGCACCGGATAGCTGCTTTTCCCGGTTTGCGGTGTATAGATATCCATGGTCAGGTCAAATCCATCCGGCGAAGCCCAGAGGATATTTGATTCCTTTTTGAATTCATGAGCGTATTCTACGGTTCCACCCCCGCAGGAAAATAGAAGCATTGAAGTGATGATGATTAAAAAGGTGATGGAGAGGTTTTTCATGGTTTTGGGTTTTACCCAAGCAATATAATAGAGTTCTCTTTTTTGTCCCTTGGGCTATTTAAGAATTCGCTAAAAACATGAATTATACAATCAATGGTATTGAACATTCCAAATGAAATTTGCGGGTGGGTGGTCATGGCAGCGGGCCATGCGCAAGCCTCGCGGGGTGAAGCTTTGCCATGACTTGATCTTTTGGTGCTTTTGCATCAAGGCAAAAGCACATAATTAGTTTATAAAGTCCTTTTGGCTTGACCCAGGGCCAATCGTCTAGAATTGATTCTGTGAATCAATTTAGACTGGAGCCAGTTGCAGGGAGGCAAAAGGTCAAGGCTGTGATCTTTGCTATCTGTCTGGAGACAGATTTTTTGATCATTCGCTCAGCCTAAAAATGCACGGATTCCCGAAGCAAGTTCGGGACTAGCACATTTTTTTAACGGTTTCGATCTATCTCAAAAAACTCAAATATCAAGGCCGATTGATAGGAAAATTGACACGAATCATATTCCTGCGGGTGGGAGTCATGGCAGCGGGCCATGCGTAAGCCTGGCGGGTGGAAGCCTGCCTGGCGTCAGACAGGCTTTGCCATGACTTGCCCCGTTAGCTATCGGGGTTTTGTCCTTCCCTTCTGACTGGCTCCTCGGAGTATTGATTCACAGAATCAATTTTTCCTTCGGCCCTACCAAGAAAAAAGAAAGGCAAGAAGCTCTAAAATTGAAAGATTCCGGTATTTCTTCGCTGGGCTACGAAAACCGGAATGACGGTGAATAAAGGATACGTCATTCCTGATGAAGCTCCGCGGAATTCAGGAATCTTTAAATTTTTTACGGCTTCTATTGACTACCCAAAAACTAGAACCTTTAAAGGCAGTTGGGGCCAGAATAAATGACACCAATAGTATTCCTGCGGGTGGGTGGTCATGGCAGCGGGCCATGCGCAAGCCTAGCGTGGGGAAGCCTGCCTGGCGGCAGACAGGCATTGCCATGACTTGCCCCGATAGCTATCGGGGTTTTGTTTCTTTTTTGTCAAGAAAAAAGAAAGATAGGAAGGGTCCATTTTGAAAGATTCCGGTATTTCTTCGCTTTGCTTCGAAAACCGGAATGATGGTGAATAATGGATACGTCATTCCTGATGAAGCTCCGCGGAATTCAGGAATCTTTAAATTTTTTACGGCTTCTATTGAGTACTCAAAAACTAGAACCTTTAAAGGCAGTTGGAATCCGAGTAAATTACATGAATCATATTCCTGCGGGGGGGGTGGTCATGGCAGCGGGCCATGCGTAAGCCTGGCGGGTGGAAGCCTGCCTGGCGTCAGACAGGCATTGCCATGATTTGCCCCGATAGCTATCGGGGTTTTGTTTCTTTTTTGTCAAGAAAAAAGAAAGGATAGAAGAGTCCATTTTGAAAGATTCCGGTATTTCTTCGCTTTGCTTCGAAAACCGGAATGACGGTGAATAAAGGATACGTCATTCCTCGCCTGGGTAGTCGGACAGGCAACGCAATGAAGGAATCTTTCTTACTTCCATGGTCTGTGTCCTACAGACCACTTAAAAAATCAACCTTTACTTAAAATCCTCAAACAATCTACTAGCCTGAATCCCTTGATTATTTTGGTATTTACCGCTTTTGTATTTGGCATAGTCACCATCTAAATGATGGTAATAAATCTGACAGATTTCCACATTTGGATAGATGATAAGTGGCTGAACCACAAATATTTCAAGTGTCCAGTACCCATTAAATCCTACATCTCCAAAACCAGCAGTTACATGGACAAACATCCCTAGTCTTCCAATGCTACTTCTACCCTCCAGCATGGGTACAAGATTATCCGTTCGTGTATGCTCAACCGTCCTTCCCAGGTAAAGCTTTCCCGGATCTAATCGAAGGCCTGATTCCGGAATGATGAGTTTTGAAGCCGTGTTCTCCACCTTCATATCCAAAACCTCTTCATCATAAACCATGAGTTCGTTATGAAGCTTCAGATTATAACTATTCGGATTCAGTTGATCAGGGTGATAAGGCTCGATCGCGATGTCCTTACCCATTCGCTCGGCTATTTCCAGGCCACTTAATATCATGTTCGGCTACTTTATTTAGATGATTTCGTTCGTACCCTTTGTCAGGGCCGGTGAAGATACATCTCTATCAGCTTATTTTGGCCTTTCGGCCAAAGCTTTTGAAGAAATTAACCCTGGATTTCACTAATTACTTTTTCCAAAGCCGTGATCTCATCCAAAAGGTGCTCTTGAACTTCCATGTGCATCTTTCTATGTCCGAAGGTAATCTTATAATTATGAGTTATACAATTCCTTGTAATACTGATCTGCCATTCGACCTGATTCAAAGAATGGGAAAATGTCCTTCATGCTTGCCTTCATAATCTGAAGCCATTTTTCAGGATGTTTGTAATAAATGGGAAGTACTTGCTCTTTCAGTACCTTGATCAGGGCCTCAAAATCTGCCTGGTCCTGCTCTTCTGTCGAACTGAAGTCAGTTCGGGAAGGAATGATAAAGCAGTTCTCGCCGTCCTTGGCATATTCCGGAATCCAACCATCATCAATACTCAAATTGATTGCTCCATTCATGGACGCTGTCATTCCACTCGTTCCAGAAGCTTCTCGGGTGATTCTTGGTGTATTCAGCCAGATATCCGCTCCTTTCTTGATTTTGGCGCTTAGATCCAGTTCATAACCCAGCATTACCGCACAGTTTTTATGAGATCGGGTAAGGTCTACGAGGTGATTGAATAGGTTTACTGCGCCATGATCTTTTGGATAAGGCTTTCCTGCCCAAATGATTTGAATGGGAAATTCTGTATCCTTCAGAAGCTCAAGGAATAAATACAAATCTCTTGTAATCAATTCTGGCCTTTTATACGCGGCGAATCGCCTTGCCCAAACGATGGTCAATACATTTTCATCGAAAATATCCCCTTCCTGAAGTGCTACTTCATGGAAGAGTCTTTTTTTCAATTCTTTCTTTCTAGCCAGCAAAGCATCATCATCTCCCGAATCAATGTATCGGGCAAGCTTGTAATCCTGCCAGTATTTGGCGTTTTGAGAATTGGTAATTCCTATAATATGATCAGGTTCTACCACATCCTTCCACATGTCTCTAGCCACTTCTTTATGAAGCTGAGAGACTGCATTGGCCTTTTTACTCATTCGAAGTCCTGCAGGTGTACAGCCCATCTTCTGCCCTGATTCTCCGGAGATTTCTTCTACCTCTTTAGGGTAAAGCCCCGAGAAGTAATTCATCTTATAGAGCAAATCGAAATCATACTCTGAATTCCCGGCTTTTTCGGGAGTGTGGGTAGTGAAAACGACTTGAGATTTCAGTCTCTCCAAATCCTTATGCTGACTGTACAAATAGAAGGTCAAAGGAAGCGGATGCGCCTCATTCATATGGTAAATATCGATATCACCCACCTGCTCCAGGACTTTGGCTCCGCCAGCACCGAGCACAATCTCTTGGGCTATTCTGGTACTTAGATTCGAATCGTAAAGATGATGTGAAATAGTCTGTGAGACATAATCGTTCTCCGGTAGATCGGTCGTTAGGAAATATATAGGTGCGGTCCCGAACACCTCTGGCCGTAGCAATAAGGCCTTAACCTTCACGGACCCATCATGCACCTTGATATCCACGGTTATCCCTGTATCCTCGAGGAAAGAATAGTATTTCGGGATGTATTTGGCTTCCATGTGGGAGTTTTCAGCTCGCACTTGATCATAGTAGCCAAATTTCCAGAGCATGGTCACTCCTACCAGGTTTTGATTTAACTCGTAAGCCGAACGCATATGTGATCCAGCCAGAAAGCCCAATCCTCCGGAATAAGTTTTCATGGTTTGGTCAATGGCTATTTCCATTGAAAAGTAAGCCACCTTAGTTTGATAGTCGTTTGCTGACATAAAATGTTGGGATTAAATAGTTTATGGTGTTTTAGATAAATCTGAATTCTCAGACTTAATGTTTTGAATGAAATATTAAAGGCTAATCAACCGGTGTTTCTCATCGCACCTGAAAGAGCATTAATGGTCAATAGTAATTCTACCTGAAGTTTCGCCGCTTTTTCCTCATCTACTCCCTTCAGGCCTCTCCATTCTTTCAGAATAGCCACCTGCTTTTCGTGAAGGCATTGCATGAGCGATCCCCGAAGTTTATTGGAATTGTAGTGATTTACTCGTCTTTCTTTGATTGATCTTTCGATGAGAATATTCATATGGTCTTTGACCAAAGCCAATTCAGTTTTGAATTGTTTGCCGAATTTTTCTTTTAGCTCCGGATCCTCGACCAAATCCAGATAAAGCCCAAATACATTTTCATCCGTAGCGGCAAGACTCGTGTCGATATTCGTAAAGACATAGCGAATCAGAACATCGGTTTTCAATGCTTTTTTCAAAGCTTCATAAGCATCCGGTTTTTCACTTTGCAAATCTGATAAGGCAGATCCGACTCCATACCAGCTAGTCATATGAACTCTTGCCTGAGACCAGGAAAAGACCCAGGGAATGGCACGGAGATCAGCGAGCGTATTCATTCCTGTTCGCTTTGCAGGTCGGGACCCGATCTTCGAATTCTCAATCGCATCAATTGGGGTAGCTTGTCTGAAAAAAGGAATAAAGCCTTCCTGATTCATCAGGCTTTCGTAATGCGTCTTAGAGCGATTGGCTAGCCATTCCAAAGTCTCTGCCAATGGATGGTATTTCTTTGCCGAATGCTTATCCTGAAGGTATTTGCTCAGGGCGTTGGCCGCCAATAATTCCAGATTAAAGGCTGCATTTACCTTGTTGGCATATTTCTGTGCGATGGTCTCTCCCTGCTCTGTTAATCTCACATCACCTCCAGGAGCTCCATGAGCCATGGCTTTGATAAAGTAATGTGTGGGACCTGCTCCCCTACTGATTGAACCGCCTTTTCCGTGGAAGAATCGAATCTTCACTCCGAAATTATCTCCGACCTGAACTAGTTTGTACTGGGCTTTGTAAAGATTCCATTGACTCGCCATAATCCCTCCATCCTTATTGCTGTCACTGTAGCCAACCATGATCTGTTGGATAGGCTCTTTTTGATTATTCCGGTTTTGGAGATGTTTCAGTGTTCTTTTGGTAATCGGATGTGCCAAAAACTGGTTCATAATTTCCTCCCCGTTCTCCAAATCTTCTATGGTTTCCAAAAGAGGAACGACAGGAACTTCTGACACCATACCATCTTCAGAAATAAAGGTTAGGCCGGTTTCTCGAGCCAATAAATAAACCACCAAAAGATCCGAAAGAGATCGGGTCATGCTGACAATAAAGGATCCTATGCAGTTGAATCCATACTTTTTGGAATAAAAGGCAATCGCCCTATAGCATTCCAAAACGGCTGTTGCCTGAGGCCCTAAGACCGCTTCAGAATGGGTAAATGGCCTTGATGAGCTCAATTCTTTATTCAGAAACTCAACTCGTTTTTCTTCCGACCATTCACTGAAATTGGTTTCAGTCATTTGGGCTGCTTCAAGGAGCTGCTCTACGGCCTTATCGTGAAAAGCAGAATTCTGTCTGATATCAAGCGCCGCTAAATGAAACCCAAAAGCATCCACGATCCGAATGACAGATGTCACATCATCATAGGCAATTGTTTTCGCTCCATAAGCCACCAGAGCTTTTTGCAGGAGCTGTAAATCTTCTTTAAGCTTTGAAGAGTGAATGTAGGAACCTTTGTGCTCTGAAAGCTTTGTAGCATGGCCACGAGCCAGGTCAATGGGAAGCTTGAATAAAATCAAATTCACCATTTGCCGAAAGGCCTCCTTCTCATTTCTTTCCAAAGCCTCTTTGCCCTTTCTCCCTAGTTCATCAGCCATTTGGATCACTCGATCCTTGAATTCCGGAATGGCTTCATCTAGCTCTAGGCTAAAGCTGATTTGCTTGACTAGCTTTAAAAGCTTTCTCCTAAGTACCACAAAAGCGTTTAGCCGCAATTGCATCAAGGTATGTGAGGTGAGTTCTGCAGTAACCAGAGGGTGGCCATCTCGATCACCTCCTACCCAATCTCCGAATGTGATTCTTGGGAAATTATGGGATTCAGAAATTTCAGAAGGATCTAGTCCCACGTACTCAGCCGCCTGAAGCATCCTACGATCCAAAATGGGAATCACCTCTGGAAAGACATTCACCAGGTAATGAAGGATGTTTCTCAATTCATCCTTTACGTGGGGCTTCTCAAGATAGATTTCACCCGTTTTCCAGAGCCTGTATAGGGTTTGCTCTATATTTTTCTCAATATTTCGGACCTCTGCTTTGGTAAATAATGGATTCTCTCGTTCCACCATGAGCAGGTATAAATCCCTGTAATGTTCCAGGACTGTCGCTCTTTTTGCTTCAGTTGGATGGGCAGTAAGCACTGGCTCGATAGCAATTTCAGATAGAGAGGAAAGGATCTCTTTTTTATCAATTCCTTGTTCGATTAGCTCTTTAAAGTTTTGAGCCCAAAGCCCATTGATACTTGCCAAAGATTCATCCTCTAACTTTCTCCTATTCTGAACGGCTCCATTGATTTCGACCATATTCACCAGCTGGAAAATCATGGAATAGAGCTGAACGTGCTTTGGAGTGATCTCTGAAATGGATGGCTCATTTTCAGTGATCCAGGGAATATCTGAAGCTATTTCTTGTTCTCCATTGCTCTCAAGAGCTGATTTAAGTCTGAGAAGCAAAAATTCCAAATCCAAATAGGGTTTACCCAAAGTGGATTTCACCTGATTGAAAGTTTCTTTAAGTGTGGCCATTTCTTTGTGCTTTAAAAAATGTCTGTGATGAATATATTTTCAATTTTACTAATGCAGTTTGATTAACCTATCTCACCTCAAAAAATAAAGTAAACCAAGGCGATTATTGAGGTAATTCCCGCTACAGCTACAATGGCTCCCAGAGGCCTGAATTCTTTGATTTCAATGTTACCAGTAGAATAAACAATGGAATTTGGTGGCGTAGAAATTGGGAGAAACATGGCAGTAGAACAGCAAAGCGCAATCACAAGACTTGCTTGCAATGGATAGGTATTTAGCATTGCTGAAGCGATAGGAATCAAGATACCAGCCGCAGCTGTATTACTCATTAAGTTTGAAGTAACGGATGCAATAAGTCCCATAGCGATAAATAACAATAGGTAAGATCCATCTGCCGGGAAAACCGAAACGAGCAGATCCACCAATTCTGTCTTTCGAATAATATCTCCTAAAATCAAACCTCCAACTATCAGGATCAAGGTATCCCAAGGTATTTTCCGAATATCCTTCGCGTTTAAAATCCCGGTAATGGTGAGTCCCACAATTGGAAGAAAAGCCACAACTGAAACCGGAATTCCATGAAGACCTGATGTAGTCCACAGCAGCACTGTAACTCCAAAAGTGATAGAAACGACTGCAAACCGGAAAGACTTCTTTTTTACTTTGATTTTCTCTGGATACGGAATCTCTGGCTTGGCTGATGGATACTTTTTTAACAGAAAGAACCAGGAAACCAAGGAGAGAAAAATACTCAGTGGAACTCCTACGATCATCCAATCCAGAAAGGAAAAGTCAATCCCATTCTCAGCCATATTGCCAACAGCTATGGCATTAGGAGCTGACCCGATAATGGTTCCCATCCCGCAGACTGTTGCACTTGCAGCGATTCCTAGAAGTAGGGCCTTTCGGAAAGGGTCTTCCTGATCTAACCTGGCTAATACAGGTTGAATTACTGATAGCATCATGACTGCGGTTGCTGTATTTGAAATAAACATGCTGAGTACTCCTGTGGTAAACATTACCCCGAGGAGAACCAAGGAAGGCTTAGTTCCGAATCGGGTGATCACAAGCTGAGAAAAGTATACATCAAACTTGGTTTTCTTCGCTCCTTCTGCCAGGATGAATCCACCCAAAAATAGCCACATGACTGGCCCTGACCATTGACTTATATATTCCTGCCAATCAGGGTTAATGGTGCGCCAGCGCCAATCGTCCAGAAAATATATGGAATAGCCCATGATAAGGAAGCTAACCGCAAAAACAGGGATGGCTTCGGTTGTCCACAAGAAGGCCGCTAACAATAAAATGAATAGTGCTCTTCCCTGCGCTTCATAGTCATCAAAATTGAATACATATTTCGTAATGACAAATGCCAGAATCAGGGAAGAAAAAAAGAGGATTACCTTCGGCCGGGTTGACCAGCTCTTGTGCACGTAATGACGCAGTGCCGCAAACCGGGAATCATTCATAGGCTGATTTAATAGGTTTTAATAGGTAGTGTGAATATCCAATGAAAATTTAAAACCTGGTAACCAACCCTTGATAAAAATGAAAAATTGAAGAAAAGATAATCTTCTCTTGATGAGAGATAGCTTTGGTTTACCAGTTTAAAAGAGACCCGTCACCTCTCCATTTTCGTCAATATCAATATTCTCAGAAGCAGGATGTGCAGGTAGGCCTGGCATTCGCATCATATCTCCCACGATTGGAATTAAGAAACCTGCACCAGCCGCTATTTCAATCTCACGGATGGTAATGGAAAAGTTTTCAGGCCTTCCTAACAGGTTGGGATTACCTGAAAATGACTTTTGAGTTTTCGCCATACAAATGGGAAGTCCCTCCAATCCTAGCTTAGCGATCCGTTTTAGTTGGGCCTTTGATTTCACAGAGTAGTCCACATATTTTGCTCCATAAATTTCGCGAGCAATAGTTTTAATCTTTTCTGTGACCGGAGCATTCCAGTCATATAAGGGTTCGAATTCGGAAGGTTCTGTTTCTATAGATTCAATGAGCTTATTTGCTAAGTCAATACCTCCTTCACCCCCTTTTGCCCAGATATCTGCCAGTGAAACCGGAATATTATTCTCTTCCGCAAAATCCTTGATGACTTGAATTTCTTCATCTGTATCTGAAATGAATCTGTTGATCGCAATTATTGGCTTTACCTTAAATTTTCGAATGTTCTCCACATGCTTTTGAAGGTTTGCTAGTCCTTCTTTCACTGCCTCGGCATTGGGTTCAGTAAGATTATCCAAACCAGCTCCACCATGATATTTAATGGCTCGGATGGTCGCTGTGAGAATCACGGCTTTTGGTTTTAATCCGGAGGATTGGCATTTGATGTTAAAAAACTTTTCTCCACCCAGATCGAATCCAAAACCTGCTTCAGTTACCGTATATTCAGAGAAGCTCATACCCATTTTTGTAGCCAAAACTGTGTTCGTTCCCTGGGCAATATTCGCAAAGGGGCCCGCATGGATAATCGCAGGATTACCCTCAAGAGTTTGTACTAAGTTTGGTTTAATCGCATCCTTTAAGAGCACGGACATGGCTCCTTCGGCTTTCAGATCTCTGGCATAAATGGGCTTTTGGTCAAAAGTATATCCCACGAAAATATTCCCTAGTCGTTTTTTGAGATCTTGCATATCGGAGGATAAGCACAGAATGGCCATTATCTCTGAAGCGGCGGTTATATCAAAGCCAGTTTCTCTGGGAATACCCGAAGTTGTCCCTCCAAGTCCAACTACTATTTTTCTGAGTGCACGATCATTAAGGTCCACCACCCTTTTCCACATCACTGTCCTACCATCAATTCCCAATGAATTTGTCTTGCTTTGGATGTTATTATCGATGACAGCAGCGAGAAGATTATGGGCCTTTTCTATGGCTGCAAAATCACCTGTAAAATGTAGGTTGATATCTTCCATAGGAATGACCTGGGAGTAGCCTCCTCCAGTGGCACCTCCCTTAATTCCAAAAACTGGTCCCAGGGAAGGCTCGCGAAGTACTACCGTGGTTTTCTTTCCCAGTTTATTCAAAGCCTCAGAAAGACCGATCGACATGGTGGTTTTACCTTCTCCAGCGGGTGTAGGTGAAATAGCTGTTACCAAAATGAGATTACTTTCTTTAAGCTTATTCTCATCAATTAGATCAAGAGGCAACTTTGCCTTGTATTTTCCATACATCTCAATCTTCTCGGGGTCAACCCCGAGTTTTTGAGCTATGTGTTGGATAGGTTGAGGAGTTACTTTTTTTGCAATATCGAGGTCGGTCATTTTTTGGAAGCCCTTTTGATTATTTAAAGCCGATTGATTTTTTTTTAAGCTATGCAAGGGGATGCAATGATTATATCAATAAAATATTTAAAAAAACTGTTTTACTATTTGAATCTTTTTATCCACATTTCTCCCATCAAAAGTTTCGAAAAATGAGTGCACAAAAATTAAGAGTGATTCAGGATTATGAAAAGCTAAGTCCCGAAATTCAGGAGCAGATCAAATTGGTTTATCCCTATGGATACAGCCAACACCTGATACGATTTACCAATGCCAAAGGTGAGTACGTAAGCGCTTTGCCATTTGAGACTTTTGAGAAAATTTACATGGTTAGGATGACTTCTGAAAAAGCAACGAGATTGATTGAGGAGGATGATGACTACGATGTGGATGGAAATCTCCGGGATGAAGTTAAGGAGCAGTATGAAGACGATCACGCAGATGTAGAATATCTAAGTGAAAACGATAATTATGAAGAGGATTAATGGGGTCAAAGCTCACTCCTTTTATTTTTTTGGTGGTCATCGGTAAAATGGTCCGGGTCACCACCCCCAGGTACCTTCTCCACCTTTAAAAGGACCAACAATATTTGAAGTGATCCAACCCCCGTAAAAGTCTCCATCCTGAGCCTGTACTTTCTCATCATTCACGTAGCACGCGTCCACTTTATGGGCATAAATTGAGACAGTATTCTTCAAGTCAGGATATCGGTTATTTGGATTTTTATATCCCCATACGGCCCGTTCTGAATTTTTATTTCCAAGTCTTATATCATAGTAATTGGCCTCTCCTTTCCATTCACAATATGAAGCTCCTGGAACAGGAATCAAGACACCTTCTTTGAATGCTGAAAAAGGAATGTAATACGTTGGGGGATGACTAGTCTCGAGGATTCTAAATGATAGATTCGTATCAAGAATAATCTCACCCGCGAAAACTATTCGAATATGATCAGTGGATCTTTCAAGACGGGGTGGTCTGGGATAATCCCATACTGATTCTTGACCTGGTTTGGGTTTAATTCGGTTTGGATGCATGAATTAAGAACCAGAGGTTCAAGAGAATGTTGAGATTCTCGTAAGTGCATAAGAGGGAAGGCACTTAAGGGTATTATTAAATCTTCACTAAAAAATCTATTTTACTGGCAAATTGAAATTGATTTCATTGATTTAAATTATGACTGAAACAAGTAGTGAGAATTTAGAAAAGGATGAAAATGAAAAAATACCAGACTCTGTAGCCAAGAAAAAAAAGGATCCAGTCAAAATTCTTACAAGGGTAGTTCTCATTTTAAGTATACTCATCTTTACCTGGTACGTCTTATCAGACAGACATACACCTTATACGGACCAAGGAGCCATAAAAGGATTAGCCATACCAATTGCTCCCAGAGTATCAGGATATCTTACCGATATAAATGTCAATTTACACTCCAGGGTAAAGGCTGGCGACATGATATTTCAATTGGACCCTCGACCTTTTGAAATAGCTCTAAAGACAGCAGAGGCCAACCTTGAAAACACTGCTCAACAGGTAGGTGCCCGATCGGCTACTGTTAAATCTTCTGCTGCCAATTTAGGAGTTGCAAGAGCGCAATTGGACAGAGCTCAAAGAAATTATGATAGGGTCCAATCAGTTTTGGAAGAAAATCCTGGCGCATTGTCTCAAGCTGACAAGGATCGAGCTGAAACCTCCTTGATGCAAGCAACGGAAAGAGTTACCTCCGCCATGGCTAATCTCGAAAGGGATCAGCAGCAACTAGGTATTTCAGGAGAAAAGAATGCACAGTTCAGAGCTTCTTTAGCTGCTGTTGAACAAGCTCAATTGGATTTGGAGTTTTCTACCATCTATGCTCCTGCCAATGGAATAATTGACAGTTACAATGTCGATCTGGGCTTTTTTAGCCAATCTGGCCAGCCCCTTGCCATGTTTATTTCTTCTACTGATATATGGATTCAGGCGGATTTGAAAGAAAATAATCTGGCCAACACAAAAATTGGTGACAAGGTGGAATTTGCTTTGGATTTAACACCAGGTGAGATATATGAAGGAACTGTAAAAAGTATCGGTTCTGGAGTTACTTCTGGTTATTCTGATAGGAACGACCTCCCCAGTGTTCAAAACTCAAAAGGCTGGCTCAGGGATCCTCAAAGATTCCCGGTTATAATTTCTATCGATGATCAAGAGGTCAGGGATATGTCAAGGCTTGGAGCTCAAGTTGACGTGGTGATTTACACAGGTGAAAGTACTATTCTAAATAGCATTGCAAGGTTTAGAATTAGGCTAAATAGTTATTTGTCTTTTTTAAGGTAACGAAGTCTTGGATCACACTTCAAGAAATATTCTCAGGTACGCCTTAGGCACTACAATTTTGGTAGCTATTTCTTCTGGATTTGGATGGCTCCTCTCCTATCTTTTACCAATACTTAGCCTTTCCTTCTTTGCCTCAGATTCTCCACCCCCTAAGCTAAAAGGGGGAATTATTTTTCTACTGGCCATTTGGCTATCCTTGTACCTTGCCTTGTGGTTCGCAAAGCTATTTCTAGGTTATCCTTTGCTCTTTTTTTTATTACTCAATTTTATCCTGTTTTTACTTTTTTATACCAATAGTAAATATGTCACACCCTTGATTCGAACTTGGCTGATCATCTCTTTTGCTTTGGTGCCAATAATGGGATTAGCCTCTCAGGAGCTGATTCTTCAAGTTTCATTAAGTATGGCCTTGGATAGCTTTCTCGCCATTCTCTTTACCTGGTTGATTTTTGCCTTTATTCCCTGGAAAGGTAAGTTGCCTGAACCATCACCAACTCCAAAAAATGATCCTATTGATGACTTGAGAAGGTTTCGCTCTGCAGGTACCAATATTTTAATCTTCGCACCAGTTCTATTGGTTTTCTACTTATTCAATCTTCAAACTTCTATCCTATCAATGATATTTATTGCCTTATTTCTGATGCAGCCAAATTTCGGAGATAGCTTTAAGGCTGGTGGAGCCATGATTTTGGGAAACCTGGCAGGAGGTATATTATCAATTATTGCCTATGAACTGCTGACTATTGTTCCAGAATTTCCATTCTTTTTATTGATTGTGTTCCTAACTGGTCTCCTCTTAGGAAAGCAAGTTTTTAGTGGCAAGCCAGCAGCGCCACTTTTTGGAATGGCCTTTTCTACTTTCCTTTTGATTCTTTGTTCCACCACTTCAGGTGATGCTGAGGCAGGTTCAAAGGTTTGGACCAGAGTTTTTCAGATATTTCTAGCTGTTGTTTATGTTGTTGGGGTTAGGCAATTGATCAATCATTATCAGAAACCAAAAGTAATTACCAATGCGGCATAGTAGCTTTTACGTTATTGCTCTCATTTTATTTCTTACGGCATGTAAGCTGGGACAGCCATATGAGAGGGCCGACTATGTTAATTCTTTGTCAGAGAATTACAGGTTTTCTGATAATAGAGACTCAATCAGGGTAGATGTTTTTTGGTGGGAAATGTTCAAGGACACAGTCCTGCAGGATTTGATAAGAAAAGGGATCGATAATAATCAGGACCTAAATATTGCAGCCCTTAGAATTGTTGAAGCTGAGTTGCAATTCAATATTGTGAGAGCGGATTTATCGCCTGTTATAAATTATGGTGTTGGTGGTGGTTATGATTACCAATCATCAAATGGAGGGATTGGATCTGCAAGCGGCAGTATTACAGCTTCTTATCAAATTGATTTGTGGGGGCGCTTGAGGAATTTACGCGATGCCTCTTATAGCGAATATCTGGCAACACAAGAAGGTTATAAAAGCTTGATGATTACACTGATTTCTCAAATTGCCGATTCTTATCTCCTTTTACGCGATATAGACAACAGGCTCCTAATTGCTGAAAGCACTTTGAAATCTTGGCAAGAGAATTATGATATAATTGTCAGTAGAAATCGGGCTGGATTGGTGTCGGATGTAAATGTGAAACAAGCAATTATTCAGACCGAAGAGGCCGTATCTTCCATAGAAGCCTTTAAAAGATTAAGAGGTTTAACTGAAAATACTATTGCCATTCTTATCGGTGATCCCCCGCTGACTATAGCACGGGGAATCCCACTCCAGGATCAGGATTTTTCAACCGAAATTCCAATTGGTTTACCTTCAGAGCTTTTAAGCAGGAGACCAGACCTTATGGCAGCAGAAAGAAGGCTTGAAGCACAAACAGCAAGAATTGGTGCGGCGGAGGCATTACAATATCCTCAATTAACTTTGTCTGCCGATATGGGTGGGTCATTTGTTAACCCTGCCTTCTTTTTTGCAGGTTTAGGCGGTCAATTATTTGGTCCACTTTTCAATATGAAAGCAAACAAGCGAAGGTTCGAGATTGAAAAAGTGAGAACGGAGCAACTTTTACTTGATTATGAAGCAACGTATATAGCTGCGATATCCGAAGTTGAGAATGCACTAATTTCCATGGAAACTTATCAGCTAGAATTGGAATCAAGGATTAGGCAAACCGTAGCCGCTCAGGAAGCACTGGATTTATCTTGGGTGAGATATGAAAATGGGGTCACCTCATATTTAGAGATTCTTGATCTCCAAAGGTCTCAGTTTTCTGCACTTCTCAAGGCTTCTGAAACTATGCAGCTTCGATTAAATGCCTACGTCGATCTATATAGAGCCCTTGGTGGTGGATGGCGGTCAGAAGTTGATTCTCCCCAGATAGAAGCTAGAATAGAATTGAAAAATTAGCTCCAATACCTTCTTTGAAAGAGGGTTCAAATAGGCCAATTGAGTTCCGTTTGACCGATTTTTATCCAATCAATTTTCAGTTTGGTTTGGAATTCCTTTGGTCAATTTTGGATATTGTAACACAGCCTTTCAGACCAATCCATTATGAAGAAGACACTTGCTATTCTTTTTTCAGTTTTGTTGATCCTCCAAAGCTGTCAATCTCCAAGTTCTAGTGAAGTTCCTGAAGGTTTTGAAATTGAAGAAGGTTTTGATCTAAAACTGGTTGCCTCTGAACCTTTGATTAAGGATCCGGTAGATATGGACTTTAATGAAAAGGGGGATGCTATGGTTTTAGAAATGCCTGGTTATCCTTTTGAAGACAAGGAAAGTCGACTTTTGATTTTGAAGGACAAGGATGGAGATCAAGTATATGATGAATCCATTGTTTTCGCTGAAAACCTTCAACTTGCAACTTCCTTTATTCCATATAAGAAGGGCGCTCTGGTTGCTGCTCCCCCCTATTTATTATTCGTCCGGGATGATAATGAAGATTATGTCATGGATAAGGTGGACACCTTAATGGGAGGCTTTTCTACAGGTAATCTACAGCATAACTATAATGGTCTAACCTTCGGTCTTGACGGTTGGATATATGCTGCCAATGGAGGTAATGATGGTGGACCCTATTGGTGGGGTGAGCCTGATACTCGCATGAATCTTCGAGGACAAGATTTTAAGTTCAACCTGGACACTAGGGAAATGATTCGCTTAGGTGAATCTTCAGGTGGTTTTGGATTGGCCATGGATGAATATGACCGGGTTTTTGAAACACATAACCTTACCCATATTTCTCATTTGGTTATCCCTGATCGATACATTGGAGAAAATCCATTGATCACAGATCATTCTTTGGTCAATATATCAGATCATGATGAAAATGGATTAGCAAGAATCTACCCTACCGGTGAACAAGAGGCCAGGGTTAATCACCCCGAACAATCAGGGTATTTCTCAGGTGCCTGTGGAATTACTTACTATGGTGGTGGTGCATTTGGTGAAAGGTTTGAGAATACTGTCTGGGTGGCTGATGTAGTCTTGAACTTAGTTCATATAGATAAAATCCGTAAAAATGGAGCCTCATTTACAGGTTCCAGAATCCATGAGAAGAGCGAATTCTTAGCTTCTGAGGACCGATCTTTCAGACCGGTAAATATGACTTTGGGGCCGAATGGAAATATGTATGTAGTGGATATGTATCGTGAGGTCATTGAACACCCCGAGTGGATACCTGATGAGATAGAAAAAACTTTGGATTTACATGCTGGAAAAGATCAGGGTAGAGTTTATCGGGTTAGTAAAACTGGAAGTCAGTCCCAATTCAATTTGGGAGAGTTTGAAAGCCAGGAAGGAATGATTCGATCCCTTTCTCATTCTAATCAGTGGGTTAGAAAAACTGCTCATAGACTTTTGATGGATGAATCACTTTCGGCAGAAAGCATTAATGCCATGAAGGACCTGTTGACGGACTCGGATGAGTTGGCAGGTGTGCATGCTTTATACATTCTTTCAGTTCAGCAGGACCTGGGGGTTCAGGATTTGCTTGCAGCCATGGAGAGTTCCTCTCCAGAAATGAATGAGGCAGCCCTATTAGTTGCTGAAGGAATGGTGGAAGAGGACGAGCGTATCGCAGATGCTTTGATTCAACTCTTAAAGAATAATGATGCCCGAGTAAGAATGCAGGCAGCTTTGACATTCAGCGAAGCAGGATTATTGACCTCTTTAGATGGTAATCAAACTGAAGAGTTCATTGATGCTCTTTCTGAATCCGCTAGCATGGAGTTGGATGATTGGAACATTGTGGCCTTAACTCTTGCCTCTGGAAAAGGTGCAGCTAAGCTCTTTGAAAATATTGCTGCCAAAGGTGATTCAAACTCTCGGTTACTGGCCTCCTTAGCCATGAACTCAAATAAGAATACAACTGATGCCCAGCTAGTTTTAAATAGTATTGCTGAATCAGAGATGTCCTCAGAGGATAAAAGGGTTGTCCTAGAGCATTTGAACCGTAATCCAAGTCGACTTTCAAAGAATGAGCTCGAGCCTCTTATCGCCAATCTTGAATCAAGTGGAGATCTTGAAATCCTTCCCGCTTTAGCATCATTTAGAAATACTCTGGGTTTACCACCTTCTGAAGAGTTTGTCGCCTATTCGCAAACCGCCTTAACTGATGTCCTAGATTCTGAATTAGATGAAGCCGTCAGACTTCAAAACCTATCTCTTCTAGCGCTTCTTCCCTATGAAGAGAAGTCTGAAGTTCTTTTTCAATGCCTTAGTAATGATCAGCCGATGAAGGTTCAAGAGGATGCCTTACAGCAGTTATCTCGATATCGTCATAAAGAAATCGGAGAGTGGATTGTTAGCAATTGGAACGAGATGAGCCCTCAGACAAGACGTTATGCGAGTGACCTCCTACTCTACGTAGAATCTCATCATGATGCCCTGCTTACCGGGCTTGAGAATGATGTAATCAACATTGGAGAGATGAATTTTGATCTGGAAAGAAGGAGAATGCTTCTCTCATGGACAGATGATGAAGAGACCAAAGCAAGAGCTCGAGAGCTCTTCTCTGATGCTGGAGTTTCCAATCGTCAGGAAGTTTTGGATAAAATGAAGCCTGCGCTTACCCTTGTTGGCTCAGTACCAGATGGTGAAAATGTATTTAAAACAGTTTGTAGTAGCTGTCATAAATATGGAGATATTGGAATAGAGGTAGGCCCTGTTTTGACCGAGATAAACCGAAAGAGTAAGGCTACGCTCCTCCATGATATTCTTGACCCGAATGCCGCAGCAGACCCTAGTTATATAAATCATCGATTGGAGACAAATGATGGGATGGTCCATGTTGGAATAGTAGCGGCAGAATCTGACGACAGCTTTAGCATCCTCAAGATCGGAGGTCAGCGAGTGATCGTGAACAAGGAAGACGTTAAGTCCTTTAGATCTCTTGGTTCCTCCCTAATGATGGAAGGACTTGAAAATAGTATGACCATGCAGGACATGGCTGATTTGCTAGCTTATCTGCAAAATGGAGTTTAAGAATATGAAGAAGTTAATTCCTCTGTTTTTGTTGATTCTGGTTGCATGTAAAGTAGAAATCAATGGTTCTGAAGAGTCCATAGAATTGATAGGTAAAACCATCGAATATCGATATGGAAGTGATATTTACCATGTCACAATCGACTCAAATAATGAGCTCCATTGGGAGGGCCTTCAAGGCGAGGATAAAGGAGTTGTCTACGAAGAAACCTATGTTTCCGAGTGGCTGGATGATGGAAAACTGTTTATCAGCTGGGAAGAAGCGAATGGAATAGCTGTTAGCCAAATTTTAGATTTTGAAGCAGGAATTGTTCACAATCATCTGATGAATGAGCGTGATGCTAGTTCGGGTTTAGGAGAAATACGGATTCTTGACTAAGATCTTCATCTAGTATTTGGCAGCAAAGTGTACTCAGGGAAATTGCCATACAATCGCTCTTCTTTCTCTGACTTTGTCACTGCCTGAACCAGGTACTCTCCACCAACGAAGCAGCCTTTCCATGATTCTCCAAGTCCCCCAAATGTTGCTTCTCGATCACCTCTGGATTTCATGGCATTAATTCCTGTTTTATACCCTCTTAATTGCCCTGCGATTTCTTTTCCTTCATTTGGATCATCGCAGGCTATTGAAGACACCAGTGCTCCATTTGATACATTCATTTCAGTGATTAGTTCGGCTTTGCTGTCAACCAAAATAATACTATCAAGCGGGCCAAATGGCTCATGATGATAGAGAGTAGCATTTTTTGGAAGATTCAAAATAGAGGCTGGAGCTAAATACGCGGAAGTGTCCTGATGGGGTAGAAAATAATCCTCTCCAAGTTCTCCCTGATAAATGGATACCGCCCCTTTGCCAAGGGCATCATTAAACATCACGTTAATCTCATCTACTTTATTAGAGTTGATTAAAGGTCCAAAATCATATTTCGGTAGTTCGCTTTCGCCCTCCTCGACAAGCAAAGGGTTCCCATATTTCAATGACTTTAATACGGGTAAATACATATCCAGAAACTTTGGAAAAAGGGCTCGCTGAACCACAAACCGTACATAAGCCGTACATCTTTGTTTTCCGTATTTGAAGCCTGATTTGATTTGCTTCGCCAACTTATCCCAATCGGAAAACTCCCAAACCCCATAGGTATTAATTCCTTCCATTTCCAGCATGTAGCGCTTATTTACATTTACAAGCGAGCTGGCTATCATCCTTCCATTACTCTTTCCTCCTACGTAAGAAAGACAATCCACCGCTTCATGTGTAACCAAGGCTTCACTGAGAAGTCGTCCGGATCCGCTTATCAGAGATACTGGAAGTCCTTTTCTTTTAGCTATCGCAAAGCAGAGAGTGAGGGACCAAAGCCCTCCATCAGAAGGAGTTTTGGCAATGACGGAATTACAAGCCAAGGCTTGGACCAAACATGCATGGACGAGTACAGAAAGTGGGTAATTCCAGGAGGCAATATTTGAAATGAGTCCCAATGGGTCTCTATCCTTCATCATGCCTTCAATGTTATCCACATACCATCGTACTCCATCAATACATCTCTCTACTCCATCCAGCGATTGATCGAAAGGCTTGCCAATTTCCCATGTTAAAACAAAAGCTAGAAGTTCTTTGTCTCTTTCAATTTCATCCAAGGTCTCCGTTACCAAAGCCTTACGCTTATCCAAGTCAACTTTCTTCCACCACTTGAATTCCTGAGCACAAAATTCAACTGCCTCTTTACCTGACTGTCTTTTGACCATAGGATAATAGCCCAGCAGGCTTCCGTCAATACTAGAATTGAACGGTTTGAGATTTCCCTCGTCCTGCCATTCCCCTTTAATAAGGTTAAGGACTTGGCCTTTACTATTAAAAGCCTCAGGACAAATGCTTTTGATTTGCTTGATTAGGTTACTCCAATGGGCGGGCGGGTAGATGATTTTGGACATGGTTTAGCTTTCTGAGTTGAACCCCATCAATTACCCTTTGTTTGGTCCTTATTAGTATTTAGATTGATTCATAACTAGCTGAAATACATTGGTTTGTTATTTCAATTAAATGATTTACAATAAGGATGCGTTTATATTGAACTCATCCCAATCGTGTTTATTAATAGTGAAAGAAGATCAGGATTAGACTGAAATCTAATCCTGAATAAGGGTCTTAGATTTAACTCATTTTTAATTCAATTTTATTCAATTTTGTTCTTCGAAAATGAGGGCTAATCAGCAATATCAACGCTAAGACTAGAAGTATGCCCATTGCTGAAATATTGACCGATGTAGCTTCTAATAAGTTGAATGGCTCAAAATACAGGAGAAGGAATGAGACGAAGTCGACTAATATATGTGCAAAAATAACTACACCGGTCGACTTGGTTTGGTCTGCTACAAAGCTAAAAGCTATTGAGGCCAACATATATGGCAGAATGAGAGTGATAGGTAGTTGATGCATCACAGCGAAGATGATTGCTATAAAAACAAAGCTTATCCATTTAGGATACCTCGCCACCAGAGTATTTTGAACATATCCTCTATAAACTACCTCCTCGAGTATACCTGCACCCAGTGCCAATCCTAGTAGTAATGGGATAGCTGTAAATGGTCCTGTCTGGGCAAATAGCTGAATGTATTCAAGCTGACCGGTGCTTTCAATGTCGAATGCATATGCTCCCAGCTGAATGATAGCTGGTGTAAAAAAGAATATACCGAATACATAACTCCAGTTTCTCCAATTCCTCCAATCGAATGTGATTTTCAATTTCACATCTTCCTTATGAGAAAACTTATCAAAGTGCTTTATAAGTTTCCAGAAGATAAAAAGTGAAACAAGGGCGAGTGGAAATGCCCACGGGATTTCCGGAAAGATCTCTAGGTTTAAAGCTAAAGGAGTTTGTACTACTAATACAGCTGGTAAAAGAATGATTATGCTTAAAATGACTGCCTTCAGCCAGGCGGGGATTTTGTTCCAAAGATTTTTCATGTGTCTGTGATTTAGATTCGACACAAAGGAGGTCTGAAAGAATCTTTTGGAAGTCCATCTAAGATTAGACGTACTTATTTTGCAGATAATCGATATTCTTTAGGGGTAAGACCTGTTTTTTCTTTGAAGATTTTATTGAAGGTGGATTTACTCTTAAAACCATTCTGATAGGCCAGCTGAATAATTTGTTCATTTGAGGTCCTTAAGTGAGCTTTAATTTCCTCAATTCGATAAGAGTTAATTAAATCATAAAAATTATCGTACTCACTCGACTTAATAAGCTCTGTTAACTCAACTGGTCTCATTTGCATAAAGTCAGCGAGTTGTTGTAAGCTAAGTTCTTCATCCAGATAGTATTTTTCAGTACTTAACTGCCTTTTTAATTTCTCTAAATCCTCAGCATTGGGTATTAGAGTTTTTGTAGCATTTGAACCAACCCTTTGCAAAGAGCCAACAGGTTTATACACCTGAGTCATTAGGTTTGAGCTGAAGAATAAGCTAAAAAGTAAAAGTGCCAACATGACTAATCCTGCAATGTCAATGGTGTTAAAAATTGGCCAGATGTAATTCATGAAATAGAGGACAATGGGAATCAGAAATAAGACTAACCACATTCGCTGAAAGGTAATTATCCAAGTGGCGGTTAAATTATCAACCGTAGAATAATTCTCTTCTAGCCTTCTATTGTAAGATTTTGCTATTCCTACACTTTTGAATAAATAAATTAGACTAATACCTAGAAATAGGACTATGTAAATAAGATCGAAAAAGTCCACAAACGACTGCCCTGCTTCGATCATTTTGATGGAGTTCTGGTACTCTTCGACGATCTCCTGGGGATAAAAGATTAAAAGGAATGTTGAGTAAAAAAAGAAGACTCCGAAGGGAATGAAGTGAAGCCAACACCTCCCTGCGAAAGGATTTTTTTCAATAAGCGTACGGGTATAGAACCATATTAAAGGTCCATCTAAAAGAAAGAAAGTCTGGTCATAAATAATAAAAAGGGGATGTACGTCTCCCTCAAGATCCACTTTGACATAAAAAACAAAAAACCTGACTAACCATAGTACCTGGATCAAAAGTGCTGCCTTGGTAGAGATTTCATTTCTCGCTTCCTTTCTGACAAGTTCAAAAATCACAAATATTAGAACACCAATGACTGCAGCAAGTACGAACTCCATGATTGAAAGATAATTCTGAAGGATAAAAGATCAATCAAATTTCACCATATTGATGGTCTCAGTCATCATAAATGTCCCAATCTTACATTATGGAATACATTAGTAAACATCGATTTGAATTGTTCTTGGTGAGTTTTTTAATTCTTCTTTTTGGAGATGCATTGATTCCTGCTCAATGGAAAGATGGAGCCATTTTGATATTCCTAATTCAAAATATAGTCTGCAGCCTTCTTCTTTTCGTAGACCAGCCCAAAAGAAAAACCTATTTGATGATTTTCGTGGCAGGCGCGACCATTTTGATGGCCATAATACGCTACTGGAATCCTGGTAGTTTAAGCTATGTCTATTCTTTTTTTATTTTGGTTTACTTCCTTTTAGTAGGTCATACTCTATTTAAACTCGTTTTGGCCCAAAAGGTAGTTAGCCTTAAAACTGTGGCAGCAGTTTTCTGTGGGTTCATGCTATTGGCTATGGTCGCTACCATCGTGTTTTCTATCTTACATGTCTCTCAGCCAGCATTTAAGGGAATAGAAGATAATGACTTCAGTAGCTTATTATACTTCAGTTTCATTACTCTACTTACTATAGGATACGGTGATATCACCCCTACTTCATACTTAGCTCAGAGACTCGTGATTCTATTTGGATTAATCGGTAACTTTTATTCTGTATTTGTAATTGCCCTTTTTGTGGGTAAGTACATGAGCTCTCTGGAAGATTAAAAACTTCTGGATAAATCATAAGGCTTTTAATTATTGGATTGAATAGTGATTTTAATGCTTGGTAAGCCTTAAAACCAAATTTCTTCAAAGACCTTCATGAGTTCCATTCTCACCCCAAAATTCAAACGTAATTTTTACAGGGTTCTACCCTTTGGGTTTATTTGGTTGATTCTTGGATGGGTATTTCTACTTACTGAAACCTTGGTAACAGGTAACCAAAACCTGACTCCAGATTCGGCCGTCTCCATGAGCCCTCGGATATTTCTATTTGCCAGTGTTGCGGTTTTCATAGTGGGCATTTTATTCGGGATTATCGAGCAAATTATACTTCAGAGAAGATTTCGCTATTACAGTTTTCCCAGGAAGGTGTTCTTTAAGTTTTTGATCTATGTGGGCTTCGTAATCCTTATTGTAGATCTGTCATTTCCTATTGCCACTAGTATAGAGTTGGGGCTACCCATGAACGACGATGAGGTAATTCGTAAAACGCTAAATTTTTATAGTAGTACCACCTTCGTGAGCACGGTAATGCAGATGTCATTTCACATTTTGGTGAGCCTTATCTATTCTGCGATAAGTGAGAATCTCGGGCATCAGGTACTCTTTAATTTCTTTACTGGAAAATACCATAGCCCAAAAAATGAAAATCGAATATTCATGTTTCTGGATATGAAAGACTCCACAACTTTAGCGGAAAAGTTGGGACATGAAGTATACTTCTCCTTATTACAAGATTATTATGAATTGATGTCTGACCCTATAATTTCAACATTAGGAGAGGTTTATCAATACATTGGAGACGAAGTGGTGATAACCTGGCAATCTGAAAGAGGTATTCAGAACCAGAATTGTGTCAAATGCTATTTTCTAATCAAGGAAAAGTTAGATAGCAAAGCTGACTATTTTAAAGAGAAGTATAACATAGTTCCCGGATTCAAAGCTGGATTACATATGGGAGAAGTAACTACTGGTGAGATTGGAGCATTGAAAAGAGAAATAATTTACACTGGCGATGTGCTTAACACCACTGCCAGGATCCAGTCCCTGTGCAATCAATATGACAGTGAATTATTGATTTCTTCTCCACTTATAAAGGCTTTAGGAATGACTGATGATAAGAGTTTCCAGCAAATTGGAGCCATTAATCTTAAAGGAAAAAGCCAAAAGACTGAACTGTATTCAAGGAGATCTTATGCCCATTGATTTAATTTGCTATCGCAAATGAAGAGGTATTACCCTTTCACATATTCTTTTAGAGCTCGAATAATTACTGCAGTTATTCTAGGGGCTATTGTGGGCTTCGTCATGGTTTTTTTAGAACCGTTTGACACCTACCAAGCGAGGGAGGAATACAAAGCAATCAAGTTGCTTGGTTATGCGGTTCTATGTTCATTAACCTATCTTTTTACCTTTCCTTTGGAGCTATTTGCTTTTAAGAGATTTAAGCACTGGACCATTACCCTAGAAGTATTTGCACTCACTCTTTATGCAGTACTAGCAGCTATTTTTACTTATGCATATCATCATTTTATTTACAATGGACCAGAATTGAGCCTTAAGAATTTTGCTCTGTTTACCACCAATTTTTCATGGGGCTTTATTGTCTTGATGCTGCCTATTCTAATTTATGCAAGAAAGAGGTTTGGGAGTTTATCCATTGCTACCCCAAGCCTTCAGGAAAAGGAAGTTGAGCTATCCAATCAAAGTGGATCAGAGCGAATAGTCCTGAATTCACAGGATATCCTGTTTATCGAATCTCAACAGAACTATGTAAACATTCATCATTTGGATAAGGATGGACAAGTACAAGTTTCTCGATTGAGAAACACTCTTTCCAAGCTTTCTGGTCAGTTAGATAACCTCGTTCCCACTCATCGTTCCTTTCTAGTAAATCTTCAGCTGGTGGAGAAGCTTTCAGGATCAAAAAGAAAAGCAGAATTGAAAATGAAAACTGGTTCGATGAATGTTCCAGTTAGTCAACCATACTTTGATTCTATTCAGAATCTGATGCGGAACCGTCCCTAAAACCTGCTCATTTGTCCCTGGTGGTGCATTTCCAGCACATGAAATTGCATAACCATCACAGGCTATTTTTTGCCATTTTTCTTCTTCATTGATTTGTTTCAAACCAATTCAAATCATGAAAAAAATACTCGTTTCTACTCTAGCAATTATTTTAATAGTTCCTCTTCTGGGACTGATGGGCTTTAAGGCTTTGGAAAATTTAAAAGGAAGCCATTTTAAAAATTACCTCCAAAAGCACATGGAAACATTTGAACTGCAGCAAGCTTACGATTTCAATATTCTCAGAAGAGACATAGAAAAGAATTCATTGATACTTGTAGGTGAAATTCATGGCTTTCATGAACCCATTCAATTCGATGTAAAATTCCTCGAATACCTGTATGATGAACATGGTGTCCGGGATTACTTTGTGGAGATGGATTATAGCCAGGCCTATTTTCTAAACAAGTTTAACCGGACTGGCAATCTTGATTTACTAGACTCTATTTTGAACAATTGGGTAGTAGTGGCAGGTAGAAAGAATGAAGATTATCGGAACAAATGGATAGCCATGAAAGATCTATTTCAAGAGGGAAAGGAATTCAAGTTCCATGGTAACAATAACCTGATGGACGTAAATCTGCTCAATCGTCATCTGCATGAGCTGGATTCTAGCTGGAACCTAACCCTAAATGCAAATTCATCAGATTCGCTTCAGTTGATTCGAATAATCTCTGAATTAGAGAATCACACCAGAGTTGATGAGTTCGATTTTCAGCATCTTTTGGCTAATGCTAATTACAGGCTAGAAGGGAAATATAGAGAAGAGATTTTGACCCAGAACTTCCTCGAGCTTTACGATGAAAATTGCTTAAAAGAATCAAAGGTTTATGGCTATTACGGATTGGGTCATACCCTTCAAGCTCCTTTGAAAGATGGATATAAGGCAATGGCTTTAAGATTAAAGGAAAATGACTCTTGGTTTAAGGATAAAGTCCTCTCCATAAACTTTGTACTGCAAGAAAGTAATATGGTCGTGAAAAGTGAAACGCTACCGGGGTTCATGCAGGATGAAGGACCATATACTAGGCTCAATGTGGAATATGATGATATACTCACTTCCTATCTTTTTGGAGTCAATGACTTAATAGAGCTTACCTCTCCCGAATCAAAGTCTATAGTTCGATTGGATGGTTATAGAACTCCTTATAATGAATCGACCAGATTGAGTAATATGACTAAGATTTTGCCCATTGGAGCGGCCTTGAAAGCAGAAGAAGGGTATTCGACTACAGACTATTATCAGTATTTAATTTTTGTTCGTAATTCTGATTGGGCAAAACCGATAATTGAATAATTTCAAGCACCACTATTTAGTAACCTAAAAAAACCACAATGAAAAAATCAGCACTTACCATTTCGCTGTCTTTGTTGCTCTGCTTTACCCTATTGGCGCAGGAGGCAGAAATGGCAGCTACAGATCAAATCACATTTAAATCTGAGATTCTGAATCAGGAGAGAGAAATTCTTATCTATACTCCTCCTCAATATTCCCAAAAGATCCATTCCAGATATGATGTTTTTTACGTTTTTGATGCACAGAATCGATCTTTCTTTGACCTGACTCATTCTCTGATTCGCTTATCCCATGGTCTTCCAAAGGATTTCATCGTGGTAGGAATCTCTGCATATCAGGGTATGGATCAGGACTATGCCAGAAACAATGATTTTCTTCCTGTTCTAAAAACTGAAAGGTCCAAAAAACGCTATGGGCCATATTCTGGCAACGCAGATAACTTTCTTGCATTCATACATGATGAGCTGGTTCCTTATATCGATGAAACCTACAGAACTTTACCTACCAGAACAGCAGTTGGTCATTCTTTAGGAGGATCCTTCATCCTTTATTCAATGCTGAATAGTCCAGAGCTATTCCAGAACTACATGGCAATTTCCCCGAATTTTGCCTTTGAAGATGATTATTTGGCTAATGCGTTCATGGGCTTTGATTTCGAAAAGCTTAATGAAGGAGCATTCATCCATGTGTCAAGTGCTGACGAGAAAAATTATTGGCAGGAATGGGGACCGGCCTATGATAAGGTTGAAGAGTTCATGGGTAAGTCGGAAAAGCTTTCCCATTTGAATACCCACTTCCAGAAGTATCCAGACTATGATCACTTAAATGCCTTTGTACCAAGTTTGAGCTATGCGATAAAGGCATATTTAATAGAATCACTAGGCGAGCAGGAAAAATGGACTTCTAAGGATTCTAAAGAAGTAACCATAACCGTATCGGTACCTGAGGAAACAGAAGAACTTTTCGTTGCAGGAAATCAGGATAGTCTTGGCAACTGGAATCCAGGGGAAGTCAAAATGGAAAAGATTGCACCCCGTCAATTTCAAATAACCTTAGAAGTCAAAACTCCTGTTCGAATGAAATTCACAAGAGGAGGCTGGGAAAATCAGGCATTTGTCGATGGTAGCTTTGGTGATAACCTTGTTATCAATCCCAAGGAAGGAGAAACCTATAACTATACAATTCTGGGTTACGCGGATAGTCAGCAGTAATTCATTCATGTTGGTTTAATAAAGCAGGGCAAGAGCAATGGTCTCCTACCCTGCTTTTTCCTTTTCTGATTCTCAGCACATTACCTGGTTGATTTTGTATTTTTATACAAATCAGGGAAATCAATACAAGCTTCTGGATTATGTATACAGCAAAATTTTTAATTCAGCCCACATTTGTATCATACTAATCACAAAAAAGCAACAACATGAAAAACACAGCATTAATAACCGGAGCAAGTAGTGGAATAGGAAAAGAATTTGCCACCATCCATGCAGAGAAAGGTGGAGATATGGTCTTGGTCGCCAGAAGAAAAGAAAAGCTCGAGGAGCTTAAATCTGAATTGGAAGCGAAGCATTCTGTCTCTGTAAAGATCATTTCCAAGGACCTAAGTGTGGCTGGTTCGGCCAAAGAGCTTTACGATGAGATCGAATCGGAAGGAATTCAAATTGATGTATTGATAAATAATGCCGGATTTGGACTGAGAGGATATTTTCATGAATTACCCTGGGATCGTCAGCAACAAATGATGCAGCTGAATATGATTTCCCTTTCTGAGCTTACCCATTTGTTTTTGCCTCAAATGATGGCAAGAAATTCTGGTAAAATTCTGAATGTTTCATCCACAGCCTCTTTTATGCCAGGTCCTCTTCAGGCGGTTTACTTTGCTACCAAAGCCTATGTGACTTTCCTTGGAAATGCACTCGCTGAAGAGCTAAAAGACACGAATATTACTGTCACCAATCTTATGCCTGGAGCGACAGAAACCGAATTTGCAAAGACTGCAGACATGGAAAAAACGGATCTGTTTAAGAATGCCTTTAGTGCTCGAGGGGTGGCTCAGGATGGATACGATGGAATGGTTCAAGGTAAACTTGATGTGATTTCTGGTGTGACAGGAAGTCAAAAGATGATGCAGTATATGCTACCTTTTATTCCAAAAAAGACTCTTTTGGCACAGATTAAGAAAATGCAGGAGGCCTAATCATGAGTGAGCTTATTCATCTAAAATCTGTGAGTGATGTTGCTGATCTTTTGGCTATGCCAAAGCCAACTCATCCGCTGATTTCTATCTATCCTCATCCACCAGGTCTGGAATACGATTATGGAGATACCCGGATTACATCAGATATGTATACCATCTCCTTAAAGCATGGAATCGAAGGTGAATTTGGATATGGACGCAACACCTACGATTTCAGAGAAGGAACACTAACCTTTATGGCTCCCGGGCAGGTCATGATTCCGGGCAAAGGCTCCATTCCGAAAGACAGTGAAAATTGGAATATTTACTTTCATCCAGATCTGATTTATGGATCACCGTTGGGCGCAAATATCGACGAGTATTCATTTTTTGATTATGACACTGCTGAGGCTCTTCATATCTCTGATGAAGAAAGACTGACTTTGACTGAGCTAGTTTGGAAGATCAAAAAGGAAATAGAAAATACCATTGACAAACATAGCCAAAAGCTTATCGTCTCTAATCTCGAACTGATTCTGGACTATTGCCTGAGGTATTATGATCGTCAGTTCTACACTCGTTCTAATTTCCATCAGGATTTGGTCGCTCGTTTTGAAAAACTCTTGAAAGATTATTTCAAAAAAGAAATGCAACTGGATAAGGGATTACCTACAGTTAAGTACTGCGGAGAAGCTTTGGGTATCTCCCCAAATTATCTCAGTGATCTGCTCAAAAAAGAAACAGATCGAAGTGCTCAGGATCATATCCATGCGTTTGTAGTGGACAAAGCCAAGCATCTTCTACTCAGCTCTGACGACTCCGTGAAGCAGGTGGCTTATCACCTAGGATTTGACTATTCTCAGCATTTCAGCAAGCTTTTTAAGGCGAAAACAGGAATGAGTCCAATGGAATTTAGGACGCTGAATTAGGGTTTATAATTGGCCTCTCGAACTATTCCTTGGCTTTCTTCAGATTCTCCTGGTAGTAAGTCAATTCGCTGGAACCATTAGCCTCAGCTATTTCTACAGCCTTTTCATAATTGGATATGGCCTCTGATTTCTGACCATTCTTTAGAAGGACTTCAGCATAGCTATCAAATGCATTTGCGGAATGAGGATAGAGAACTGTATTGGCTTTTAATACGGCTTGGGCGGTCTTTGGCGAGTCACCATTTAGCAATTGATAACCCAAAGAATTCAATTCCCATTCCTCGAAGATTAGATCCTTTGCCCGACAGTCTAAATAAGCATCCACTATTTTTTGATCGTTCTCTCCTTCATAATTGCTTATAAGACCATTTAATGCGATGAGAGTTTCTCTTGCTTCAGCATCTTTAGTCTTTTTGTAATCCTTTGCGGCTTCTGCCGCTAATTCCAGACCCATATCGAAAGCCTGGTTTGATGGTACTTTCACATCAGGGATAATCCCGATTCCTTCAAAGGTGGTTCCAGATACCGGGTGAGGCATTCCTGCTACATCAGGAATGAATATTTCCATATGATCATCCAATGAAATCAGATCTCCGGCATTAGCGCCTCCTTTGGTAGTTTCGCCAATAAAGGTAGCCCGATCATAAACCTGCATTGGGTATGAAAATGCCTCTGCTGCTGAAAATGTCTTCGCACTGGTCAAAATGAAAACTGGGGTGTCCGTAATTATCCTTTTTCCTTTTCTAACCTGAGTTTTATGAACCCGATCCACAAACTCATCTCCGCTCCTCTTTCTGGAAACACCTGTGATAATGGGCTCCTCGAAAAAATGACTGAGCATGTAATCCACCATATCACCACGACCTCCAGAATTATTCCTTAAATCAATAATGATTGCATCTGAAGTGGCAAGCATTTCTATAGCTGCATCTGCGAACTTTCTTCCATAATCAAGCCCATAAAACCCCCGAAGGTCCAGATAGCCTATGTTGTCTTCCAGCTTCTCAACCATCTTGAAATTGGCATTGTATCTCCGGAAATACATCCTTTCTTCCATTCGGGAATCTATCCAGCTTTCTAAAGGATCAGATTCCTGAGACTCAGAATTTACTGCCTCTTGCTTTTGGCTGACGATGATGTGTTTGTCGCCTACCACCTCATAAATCTCTTCGGTTAATTGCTCCGCAAAGCTTTCCCAGTTATCAGCTTCAGAGAATGATCCTTTGGCTTCTTGGGCTTTGAGATGTTGGGTGATTTCGGCTGCTTTTTCAGGGAATACATATCGATTTTCGAGCTCAGAACTGATTTGTTCAACAAGTGCCTTTTTGTAGTCATCACTGAGGTTGGCACTTTGTGCCAAAGCCAATTGTAGTGTTACCCCAAGTAGGAAGATGGTAGTTAAAATAGTTTTCATTGTGGTTTTGGTTTAGGATTCTACAGTTTTTTTAATGGTAGATTCTTCACAATTGTGGGTTATTCTTTTCAAGAAATCGAAAGCGCTATTAATCTCATCTGGATTAAAGCCATCGAGAGCAATCATCCGATATTCCTGAATTAGCGGGGTAATATTTTCAAGCATTTCATTACCTAGATCGGTAAGGATCAAATCCTTTTTCCTCCTGTCCTCCTTGCTTTCGATTCGGCTTACAAAACCTTTCTTCACCATCAAATCAATCATTCGAGTCACCGAGGCAAAATCCTTGAAAATCAATTCAGCCAGCTCAGCTTGATTTGCTGATGGTCTTTCCTTTAGATTCATTAGTAAAATCACCTGATTAATGCTCACACCATATCCGGCTCGATCGATGGTCTTTTGCGCCAGCTTTCGGTATCGCTTCAAGGCTTTTTCAATCTGATAAAAGATGGTCTGTTGAGGGAGTAGAAATGTCATGATCTTAAATATATGATACAATTATAATTGATATATCAATTAAAATCAAGTTTACTATCACTTTCTGCTGAAATCTCTGAGATAACTATCCTCCGAAAAAGAACCGGATGATCAAAAAGAAAACGGAAGGGCAAAGCAAAACCCCAATTCCCGTGTAGAAAGTTGCAGTCATGGCTCCATAAGGAACCAGCTTTGGATCCGTTGCGGCCAAACCTGCAGCGACTCCGGAAGTGGTCCCTATCAAACCACCAAATATCATTGCAGAACCTGGATTATCAAGTCCAATTCTTTTAGCAACTATTGGCGTAATGATGGTCACAAAAATGGTTTTTACCACGCCCGCGGCAATGCTGATGGCTATTAAATCACTCGAGGCTCCAAGAGCTGATCCAGTGATTGGCCCTACGATATACGTGCAAGCTCCAGCACCTATCGTAGTAAGATCAACGGGATCAGTATATCCCATCCCATAACCTATAATCACTCCTAAGAAAAAGGTAACTGTCACTCCAATAAATAAAGACAGAACTCCTATCAATCCCGTTTTCTTAAGCTCCTCAAAGCTGGCACCCATTGCGGTAGCCACCACGGTAAAATCTCTTAACATGGATCCGCCCAATAGTGCCATTCCAGCAAACATAGGATAGCTGGCTATGCCCTTTTCACCTCCAAAATAAGCAATGACCAATGCGGCAAGAATCGCTAAGGCTACTCCAGGAATGCGATTATTAAGAACATTTTTGGAAAACCAATTGAACAGAAGCATCAAAGCTCCTACAAATAGAAAGGCTACGATCAGCCCGTTCTTAGCGAAGATTGGCTCGAGAATTTCCATTAGCTAACCTTTGCTCTGGATTTGGACCATTTGGATAAAACAGGGACTAAAAAGTAGCAGGCTCCAGTAGCCACAATTCCTGCGATGACCGCAACCCATCCACCGGATAAAGCTGCTTTAACATTCAGGATCATGGACATGGCTATGACCACAGGGATGTACATACTCCCCCAAAAGTAGATTCCTGCTTTGGTCTCCTGAAGCATTGGATACTTTTTACCTAATCGATCATTAATGATCACCAGTAAAAGCATTCCAAAACCAACCCCTCCTACATTGCCATCAATACCGATGGCCATTCCTAAGTATCGACCAATAGCCTGACCAAGCAAAAAACACAAGGCTAAAAAAGCTACACCATAAATTTTCATAGACTGGATTTAAAGTGATTCTTGAGTTCTTTCTTCACCACTTTACCCATCGCATTCCTCGGGAGATCATCCATTGTTTTAACTATCCTGGGAATCTTATAGGAGGATAATTTCCCCTTCATCCATCCTTTAAACTTATCCAATTCAAATTCTCCATTCAAAATTAGAGCAGCCGCCACTATTTCTCCCCATTCTTCATCTTCGATGCCCACCACGCCACAATCCTTTATCCCAGGATACTTTCTCAGCACTTCTTCTATTTCCAGCGCAGAGAGCTTATATCCTCCTGACTTAATTATGTCAACCGAACTTCTTCCGATAATCTTTAACACCCCATCATTTTCAATGGCAATATCTCCAGTTTTGAACCAGCCATCTTCAGAAAACGCCTTCTCAGTGGCTTCTTTCCTTTCCCAATACTCCTTGAAAACACTTGGCCCTTTGATCCAAATCTCTCCATCTTCGCCCCTTGCGACCTCCATTCCTTGCTCATCCACTAGCTTTAACTCCACCCCAGGTAATGGCTTTCCGATATGCCCCGGAACCCTTTCCCCTTCATAAGAATTGCTCACTGCCATTCCGATTTCTGTCATACCATATCGCTCCAGCAAAACATGCCCACTAATCGATTTCCACTTTTCTAATACTGAAACGGGAAGAGCAGCCGATCCTGAGACCATAAGCCTCATATTTCTCAGTCCTTCGGACAAAGCTGATTTCTTCCCTTTCTCACTTTCTTCCCAAAATGAAATCAGTTTAAAATAAATCGTAGGAACAGCCATAAAGAGATTCACCTCCTCCGAGGAAATTCTTTCCCAAACCTTTTCGGCATTGAATGGCATAAATTCGCAGGTGGCACCAGACCAAAGTGCACATGACAAAACATTTATGATTCCATGCACATGATGAAGTGGTAGAACATTGATGATATGATCGTCAGAAGACCATTGCCAGAAATCCACAAGACAGGAAATCTGAGCTTCAATATTCGCATGTGTGGTCACCACACCTTTGGGGTTTCCCGTAGTTCCTGAGGTGTACAGGATCATGGCTCGACGATCTGAACTCACATTTGGCAAAGTGTAAGGTGCACTGGCGATATCGGTTAGACGGATCACTCGAATCCCAGATCCATCAAGGATGGGCTCAATGGACGATAGCAAATCATCCTGAACAATAATCTGGCTGAGCTTCGTGTCTTTGAAAATATATTCTATTGAGCTCGAAGGTGCCTTGGGGTGAATGGGGACGGCTATCCCTCCTGCTCTCCAAACCGCCCATTGGGATTTGACATAATCATATCCGGGCTTGACGAGTATACCAATTCTTTGCTCTTGGAGATCTTCCTCATTACCCAGTAAAACTTTTGCGAAATGAGCCGAATCATGCAGAAGTTGATCATAAGTGTAAGAACTCTGGCCTGAAATTATAGCAACTTTATTTCGAAACTCTTGGGCTCTCTCGATTAATTGAATCATGCTAGTGGATGGTGAAAAACAATTCGACTTAAGATACTAAGCGCATTTCAAACTCAGCATCAATTGAAAATTAATGGATAAAAAAACTGACTATTGGTAGAGAATTACTGGATCACAACGCTATGAACTTGATTTTTACTATTTTCCATAACCCAACACTATCACAAAATGGCTAAGCACAAAATCCAATTCAATTGGGGAACTATCATCGCACTTTTGGTGAGTTTCGCAGCTTTGATCACCACTATCTATGAGGCGAATATTCTAAAATCACAGCAGCAAGCAATGGTCTGGCCTTACTTTGAAGTAGGTCCAACATACAATGGAGAGGGCTTTGGCTTTAGAGCCAAAAACAGTGGAACAGGCCCAGCTATAATTACCTCGGTTGAAGTTCTTCATAATGGCGAGCCCATTGGAAGCTTTATGGAATTGCTCCGTGATGTGTCGCCGAAAGACTCTGTGGTGAATTTATACAACTACAATTACCAAAGCCTGAACAATACAGTATTTCCTCCGGGAGAAGAACGGATGGTGTTTTTCATGAAATGGTCTCCGCTTAATAGAATGTTGGAGCAGAGAGTGGGAGAAATTGACATCAAAGTTGAGTATAAGTCTGTCTTGGATGACTACTGGACGTATACACTAAGTACTGGCGAACACGTACAGGAACGCTTTCAATCCAGCAAGGAGTTCTTCACTTCGGATTGACTAAGTCAATCCACTTCATAAAATATCTGATCAATCAATTCGTCAAGCTCATGCTTAGTGAATGCCTTCAGTGAATTCACGAAATCATCACTGGTTGGATAGATGTCCCGACCTTTCCAATCCCAAAGGAAATCATTCAAGAAGGAATCGAATGCATCCTGACCTATCTCTTCACTCAGATCGAATAAGCTAAATGCACCTTTACCATAAGAAATAAACTGCTGAGAAGGTTGAACTCTCGCTAGATTTGGTTCTTCGATGGTTAGATTAAGCTTTCCATTTTTGTAGCGCTCCTTTTGAAGACCATAAAATTCCTTGGATGCTTCCTGGCTTTGGCTTTCAGCCAATAGTCTGAGCATCTGATACTCCGTAATACTTTCAGTGATCATAGTAGCGCCTTGGGCATGAGCTGGAATCACTTCATTCCCCCACCAAAAGTGCATAGTTTCATGAGCAGCAACATAATAGGCGATGTCAATCTTTTCAGGCTGCAAGTCAGGCGAAGCTAGGAACCGCAATTCTGATAGCACCAGATTATTTCCATAAACCGTGGCGAAGCTGCCTTCAGACAGAGGAAACTCAATGACTCGGATTTCATCATAGGGGTATTCTGTAAACCTTTCTTCAGAGAACCTAATCGCATCCCTCACACCATCCACAAAGGACTTTTCTATCCCTTTATGAAGGCTATACACTACCACCTTTTTATCCCCGAACTCAAACTCTTCCGGAATATAATTCGCTGAAGTAATTCCAAAAGAGAACTTAATCGGCTGAAGTGTTTTGTACTGATAAATTGCTCGATCATTCAGGATTTTCTCACTGATCAAGTTACCGGGAGCTATCGCAATCTGATCAGGACTTGTACTTATGGTAAATTCCAAATCCACCAAATCAGAATCAATTGCCTGATAGTTTCTCTTCTCTACTCCTGGTGACTGTGGGTCTGGAAGCTCGTTAGAAAAATTATATCCAAGCCTGGGAAAGATGTCAGATCGTAAGAAAGTACCATTACTCAAAACCGGAGAGTTCCTTTCAAAGAGCGTATTGTCCGTGCTTTTAATTTTGAAATTAAGTGTGGTCGAATCTCCAACTGCCAATCCTTCATCCAATTGAAATAAAAAGACTTTGAGCCCCTTATTCTCTAGCAGAATGGAATTTGGAGCTTCCAGACTCAACTCGGTCTGTTCGTCAAAGCCTGTCTTGATAATCAGTTTATCGATGACCTCATCGCTTTTATTAACCAAAGTATACTGGCCTTTGGCAACAAAGGAACGATTCTCAGGTAACAGATCAATCGAAGCTTTGATGCTGACTATTTTAGGAGAAGTTAGACCGTCGTATTGGGCAAAATCAGCCGTGAAATCCTTCATTACCTTCTCCCGGTCCAAATTCGCAAAACCAATTTCTTGCTCCGCTTCATAGATTTTGATTCCTGAAAATGTGAATCCAACCATGGCTATGATTAGGTATGAAACTGATTTGAAGGAAATTCGCTTTTGGCCTATGGCCCAAAATTCTCTGAAAGAACTGACCAGCTCTCTTTGATAAAAAAGACTTCCAAACCAGAGTAGAACGCATCCAATGAAGAAGGAATAAAAAGCCAGGGTAAAGTAGCTTTCCCCTTGGGTTCCCATGCCATTGAATATCGAATGAGAGATATTTGGAAGCAGATTAAATTCTATCAATCTAGTATCGAATCCGAGATTTGAAATTCCCTGAGTACCAATCCAGCCGATAAAAAGCAGAAAGATTCCCAGATACAAATTCCGAAAAATGGTATGAACAAAGACAGAGGCGAAAATCCAGGTAATCAAGGGAATCCATGCCTGAATAAATACACAAAAAAAGTATAACCCAAGATCGAATTGGTAGTATCCTAGACTCACCTGAACGATCATTCCTGCGATAATAAAAAGGCAGAGCATGATAAACTGCATGCTTATTAAACTTAGCAGCTTAGAAAAAAGAAAGACAGAATTAGAGAAAGGGCTGATAGCGACTAATTCATGCATTTGTGATTGTCGCTCCCTGTGAATAATCAGACCGGAAAAAATAAAAGTAGACAGTACCACAATCATGGAATAAGGAATAAATGGTAGGCCCACGATAAATTGAGTGGCCGGAACAAGTACAAATTCCTCGCTGGTACTTACTCGAATAATTGTGAAAACTACTCCAGTGATTCCTAGAGCGGTCAAAACCCAGAATATTGGACTCTTTATGATCTTCAATAACCCGATCCTGACTCCAGCCCAAATAACCTGAAGCTTGGCTCCAAAATCATAGGTCTTGGCAGCTACCATTCGAGCTGATTTCTCAAGAATTCTAGGAGCTTCAGACTCCGATTTTTGCTTTATTGCCCATGGAAAGCTTCTTTCTAACCTTTCTACGAAACCAAAGCTTCTATATGCGTAAAGAAAAAAGAGCCCTGAAAGAAAAAGCCAAAGTGCACGATTATAAATTACTAAAGAGGAAATGGGAAGAGCGAGCTCATTTTTGCTTTGGATGTCCCAATCCTTTTGAATGAAGGCAGAGGTATTTTGCCCGATAGGGTCAAACAGAGCAATTAAATAGCCATTTCCGGCAAATGCATTTTCAGTAATCAGTTGGATTATCGTGGGCACTATAACCACTCCAAAAGCCGCATAGATATTTCTTGTCATCATGACTACCGCAAAAGTGATCATGGCAAGAATCAACCAATTTGGAAACAGGTAAACCAAAAACACTTGCAGATAAGCGCCCATAGAAAACTCACCCAGCAGGTTAGGATTTAATCCCGGGAGATGCTCCGCAAAAATGAATGTGCCCATCACAAGAAAAGACACAATGAGTAGTAGCAAAAAACCTGCTGTCAATCGACCCAAAAGGTAATCTTTCTTCAGAATCGGAAAACTGTAAATTATGCTATGGGCGTTTCCTTTGTAATCTTTGTAGAGACTACCTCCCACGAAAATTGGCAGCAAGACGAATAGAAGTTTGTGATAAGAAAGAAGCGTATCATTGATACCCGAAAAGGAATTCAGATGTCTTCTCATCTCCTCATGAACCGGAACAGGATCGAAAAGGCCTAAGGATCCGGCATAAATCAAAAAGCCAAACCCCATAAAGACCAGAAGGTAGAAATACGTTTCCCACTTCCTCAACCAGTAGGAAAGCTCATGAAGGAATTCAAGCTTAAACATACTCTTTAGAATCCTTCAGTGAATGGAAATACACATCTCCTAATTCCGGCACCAGGCTTTCCCAATTGGCCTCAATAGAATCTAGTTTGCTTTTTTCATTTTCATAGACCCTGATGAAAATGAAATTGTCAGGAGTGTACGATGAGGATAAAACTTCCAGGCTTCTTTCGAATTCAGGAAGCCTCTCGGGGTTAATCTTGGCACCCCAGATATTCCCTTTTAACTGAAGAATACCATCTTGAGGCTTGAGATGATTGACTACTTGTCCTTTATTAATGATTGCCATATCATGGCAAAGCTCATTTACGTCTGCCACAATGTGGGTAGAAAGAATGACTGTATTTACGCTTCCTATGGCTCGAATTACATTTAGAAACCGAGTCCTTTCTGCAGGATCCAGTCCGGCTGTAGGCTCGTCTACGATTATGAGCTTTGGATCATTCAGAAGAAGCTGAGCAATGCCAAAGCGCCTTTTCATACCACCGGAGTAAGATGACACACTCTTTTTCCGTGCCTCATATAGGTTGGTAAGTTCCAAAACCTGATCGACCAATATGCTTCTTTCTTTCTTACTGGTTATTCCTTTCAAAATTGAAAAGTAGTCGAGTAATCGTTCAGCTGACTCTCCTTGATACACTCCAAAGTCCTGAGGCAGGTAACCCAATATTTTGCGAAGCTCCATGGGCTCATTCAGTACGTTGATATCATTAAAAAATATTTCTCCTGAATCAGGTAATTGCAACGTGGCTATGGTTCGCATCAGGCTGGATTTGCCAGCGCCATTTGGGCCCAGGAGACCAAACATTCCTGAAACAGAATCCAGACTAAGCTCATCCAAAGCTTTAACTCCGTTTGAGTATTTCTTACTTATATTATTGATTATTAGCGACATATAGTTCGTTTAAATTCTATCTTTCCTGAATCAGCTCTTCGAGAATGTATTGCTTTTGGGTATCTATCCCATTTCGAAAATCTAAGAGAGTCTGACTTATTTCTACATCTGGTAAGATCCCCTGATTAGGTGCATCCTTGGTGTAAAACATCCCCATAATTGGGAAGTCAATTTCAATTTGGGAATTCGGAAGTGTCAGGAATACCAGCTGCCCTCCATTGATTCCTTGTTGGTTACCGCCTGTCTCCTCTCCCACCAAAAGCCCTAGATCGAATCGACGTGCAGCGGATGCAGTATAGTAGGCAAGTGAAGCATTCTTCGGCCCAATAAGCCAGTAGAGATTCCCTTTGAAATAGCTTCCTTTCTTTTTATTCTTTTGATCTACAAATGCCTCTTCAGGATAAGCATAGTATCCATTAATCTTTTCTTTTGGATCTGGATGATAGTACCATGGATCATCTCCACCCCAACTTTTTGAATTAGCTTTGATATTCTCAGGGAATTCGAGATATCTGGTCCGACCTTCGAAATCATCGATGGTAATCCGATCTACATCCAGATAAGTCAGTAATTCATCCAGCATTTCGTCATTACCACCATTGTTGTCTCTGATATCGATAATGAGATTTGCGATTTTCTCTTTTTTGAGCTTTGCAAAGCTCTGTTTTAAAAACTCTCCATAATCTAGAGTGAGTCGTTTCCAACCCATCAAACCGTAAGAACCAATTTTTAATAAGCCTGTGTGATCATTGATTATTTCGAAAGAAATCAGATCATTCCTCACTTTGGGAAAGTCAGGATAGCGTTCTGTAAGGATATCAGTTCTGTCAAAACGAGTGATATATTCAAGAGAAATGGACTCTTCCAAAGTTTCCTCTGGTCTGCTTATGCTTAACTCCAGCACTTCATTTTCCAAGGGATAAAGTAATGGATATAGCACGTCAAAAATGTCGTATCGAAAGTCATACGCCTCAATTTCTGACATAGCTCGCCTTGATTTTGGAGTGTTTCCATCGCTTGGGATATACTCCTCCATCTTAGCATAGATTTTCTCAACTTCAACTCCATTAATCGTATGAATTACCGTTCCCATAGGAATAATGGCATCACTTGAAGCATCAAAAGTGACGACCATTTTACCTTCGATCCATCGGAATGCAAAAGGCATCTTATCCTTTTGCCTATGAATTACAGACTTGATGATCTTGTTTTGATTGTAAAGAGAAGCAGCCGTATGTCCACATTCCAGGGCACTAAGGGTTTTGCTCAAAGCCAAATAGGCCTCTCCATATGATTTTGGAGTCGAGAATTTTTGCTTGAGCTCTGCGAGGCTTTTTTTGATTTTGGCACTATCAGCAAAGCGATAAGTTCCTGGGTGAAGGTCCAGAATCATTTGCTCCACCAATTCATAGTCTTCCAGAAGTCCATTTGAAGGAATAGGTTCAAGTGTTTCTGGATCAATAAATTGCTCTACATCCCAAATGCTTTCTGAGTAGCTTTCCTTTTCAAGTACCAGATCACGATTTCCATTAGTCTCCCAATTCGGGTTAGAATCATCATCAAAAGTCACAAACTTAAATTCAATTCGATCTACCGAGTCTGGAAAATTCAATGAGACAGCATAGCCTGAATCCACTGGTGACAGTTTTAAGCTACTGTACCAACTCAAAGGAGGCGAATCACCCCGAATTCCGACTTGATGACCTTCAGGTAATTGAATCTTACTTACAAAAAAATCTACCTTCTGCTGAGCAATTAACTCGGCAGAGGTAGAAATAATAAAGGATATTAGAATAAGTACTTTGCGCATTTCGAATGAGTTTGAAGTCTTAAGGCTTCAATATGAATCTCTCGAAATGGTTAATTTGGTTGATTACGGAATGATCCGCGGTACTAGTATACAAAAAAGTAGTAAGGATTGGAAAACAAGCTGATTCCCTAGTGAATCAAAGTTTCCACTTCATGTCTTCCAAACATCTTCACAAAGACCTCTTTTTTAAGGTTTCGACCAATAAAGACAAGCTTTCCAATCCGCTCCTCTCCTTCTTCCCAAGGTGAACCATCGGTCGCAATGAAAGAAGTTCTGGCAGACTGTAGAATAACTCGATTAGGATAATCAGGAATTGCGATGTAGCCTTTAACCCTGTAAACCTGACTTCGATAAAGGTTTACGATTCTATTTAAATCAAGAGACAAACTGTCCAAGTCAAGTGGCTTGGGGAAGTTTATGGTGAAGGTTGTGATTTTATGTGAGTTACTCCCTTCTTCATGATCATGGTGATGATTGTGATGATGGTGCTCATGATGATGATGAGAATGATCGTGAGCCTTTTTCTCTATTGATCGAGATTTGGTGGTGCCAAATTCCTCAATCTTATCCATAGAAAAAGCTCCGAACTCGCCCTTCATAACTTCAGATTGTGGATTTATACCTTTTAGAGTATTCTCAATTTCCAAAAGCTTCTCATGAGACACAGTGTCTGATTTATTAATCAGAACGACATCTGAAGCAACTATTTGCCGAAGGGCTTCCTCTGTTTCAGCAAGCCACTCTTCCACTAAACCCGCATCAACAAGGCAAATCACCTGTCTTAAATCAAAGTGAGCGTCAACCCTTGGGTCTTGTAAAAAAGCTTGGATAATCGACGTAGGATCGGCAATTCCAGTAGTTTCTATGACTAGACGATCAATGTCCTTTTTCTTTGTGGAAATCACTTCAAGTACATCCAAGAGTCCATCAGCAAGTGAGCAGCAAATGCATCCAGCATTTAATTCTACAATGTCTTCTACCCCATCCAAAATGATGGCTCCATCGATATTGGTTTCTCCGCACTCATTTTCGATCACCATCACTCGGTCAGGCCTAACTTCCTCGACCAAATGGTTCAAAAATGTAGTTTTACCACTACCTAAAAAGCCGGTAATCAAATGAACAGGTATTCTTTTCAAAGCTTTTCGATTTAGAGGTTCTAAATGACTTGGGATTAAATCCAGATGTCTACAAAGATACTCCCAAAACTTACTTTTTTGCAATAAAGTTGCATTGCGATAGATTCCTTGATATTGATAATCAGATAATAAATTGGATGGGAGATAAATCCGTTGGAATTAAATCCAATTGAAGTAATTTTGAGCTTCAATTTTCTGAAATGAAAGAAGCACCTGAATCATTAAACTTTCTTGAGCAAATAATCGAAGAGGATCTGGCAGCTGGTCTATCCCAAGACAAACTCAGATTCCGATTTCCACCTGAACCAAATGGCTATTTGCATATCGGTCATGCGGCCTCTATTTGTCTGAATTTTGGACTAGGAGAAAGGTACAATGCTCCAGTTAATCTTCGATTTGACGATACCAATCCTGCCAAAGAAGAGCAGGAATATGTGGATGCCATAAAGCGTGATATTCAGTGGTTAGGCTTTAAATGGGCCTCAGAATGCTATTCATCGGACTATTTTCAGCAGTTATACGACTGGGCTATCCATTTAATTAAAAATGACAAGGCCTATGTAGATGGTCAATCTGCCGAAGTTCAAGCAGAGCAGAAAGGAACTCCGACAACACCAGGCGTAGAAAGCCCACACAGAAATCAGTCGGTTGATGAAAACCTTGATTTATTCGAAAGAATGAAAAAGGGAGAATTTGAACCTGGATCATATGTTCTGAGAGCTAAGATCGACATGACTTCTTCCAACATGCTGATGCGTGACCCGATCCTCTATAGAATTGTGAATAAACCACATCACCGAACTGGCGATGAGTGGTGCATTTACCCGCTTTATGATTGGGCTCATGGAGAATCCGATTACATCGAGCAAGTTTCCCATTCCCTCTGTACGCTGGAATTTAAGATGCACAGGGAGCTTTATGATTGGTTCCTCGATCAACTTCATGATCCTTCTCTCCTTCGTCCAAAGCAAAGAGAATTTGCAAGAAGAAATTTGAGTTACACGATCATGAGTAAGCGAAAGCTCCTCCAATTGGTGCAAGAAAATGTGGTTTCAGGTTGGGATGACCCACGCATGCCTACTATTTCCGGTCACCGAAGAAGAGGCTATACTCCTGAGTCCATTAGGAAGTTCTCTGACGTGGCTGGCATTTCAAAAAGAGACAACATTACGGATGTCTCATTGCTCGAGTTTTGTATTCGTGAAGATTTGAATAAAAAGGCAACGCGTGTGATGGGTGTTCTCAATCCTGTGAAGCTTGTAATCACCAACTATCCGAATGGAAAGGTGGAGATGCTTGCAATGGAGAATAATCCGGAGGAAGAGAATTCCGGGACCCATGAAGTCCCATTTTCAAGAGAACTCTACATCGAGCGAGAAGACTTTAAGGAAGAAGCTGGAAGCAAATATTTCCGTTTGACCTTGGGTAAAGAGGTTCGATTGAAATCTGCCTACATCATCAAAGGTGAATCAGTGGTGAAGGATGAAAATGGGAACATCCTAGAAATTCATTGTACTGCAGACTTGGATTCCAGATCAGGCAGTGGTACTGAGGCAAGCCAAAGACGTGTTAAAGGTACGCTCCATTGGGTGTCCATTCAGCATGCAATTAAGGCTGAAGTACGAGAATATGATCGATTGTTTTTAGATGAAGCTCCTGATTCACATGAGGATAAAACCTTCATGGATTTCATTAACCCTAATTCGCTGAACGTGGTAAAGGAAGCCTATCTGGAGCCCTTCCTCGCTGATGCAAGGATGGAAGATAAGTTTCAGTTCCAAAGATTGGGTTACTTCACTTTGGACAAAGATTCGATAGAAGGAAAGTTGGTTTTCAATAAGACTGTTGGCTTGCGTGATTCTTGGGCTAAACAAGCTCCAAAGCCTGCTCAAACGCAAAACCCTGCTAAGCCAAATACACAGAATCAAGGACATAGAAACCCTTTGAACGAGATTCAAAAGATAAGTAAGAAGTACACCAATCTTTCAGGCGACAAGCTTTCAGCAGCAAGAGAAAATATCTTGAAATTAGCGGAAGGTGTGTCCTACGAGGATTTAGAGCCGCTATTCAACACTGCTGCAAAGAAGGTTGGAACCAGAATTGGTGTGACATTGGCATTAGGTGTTCTTCTTTCAAAAGGTCAGGAAAGAAATGAGGCGATTAACTCCTTTTTGCAGGAAGCTTCAGAAGATGGAAATGAGCTACTTAGCAGTGAAGCGAAAGCGATTCTTTAAGTATTAATCCACTACTTCCACATCAAAAGCACCATTCAGAATCTTTTGGTTACGCTTCATCTGTACATATACACGATATTGGCCAGCCTCTGGAAAAGCATAAGGAAATTTCACAACAGAGTGATCAGGATGATCAGGATCATCAACGGAATGATCCATACCTATACTTAACAAGCTATCTCTCTCGTAGGCTGGAAGACTATTTAGCTCAGCTATGACATTATCTATACTGTCTCTGAATACAGCTTCAGTCGTAATATTATCCCAATCCAACATTCCAGATTGACCCTCAAAACGGGCCTCCATTATTTCCTGAGATGCCATAGAATAAGAGCCCACAGGATGCAAGTGTATATACACACTACCATCCTCCTTAAACACTACTGCATGCCCCATCATTCCTAAATACGGCTCTAATTCGGATGGTTTTCCTTCTTCATCTTCAAAGGCAAAAGTCAATTGATATAATTGATTGCTTTTGAATTCCATGGATTCAGGAAGTTCAAGGGTGACATAAGAGCCATCGGGAAGAACCGTTTTCTGTCCTGGTTTACCGCATATAACGATATCCCCACCGGGCATTTTGATCTGATTAGCAGATGGAACGATGGGATCGGTAATATAGTAGGTGTCATCTATATCAGTAAGTAATGAGTCATTCCAACTCATAACCAATTCTTCATTTGCCTCCGGAATGCTAATGGTATCGGCTATAGTTTCAGAAAAGCCACTTAGCCTGGTGACATCTGAAAAAACATAATAGTCCCCAGCAGGCAAGGGTGGAATAATGGCCTCAAAATGAGCAGAATCGGTTCTTATCGGATGCAAATGGGCAAATACTTCTAGTGAACCCATTTTCAAAAGAAACATATGCATGATCTTACCATGATCAGGAATCAGATAATTTAAACTTCGGGTCAGATATAGCTGCTCCGGGGGAGTTGGGTCCACTGCAAAATTAAGTACTTGCATCCCATCTACATTATCTACCCATGAACTAGCTGAATAAGGTTTATACATGAACTGCTCATAGCTATCCGACCACGAATTCCACCAATTATTACCTCCATAGACGACTAATGAAACTAGAACTAAACCAACTGTAGCGCCAGCCCAACGCTTAACTTTAACCCTCTTGCTCGGATTTTCGCCAGGGCTAACCAGGGAATCTCCAGTGCTCAAACTGATAATTGTTACCATTAAAAACACTAGGAAAACACCCAACCCAGCCAATGTCCAGCCCAAAGAGGAGTCCATTTCTTTTTGCGCAGTAGAAACTGCCATTACAGGAAGTAAAATGCTTCCTTCTCCCTTTTCACCTATTACTTTCACCTCTATACTTGCACTGCCCGGACTCATAAGCCAAATTTCACCCTGATAATGACCAGTTTCACCTGGAACTGGGATAGCTAAATCAGCTTTAGGGGTACCTGATGATCCTGCAAACCAATAAATGGGTTTGAGTTCAATTTCAGTTACGGATTGATCTACCAGATAAACATCGACTGAAGCTGTGCCTGGAATTACATCTGGAGAATTAACCACTACTGTAACAGCGTAAGGCCCTGCCTCACCTTCAAGTGTTACACCTGGACTACCAATGTGACCATTGCTGAGAGTGATGGACAGAAACAAAAAGAAAATGATACTCGCAACTCTTTTCATAGACCGCTATTTACCGCATGATACTTTTCATCCAATTTCCCCAGCTCATGGATAAACGACTGACGATATAGGCAATGACCAAAGCAATGGAGATTCCCTTAAGCATATCGACAGTTGATGACTCCATCCATTCAGCATAGGCATAACGAAACTCATGATCAGGGTTAGAACCAAAATACCAGCTTTCCTGACCGAAAAACCAATTTCTTGCTCCCTCTGACATCAAAAAGTCTCCAAAAGGATATTGGACGATAAGCAGAGTAATTACAAAAGCAACTGCATAATACAAAGAAGTTAACCAAGGATTACTTCTTGATCTTTGGGTGATCATATCAATAGCAATAGCTGGAAATATCAACAACAAGGGGAATTGGAAAGCTTGAAAATTTGTAATGGGATTAATTACTGGACCTAATAATGGTTCGGCTGGGAAAAGCGGTAAAATCCATACCATAGCAGCCATAAATACGGTGTATACACCAGCGGCCATGGTGGCACCCCATTTACCGGGTGCAGCTATTGAGACTGCAATTAAAAGCAAAGGGAAAACGATACTTGACACCTGATAGAATGAAGCACTGTGCATATCATGACGACCAAGGAATTCGGATGAAATAGTGAAGAGCATGCATAGGACAAAACCAGCTGATAGTGCAAAAAACCATTTTAGAAGGTTTTCAGTCCTAGGGTTAACCTGATTAGCAAGCTTCATTCGGTTCTTAACCGAAAGCACAGTGATCATAGCTCCAAACTGAATAGTGAGCATACCCAAAAGAAGAACCGTATGAGGTGGTGAAAGAATAGTTACATCAAGTCCGTAAGTATTATGCCACCAGTCATCGAAAGGAGCGGAAGTAAGCATGGCAAAGGCACCCCAGATACAGAAAAGTGCTCCTAGAGATCCTCTAAATACTCCCCAGAATTTTATGCTCTCATTTTTCTGTTGCTCGGTGCCTGCAAAAGTGATTTTGAGTACCCGTACTCCTGAAAAAATTCCAGCCAGGACTCCTCCAAAATAGATAGCCAGGTGAGGTGCGGAAAACAACCCATCTCTACCTATGCTCATGTGCCAGCTGATATCCCACACCAGCCCAATCATGATACTGAAAGAAGCCAGAACGGTGGCATATAAATAAGTCGGTAATTCTACCTTAGAAACAGCCTCATTTGATTCGATTGCGGATTCCCTAACAGCCTCAGGCTTTAACACACTTATTGTATCCATAAAAGACAATTCTTTAATTCTAGCTTAAGATAAAAAAAATGAAATGAATTATGTAACTAAAAATCTCCTCAAATACCTGAATATTAATTAGCTAGAATCCTTTTTGCGTAAACATATCGCCCACTGAGGCTGCCTACTATGATTGCCTACTTTTCCATACTTCAGCCTTCATCTTTCAAACTTTTCAAAGAGATTGCTTCGGTAACCTCGCAATGACGCGAACTATCTACTGCCCACTGAGACTGGCTACTTTTTTAGCTTTCAGACTTCATCCTTCTCATTTCTTTCACCACAGAGCCACAAAGAACACGGAGGAAATCACAGAATTAAGGCTGTCTACTGAGACTGGCTACTTTTTTCATACTTCAGCCTTCATCTTTCAAATTTTAAAAAGAGATTGCTTCGGTACCTCGGAATGACGCGCACTATCCACTGCCCACTGAGACTGGCTACTGCCTACTGATCTACTCCCTCCTATTAGCCAGTAATGGCGGAGCTTCCCCACTGAATGGATTAAAGCGTCCAATCGTTTTGGCACCAAAGCCAGATGCTCTGAGCACTGCCCTATCGCCAAACTTATCCCTCAGGTAGTCCATGGCATTGTATAGCTGAATAAGCTCAGGCCTATCATCAAAGAGATTAATCTGATGACCTCCTTCCACCAGATGACTGAAGCGAACACCCACCATCCGAACGAGTAATCGGCGATTATAGAGCTTATCATACAAATCCATCACCACAGGAAGTAAAAGATGATCCGAAGCGCTGTAAGGCACCTTCCTTTGTTGCGTATAGGTAGTGAAATCCGAATATCGAATCTTGACCGTCACACAGGCAGTAAGCTTATTCCCACGTCTAAGCTGGAAAATCAGGTTTTCAGCCATGGCAGTAATGATGCTTTTTAGCCTCGCTACATCTGTAGTATCCTGGTCAAAGCTTCTCTCGGTAGAGATGGATTTCCGCTCCTGATAAGCAATCACCGGTGACAAGTCTATTCCATTGGCCTTCTTCCAGATGGATATGCCGTTCTTTCCAAACACCCTACCCATGACTTTGGGAGGCATTTGCTGCACATTCTGTATACGCTTCATCCCAAAATCACAAAGAGATTGATATGTCTTATTCCCTACCATCGGGATTTTCTTCACCGAAAGTGGAGATAAAAAGCCCTTCTCCGTACCTCGCTCGATGTGAATTTTATTATTAGGCTTAGCTTCTCCAGTAGCGATTTTTGACACCGTCTTATTGATGGACAGTCCAAAAGAAATAGGAAGGCCTGTCTCCTTAATGATTCGATCCCTGAGCTCAGAAACCAGTTTATAGCAGCCAAAGAACCTGTCCATTCCCGTGAGATCAATGTAAAACTCATCCACAGATGACTTCTCGTAGAGCGGCACCTCTTCCTTAATGATATCCGTGACCATGTTGGAATACTTAGTATAGATTCCTGTATTTCCTCGTAAGACTATCCCTTCGGGACAAAGCTGTCTCGCAAGTTTCATAGGCATGGCAGAGTGTACTCCATACTGCCTCGCCTCATAACTACAGGCTGCTACCACTCCTCTGTCAGTGGTTCCACCAACCATTACAGGTTTGCCTACTAACCTACTGTCTATCAGTCGTTCACAGGACACAAAAAATGTATCCAAATCCATATGTGCTATCGATCTATTATCCTCCATCACGCTGCATATCTTGGGTCCTCTATGATCGGTAATCGGCCCATAGCCGTCACTTCTATACTTATACTTTCAAACTCCTCCATCACTTTTCCAGTGATTTGATAGACTCCAGGACCTTTGAAGGGATACCGCTCTGCCACGGGTGGGAAATGGACGGTATCGATAAAATCTCCCGCCGAATCCAGGAAGGTTCCGAAATACATCCGCTTACCATTTGAGGTGGATGTATTCTTGGTGCAAATCAGATAGCCGTCAATTTTCACTACCCTACCTACCATGGAAGGGAGATCCCGGGCGAGTAAAATGTTGGGCTGATGATCTTTGATCAGATCAAAAGGAGATTCAAGTGTGAAGCCTAGATGCTCCAGCTGATCAAAAGCCTCTTCACTATCCGTAGTGGGCAGAGGTGGTAAATTAAAATCCATTCCCTGCGGTCGGAAAAGTAATGGAATATGCTCTTCAAAGGAGATTCCATTGATCTTCATATGAGCTTCCCAAAGCAGACTTCGCTTATCCTTTCCCATACTTCTCAGTCCATCGATTTTGATCAGAATGATCAACTGCTCAAGCGTAACTGAAACCCGATTAATCAGATCATCCAAAGAATCAAAAGGTCCGTTTTTAAACCTTTCACGGATGATTTTCTTTGCAAAATTACTTTCCAGAGAGTTGATGGTGTGGAAGCCGAGATAGATGTCTTTTCCATCGATAATGGTTTCCAGACTACTTCGATTGACGCAGGGCGCATGAATAACTCCACCATTCATCCTCGCCTCATGCACATAAAGCTCACGGCTGTAGAAACCGCCTCCATTATTGATGGTGGCAACCATATACTCCAGAGGATAGTAGGCTTTCAGGAAGAGACTCTGATAGCTCTCTACCGCATAGGAAGCCGAGTGGCCTTTGGCAAAAGCATAGCCTGCAAAGCTTTCCGTCTGTCGCCATATTTCAGCTGTCAACTCATCTGTGTAGCCTTTTTCATGACAGTTCGAGAAGAACTTAGCCTTCACCTTCTGAAACTCATCTTTTGATCGAAACTTACCCGACATTCCTCGTCTAAGCATATCCGCTTCACCCAGATCCAGTCCGGCAAAGTAGTGAGCCACCTTGATCACATCCTCCTGATAGACCATCACTCCGTAGGTCTCCGGCATGATGTCCAGCATAATGGGATGCGCATCTTTTCTTCGCTCAGGCTTCCTGTATCGCTGAATGTATTCCCGCATCATCCCCGACTTAGCCACTCCTGGCCGAATGATTGAACTGGCGGCTACAAGGCCCAGATAATTATCAACCCGAAGCTTCTTCATCAGCATACGCATAGCTGGAGACTCCACGTAAAAGCAGCCAATAGCTTTGGCTTCTCTCAGAAGCTCCTTAATCTTTTCATCTTCCTTGAAGCGCTTAAAATCATTGATATCTACTCGTATGCCTACATTCTTTTCCACAATACTCACTGCATCGCGAATCTTACCAAGGCCACGCTGGCTCAGAATATCAAACTTATAAAGCCCAACATCCTCCGCTACAACCATGTCGATCTGCGCTGTAGGAAAGCCCTTTGGGGGCAAGAAAGTCGCACAGTAAGTCTGGATGGGTTTATCCGAGATGATGATTCCTCCGGCGTGAATACCCAGATAATTTGGCATATCCTGTAGATAGGTTGCATAGCGAATCACCAGCTGAGAAAGCTTATCCAGAGAGTGATAGTCAAACTTCCCTTTGGCTTTGGTGAGCACGTCGATCTCATGCTTTGGAAGCCCCATTACCTTGCCTAGCTCACGAATGGCAGCTCGGTACTGAAAGGTATTGTAAACAGCTACCAGAGCTGTGTGCGGGAATCGACTGAAGATAAATTCAATCACATCATCTCTATCCATCCAGGAGAAATCGATATCAAAATCCGGTGGATTCTTGCGATAGAGATTGATAAAACGCTCGAAATAGAGATCAAGATCTACCGGATCTACATTCGTGATCTGCAGGAGATAGGCAATGATACTGTTCGCTCCACTTCCCCTACCTACATAGTAAAAACCTTTGCTACGGGCATACTTAAGAATTTTCCAGTTGATTAGAAAATAGGATACAAAGCCTTTCTGTCGTATGATCTCTAACTCCTGCTCTATGCGCTTATAAACCCGCTCTGAAGGCCTGGGATAGCGATAGATAAGTCCATCATAGCTAAGCTTTCGCAGTAGTCTGAAATCCAGCTCCTCATTGCCAGAATAGCATTTTTGATTCTTGGGTTCGGCACCATTGATATCGATCTCCATATGACAGCTATCCAATAGATTCTCCGTATTTCGAATGATCTCAGGGAAATCTTTAAACTTGTCTCGCAATTCACTCACGGAAAGCATTTGATGCCATTCCTCTGCCTGCTCTTCTTTTGGGAGCTTACTCAGCAAAACATTTTTATCAATCGCTCTAAGCAAACGGTGCATATTAAAACTGGTCTTCCCCAGAAAGCTTACCGGATGTAAAATCACCAGCTTATGGAGCTGGTTTCTCCATTTTGAGAAGCGAAGCTGATTCAGCTCCTGATAAGCGATACCGATGAATTCATTTGCTTTTAGCCTCCAACTCGCCTTCTGTAAATTCTTAAATGGATAGATCACATAGGTGTCTGAAAGTTGGGGTGCTCGCTCCGGAATTATGGGCTCACTTTTAAGTAGAAGCTTGGATAAATAATGGTTGATTTGGGTATACCCATCAGCACTTTTAGCGAGCATAACAAACTGTTTTACAGCACTATTTCTAAAGTCAACTCCAAGTACTGGTTTAATATTATACTTTGGAGCCATGCGAAAGAAATCCATGCAGCAGCTTGTGATGTTAATGTCCGTCAAAGCCAGTGTCTTTACCCCTCTTTCCTGCGCTATCTCCAGGAGCTTTTCCAGAGAAAAAGTCCCATACCGAAGACTGAAATAAGAATGTGTATTGAGATACATTTCTATTATCTGATTTTGATATTCCAAAATTAGCTACATAATCAATCACTAATTGCTTATATTTGTAGCAAATGCGACGAATAGCGACAAACCTCAGTTTTCTTAGAAAAAATCGTGGAATGACCCAGGAGCAACTAGCCGAGGAATTGGGTATCACCAGATCCAGAATCGGCTCTTATGAAGAAGGAAGATCAGAGCCTTCCATAGAGATGCTCCTCTTGATTTCCGGGTTCTTTCATCTACCGATTGATGCTTTGGTCAGACATGACCTATCAAAGTCTCAGAACAAGTCTTACATCGACATTGGGAATCAGCGCGTGCTCTTTCCGATCCTAGTGGATGAGGGCGAAAAGGATATGATCGAAGTGATTTCAGCCAGTGCTTCAGCTGGTTACCTGAATGGCTACTCAGATCCGGAATTCATAGAGCAATTAGAAAAAATTAAGTTCCCTTTCCTTCCTTCAGGAAAACATAGAGCATTCCCAATCAAGGGAGATTCTATGCTACCGCTAAAGGATGGATCTTTCGTCATAGCCAGATTTCTGGAAAGTGTGAACGAGCTTCATGATGGCAGGACTTACATCGTCCTTACGGAGCAGGAAGGAATCGTTTATAAGCGAGTGTATCGCAAGGATGAAGAAACGCTTGAATTGCATTCCGATAATAAGGATTACGCACCGTATGAGGTGAAGCTGGAAGAGGTATTGGAACTATGGGAGTTTAGCTGCAGCATCAATATGAGCGATTTTGAAGAAAAGGAACTGAAAATCAGTCACATGCTGAAGATGCTAAAGGAAATGCAAACAGAGTTGGAAGGAATGAAATAAAAGGTTTGAAGGCTTAATGCAAAGCCTGGAAATCAGACCGCAGCTCTACTTAAGCCTCATTCAAGAAATACATTTTCCAAACTCCCCTGTTCTTCACTTCCACACTACCTCGAAATTCACAGGAATATTTGTCTTTCAGAATCTCATAGGTGGTTTCAGAAATATTAATCTTTCCCTCTTCAGAGTTAGATTCCATCCGACTGGCCACATTTACAGTATCACCCCAGATATCATATTGCCACTTTTTAAGCCCAACGATTCCAGCCACCACCGGTCCTGTGTGAATCCCAATCCTCATTTCAAAATGAACAATATCAGCAGGCTTTTCGCTTTTAGTAAACTCCATCATCTCAATGGCAGCTTTGGCCACATCCTGTGCATTTCCCTCTTTGCGATCTGGAATCCCCCCGGCAGTCATATAGGAATCGCCGATGGTTTTGATTTTTTCCAGATCATATTTCTCTGATATTCGATCAAATTCCTTGAAGTAGAAATCAATACTCTTCACCAATTGCTCGGCTGGAATACTCTCGGCAAGGGAGGTGAAAGATGCAAAGTCCGAGAAGAGAACGGTGACCTCGTCGAATTTCTGAGCCTTCACTTTGCCCTCGGCCATCAATTCATCGGCAATTTCTACAGGAAGAATATTAAGCAAAAGATCATCTGAACGCTTTTTCTCTGTCTGGATGATTTCTTTGGTTTCTTTTTCAAGTTTAAATCGCTTGAAGATTGCCCTGATAAGGAGTCCCGCAAGTATCAGTAGGACAATCGCTCCGTAAAGCAACATGCTTCGTCTTTTAGCCTGAAGTTCGGCTATCGTCCTTTTTGTTTGCTCCTGAGCTACTAAGAATTCTGTTTGTTGATCATAGATATCCCTAATTGTGGCAAGATTATTTAGGCTATCTCGGTATGATATGTGGGTCTCATAATACTTTAAGGCGTTTTCTGGATCATCAAGCTTCTTATAAATTTCAGAAAGTAAAAGATTCGATTCGCTTAACTCCTTACCTAGATCATATTCCTTTGCAAGGATCAAACTTCGGTCAGCATACCTAAGACTTTTTTGAAACTCATTCTGACTTAAATACACGGCTGAAGCAAATCTTAAGAGCTCAGATATATTGGAGAAATCATAGTAATCTTCAAAAATACCAATAGCCCTATTCAAAAGATTTTCAGCCTCTTGATCATTTCCTCGATTTGCTTCAATAATTCCGAAACTACCTAACAAGTATGGCTCATAGTCATACATCTTAAGTTTCTCAAAAATATCTTGTGAATTTTGAATCAATAACTCAGCTGAATCAATCTTACCGCTCTTTAGATAAAAATCACCAAGATTATAAGTGCCGGTTGCTAGGTAAAGGGAATCGTTCTCCGTCAGCTCTCCTTCCATCAGAATATTTATTCCATCCTGATAATAAGAAATCGCACTTTTTTCATTCTTGGTATCACGAAAGTTTCCTGCAATGGCAAAGTAAGAATTTGCTAAAAATGCTTTTGAATTAATCTTTTGAGCCATCTCGAGGCTTTTCAAATACATCTCAAGTGCTTTCGGGAAGTTACCCTCAAACCCATAAGCATTCCCTTTTTGTAAAAAGGCATCCCAAAGATAGGAATAGGAAGAATCCTGAACAGCAAGATTATAAAGTAGATCAGAGTACTTGAAAATACTATCTGGATCCTCCTCAGTCGATGCTAAATCTGCCAAAATATCTAGTTGATCTTCCTTGGAAAGACTCCAAACAACAGATTTAAGGCTGTCCATTTCTCGCAAATCATCGGAAGTACCCTGCCGCGCGAAAGTCCAAAGCGGACAACAAATAATGAAAATTAAAACAAAGGGAATAGCTCTCATTATCAATGAAGGAAAGAACCTTGGAGTCCTTAAAATCAGTACATTATCTCCTTCTTATTTTTAATCTAGGATCTAATTCGAAGGTCTTCGTTTCCCTCGTGCGCTTGTTTCTGATCTCAAATCGAATGGTATACTTCAAGGTTCCATCAGGGGTATTATCCTTGATCTTTGCTTTTGCCTTTTTACCCCCGCCTTGTAAAGGGTTTTTTGAGAATGCGTCTACATTCCCTGTCCAGGGGAAATCCAACATTTTGATTTGATAGTTTCTAGAGTTATTTCCAGTATCGAAGATCTCCCAATTCACAAATTTGGACGCATAAGCTTCTGATTCAAATTTCGACGGTTTGCCATTTGGACTTTTCCCGTTATTGTCATCAGACATCGAACTGTTGCTTTCAACATCTCCTCCATTAAATATTGCCTCTGCATTAATTTTAAAATCTATGTGGATGTCACGTGGATTTTGAGCAAGAACATTTTGAGTGGAAGTAATTGACAGGATTAAAATAAAAAGGATGCCTAAAGATAATCTCATAACAAGGGTTTTATTGGACTTTTTGATGATAGTGTATGTAAAGTATGGATAAATTTTGATTTACATTACTAACGCTTCTATCGAATTCTACGAATTTTAAGTCTTGGGTCAATAGTGTATTTCTGACTTCGACCAGAACGAAGTTTGGTCAGCTTGAATTCGATGTCATATTTCGTGTCATAATCCTCAGAGGTGTTTTTTACTCTCCTCTTAATGATATTTTTATTTCTGCCTCGAGGTTTCAGTGGATTCTGATTAAAAGGATGTGGGTTATTTCCAAAGTCAATTTTCAATATCTCAAGCTTGAAAGCCCTTCGATTTATCCCTACATTCTCTAGCTCCCAAATAACATTTTTCGTCGCATCAACATCGGATTCGAATTGGCTTCCATGACCTCTTCGTCCATTAGACTCAATTTCGTATGAATCTTCAAGGTCTATCCCTCTCCATAGATTTCTGCAATCTATTTCATAAGTGATTTTTGTATTTCTAGCTGCCATAAAAAATCTATTCAGTCATTGTTCATTTAGCGATTGGCATGAACCCTTCTTATTTTAAGCCTCGGATCGATCGTAAACCGCTTTTTTCCTCCTGGAGTTTCACCTGTTTTTTCTTGAATTAGGAAAAAGGAAAGTGAGTACTCCGGGTCATCCAGAGTTGGATCAGCATTTTTGACCCTTTTTCTTAACCTTGCTCTGCCGCGGCCTCGAATGGTATCCCACCTGAAGGGAGATTTTCCTTTTGGAAACTCAATTTCATCAATGGCTAAAGCATAATCATATCCATCATTTCCAACTACCACAAGTTTCCATGTGACATAACTGCCCAGCCAGACATCACTTTCAAAGTTCTTCCCACTTCCCCATGTATGCGTTGAATTGATAATATTGTAGAATGCTTCTATTTCAGTTTTATCAGGATTTTCCGCATTCCAAAGTGCGCTTGCATTGATTTCATAGGTGATAACTACGTCCTGCTCACTAAGAGCTAATTCTCTGATAACTACCTCTTCGTTGTTCTGATAATTTTCCATAAAAAATACAATTTGATTAAAAAACTAATTCTTAGGAAGATACAAAAAATATTAGAAAAATGTATTTCACATACAGTTTACTGCAATTTCTCAAAGCGATATTCATAATCGTATTGAAGATCGGGATGCAGACTTCCAACCAGTTTTTGTGCTTTTCTAACCTGCACTTGATAGAGGTTATCCAGCACGGTAGAATTATGATTTAAAAATCCCTCCTCTTTCAGTCGTTCACAGAAGTAAAGAATCACTTCGACTTGCTGGGCTTTATCCTTTGATAGTTTCAAAAGCTTATTCATCTTCCTACGAATCTTCTGAGCCGATTTCTTGGCGTAGTAATAATGATCAGAGCGCGCATTTTGAAACTCAGTTTCTAGCTCCTCCTCGACCATTTCTACATAAAGGTTAGGCTGCTCCGTTTGATTTAACTTGAAAAATAGATAAGCCTTATTATCTCGGCTAAACTTGGCCATATCCACCATTAAGGCTTCTAGCTCATTTTTATCTAAGTAATTCAGCTCTTTTTTCAGCTGGGCCAGACTAGGAAATTTCATAGAATATTCAAATAGATTGAAATAAGAAAATGGTAAGCAATCCCCAGGCTGTTCCTGTTACCATGCTTAAAATAGCCAAGAGCACAGCGTGTGGCATCAAGTCTTTTCGATAAGCTGCAGTGACAGCAGGCGCCGTAGAAATTCCTCCCAAATTAGCCATGGAAGCTATGGGTACCCAAACCAAATTCAGGCGAAGAAGTTTGGCAATCAAAATCATCCCTAAAAAGTGTAAAACCAACCAAAAGAGAACCAATTGAACGAATGTCCATGGCAGCGTTAGATTAGAAAAATCTAGTTTAAGGCCAAGAATGGCCATGACTAGAATTATGCAAATTCCACCAATTTTGAGGGAGAATCTGGCGTTCCAATGTGGTATAAAATTGCCAAGGGCAAAGCCGATTAATGATAAACTAACCACCATTCCCAAGAATGCGAAATTCATAAGATAAATCGTTCCTGCTAATCCTAAAAAAGCGAGGATCACAAAAAGTGGCTTGATCTTTTTGCCATATTTCTCAGACTCACCCTCCAGTTTATCCGGTAGAGGATCTTTTATTCCTAGTAATTTTGAAATAGAGTCAGCTTTTTTGATGAATTGAAACATAAGAATAGTCCAGATATTCACAAGGATATTATCCAGCACCAATACGGAAAGAAACAGAGATTCCGGGGTTTCAGCGAGTTCTTTGAGAATCAACTGGCTAGTGCTCCCTCCTATCCATCCTCCCACAATCGGAACCAAGCCTTTCCAATAAGAATCACCGATAAATAATATTTCTGAATTAGAGTCAATTTGCGAAAAGCTTAAAACCAGAATGAATGGAAGAGTAGCTATGATGGCAGAGCCCAGGAAAAATAAAACTAAAGGCCTCGCTCCTACTATGGATAATTGACGGACTGGTAAAGCACTCATTACCGCCAAGAGCGTAACTGGAATGATCCAATTTCTAGAAAAGGAATGAAGCCAAACCTCTGAAAGATCCCAGTTGAAAATATGCGTGAAGGCAGCTGGAATTACATAAGCAAAAAGAATAGCAGGAAACCAATCCAAAACAGCTTTGATGGTCCGATTCTCGACCTTGCTTATCTGCAGGACGAAAAACACGGTAAGAGCAACTATCCCAGTAGCAATAAAATTTTCAAAAGACATTAATTGAAAGGCTGAGTCAATAAAGCAAGACAGCTTTGGATTCCCTCCAGAAAATTACCAAGTCGTAAGTTTTCATCTGGAGCATGAATATTATTATCAGGATTGGGCACCCTGACCGAAACAGCAGGCACTCCCAGAATATTGATAAATGGTGCCATGGGCTGTGAGCCCCCAGTCTGACGCATTTTGACATAGTCTGTACCAAAAGCTCTCTGCATGCCATTAGTCAACCAATTCGCAAATTCAGAATTGAGATCAGCTCTAAAAGGTTGAGAACCCAATCTATAATTGAATGTGGCTAACTTTTCATATTTCAGTCTCTCTTCATCGCTTGGGTCACCTTCTATCAGATAGTACCCTTCTGATTCTAGAAATGACTTGACTAAATCCACCTGCCGTTGGGCTGGAGTTTCTTTAACCGTACGCATATCGATTTCCACGGTCACTTCATTGGGAATGATGGTTCTCACTTCATTCCCAACCCAGCCCGCTTTGATTCCCCTAACATTTAAGGAAGGATATTGAAGGGCTACTTGGTAAGAGTTTCCTACTTGATCCATTCCCTTAAAGCCTAGCTCATTCTGAATTCCCTCATTAGATTCGGGAACAGCTGCCATAACTGCTAAATCCTCATCAGTAAAGCTTACTCCCTCGTAAAAACCCGGAATAAGAACCTTACCATTTTCATCTTTGATTTTTGAAAGAAGTTGAGATGTCTTGAACACTGGGTTGGGCGCGAAATTCCCATACTGTCCACTATGGAGATTATTTTTAGCACCGTGAATTCTAAGGGTGATTGTAGCTATTCCTCGAGCGCCAAAAGCCAATGTCGGGAGATTAGAAATATGACGTGTTCCATCCATAATCATAATTCCGTCCGCTTTAAATAACTCTTGCTCTCTTTCCACCAATGATGGCATTTGGGGAGAACTGATCTCTTCCTGAAAATCAAATATCATTTTGAGATTTACGGTAGGCTCGATTTCATTCTTCTCTAAAATATCCAAAGCAGAAAAAAATGTCATTCCCGGACCTTTGCTGTCAGAAGCAGACCTGGCAAAGATCCTCCAGTCAGGATTCATTTCATCATCTAAAGCCTCCCAATCAATTTTCTCCCATTGTTCACCATTTTGTTTCTTAAGGACAGCTTTGTAAGGACTTTCTTGTTCCCATACACTACTATCCACAGGCATCCCATCGACTTGAAAATAAACCAGAATAGTTTTCTTCTTTGGGTCATCCCCTTTTTGCGCAAAAACGTGCTTTACTCCATTTTGAATCAGCACTTGCCCTTCTATGTTTCTTCTTTTTAACGCATCAAGAATCCATGCCACATTGGCATCCGTATCTTTTTGAACTCTTGAAAGGTTGGGAACACTTAAGTAATCCCGGAATTCTTCCAAAGAAATATTGACTTGGTTTCTCGAAAGGTCAAGAATTTCTTTTTGGCCTATCTGGCCAAAGCCATTAAGTGCTACGCCTAAAAATAGTATCAGCAAAAAACATCTTTGAATCTTCATAAGGTGGGTTGAGTTCATCGATATTAAGCAATTATTCCATTATTGATTTCAAAGGGTTTAAAAATTTGATCATGGATTAATCGCTAAATCATCCACCACTGATTTTTGATTTAAGCCACCTTTGTAAGAAAACTCAATTTAGAATGATTCAAGGGCACTTTGATGAGAAAAAAGGCTTAAATTCTACTCGATTAAAATTAACTACTATGGCGATTTTCAATATCAAAGTAAACGGCAAAACTCGAGAGGTCGACGTGGAACCAGACACCCCGGTTTTATGGGTGCTTCGCGATCATCTTGATCTTCCAGGTACCAAGTTCGGATGTGGTATAGCACAATGTGGTGCTTGTACTGTTCATGCCGATGGCAATGCTATACGATCTTGCTCCACCCCTATCTCAGCAGTGGGTGATATGGAAATTACTTCCATAGAAGGTCTTTCAGAAAATGGTGATCACCCCGTACAGCAGGCTTGGATTGAGCATGATGTCCCTCAGTGCGGATATTGCCAGGCTGGCCAAATTATGAATGCGGCTGCTTTCCTAGATAAGAATCCGAATCCAAGTAAGGAAGAAATTGCCTCAGCCATGAGCGGTAACATTTGTCGCTGCGGAACTTACACTAGAATCAATGCTGCTATACAGACTGCAGCTAAAAAATCATAAACGCATAAGATCATGAAACTGAACAAAGCAATGAACAGAAGAAATTTTCTGAAAGTCTCTGCAGCGAGTGGAACCGGTCTTGTGATTGGTTTTAATTGGTTAGCGGGATGTACGCCTACTAGTCCAGAAATGTCCATTCCCAAAAGTTGGACTGACATCAATGCCTTTATCAAGGTGGCAGATAATGGACTTGTGACCATCTTCTCTCCAAACCCAGAGATCGGGCAGAATGTAAAGACCTCTATGCCCATGATCGTGGCGGAAGAGCTTGATGTAGACTGGAAGAAGGTAATCGTAGAGCAGGCAGATCTGAACACCGTAAAATATAATCGTCAGGTAGCTGGTGGAAGTCAGTCTATCCGTGCAGGATGGGAAGGTCTTCGTCAGGCAGGTGCTACCGCAAAGCAAATGCTTCGACAAGCTGCAGCAAATCAATGGCAGGTAGATGTTTCAGATGTCAGTACCGAAATGGGACAGCTCGTAAATTCAAAGAGTGGTGATAAGTTAGGATATGGAGATGTTGCAGTTGCAGCGGCTTCACTACCCATTCCGGATGAGGTGGAGTTAAAGGATTTGAAAGATTTCAAGCTGATCGGTACGAGCGTTAAGAATGTGGATGGTGAAAAAATCGTTACCGGAAAACCTCTCTTTGGCATAGATTACAAGAGAGAGGGACAGCTCATTGCTATGCTTATTCATGCTCCTGCTTTTGGGATGAAGCTAAAATCTTATGATGCGGAAGCGGCTAAAGCTATGCCCGGCATCCAAGACGTATTTAAGCTTGATACTAGCCTCGAGGAGCCTCAGTGGTCGGATGTCAATGCCTTTAATGACCTGATTGTCATAGTTGGAGAAACTACATGGCAGGTGATGAAGGCTAAAAAAGCTGTCAATGCTGAATGGGTGGCGGATACTCCTTTGGAGAATAGCGAGGATCATTTTGCTAAGCTTGTGGATGGTGTTGAACGTCAAAAAGGAAGAGTACTTCGCGAGGATGGAAATGCAGATGCGGCTTTGCGAAGCGCATCCAAAGTCATCGAGAAAACCTACACTGCTCCTTTCCTAGCCCATAATACCATGGAACCCATGAACTTTTTTGCTCATGTGACTCCAGAGAAAGCCGAATTAGTAGGCCCAATTCAGACTCCGGAATCTCTTAGAGGTACCGTGATGAAGGTTTTGGGAATGACTGAAGATCAGGTGACCATTGAGATGACTCGTATGGGTGGTGGCTTTGGTCGAAGGCTATATGGGAACTTTGGCCTGGAGGCCGCATTGATTTCGAAAGCTGTAGGAAAGCCTGTCAAACTGGTTTACACTCGTGAGGACGATATGACCCAGGGTACTTATCGCCCTGCCTATCGAGTAAAATATACCGCAGGATTAGATGAGAATAATAACCTAATAGCCTTTAAGGCCAAAGCTGCCGGAATCCCTGGTAGTCCATTATTTGCTAATCGCTTCCCAGCTGGAACGGTTGATAATTATCATGGCGAGGGTGTGAATGTAGCCACCAATATTTCTACTGGTGCATGGAGAGCCCCTCGATCCAACTTTATCGCGGGTGCAGAACAAGCCTTTATTGATGAGGTAGCCGAAGCCGCCGGTAAGGATCCATTAGATTTCAGACTTGAGCTTTTTGATAGAGCTATCAATAATCCTGTGGGAGATAACAATGATTATGATGCGGCCAGATATGCAGGTGTTTTGAAACTAGTTAAAGAAAAAGCCAATTGGACTCAAGATATGTCTGGAGTATCCCGCGGGGTTGCGGCGTATTATTGCCATAATTCTTACGTAGCTCAGGTGGTAGATGTAGTGATGAAGAATAATGAGCCCGTGGTTCAGAAAGTATGGTGTGCTGTGGACTGCGGAATCGTTGTGAATAAAGAAGGTGCAATCAATCAGGTAGAAGGCGGAATTGTAGATGGAATTGGCCATGCCATGTATAGCCAGCTGACATTTAAAGATGGAAAGCCTGAACAGGAGAACTTCCACCAATATGATCTCATCCGGCACATGCAGGCGCCAGAGATTGAAGTGTTCTTTGTGGAAAATGATATCCACCCAACGGGGCTTGGAGAGCCTTCTCTCCCACCGGTTATGGGTGCACTAGCAAACGCTCTTTACAAGGCTACCGGGACAAGGTATTACAACCAACCTTTTACAAAAGCCAAACAGGCGGATGAAATTCTCGTAGGATAGCCAATTGGCTATCCTTTTTTAGTATGAAACATCACTGGACTTTCAAAAACTTTCACAGCGAAGATTTAAAAGATCTCAAATCCGTTCTTGCGAAGCGCTCAAGAGAAATCGAGACTTTCCTTTCCTATTATTTTCGAGGAGATGGAGCAACCGTTGAAAATTTGAGTTTATCGGATTTACAAAGCCCAACTGATTCAAAGGTGGGTAATGCGAAGTTTCTTTTTGATGTGGCTTACTTTAATCTTTGCTGGAATATCGATGATAAGGATCCAGACAAGATGGACGTCGAACTGCACTACGATAAGGTTAATCAAGAACTGAAACTTATTGGGCCCGATTGGTGATTTAAAAGGAAAGAATTCCTTTCTTTCAAAGCTTTTCGTAGAAAGCCTGCGTTCCCAACAACACTTTATTAGGTTATGCCGATTTCATTTAAGAAGATTATTAAAATCACCATGCTAGCCTTACTCTCCATCGTCTTGCTTTTAGTCATTGTAGGATTCCTTTTTGTCACTTTTAGTCCTGAGTTTGGAGGGACCCCGAGTGATAAGGATAAAGAGCGCTATGATCGTCTTTCTTATTTCGATCAGGGAAAATTTTCCAACATTATAGAGACTGATATGAGTATGGGTTTCGTTGAAGGCATTAAGCTTTTACCAGAGTTTTTTAAAAATGATCCCAGTAGGGAACCTGACTTTGAAATTCCCGTCAATCTGGTCGATTCGTTGGATTTAGTGAAAAATGGATCGCCGGATCGAATGGTTTGGTTTGGACACTCGGCATTTTTGCTTCAATTAGATGGGAAAAATATTCTAATCGACCCTATGCTCGGAAATGTCCCCTCTCCTATTCCAGTATTAGGCAGACCTCGATATAGCGATAAGCTACCAATCGAAATAGAGCAGTTACCCGAAATTGATCTGATTATAATATCGCATGACCATTACGATCATCTTGATTATGGTAGTATTTCAAGACTAAAGGAAAAAACCAAGACCTTTTTTGTACCTCTTGGGGTCGGTGCGCATCTTAAGAAATGGGGAGTTGGTGATAAAAAAATTAAAGAGTTTGAGTGGTGGCAAGAAGGTTCACTCAACTCCATTAGCTTCGTATTTGCTCCAGCGAGACATTTTTCGGGAAGAGGCTTAGGAGACCGTTTCAATACACTTTGGGGTTCTTGGATTATCCAAAATGAAAAGAGAAACATTTTCTTTTCTGGAGATGGAGGGTATGGACCTCATTTTAAACAGATCGGAGAAAAATACGGGCCTTTTGACTTTGCCATGCTGGAATGTGGTCAGTATAATAAACGTTGGAAAGATATTCATATGTCACCGGAAGAGACTGCCATGGCAGGGGTGGATGTGAATGCAAAAGTAGGAATGCCGATACACTGGGGAGCATTCACACTGGCTTTGCATAGTTGGACAGATCCAGTGGTGCGTGTGAATAGAAAAGCCGGAGAATTAGGCCTTCCTTTAACCATACCAGAAATTGGCGAATACATTCATTTAGATAATCTCAAGACTATTAATAATCCCTGGTGGGAGAATTAAACATTTTTGTTACCAACCTTCTATTTACCCCTACACTTTTATTCTCCAAATTCCTATTTTCAACTTCTATTCTAACCAAAAACCTAAAATAAAATGTCTCAAACCATCAACGCTGCCATAGTCGGAACTGGATTTATTGGCCCTGCTCATCTGGAAGCACTGAGAAGATTACCGAATATCCTTGTTTCCGCACTTGTGGAAGTGAATCAGGAACTAGCGGATCAAAAAGCCCAGGAATTAGGAATCCCAAATGCTTACACTTTCGAAGCAATGCTTGAAGATTCAAGTATCGATGTAGTTCATATTTGTACGCCAAACTTCCTTCATTTTCCACAAACTAAGGCTTGTCTTTTGGCTGGTAAGCATGTGATTTGCGAAAAGCCCTTGGCTGTAACCACCGAAGAAGCAGAAGAGCTTGTCGCTCTTGCCAAAGAAAAAGGACTGGTGAATGCGGTCCATTTTAATCTTAGATATTATCCGATGGTTCGCCAGATGCGCACCATGAGACAAAAAGGAGAGTTGGGCGAAGTGTATGCCGTTATGGGCTCTTATCTTCAGGATTGGCTCTTCCACAAAACAGATTACAACTGGAGATTGGAGCCCGATCAATCAGGTGATTCAAGAGCAATAGCTGACATTGGATCCCACCTTTTGGATATGACTGAATATGTCACTGGGCTAAAAGTGTCAGAGGTTATGGCAAATTTCTCAACAGTTCATAAAACGAGGCTGAAGCCATTGAAGGCTATTGAGACCTTCTCAGGCAAAGCTTTAGATCCTTCGGATTACAAGGAGTATCCAGTGAATTCAGAGGATTATGCAACTGTTCTTTTGAAATTTGACAATGGTAACACAGGGTCTATCACGGTAAGTCAGGTAAATGCCGGACGAAAAAATAGACTGAATATCGAAATAGCTGGTTCTAAATCAAACGTAGAATTTAATACCGAAAGACCAAATGAGCTTTGGGTTGGAAACCGAGATTCTGCTAATGCAGTGCTAATGAAAGACCCTGGGCTTTTCCACCCCGAGGCTGCAGAGCTAATTAGTTTCCCAGGAGGACATCAGGAAGGCTTCCCTGACACTTCAAAGCAGCTTTTTAAAGAAGTTTATGCCGCAGTCAGAAATGGGGCACAGCCAGAAGATGCGCCATTCCCTACTTTTGAAAGCGGTTTGAGGGAGTTAATCATTGGTGATAAAATCGTAGAAAGTAACAAAAATCAGGCTTGGGTCGTGGTATAAACAAAAGCCATTCTTTATCATAAAAAGTATTTATTTATAATTATCATTACATTTATAACAACCACAAACTATTTACATCATGAACTTGAAAAAGACACTTTTCTCACTTGCAATCATGAGCTTCTTCGCAGTTTCTGCATTTGCTCAGGAAAAAGCCAGCCCAGCTCAAACTGCTGAAGGAATGGTCGGGGATGCTAAAATCACCATCAAATATTCTTCTCCTGGCGTGAAGGGTAGAATGATTTGGGGCGACTTAGTTCCACTAGGACAAGTTTGGAGAGCAGGAGCTGACGAGGCTACTACTTTCACCACTTCTAAAGACATCATGGTAGAAGGAGAAAAACTTCCAGCAGGAACTTATTCTTTCTTTGTGATTCCTAATGAGTATGAGTCTACTTTAATCTTCAACTCTGTAGCAGAGCAATGGGGAGCCTATGACTATGACTCTGGTAAGGATGTATTGAGAGTAAATGTACCTTCTCAGCAGACTTCTACGATGGAAGAAAGACTTGTATACGAAGTGAAAGATGACAGTTTTGAGCTTCGATGGGAGTATGGAAAAGCTTCTGCAAAGATTGGTAGTTAATCACCTTTAACTTATTGTAAAGCCGTAGGCCATTCGCTTACGGCTTTTTTGTTGTCTCAAAATTCAGAAATACTTTTGTCATCCATGCCTGAATTCATTTTTCCCAATTTCAATTCTTCCGCATTTAGCCTGCCTGCTGCTGAAGTAGTGTCTGAATTAAAGGAGACTTTAAGCTCATCAAACACTGCCATCATAAAAGCTCCTCCAGGAGCCGGTAAGAGTACCCTTCTCCCCATCGAATTGGTCAATGAATCTTGGCTAAATGGCAAAAAGATTCTCATGCTTGAGCCTAGGAGGCTTGCTGCCAAAAGCATTGCCAGAAGGATGTCAGAAATGACTGGAACAAGGCTTAGCGAAGAAATTGGGTACAGAATCAGGTTTGATCAAAAAGCTACCGAAGAGACTAGAATTGAAGTAATCACCGAAGGGATTCTGACTCGAATGATTCATTCAGATAATGCTCTTGAAAATGTGGGCATACTCATTTTTGATGAATTTCATGAAAGGAATCTCCATTCTGAAGTCGGTTTGGCATTGAGCAGGGAAATTCAAGAAATTCTAAGGCCCGATCTAAGAATTATTCTTATGTCCGCGACTATCGATACAGAGTCATTATCTAAAATGCTTGACGCCAAAGTGATTGAAAGTAAAGGGCGGCAGTTTCCGGTAGAAATCAATTATGCAGGAGAGATTGATAGCTACGATATCGGTTCGGATACTGCCAGACAGGTAACCAGAATTTCAAAGGAAACTAAGGGTGATATTTTAGTTTTTTTACCCGGACAGGGTGAGATAAAGAAGGCTGAAACTCTTTTGAGAAACAGTTTGCCCGATACACTCATTTGTCCACTTTATGGACAGCTCCCCTTCCCCGCCCAACAAAGGGCCATCATGCCTGATAAAAATGGGAAAAGGAAAATTGTGTTGGCAACAGATATTGCAGAAACCTCTTTGACCATAGAGGGTGTGAGCGTGGTGGTGGATTCTGGCTTTGCGAAAACATCTAAATTTGATCCAAAAACTGGATTATCCAGACTTGTTCTTCAAAGAATAAGTGAAGACTCTTCGGACCAAAGATCAGGTCGAGCAGGTAGATTAGAAGCGGGAAAGGCATTTAGGCTTTGGACGAAGGCTACTCAAGCCAATCTTCAAAAATTCAGGACGCCAGAGCTTCTTGAGGCTGATCTCACTCCAATGGTCCTGGATATGGTTTCATGGGGTAAGGAGGATATTTTCGCCATGACATGGCTGGATAACCCTCCAAAATCCAGTGTTTATTCTGCTTATGCGACCTTGGAAGATCTTAATGCTATTGCTTCAAATAAGCTCACCGAACACGGCAAAGAGATTCAAAAGCTTCCTTGCCATCCAAGAATCGCACATTTACTCCTTGAGGCCGAAAAAATAGATGAATTACCGCTAGCTACCGATCTGGCTGCTTTGCTCGAAGAGCGAGATCCCTTAGGACCAAATGTCGGAGTTGATATTAATATCAGAATTGAGGCTCTTAGGAGATGGAGGAAAGAAGGCGCAGGGCCGAATAGGCTAAAGAGGATAGATCAGGTGGCTAGTATTTATCGACAGATGATGAAGGTGGAGGCACAGAGCTCCTTTGTCGATTCTTGGCAAACAGGTCTTTTATTGGCTCATGCGTATCCAGAAAGAATAGCTTCCGCTCGAAGAGGGAATAATGCACAATTCCAGCTTGCCAACGGGAATATCGCCCAAATAAGCTATAAAGACGATTTATCAGATGAAGCCTGGCTTGCTGTAGCTCATGTAGATGCCAGAGAAGGAATGGGTAAAATTTGGCTAGCTTCCCCACTTGATCCAAAGGACTTGAAGCCGCTCCTGAAAATGAAGGAGGTTATAAAATGGGACAGAAAAGAAGGAGGACTTATTGCAGAAACCGAAATCAGGATTGGAGCGATTGTCTTAGGAAAACGACCCATCAAAGACGTATCGTCGGAGGAGATTAAGGATGCTATTTTGGAGAGCCTACCTGGCGATGGAAGGTTTATGCTCAACTGGGATGAAAAGGCGATCCAGCTCATAAATCGAATCCAATCTTTACGGAGATGGAACCTTAATGAAAACTGGCCTGACTGGACTCAGGAATCTTTGTTAAAAACTGCATCAGAGTGGTTGGAAAGTTATCTCACTGATATACAGAATGCGGATGATTTATTGGGACTTGACTTAGAAGAGATCTTGTTTCATACTCTTGATTATGACTTACAGCAAAAGCTTAATTCATTAGCCCCTAGCTTTTTAGAAGTACCAAGTTCAAGTAAAATACGATTGAAATACGATGAGGATGGAAGTTCACCTCTCCTATCCGTTCGACTTCAAGAAATTTTTGGAATGACTCAAACACCAAGCGTGAATGATGGAAGTCAAAAGATTCTGGTGGAACTTTTATCTCCCGGCTTTAAGCCTGTTCAGCTAACTCAAGATTTAGAATCCTTCTGGGACAAAGGCTACTTTGAAGTAAGAAAAGAACTAAAGCGAAGGTATCCAAAGCATGAATGGCCGGAGAATCCATTAGATGCTCAAGCAGTTAGGGGAGTAAAACGCAAATCCTAAATCCTGTATTGCTTATCCAGGTAATTCAAAAACTTCAAATAGGAGGCGATATTAAATGGTGTAGTACTATTCTTTTTCACCATGCCTAAATAAGTTTCCCGGAGTTTAGGATAGTCATCTGGCTTGTAAATCCGACTTAAGGCAGTCCCTCTGAAAGCATTATAAATGAAATTCTGGGTTTTGAATTTTTTCTCTTTTCGTAAGGCAAATGCAGCCTCCAAATTCACTGGATCACTCATTTGATCAAGCCATTGAAATCCATAACTAACAAAAAATTTTTCAATGCTCATAAGCGTTTGCGAAAGGTTCGCAGAGTTTTGAATAAAAAAGCGCTTTGGAAGTTCTTTACCGATTTTGTCTAATGTCTGGACTAGGGTCACAGATTTATCAGAATGTCCATGTAAAGAAGGCAGAAACTGATGAATCATATATTCTACCTGATCAATTCTTATCCCAAGATTATACTCCAAATATGCACCATCTGGATACGGTTGATAATGAATAAATACCAACTGAGTACCCTGATCGAAGGGCTTTTTAAACACATTCAATACCGGATCTAATTCAAACCCGAAGTCTTCAAAAAAACTCTGTTGTCGCCTCAAAAGATCTTTCTGCCGCATATCACTATAACGATAAAAAATTGCATTTGTTATATACGAAATTAAAATAAATCTCTGATTTCCTGCAACATAGGCTCAACAAATAATTTTTTAATTTCTACACTCCCTTCATCTTCCGGGTTATGCAAATAATGATTCCAATGCTTTTCTGCCTTTCGAATGGTGCGAGGAGTAACATCAAATTCAACCTCGTTTAAATAGGTTTCAGCTAGTTGGGATGCTTTAAAATTTCCAAAAAGGTAAATCCTTAATATATCCACAAACTTATCTTCGAGGTTGTATCGCTCAAGGATTTGGGTAAAAGCTCCCTGAGTATCTTTATTTCTCTTGTCAAAAATTGCCTCAATAGTGGCTTTTAATCCTGCATTTGAATAGTTGCTTTTAGACATGGCCCTGGATGCCAAATACCCTTTTTCCCAATCATCTCCAGAAATCAAATCAATCATTGCTTGAGCGGACTCTTCGGTCATTACCTCACCAAGCTTATCAGCGAAGCTGAATGCTTCCTTTTCTTCCGGATCGGTCATTCTTTTAATGAGATATTCGGCTTTTTCGTCCATGTCTTTTAATCTATTTTTAGCAAATATATTGGATAAAAATCTTGGATGGTACGTAGCGGAAATCTTAAAAAAATATCGACTCATCAATTTGACAAGTTGATGGAATTCACGTTCAGGCAATCCATGGATTTTGTTTACGATTCCAGGAGACATAGCATTGAGTTTCACTCTGAAAATGCATCAATTGCAAAGGTTTATCTTTCGATCGATCAACTTTGGGGTAAGGATAATTCCCTTCTTAAAAAATCGGATTTCTTTCTTCCCGTCTGTGTAATTAAGGCCGGACAGGCTTCCCTAGCCCTGTTTCATAATTCGGAGTTGATTGATCATAAGGTGTTCCGAGCTTATATGGTGAGAAAAAAGCAAGGTAAAAGCCAGGTGAAGCATTTAAAGACCAAAGGGAAATCCAGACTAGGCTCTAGAATTCGGCTTTCGGAGACGGAAAGGTTTTTCGAGGAGATTAACAAACGACTAAACAAGTACAATAAGCATCCAATTGAAAAATGGGCTCTAAGTTGCTCTAAAACTCTATGGCCTTTTCTTTTTGAATCTGATGTTACCCCTCCTTTTGAGTCAAAATCAGAATCTATTTATAAAATCCCCTTTCATATTTCAGAGGCCAAGTTTGAAATTCAGGATAAATTGTATCACGAGCTTTGCAGTATGCATATCTCCACGTCAGAAGTAGGCAAAAAGCTTCTATCCCCTCTTCTGGAATCTTCTCCTCAAAATGATGAGGACTGGTAAAAAGAAAGGCCGATTGAATCAATCGGCCTTGTTGGTCTAGTTCCAGTGCTGGGTTCAATTAACCCTCTGTGGTTGGTGTGGTAGCTTCATCACTTGGGAAGCTCATCTGAAGGATATTAATCGTTTCATTAGCTACCTTCACATTGTACTCATACGCTAGACTCTTATAGTTTACCAAGTCAACAATGGTACCTATAAAACAAAGTCCAACGGTCAAGAAGTAAAGGATCCCTAATCCAATCTGACCAAGTATGAATCGATGTAATCCGGCGAAGCCGAAGAAACCGATCAAGGTCAGAATCAAGATCATTTGAGCATCTTTTCTCTTCGCCCGGTAAACCTGAGCGAAAAGTGAAGCTTGATCTTCAGTCATTCCTTTCATAAGTCCTTGGACATATCCCAGTTCCATTCCTTCCAATTCAGGAAGATGTCTTAATACATTAGCCATAATTGTGTGTTTGTTTAAGGTTTCTAATCAATTGCCAAATTCTGGAGAAGATTACCACATAAGCGAATGCTCCTAAAGGGTGCATCGCCCAGGATTCTGCAAATTCGCCCCTTGCCAGAAGGTTCATTGATCGTCCTAATCCACAACCTGGACACCATTCTATTCCTAAATTATCCAGCGGACACAAAGTAAAGTGAGTACCGGAATTAGGATCGATAAACAGGATAGCTATTATACTTGCTACCCAGAAAATCAATTCAAATGGCAAACGTCTAAATTGTTTGATAATCCCATTCATTGCACATAAAAATGCCAAAAGAATGCCATATGCCAAAAAATGCCCAAAACGGGATTATTGACATATTTTAGTAAATATTTGTTTGGTAAACGAACAAAAAACTGTCCGCTTATGAACGGGAGAGAACAGGGACTTGTACTTGTAGCACCTTACCAAACTGCTCTAATTGACCTTTTCGGAATTCAGAGTAAATTCCATTATAGCTCTTCCCTGCTCCATAGGATCGCAAACCCATGATCTTCAGAAAGAGTCCAAGGATATTTCCGTCGATCTTAATTCCTTGCTTAATGGCCACGGCTTTAGATGCTTCATCACCAATAAAGAAGGAAACAATACTTTCTGCTTCTTTAGCAAGCGCCGGTTCCGGGATAGTATCCTGGTAGAAATTGATTAGTGCCCTTGTTAATTTCTCACCAGCATCTGAATGCTTGAGATGCCTTTTTCTAATCAGCCTTTCTAATTCAAATGATTCTTTGGGTGTTTCAGGCCAATAACCAACATTTAACCCGAGTAAGTCCCCTATCCATGCCCAATACCTAAGAACATTCAAAGCTTCAAACGGTGTGGGTTCTTGTCCTAGTTTTCGCATGCCTCGTAATACCATTAGGCTGAAGGCGAGATTTGTACCAATTAAATCTTCCTGATTTATAGGCTCTCCAAACCTAACATCCCAATCTGCTGCGTACTTCTTAATGAAACACCTGCTGAATGCATGGATAAGCCGTACCTTGGCACACACAAGAAAAGCTTTCTTATCATCATAAAAAGCTCCAGGCTCAAAGAGTGAAAGAAGAAAAGAACCTGTTTCACCAAGCCTCTCTCCGATGTTTTCAATGATACGTTTAGACCGGATTAGCACCTGAGCGCCATCCGCAAATGCATAGCAATAGGGTAAGGAATAAAAACCTAACATGGCCAAATAGATATCGCCCTTACGAGCAAAGAAATCCTGCCCTTTCTTTAGTATCTGAATAGGAGCTTTACTGTATTTAGATTTGAAGAAATCAAAGTATGCTTGAATTTCCTCTGGAAAATCATGTGGAAGCTCTTCAGGAATCTCCTCCCATGAGTTGATAAGCTCGCATATTTTTGGGTGATGGATGAGTACGGCTGCAGCATTATCTGCTAATTCATCTTTTTGTCTTCTAAGCAAATCAAGATTTTCATCTTTATATAAGCGAAGCTTATTCATTTCTTTGTAACCTTGATTTCTTAATTTGGTTGGTCGATTTAAAATAATTCAATGAAATATACCTTTTGGTCCAAAGAAGACTGTCTACGAAGACCTATTTCCTTATCACTAATTCTTCTTTGCCTTATTTCCTTTCACTCCTTTTCCCAAAATGGTCCAGATCTTTTCAGTGTGAATACAAACGGAAAAGGGAAGAAAATGGGTATTGATATTAATTCTGTGAAGCAGCTCACAGACAGGAAGGAGTATGATTCTCAGCCAAGCTTCATCAATGAATACCAGATGGTCTTTTCAGCGGCTGATGATAAAGGAAATCATGACATTATCGTCTACAATTTCGAAAATAAGAAATTCACTAACCTAAGCAAAACAGGTGATCGTGGAGAATTCTCACCTACTATAACGGATTGTGGACAGTACATTTCAGCCGTAGTCATGGAAGAAGACGGAACACAGAAGCTTTGGCTCTATCCTACCAATTACGAGCCTGCAGAGCTACTGTACGATGATATCGAGCCAGTTGGTTATTATGATTGGTATGATAATAAAGGAGCCATGTTTATCCTTGGGGACCCGAATAAGCTAGTTTATGCGAATGGAAGAGATGACATTTGGACCATAGATAGTAATATTGGTAGATCGATAAAGACTAGGCCAAAAACCTCTCAAATAGGATATCTATCCGTTACCAATTCGAATGAGAATGAGGCCTTGGGCTTTATGTTGTATGATATTGATAGCAGGAAAAAAACTCAAAATTTCTTTGCGTTACCAGGTTCGCAAGATTTTATTTGGCTTGATAAGAATACTATTTTGATGGCGAGACAAAACGAATTATTCTTACGCGATATACGAAATAAGAATTGGGTTTCTTTAGGTGCTATCTCCTCAGAAAGTCATGAATCTATCACTCGATTGGCATATAGCCCTGATCTTGAGGTATTGGTTTTTGCTATGAATAGAAAATAAAATGAATAATAGATTTACTCTTCTCTTTAGTCTGATTGCTTTAAGCATCACTTCCGCTTTCGCTCAAATCGAAGGTGGCAAATCCATTGTTTCCAAGAATGCAGAGTTAGTGAAAGTTGCCGATGGTTTCACTTTCACCGAAGGTCCTGCGGTAAACCGAATGGGTGATATTTTCTTCACAGATCAGCCCAATAACAAAATCTATAAATGGGCAGCCGGGCCGAACGAAGTAAGTCTTTTTATGGAGAATACCGGAAGAGCAAATGGCCTTTATTTTAAGCTGGATGGATCATTGATTGCTGCGTCTGATGAAAACAATGAACTTTGGCAAATAACTCGTACGGGTGAAAAGGAAAAAGTCCTCGTAAAATCATTCAAAGGGGCTCCACTCAATGGACCGAATGATGTTTGGATCAGGCCAACGGGCGGAATTTATTTCACTGACCCACTTTACGCCAGACCATATTGGGAAAGATCTGAAGAGATGCTTCAGGACGGCCAGCATGTTTATTTTCTATCGGATGATGGATCACAGCTATTCAGAGTGGATGAGACACTGGATAAACCAAATGGCATCGTAGGAAGTCCAGACAGTAAGACTCTTTATGTGGCGGACATTGGTGCCGGGAAGACCTATAAATATGAAATTCGAGAAGATGGATATCTCCTTAACAAAGAGCTTTTCTGTGAGATGGGGTCAGATGGTATGACCACGGATGAAAAAGGGAATGTATACCTCACCGGTGATGGAGTTACTGTTTTCAACCGTAAAGGTGAGCAAATAGCTAAAATCAATGTGCCATCAGATTGGACTGCAAATGTGGTTTTCGGAGCCTTAGACCGAAAGACCCTTTTCATTACTGCAAAAGATGCTGTTTACACTCTCAAAATGAAGGTCAGAGGAGTTTGGTAGTCTAAACCCTCTCCTCCCAGGCTTTCCTTAAAGAGTCATCAAACACCGCATCGGGCTGAGCACCAGAGATTCCATATTTTCTATCAATCACAAAGAAAGGCACTCCCTGAAGCCCTATCTCTCTTGATTCTCTGAAATCGGATTCGATCTCCTCCTGAAATTGAGAATCAGTGAGTGTTGATTTAATCCCAGCTCTATCCAAACCTACTTCTTCTCCCAGTTTGATTAGGGTTTCTTCATCATCAATATTATGACCTTCAGTAAAGTAGGCTCTCATTAGCCTCTCTTTCATTTTATCACCAAGGTTTTTGGATTTAGCCAGATGAAGTAATCGGTGAGCATTAATGGAATTAGCCACAACGGTTTTGTCTAGATGGTATTCTAAACCTTCTGCAGCCGCCATTTCGGTCACCTGATTAGAAATCTGTTTGGTTTGCTCCAAAGACCAACCTTTAGACTTGGCCAGATATTCCTGTGAGTTCATTTCAGGTTGAGTACGTGCATTTGGATTGAGCAAAAAACTCTTCCATTCTATTTCCAACTCATCCTTAAATGGCATCTTAGCAATTGACTTTTCAAGCTTTCTTTTACCTATGTAACAAAACGGACAAACTACGTCCGACCAGATTTCAATTTTCATAGCAAAATGATTTACTTACTCCAAAGTCAATTTTCATTTAAAGAGTTCAATCGAAATTGAAAACAAAAGAGTGCCCCTCCTGCGCCATGGAGATAGATGAAAAAGCTGAGGTCTGCCCTATTTGTAAATATGAATTTCCGAAGAGATCGCCTTGGATTGCTTGGGTTGCAATTCTTTTGGTGATCGTATTCATTCTGTCCTACATTTTCTAGTCATAGCTCACATTTAGGTTTTTTCTTATACGTTTTTTGAATTTTTCGCAATAATCCTTGTATCCTAATTTCGAATCAATAAGATTTGTACTGGTATTCAATGAAAAAGACAAACAAAATAACACTAGCATCAGGAAGAGTTCTTTCCAGAACTACTGGTGAGATTGCTTTGTCTGGACTTAGGAGACTTTTTAGGAGGGCTTGACCCTCGGTATTCCTTATTCCGATCTACGCGATTGGATTTCTTCACTATTCTTATTCCTATTTCTCCCACGAAAATCTTTCGTGAATCATGAATGCTCCAAGCTTCAAAATTTATATAACTAACTCCTCCCATGAGGGCTATGCAAAGGTCATTACCGATGAAATGGCCGAATCCGCCAAGGCTCGAGGGACTGGTATTGCCAAGCGTTCTCCCGAGTACGTCACTCAAAAAATAAAGGAGGGAAAGGCAGTTATTGCCCTTTCTGACAAGGGCGAATGGGCTGGGTTTTGCTACATCGAGGCTTGGGGTCATGGAAAGTATGTAGCCAATTCAGGCCTGATCGTGGCACCTCAGTTTCGGAAATATGGTTTAGCCAAAAAGATAAAGCGCGAAGTTTTCATCCTCTCTCGGAAGAAATATCCTGACAGTAAAATCTTCGGATTAACGACAGGCCCAGCCGTGATGAAAATTAATTCTCGCTTAGGGTATGTCCCCGTGTCTTATTCAGATTTGACAGATGATGAGCAGTTTTGGAATGGATGCCAAAGCTGTGTGAATTACGAAATCTTGCAATCCAAGAAGCGAGAAAACTGTATTTGCACGGCCATGCTTTTCGATCCTAATGCAAAAGCTGATGACATGGAAGATCTTGCCTTAAGGCAAAACTTTAAAGGAAGAGTTCGACTCTTCGATCGATGGGTTCGACTGAAGAAATCTATCTTCCTCAAAATGAAAAAATCAACATTGAAATTATTCTAATCCCAAAATGGATTCTAACAAAAAAATAGTACTTGCATATAGTGGTGGGCTCGACACGACTTACTGCGCGCTGCATTTATCCAAAGATCTTGGCTATGAAGTGCATGCAGTATTGGTCAATACAGGCGGCTTCTCCGATGATGAATTGAAAGAGACTGAGGAGAGAGCTAAAAGCCTTGGTATCGCATCATTCACCATTCTTGATGTAGTCGATAACTATTATAATCAGGTTATTAAATACTTGATTTTTGGGAATGTCCTAAAAAATCAGACCTATCCCCTTTCTGTTTCTGCTGAAAGAATTCTACAAGCCAAAACACTGGCTGAACACGCCAAATCAATTGGTGCTAAATCTATCGCTCACGGTTCCACAGGAGCTGGCAATGATCAGGTTCGATTCGATATGATTTTCCAAACTCTTATTCCAGATATTGAAATCATCACTCCTATCCGAGATAACCAGCTAAGTCGTCAGCAAGAAATCGAATATTTAAAGACTCATGGTGTCTCCATGAACTTTGAAAAGGCTGCTTATTCTGTGAATCAAGGAATTTGGGGAACATCAGTTGGTGGGAAGGAGACCTTGAACTCTTGGGATCATCTGCCAGAGGAGGCCTGGCCCATTCAAAAAACCAAAAAACAGCCTGAAGAACTCATTTTAGGTTTTGCCCAAGGCGAAATCAAATCTGTAAATGGAAAAGTCTTCGAAAGTTCTGTTGATGCAATTCTGGACATCCAGAAGCTCGCGGCTCCTTTTGGGATAGGAAGAGACATCCATGTGGGTGACACGATAATCGGAATTAAAGGTCGTGTAGGCTTTGAGGCTGCGGCTCCGCTAATTTTAATCAAATCTCATCAACTTTTGGAGAAGCATACATTAACTAAATGGCAGGCCTTCTGGAAAAATCAACTTTCGGAGTTTTACGGGAATCACCTACATGAGGGACACTATTTGGACCCAAGCATGCGTGATTTAGAGGCTTTTATGGAGAGCACTCAGAAGACCGTGACTGGTAAAGTCCGTGTTTTGCTTCAGCCGAATCAGTTCACCCTTCTCGGAATAGATTCTGAACTTGATCTCATGTCTACCAAATTCGGTAGCTACGGGGAAATGAACAAGGGATATACCGCAGATGACGTGAAAGGTTTTACCAAAATTTTGGGCAACCAAACCGCAATTTATCATCAAGTAAATGGAAGTCATGAGCAAGATTAAAACCGGGATAATTGGGGCAGCAGGCTACACTGGAGGAGAATTGATTCGTCTTTTGATTCATCATCCACATGTTGATTTAGTTTATATCCATAGCAATAGTCAAGCTGGAAAAAAGGCACATGAAGTTCACCCTGATCTCATTGGGGATTGTGACTTGACATTTACGGATGAGGTGAAAACTGATGGTTTGGATGCTGTTTTTCTCGGTCTTCCCCATGGTCAGACCAAAGCTTTCCTTGAGCAGAACCCCATTAATAATGATGTGGTCGTGATTGACCTGTCGACTGATTTTAGAGATGAATCAGAGGGGTTTGTTTATGGCTTACCTGAACTCAATGCTCAAACTATCTCCAAATCCAAGAGAATAGCAAATCCTGGATGTTTTGCTACCGCAATTCAGTTAGGGCTACTTCCAGCCATTAAAGAAGGCTGGGCTAAAGATTCCATCCATATTTCGGGAATTACCGGAAGTACTGGCGCCGGGAAGAAACTCTCAGACACCTCTCACTTCAGCTACCGAAATAATAATTTCTCGGTTTATAAGCTTTTTACTCATCAGCATTTAAAAGAAATCAACCAATCTTTCAGTCAGGAAGGACAGGCACCAAACCCTCAATTGCATTTCGTTCCTTATCGAGGAAACTTTACAAGAGGGATTTGGATAACCAGCTATTTTGAGTTTGAAGGAAGCCTTGAAGGTGCTGTAAAAGTATATTCGGAGTTTTATAAAGATGCTCCTTTCACTGTAGTTTCAGAACAAGATTTATCCTTAAAACAAGTCGTAAACACCAATAAATGTCTGATTCATTTACAGAGAGAATCAGGACAATTAGTGATTTATTCGATCATAGATAATCTCCTGAAAGGAGCTTCTGGGCAGGCCATTCAAAATTTAAATTTGGCATTTGGGCTGGATGAACGAGAAGGATTAAATCTAAAGGCAAGCGCATTTTAAAGGAAGCCATGAATTTATTTGAAGTTTATCCGTTGATGCCCGTGACCATTAAATCCGGGAAAGGCTCCAAACTTTGGGATGAAGAAGGAAATGAATATTTGGATCTTTATGGAGGCCACGCAGTAATCTCAATTGGTCATTCCCATCCTCACTTTGTGCAGAGAATTAAGGAGCAGCTTGATCAAATTGCTTTCTATTCCAATTCCATTCAAATCCCTATTCAGAAGTTACTATCTCAAAAATTAGGAGAACTTTCAGGCTATGAGGATTACAGTCTATTTCTCTGTAATTCAGGTGCGGAAGCAAATGAGAATGCGATCAAGATGGCATCCTTTGCTACCGGAAAATCAGGGATTATCTCATTTGAAAAAGGGTTTCATGGTAGGACTTCAGCTGCAGTCGCTGCAACAGATAATCCAAGAGTCACTGCCCCATGTAATCAACGAGAAGATTTCGTAATTCTTCCCTGGGAAAATCTCGAAGAGGTAGAAAAGGAACTAAGGAAAGGAAGAACAGCAGGGATTATTATTGAAGCCATTCAAGGCGTTGGAGGTATCAATATCGCATCAGATGAATTTCTCTTAGGCCTCTCAGATTTAGCAAAAAAATATGATGCTAAACTCATTTTAGATGAAGTACAGGCTGGTTTTGGAAGAACTGGAAAGTTCTTCGCCCATCAGTGGATAAAAGATCTTAAGCCTGATCTTATCAGTATGGCAAAAGGAATGGGTAATGGTTTCCCGATTGGGGGTATTTTGATCTCGCCAGACTTTGAGGCGAGTTACGGTTTGCTCGGAACGACATTTGGAGGAAATCATTTGGCCTGTGCTGCATCACTCGCTGTTCTCGAGGTGATCGAATCAGAGAATCTATTGATGCAGGCAAAAGAAACTGGAGAATGGTTTATTGAAGATCTAAAAGATCTTCCTTTCATCAAGGAAGTAAGAGGTCGAGGGTTTATGATTGGGATTGACTTTGATCAGGAGATTGCAAAGCTACGTTCTGATATTTTAACTAATCACCATATTTTCACTGGTAGCAGTTCAAAAAAGCAGACATTACGTTTGCTACCTGCTTTAAATATCCAAAGGAATGACCTAAATTCGTTTAAAGCGGCCTTGGTCGCTTCTTTTTAAATCAAACCTATTTTATCACAGATGAATGACCCAGCATCTGCATTTAATTTTACTACCTTTCCAGGGCTTGAAACAGCTCAAAAGCTAATTGAGTCAGCGATTTTTTATAAAAGATCACCGCGATACGATCTGCAGAAAGGCCGTGGAAAAAGACTTGGATGTATTTTCTTAAATCCGTCATTAAGAACCCGGGTGTCCACTCAGGTTGCCGCATCCAATTTAGGGATGGAATCCATCGTATTAAATATGGATAAGGAAGCCTGGGCACTAGAAATGGAAGATGGTGCCATCATGAATGGAAATACGGTGGAACACATTGCTGATGCAGGAGGAGTTTTAGGAAGTTATTTTGACTTTTTAGCCATTCGATCCTTCCCCACTTTATCGGATAAAGAAGCTGATATGAGAGATGAAGTGATATCAAAGTTTATTTCATCCACCGGAAAACCTGTAATCAGCTTAGAATCGGCCCTGAGACATCCATTGCAAAGTCTGGCAGATCAAGTAACCATCAACCAAAATCTTCCTACCGGCAGAAAGCCGAAAGTTGTACTTACCTGGGCTCCGCATATCAAGGCATTACCGCATGCCGTAGCGAATAGCTTTGCAGAATGGACTCTTGGTATGGATCATGATTTGACCATTACTCACCCTGAAGGATATGAATTGGATGAAGAGTTTACTCAAGGTGCTAATATAGAATACGATCAAAGCAAAGCACTTGAAGGTGCTGATTTTGTGTATGTTAAGAATTGGTCCTCTTTCAAAAATTATGGACAAACTCCTCGGGTGATTGAAAATTGGATGTTAATGGAATCTAGCTTTGGCAAAGCCAAAAATGCCAAAGTAATGCACTGTCTTCCGGTTCGAAGAAATGTGGTTTTATCTGATGAAATTCTGGATGGTCCCAGATCATTGGTTCAGGAACAAGCAGCCAATCGAGTTTTTGCAGCGCAAGCTGTGCTCAGTCATATGTTGGATTTATCAACCGGCCAGAAATGAAAATCAGCATTATAAAAATCGGGGGTAATGTGATTGACTATCCTGAGAAACTGGATGAGTTCATTGGGCAATTTGCCAAGTTTCCGGGTAAGAAAATCCTTGTGCATGGCGGAGGAGTGATGGCTTCCCGATTTGGGGAAACTCTCGGAGTAATGCCTGAAATGGTGGATGGAAGAAGAATCACTGACAGTGATACCCTAGATATTGTCACCATGGTTTATGCCGGCTTGATCAATAAAAATATTGTAGCGAAGCTTCAAAAGTTCAAACAAAACGCCATTGGGATGACTGGTGCTGACGGGAATCTGATTCGATCGATCAAACGTCCTGTTAAGGAGATCGATTATGGTTTTGTTGGAGATATTGTAGAGGTTAATACTCCCTTGATTTCAGAGCTTCTAAAGCTCGATATAGTTCCGATAGTGAGTGCCATAACCCATGATAAAAAAGGACAGTTGCTGAACACCAATGCGGATAGCATTGCATCTAGTCTGGCCACCTCCTTAGCTGCCAATCATGAAGTAAACCTTTATTTCTGCTTCAATAAGGCCGGGGTTTTGATTGATGAAAACAACGAAAACTCCATTATTCCATTGATCAACGAGGACATTTACCAGGAGCTTAAAAAGGAAAATGTAATTCATTCAGGCATGATCCCAAAGCTTGATAACGCCTTTGCTGCCCTAGAAAAGGGAGTAAATAATGTTTGGATTGGAAAAGCAGACAATTTGATATTTGCTTCAAAAGGAAAGCTTTCTGGCACCATCATCGAGAAGCATCGATACGACTTGTACTGATGGAATATTTTGACTCTTATTCAAAAGAAGCCTTAAAACTCTTAAAAGGCCTGATTCGCATTCCATCCCTTTCAAAAGAAGAAGCTAAAACCGGTGACCTCTTGGAGTCATGGTTCTTTGATAGAGAAATTAGCACAAAAAGATTCGGGAATAATGTTATAGCCTTCCCAAAGGAATTTGATTCCTCCAAACCTACCATATGGCTGAATAGTCATCATGACACGGTAAAGCCGAATGTAGGATATACTTTGGACCCTTTTACTCCTGTTTTAAAGGATGGTAAGTTATATGGTCTAGGCTCAAATGATGCGGGAGGAGCCCTCGTTTCACTAATTCAGGCCTTCGCCTACTTCTATAATAAGGACGTTCCTGTGAATCTAATTATGATCGCCAGCGCCGAGGAAGAGATATCAGGAAAAGGAGGAATCAGCTCTATTATTGATGAATTGCCAAAATGTGACTTAGCAATTGTAGGAGAACCTACCTTAAATAAAGCTGCAGTAGCAGAGAAAGGCCTCATGGTAATTGATGCTGTGGCTTATGGAAAAGCCGGGCATGCGGCAAGAAATGAAGGAATCAATGCAATAAATGAAGCACTTCACGACTTAATGGAACTCAAGAACTTAAAGTTTGAGAGGGTATCTCCATTTCTAGGAGAATCCAAAGCCACTGCTACCATTATCCAAGCCGGAACTCAACACAACGTGGTCCCAGATGAATGTAAATTCACCATTGATGTTCGCATCACTGATGCCTATACTTTGGAAGAGGCTTTGGATGAATTAGGGACAAAGCTCTCTTCAAAACTGAATCCAAGATCTGTCAGACTTCAGCCTTCCAAGCTTCCTGAAAATCATTTGATGCACAAAGTATTGGATGAATTGGGCATTGAAAAGTATGGAAGTCCTACCCTATCAGATCAGGCTTTAATTCCCTATCCTACCTTAAAAATGGGCCCAGGTGATTCTGCCAGATCCCATACAGCAGATGAGTTTATTCATGTGAATGAGTTGGAGGAAGGGATTAATAATTACGTGAAGGTGCTGGAAAATTATTTTGATCGACTTATAAAATCAGAATCATGAAAATTTGGCAAAAAGATAAGTTAAGCCTGAAGGAAGTGGAGCGATTCACGGTAGGTCGTGATCTGGAGTTTGATGCTTTGCTCGCACCCTACGACGTCATGGGATCAATGGCTCATGCACAAATGCTTGAGTCAATAGGCCTCTTAACTTCCGAGGAAAATCAAACCCTACAATCCGGACTTAGACAAATCCTTTCTGAAATAAATGAAGGTACTTTTAAGCTACCAGAAGGAGTTGAAGATGTCCATTCTCAAGTAGAATTCTTGCTTACCGAGAGGCATGGAGAAGTAGGCAAAAAGCTGCATAGTGGACGAAGCCGGAATGATCAGGTCTTGGTGGATTTGAAGCTGTTTTATAGAGATGCTATCGAAAGTCTGGTGATTGTCACTGAAGAGCTTTTTGAATTACTCATCAAGCTTTCGGAAAAGCACAAAAACGATCTAATGCCGGGCTATACCCATACCCAATTGGCCATGCCCTCCTCATTCGGCTTGTGGTTTTCTTCTTTTGCCGAAGGGCTGGTAGAAGATTTGAATTTGCTCAAAGTGGCATTTGACCTATCCAATAAAAATCCACTTGGTTCGGCTGCCGGTTATGGTTCCAGTTTTCCTTTGGATAGACAAATGACTACGGATTTGCTAGGCTTTGAAAAGCTTCACTTTAATGTCATCAACGCCCAAAACAGCCGTGGTAAGATGGAGAAGACTCTTTCTTTCGCTTTAGCGGGAATTGCCGGAACGCTAAATCGATTGGCTTCTGACATTTGCTGGTACATCAATCAGCACTTTGGGTTCATCAGTTTTCCTGACGAATTAACCACGGGTAGTAGCATCATGCCACATAAGAAGAATCCTGATGTTTTTGAATTGATTCGTGCAAAGACTAATCAGATTCAGGCGATTCCATCGGCAGTCACACTTCTACTAACGAATAGTACGACAGGTTACCACAGAGATTTACAACTTCTGAAAGAAGAAATCTTTCCTGGCATTGAGAATTTAAGAGATTGCCTAAGCATGACAACATTTATGTTGCAGTCTATAGAAGTTAAAAAAGATCTTCTTGGTGATTCATTTTATCAGTATCTATTCTCCGTCGAAAAAGTAAATGAATTGGTTTTAAATGGTATGGCATTTAGGGATGCATATAGGCAAGTTGGTCGTGAGATAGAAGCAGGTGATTTCAAGGTAGACCAAAGCAAATTAAGTCATACTCACGAAGGAAGTATTGGAAATTTGGGATTAGATAATCTAAAATCTCAGATGAATGAAACGATTAAGAGCTTTGATTTCCAGAGAATTAAAGAAGCATTAAAAATCCTTACAGAGAAAAAACCGTAATCTTTTTGCGGGAGTTTGTTTTGAAATTCAGATAAACTCCATTTTCTTTGAAGCATCCTTTCACGATTTTTTTGTGATTGGATTTATAAAGAAGAGGCGAGAGACAGGCTCGATGACCCTCTGGCAACCTGGAAAGTCCAAGGTGCCAAGTCCTG
>CAKZRQ010000063.1 GCA_937146645.1 uncultured Cyclobacteriaceae bacterium
TGTAAAAGCCTTCAGGAGAAAGGAAATGATCAATTTCTATCGGGTGAATATCAATATGCCATCAATACCTATGGGCAGATTCTAGAGGATGATCCTGACAATATTGAAGCGAATCAGGTCATTGCTGAAAGCTATCGGCTTTCAAATAGAATCGAGGAATCCGTTCCGTATTACGAGAAGCTTGTAGAGGAGGAGCCCACTTTCGAAGCCTATTACAGATTGGGCCTAGGATACAAGGCACAGCAGGAATATGACAAGGCGAATGAGGCCTTCAAATTATCAGAAGATTATACCTCAGATCAGGAGTATGTAGCCGAAGCTCGTAGACAAACTGAGGCAATTAAACTTGCTGAAGGAATCGGTGATTACTGGGAAAATTATGAGTTAGTCAACTTCCAGGAACTGAACACTGCTGGAGCGGATTATGCGCCAATCACTAGTGAGAATTTCTTTTATTTTACCAGTGGAAGACAAGCCTCTGGCGTTTACGCTGCAGATGGTTCCCCTTACACCAAACTCTTTCGAGCCAGATCAGATGGTCTGAGGGTAGACGTAGGAGGTATACAGGCCCTCCCTGAATTTAGAAATGAAGAAGGATTGAATCAGGCGGCCATAGCCATTAGTCCCGACGGCAATACTATTATTTATGCCAGAGGTAATTCTCTCTCTCCAAAGGACTTACCAGAAACCGCTTTGTTTGCCTCCTATTTTAGAGGGGCCGGTTTTACCCAACCCATTTGGATGGAAGTCAATGAAGATGAGTTTTGGTGGAATAGCACTCCAGCATTCAGTCCTGATGGGGAAATTCTTTACTTCGCCTCAAATCGTCCAGGAGGTTATGGAGGAGTTGACCTATACAAGGCTACAAAGCTTGCCAATGGTGATTTTGGCAACGCCGTAAATCTCGGACCAAACATCAATACTCCAGGCAACGAAATGTTCCCAAGAGAATCCCCTGACGGAAAAATCTTTTTCGCTTCCGATGGACAGCCTGGATATGGAAAGCTAGACTTATTTGTGGCAGAAGTTAACGAAGATGGTGAGCAAATCATCACCAATTTGGGTCCGTCTTTTAACACGAAAATGGATGATTTTGCCATCTCATTTACAGAATATCCAAAGCAAGGATTTATTTCTTCTAATCGAGAAGGAGGAGTAGGAAATGATGACATTTACTATTTCGAGGATAAAACCCCGAAGCCAAAAATCGTCAATGTATTGCTGAATGTATTCACCAAGCAGAGAGTAGCTGGCGAGCCAGATGCAGTTCTTGAGCAAGCCCGTGTGGTCCTTTATGATGCCCAAAACAAGCAAATGGATGGAAACTTCTCTAACTCTACAGGTCGAGTGAGATTCACTTTGGCCCCGGATGAAAACTATACCATCATCGCCTCAAAAAGCGGATATTTCTCCAAGTCAGTTCCTTATACTACAGATGGAAAAACGCCTGATCCAGCAACTCTAATTCAGGAAGTTACCAATGTGACGCTTGACACGACGATTGTTCTAGATCAATTGATTCTGGATAAGTCCATAGTACTTGAGAACATCTATTATGATTTGGATAAAGATGATATCCGACCTGATGCGGCTATTGAACTGGATAAGCTGGTACAGATCTTAAAGGATAACCCAACCATTAGAATTGAGCTAAGCTCGCACGCAGATGCCAGAGCGACTGATGCATATAATGATGACCTGACCCAGAGAAGAGCTCAATCTGCTGTAGATTACATCGTTTCTCAGGGCATCGCCGCAGATAGATTGGTGGCCAAAGGCTACGGTAAGCGACAGCTGATCATTGAGAATGCTCAAACTGAAGAAGAGCATCAGGTGAATCGAAGAACAGAATTCAAGGTTATTCAGATTGATGAGTAATTGAAATAATAACAATATTCAAGAACCCTTTGGACCAGATAGTTCAAAGGGTTTTTTGTATCCAATTTGAGGATAATACTTACCTTTGATTGAACAACGACCATCCCTCCTCTCCGTATGAATGAGCGCTATATGCAACGAGGTGTTTCAGCTTCGAAAGAAGATGTTCACCAGGCGATTTCAAACCTTGATAAAGGACTTTTCCCTAAAGCATTTTGCAAAATAGTTGAAGACACACTCGGAAATGATCCTGAGTATTGCAACATCATGCATGCTGATGGCGCAGGAACCAAATCTTCTCTAGCTTACCTTTATTGGAAAGAGACTGGCGACTTGAGCGTTTGGAAAGGAATCGCTCAAGATGCGATCATCATGAATACCGATGACCTTCTGTGTGTTGGGGCTGCCAATAATATTTTGGTTTCCTCCACCATAGGAAGAAATAAAAACCTCATTCCTGGTGAAGTGATTTCAGCCTTGATTGAAGGGACTGAGGAAGTGCTTCAAACGCTACGAGATAATGGAGTAAATGCTGTTCTCACCGGCGGAGAAACAGCAGACGTGGGAGACTTAGTAAGAACAGTCATAGTTGACAGCACAGTTACCTGTCGTCTAAGACGAGATCAGGTAATCTCAAATGACCAAATTCAACCTGGAGATGTTGTTGTGGGCCTCGCCTCTTATGGTCAAGCTAAATACGAAACTGAGTATAATGGTGGAATGGGAAGTAATGGACTCACTTCCGCTAGACATGATGTCTTTAATAAGGTCTTGAAGACCAAATATCCAGAGAGCTTTGACCCAGCAGTACCGGATGAGCTTGTCTACACGGGCAAATATAACCTGACCGATAGGGCTCCTGGCACCCCTTTGGATATCGGGAAACTTGTTCTTTCTCCTACCCGAACCTATGCGCCAATTATGGTGGATGTTTTGAATTACATGAGGCAGTATATCCATGGAATCGTTCATTGTAGTGGAGGTGCACAAACCAAGGTACTACACTTCGTGGATGGTGTACATGTAATCAAGGATAACCTATTTGAAACTCCCCCGCTCTTTAAGATTATTCAGGAAGAGAGTGGAACAGATTGGAAGGAAATGTATAAGGTTTTCAATATGGGGCACCGCATGGAGATTTATCTTGATGAGAGGCATGCCGAAGAGATCATAGATATTGCCGAAACGTATGGCGTAGAGGCGAAAATCATTGGCAGGGTGGAGCCATTCGATGGTAAGAAGGTGACCATCACAGGTGAGCACGGAACTTACGAATACTAAAATATGAGCCAGAAGAAGACTGGAAAAAGTCTTTTGAGGTTTTTGCTCGGCCTCACTTTGGTTTTGGCCATACTGGCTATCTGCACACTTACAACCGTAGATCGATCACCCATTCAGGAGCAGGATTTTTATGCTCAAACTTTTGAAGATCTTAATAATCTCAGCTTCGAAAAGAGTAAAGGCGACAATTGGTATGTAGGTTGGGCCAAAGCCAATATAACCCCTCCTGAACCAGCGAATCTGGTAGGCTATAGCCCCAGAGGAGAATATGAATTTGTATCTGATAGTAGCTTTGTCAAAGCACTTAGCATCAGCAACGGCAAGAACCGAGTAGCTTGGCTAAATTATGAACTGTTAATCGTTCATCCTCATCTGGCAAAAGCCATTCGCGAGAAAATTGAAAACACTTCCATCGATGTGGATCAGGTTATCTTCACAGCTACCCATACCCATTCGGGTATGGGCGGGTACATCCCTGGAGCATTAGGAGCCGTGGCATTCGGTGGCCTTGATGAAGGAATAGTGGAATGGATTGCCACCAAAAGTGTCGAAGCCCTTCAAGGCGCAGTTTCTGATGAGAATGAATCAAAAATCAGCTATAGGAAATCGGATGGCTCCGAATGGGTTTCGAATCGATTTATTAAAGATGGTCCTACAGACCCATTTGTGAGGCAGCTGGTTTTCACTAGAGTTGATGATAAGAAAGGAACGTTTCTTACCTACAGCGCGCACTCGACTTGCCTCACTACCGGATACATGGGTCTCTCAGGAGACTATCCATTTTATTTAACCCAAAACCTTGAAGAAGAAGATTTTGATTTTGCGCTTTTCGCAAGTGGTGCCATCGGAAGCCATAAGCCCAACCGACCTGGAAATACACTTGAAGACACAAAGAACTATGCTCTTTCAGTTGCAGAGGCGATTAAGCTCAGAATAAATTATTTCGGAACGGTAAATCAAAAAAGTATGGCTTTTGCCAGACTTGATCTTCAGCTCAGGGAGCCCCACTTAAGAGTATCAGACAACATTCGAGTTAGGCCGTGGGTCTTTGACTGGCTGGTCGGAGACTCTAATGCTCACTTTGACATCACCAGACTCGGCAATACCCTTTTTATATCTTCCAGCGGTGAGGTTTCAGGTGTCTTTTATGAAGAATGGGAGAGAATAGCCAAAGCTAATGGGCTTAACCTCATAATCACCACCTTTAATGGAGGATATATGGGCTATGTGGTTCCTGATGAATTGTATGATGAAGATTACCACGAAGTTCGAGAGATGAATTGGTATGGACCAGGAAATGGGACCTATTTCGATAACCTCATCCAAATGCTAATTAGAAAGGCAGGAGAAATTTAATCCTTGATTTCCAAAACAGAAGAACGAATCCAACCTTTTTTCAGGGTCTTTTCTTTTGCTTTCGCAAAGCCGATTTTGGTAAAGAATCTATCATAATCCGGCACCTCTTTTCTTTGATAACCCGTACTGACTCTGAAAAAAGAAATCATGATGCCGTGAACTAATTTTTGCCATCTGCTCACTGGAGGATAGAAATCGGCAAAATAGACTTTTCCATCCGAACTTAGCTTTGACCGACAGGTCTGAAGAAAATCAGCCAATTCATCATTCTCCAAAGTGTCCAAAACGAAATGCAGCCAGATTTCTTCATAATCCTTCGCGTCTGATTTTGAGAAATCCCCTAAATGAAAATTCAATCCAGAATTGGTCAAGTTCTTCTTTGCGAGCTCAAGCATGGCCTCTGATTTCTCCCAAAAATCTCCATTCATCGGCAATTTAAGATGCTTATAATCCTTACCATCTCCCCCACCAATGATTAGAATCTTACCGAGATTTCTATTCCCAAGATTAGACAGCTTTGCCTCTCTGAGGCCGGAACCAAACACGAGATTTACCAGGAAAGAATAAAAAGGGGCAACTGAACTGTAAGGATCTTTCACTAGATTAAAGAAATAGATTTTGGGCCTAAAATCCTGATTATGAAAAATTTCTTTCAAAACATACGAAATCTCAAAGACCTCTTATCAAATCTGGATCTAGAAAAAATAGGTGACCTTTCCAGAAAAGTCGATCTACCTAAAATGGTTGAGCTTGTGGGTAAGATGAGTGAGGAGGACCTGTCGAAAATGATGGGTATGCTCAAAGGCGGAAGCCGACCGAAGACCATTCCCGATATAAATGGGGACTTCTATGAACTTGGGAAATCTCTCTCTCCAGAGGACCGGGACATACAGCTGCAGGTGCGAGAATTCATGGAAAGGGAGATAAAACCCATCGCGAATGACTATTGGAATAGGGCCGAATTCCCTTTTGAGATTATTCCAAAGATGGCTGAGCTGAAAATCGCTGGCCTCACCTATGAAGGGTACGGATGTCCTGGGAAATCTGCTTTGCTGGAAGGATTCATAGCTATGGAAATGGCCAGGATTGACACCTCCACATCTACCTTTTTTGGAGTACAAAGCGGATTAGCTATGGGCTCTATTTATCTCTGTGGCTCAGAGGAGCAAAAACAGGAATGGCTCCCCAAGATGCAGCGGTTAGAGAAAATTGGAGCATTTGGTTTGACGGAGCCCGAAGTAGGTTCAGGTGCGGCAGGAGGTCTAACCACCACCTGCAAAAGGCAAGGTGATGCATGGGTGATCAATGGACAGAAAAAATGGATTGGAAATGCTACGTTCTCCGATATCACAGTGATTTGGGCAAGGGATCTGGATGATAATCAGGTAAAAGGTTTTATCGTTCGGAAGGAAAATCCCGGTTTCAAAGCTGAAAAGATGGAGGATAAGATGGCTCTGAGAATCGTTCAAAATGCCTTAATCACTCTTGAGAATTGTGAAGTCCCGGAATCTGATCGACTTCAAGAAGCAAATTCATTTCGAGATACCGCAAAGGTTCTTCGAATGACACGTGCGGGAGTTGCCTGGCAAGCGGTCGGCTGTGCAAGAGGAGCCTATGAACTTGCCTTAGCCTACACGAATGAACGAAAGCAATTCGGTAGACCGATCGCATCTTTCCAGTTGGTTCAAGACCTTTTGGTAACTATGCTTGGCGATCTTACAGCCATGCAAACTATGGTCTTTCGACTCTCTGAGATGCAGGATTCGGATATTTTATTGGATGAACATGCCTCCCTGGCCAAAGTCTTTTGTACGCTCAGAATGCGCTCGATCGTGGATCATGCCCGTGAGCTTTTTGGAGGAAATGGAATTCTCCTTCAGCATGATATCGCTAGATTCGTCGCTGACGCAGAGGCTGTGTATAGCTATGAGGGAACCAAAGAAATCAATTCACTGATCGTGGGAAGAGCGATCACCGGACATAGCGCCTTTGTCTAAATAAAAACAAGAATCCAGGGTAAAGAAAAAATTAGCTCCATTTGAACTCGCTTTCTTTCAGTGCTCCAGGTCTGATGGAAAAAACTCACAAAATGCACCGCGATCATTAAGAAAAGAATAATCGCAAAAACCCGGTAAAAAGAAAGAAAAGCAAAAGCCATCCCTACGGTTAGAAGCAGTAAAGAAACTGAGGCGATCCGAATTATTTGGCTGAGTTTATCTTTGGATATGATGCTAAGAATGGAGTGAGAGCCATCCTTCTTGTCCTTTTCTTCATCCATATAGGATAGCATCAATAGGTTTAATGTTGCGAGGGCAAGATAGCCAAATGTCAAACCCCATACTGGCAAAGTCAAATCAAGGCTCTCAGCTTTATAAAAAGGTAACCAGGCTACGCCAATCACATAAAAGAAGGCGGTATTGAATTCTTTTAGCCAGGCGGATTGATGGGGAAATACTCTGATCAAAATCATGGCCAATAGAATTACTACGGCAAGCCCAATCCCCAAATAAAGGGTCGTGCCGAAGCCAAAATACCAAAAGCCCAAAGCAACCGCCGCAAGGATAGAAACGATCAGGAAATAGGTTAAAGCCTTTCTGTTTTTGATATGAAATTGATGACGATCAGGATTAGAGCCAGGAGGAATTCTTCTCGCATCCTGCAAATGATCAAAGGTATATACGGACCAAATGGCTATAGCCAAAAGTGCATAGGGTTCAAAAGACAAATCGACCCTCAGAAGCCTTGAAAAAAAATACATGCCCGCCAATCCCCCAAGAACCACATCAAGGGAGAGCCATGAGACCTTATTCAAAATCGACTTCAACATTTAAAATCAAAAATAGGGGAATCATGAAGAAGATATGGCTCACTAGGCTTTAATGCTCAGATTTTCTATTTTGATTCCAAACCCAGAATTATGAAAAAAATATTTCTTCTTTCTTTTTCGATTTTAGCTTCCATTTCACTTTTCGCCCAGGAGCCTATCAAAGTCGCTTGTGTCGGCAACAGTATTACTCAGGGGCCCGGGAGAGATAATCCTGACAGTTATCCTTTACAAATGCAGACCATCCTTGGAGATAGCTATGAGGTAATCAATTTTGGAGTGAGCGGACGAACCATGCTGAAAAATGGAGATTATCCCTTCTGGAATGAGCCACAGTTCGAAGCGGTGAAAGAATTCGCCCCTGACATTCTAGTGATCATGCTAGGCACTAACGATTCCAAGCCTCAGAATTGGGAATACGCTTCAGAATTCAGAGCTGACTATTTGGACATGATAGCAGTTTATAAAAAGCATATGCCAGTGGATGGCAAAGTGTATGTTATCCTTCCAGTGCCCGTGACAAAGGATAATTTTGGAATCACGGCATCAGTTATGAATAATGAGCAAAGAATGATGCTAATTGATATTGCTGACGAAAGTGGTTCAGAGCTAATCGACTTATATACCCCATTTATGGGAAAAGAGGATTTGCTTCCTGATGGAGTCCACCCAAATACTGAAGGCCTGGGCATCATGGCGAGTGTCATTGCTCGGGCTATAAGACTTTAAGTTTGACACCTTTTGAAATCTTGAGTTTCGATTTTTGGGTCTATGCTTGGATAGCCTTCGGCATAGTTACCTTTCTTTTTCTGGTCTTTTCTAAAGTAAGAGCCCCGTATGGGAGACATACCAGAGAAGGTTGGGGAGTTATGGTTGATAACCGCTGGGGTTGGTTCATAATGGAATTACCTGCTTTGCTCACTTGCCCATTAATAGCAATTTTTGGCCCTGTTGAGAAAAGTTTAGTCGCATGGCTGGCCATCGGGTTATGGATATTGCATTACGGAAATAGGGTATTAATATTCCCTTTTAGGCTCAAAACCCAAGGAAAGAAAATGCCAATTTCCATCGTGCTCAGTGCTATGGCCTTCAATCTTATTAACGGCTTTGTGAATGGGTATTACCTTGGCTTCCTTGGACATGCCAATTCAAATTTATTAGCACTCAATCTCTGGGTCGGAATTCTGGTTTTCTTTGCTGGTCGCTATATAAATATGAAGGCTGACAAGAAGCTTATTGCCTTGCGTGAAGAAGGCGATGGTTACAAAATCCCGCAAGGGTGGCTTTTCCAATATATCTCCTGTCCAAATCATTTCGGAGAAGTAATCGAATGGGTAGGTTATGCCATAGCGTTTTGGAATTTACCTGCTTTAAGTTTTGCCATCTGGACATTCTGTAATCTCGGTCCAAGAGCGCAAAATCATCATGCCTGGTATAAAGAATTCTTTACTGATTACCCAAAAAACAGAAAAGCAATTATTCCATTTATATGGTAATCGGAGTTACTGGTGCTTCAGGACATATCGGTAATAATCTTTGCAGAGCACTTATTGCAGAAGGTTATTTAGTACGGGCACAGATTAATAACTCAAATGAAAGCCTCAAGGAGGTACCTGTAAAAACAATAACAGGAGACGTTACCAAAAAGGTAGATACGGATCTTCTTGTAGAAGGCTGTGACCTCGTCATTCATCTTGCTGCAAAAATTTCTATTCATGGCGATAAAGATGGAGAAGTAAGACGAGTAAATGTTGAGGGCACCAGAAATATTGTAAACAGCTGTATTCAGTTTGGGGTCAAACGCTTCATTCATTTCAGTAGCATCCATACCATGAATCCCTTCCCATTGGATGAAGAGTTGAATGAAAATCGCCCTTATGTTCCAAACGGAACTGATTATGACAATTCAAAAATAGAGGCAGAAAAGATAGTCCTAAAAGCTATGCAATCAGGGTTAAAGGCAAACATCGTGTGTCCTACCTCAGTCTTTGGAATTAACGATTTCTATCCCTCACTTTTAGGTCAGGCTATAATTGATTTGTATAAGGGAAAAATTCCTGCTTTACCCCCGGGAGGTTATGACTTTGTGAATGTCCAAGATATAGTTGCGGGAACCTTGGCAATAATTCGAAGTGATATAAATGGAGAGAAATATCTTATGTCTGGCAGCTTCAAAACAGTACAGGAACTGGCAGGTGAGGTATCAAAACAGGGACAAGTAAAAACGACCCAATTAGTACTCCCTTCATGGTTTCTAAAATCTCTGGTCCCCTTCTTCATATTAGGAAGCAAACTGAGTAAAAAAGACCCAATCTTTACCTATGAGTCCCTTAGGGCACTAATTGAGTCCAACACTAAAATCAGCTCGGCCAAGGCCAAAAGAGACCTAGACTATAAAGTGACTCCTTTTGATGAAAGTATAAGGGAAACCTTGAATTGGTTCAAAAAGAATGGCCAGATCGACTAGTTCATAAACCAGGTCTGACTCCACTCCCCTTCAAAAGAATCATTGGGCTGAATCGCGCCTTGAGTGCTTCTACCCTCTTTAATATATTTGATAAGAAGTTGCTTTAGCTCTTCTGCTTTAGCCTTCTGGTCAGGATAAAGATTATCCGTTTCAGCTGGATCAATTGCAAGATTATAAAGCTGCATTTCTGGAAGACCTTCTTGAGCGGAATCTCCCGGTCTTGGAAAACTCCAGCCTCCTGAACCCTTGGATGTAATGAGCTTCCAGTCTCCTTTTCGGATGGCAAACGTTCCATTGACAGAGTGAAAAACCGTTGCTTCTCGCTCTACATCATCTGAAGTATCTGGGTTTAATTGACTAAGAAAACTGAAGCTATCCTCTCCCTCATTGTCGGCTGGATCATAACCAACTATCTCCGCCAGGGTAGCCAAAAAATCAACTTGTGATATGGTTTTCGAATTCACGACACCTTGGGAGATTACTTCGGGCCATTTTATAATAGTCGGGACTCGATGTCCCCCTTCATAAATATCTGCTTTATGGCCTCGATAGGGTCCACTCGGAAAATGTCCCATTTCCACCATCTTCTCAAAACCAGCAGCGGGAGAGCATCCATTATCACTTGTAAAAATGACTATTGTGTTCTCTTCTATTCCTAAGTCCTTGATGGTCTGATTGAGTTTGCCCATATAATCATCGATCATCATCATAAAGTCTGCATATGGAAGCATCCCACTTTTGCCCTGCCATTCTTCAGTAGGTAGAATCGGCGTGTGTGGCGATGGCAAGGGAAGATAAAGGAAGAACGGATTATCAGTTTTCGATTGCTCAGTGATGTACTGCATGCTCTTTTCAAAGAACAATGGCGTACACTGCTCGTGAATGAAATCATCACTGGTCGGTCCTTTTCGCCACCAGCTGTATTCACCCTCATCTATCGTTGTTTTGGTAGGAACACTGGTAATTTCATTATTCTCAATGTAGACATATGGAGCTATATCCAGCGAAGCTGGCAAAGCTAAGGAGTAATCAAAACCTCGTGTTCCTGGGGCATTTTCAATTGCCTTGGTGAAATCTAGCTGATCATAATCCTCTGGGTTCCAACCGCCAGGTTCAAAAGTCTCTCCTTCCTTAAGTCCCCAGTCCATGCCAAGATGCCACTTCCCAATCATAGCAGTATGATAACCCTGTTTTTGGAGCATAGAGCCTAGTGTGGTGCGATCGGGTGAAATCAATGCTTTAGACTTTCCAGTGAGAACACCCTCCTTTAGCTTTGTCCTCCAGTTATATCGACCTGTGAGTAGTGCATATCGTGTAGGAGTACATACCGCTGATGTGGTATGCGCATCCGTAAACTTCATTCCTTCCGCTGCCAGCTGATCGATGTAAGGAGTCTTGATCATGCTTTCTGGATTAAAAGCTCCCACATCTCCGTAACCTAAATCATCGGCTAAAACGATGATGATATTTGGCTTGCTTTCTTTTTCAGATTCAGGTTCAGAACATGAAAAATGAAGGAGAGAAACGAAAAAGAGAAGTACGAGATTGGCCCAGGATTTCATAGAGATCATTCTTCAAAATACTATTTCTTGAACAAACCGCTTTGGACTCAAAGCCTGAAAGCATAAAAAAAGCCATGATCGGTAAGACCATGGCTTTGAATATTTAATCATCCAGGATTATCCTAGCGCATTCGCTCCAGCAACAATCTCAAGAATTTCATTAGTAATAGCAGCTTGACGAGTTCTGTTATACATCAGCTTCAATTCCTTCAGCAATTCACCAGCGTTTTCAGTCGCTTTATCCATCGCTGTCATTCTAGCACCGTGCTCAGAAGCGTTACTTTCAAGTACAGACTTGTAGAATTGAATCTTTAGAGAGGTAGGAACCAACTCTTCGATGATGTATGCTCTGGACGGCTCAAGGATATAGTCTGTTTCAGTAGTTTTTTCCTCTTCAGACGCCTCAGCCATCATAGGCAGGAACTGCTCAGTTCTGATGATCTGAGTAGCTACGTTCTTAAACTCATTGTATACCAAAACTACCTGGTCTACCTCTCCAGAAGTATAGGCTTCCATTGCATATTCTGCTGCAGCTCTCACATTGTCAAAAGACACATCCGAAAACACATCTGCAAAATCAGTTACCACGCTATACTTAGTCTTTCTAGCGAAGTCTAGAGCCTTCTTTCCTACTGGAAGAAGTTTGATCTCCTTGCCCTCAAACTGAGAAGAGATCGCATGATTGGTCGCCTTTATGATATTTGAGTTAAATGCACCACAAAGACCTTTATCTGAAGTAATCGGAACAATCAGAACAGAATTAACTTCTCTATTTCCCGCATAGACGATATCGGCAGCTCCTTCTGAAGCGGCAGAAACGTTATTCAGGATGGTGGTAAGCTTTTGGGAATACGGACGCATCTGAACGATTTTGTCCTGAGCTCTACGCAGCTTTGCAGCAGAAACCATTTTCATGGCCTTAGTAATCTGCTGAGTCGACTGAACCGAGCTTATTCTCTCTTTTACTTCCTTAAGGTTTGCCATCTGTTTGCTTGGTACTTCTTAAATCCTGAAGAAAAAACTCCAGGAAGGAATTATTCATTACGCGTATTTAGGAGCTAGCTCTTCAGCAGCCTTGGAAAGAACCTCTCCGGCGCCATTGATATCTCCTTTTAGGATTAGATCCAAAGCTTCTGGGTAAGTAGAATCAAGTAAAGAGTAGAACTCCTTCTCGAATGCTCTTGCCTTATCCACTGGAACATTATCCATAAGACCTCTGGTAGAAGCATAGATAATCGCTACCTGATGCGCCACAGAAACTGGTGCATATTGAGCTTGCTTCAAAATCTCTTGATTTCTTCTACCTCTTTCGATAGTTCTTTTGGTAGTCGCGTCAAGGTCAGAACCGAACTTTGCAAAAGCTTCAAGCTCACGGAATTGAGCCTGATCAAGCTTCAAAGTACCAGCTACTTTTTTCATTGACTTGATCTGTGCATTACCACCTACACGGGATACAGAAATACCCACGTTAATCGCTGGACGAATACCAGAGTTGAATAGGTTCGTCTCAAGGAATATCTGACCGTCAGTAATGGAAATGACGTTGGTTGGGATATAAGCAGAAACGTCACCTGCCTGAGTTTCAATGATCGGAAGAGCTGTCAAAGATCCGCCACCTTTAACGATTGGCTTAAGGCTCTCTGGAAGATCATTCATCTGCTGAGCGATCTCATCAGACTTATTGATTTTCGCAGCTCTTTCGAGCAATCTTGAGTGAAGGTAGAATACATCACCAGGATATGCTTCACGTCCCGGAGGTCTTCTCAAAAGAAGGGAAACTTCACGGTATGCTACAGCCTGCTTAGAAAGGTCATCATATACCACAAGAGCTGGACGCCCAGTGTCTCTGAAGAATTCACCGATCGCAGCACCAGTAAATGGAGCAAAGAACTGCATTGGAGCAGGATCAGAAGCTGCGGCAGAAACTACTACGGTGTATGGAAGCGCTCCACCTTTTTCAAGAGCTGCAACCACACCTGCTACAGTAGATGCCTTTTGGCCGATGGCCACATAGATACAGAAAACAGGCTCTCCTCTATCGTAGAATTCTTTTTGGTTAAGAATGGTATCAATAACCACAGCAGTCTTACCAGTCTGACGGTCACCGATCACAAGCTCTCGTTGACCTCTACCGATTGGAATCATCGCATCGATAGACTTAATACCTGTTTGAAGTGGCTCAGTTACCGGCTGACGGTAAATTACACCAGGTGCCTTTCTTTCAAGAGGCATATCGTAAAGCTCACCAGCGATAGGACCTTTACCATCAATAGGGTTACCAAGAGTATCCACTACCCTTCCAAGCATTCCCTCACCTACCTGGATGGAGGCAATTTTCTTAGTTCTTTTTACAGTGTCACCCTCTTTGATCTCTTTAGAGTCACCGAAAAGTACGGCACCCACATTGTCTTCTTCGAGGTTAAGCACCATCGCTTTCAGTCCATTGTCAAATTCCAACAATTCACCGGATTGTGCTTTGGAAAGTCCGTAAATACGAGCTACACCATCACCCACCTGAAGAACTGTTCCCACTTCTTCAAGCTCAGCAGCGGTTCTCGCCCCTGAGAGTTGCTCTCTCAATATTGCTGAAACTTCATCTGGTCTTACTTCTGCCATGATATGATAAGGTTATAATTGAATGCTTTAAATAGATTTTTCGAAATGGTTTGTTGAAAACTGATTTCTCAATTCTCTCAATTTACTGCTGATAGAGTCATCAAGTAACCTGTCGTTAACCCGAAGGATAAATCCTCCAATGATCTCTGGGTCTACCTTCTCTACCAATTTCACTTCCTTCAATCCTGAAATTGACTTCACTACATCGACAAACTCCTTACGTAGCTTTTCATCGATTGGGAAAGTCGTGGTCAAATCAGCCACCTGAATGGAAGAGTGTATGTTGTATTGGATCTCAAATTCTCTCGCCACATCCAGAAGAATATCCTCTCTATTTTTTCTGGAGATGATATCGAAAAAAGACATGGTAAGCTTCTGTGCATCTTTCTCAAAAAGGGACTTAAGAATAGCCTGCTTTTTATCAGAATTGATGATTGGGTTTTTGAGGATTACGCCAAACTCATAATTAGATTCAGCCACCTCAGTCAATTTCTGAAAATCAGCATGCACCTCTTTCAGCTTCTTTTGCTCAAGAGCCAATTCCAAAATGGACTTTGCGTAGCGCGATGCTGCTCTGTGATTTGACATTCGTCGGCTTAGTTTAGCTTAAGATCATTCACAAACTCGTCCACAAGCTCTTTTTGAGCCTTGTCGTCAGACAAGTTCTTTCTCAATAATTTTTCGGATACCTCAAGGGTCAAAGTGGCTACCTGAGTTTTCACTTCTGCAAGCGCAGCTTTCTTCTCAGTATCGATTACAGCCTTCGCCTTTTCGATCATTTGGTTTCCAGCCTTGGTTGCTTCTTCTTTTGCCTCTTCAATCATTCTGTTTGAAGACTCATGTGCCTTAGCCAAAATCTCATCTCTTTCTTTTCTAGCCTCTGCCAAAAGCTTTTCATTCTCAGCCTTAAGATTAGCCATTTCATTTCTGGCAATCTCAGCAGACTTCAATGCATTCTCAATGCTTGATTCTCTCTCTTCCAAAGCCTCAAGCATAGGCTTCCAGGCAAATTTGATCAAGATGAAAAGTAATCCAAGGAAGCCAATTAGCTGCCAAAAGATGAGTCCGGTTCCGGGGGTTATTAAATCCATGAGGTGTAAATTTTATTTCGGATTGTTCAATAAATAAAGAAGGGAAAGGAAAATCCTTCCCCTTCTAAATCATTTAGCTGATCTCTGCGATGTTTAGCGCGATCAACAAACAAATAACTGCTGCAAACAAGGATACTACCTCAATCAAAGCTGCAATAATCAACATTGCACCCTGGATCTTACCAGCAGCCTCAGGCTGACGAGCGATAGATTCCATTGCCTGACCACCGATTCTACCGATACCAAGACCTGCGCCAATCGCAACAATTCCTGCACCGATACCAGCTCCCATTAGAGCATATCCAGCGGACAATAAAATTAGAGTTAACATAGTTTTTGATTTATATAATTGAACAAAGAAATTCCTAATTAATGATCATGAGCATGTTCAGCCACCGCGCTTCCTATGTACATCGCTGAAAATAGCGTAAATACATATGCTTGGATCGTTGCTACTAAAAGCTCAATCAAATTGATAAAGGTCACCATGAGCGTACTCACGATACCAATCGCATAAGATTCAAATATGAAGGCCAATGCAATAAAGCCTAAAATCACAATGTGACCTGCTGTGATCGCTACGAAAAGTCGAACCATCAAAGCAAAAGGCTTGGTAAATAGACCTATGATTTCTACAGGAACAATGATTAGCAGCATCGCAGGTGGCACACCAGGAGTTGCAAATACGTGTTTCCAGTAATCCTTATTCCCATTCACATTAGTGATGATGAAAGTCAAAATCGCTAAAGTGAAGGTTACTGCAATATTTCCGGTAAGGTTAGCCGCCCCTGGCAATAGACCAAGAAGGTTTCCAAACCAGATAAACAAGAATAAAGTCAATAGATAGGGTACAAATTTCTTGTACTTTGGACCGATAGATTTTTCAGCAATTTCATCCCTCACAAAAATCACAATCGGCTCAATTAAGGCAGCTGTTCCCTTAGGAGCAACAGCACCATTTTTCTTGTAATGGCTAGCGGCAGATAAGGCCATCCACGCTAGAAAAGCCAATACCAAGAATAGCATCACCACATTTTTGGTGATTGAAAGTTCCAAAAAGCTTCCCTCGTCTACTCTTCCTAAATGATCATGCTCATCGATAAAGTAACCTTCATGAGAATACTCCTTACCGAAAGCATGAGTATCATGATTTTGGAAGTCAGTAGACATAAAAAACTCAAGTCCACGATCGCCAGAATATACAATTACGGGAAGTGGTAGAGTTACATGTGTGTGTCCAATAGTAGCAAAGTGCCACTCGTGCGAATCCTTCACGTGGTGCATGATGAAGCTCGTCTTATCCTCTTCGGATCCTGCGGCCATTGTTGGGGTGCTGAACCACAACATACATGCTGATAATAAAAGACTTAGGGCCAATAATTTGCGCGTCATCAACTCTTATTTTTGAGGGCTACTTCGAAATCGGGCGCAAGTTAGATATAAAGGTGTAGATATCAAAAGCTAAGTAGAACAAAAAAATGATAAAGAAATCCGCTATAAACAGAATAATATTTTCCACCCCTAACCAAGCATATATTCCGATAAAAGAAATGGAAGCAATGAAGCGCAGAACCATGCCTAATACCATGATTTGAAAGAAATTATCACTAAATGATTTTAGCAAAAAGCCACTTAATTGACCCACTATAAAAGAGAGGAAAGTGAGGAATGCATAAATCCCCCAAATGTCCTCATGAATAATTGCCGGAAACACTGTGTTCAAGACAGCAATAAGTCCTGCCATTAGGGCAGCAAACAGCAGAAATTGCACATGTATATTCGAAGGAAGCTTCATGACTAATTTTGGAACAAAAGTACTGCTTCCTATTTATTATCCTGCTGCATCGACTTCCAGAGTTGGTAGAATGCTACGATTATTGACAGAAAGCAAAAAAGGAGTAGCCATACTGGAAATTTCATTTCACTCTTACTTTGAATCCACCAGCCAAACCATGTGCCTGCGGCAATTACACCGAATAGTTGAAAAGAAAGCCCAATATATTTCACATAAATTGGAGGCCCTTTCGGTTTCTCCTTTTTTCCTTCCTCTTTCATTGAGAGTTAATTTCCTCCAATTTTCATAAAAATCCACAATTAATAGGTATTGGCTGAAAGCTAACTCAAGAATTGAAGGAACTCCACGTTCTCTAAGTGCAGTAAATCCCCTATTTTGGTACTTTATTTGGACTGTGAAAAAAATGCTCGGAAAGAGACTTAGTCTTGTTTTTTTGATTTTGATGTTGTGGGCCTGTTCCTCAGAGAGGGATACGTTTACGAACCGAGCCTTTCATAATCTCACCTCTCATTACAATGCCTTTTATCTAGCCGACACTCGAATCAGGGAAGTAGAAAATGAGGTGGTAGAAAACTATAATGAGGACTATTCACAAATCCTTCCTGTTTTTATCCCTATTGACTCAGCCACCATCGATTCGAATGAAGAAAAGCTGGAAACCTCAAGAGAACTAGCTTCAAAAGCTATTGAATGGCACAGAATTTCCAAGTGGGTAGATGACAGCTACTATTTACTAGGAAAGATCGACTACCTACAGGGAAATTTCGATGATGCACAGAATACCTTCAAATACGTCAATGTAAATGGGGAAGATGATGACTTAAGACATCAAACACTAATTTCACTTTTGCGGCTTTACGTGGATTTGGAAGAGTATGAAAAGGCCAACTTCACCATAGATTATCTTTCCAAAGAAGAAGATATTAATGACGCCAATCGATACGAGTTGTATAGAACATTGGCCTATTATTATGAAAGCCGTGATGATAAGAACGGAGTTCTTGGAGCGTTAGATAAAGCTCTAGAATATGAACAAGACAAAAAAGAAGCTTCCAGAATTAACTTTATTCTTGCTCAGCGATACCAAAGAGAAGGTCTCGATGCTCTAGCATTTGATTACTATAAAAAAGCTCAAGAGGGTAATCCACCGTATGAACGAAGTTTCTTCGCTCAACTCTATGCTCAGCAAGTCGCAGAACTGAACAGATCCAAGGATTTAAAAAAGGTTCGAAACTATTATGAGGACTTGTATAAAGACCCAAAGAATAAGGATCTGAAGGATGTGGTCGTGTATGAAATGGCTTTGTTCGAACAAAAACAAGGTGACACCGAAAGGACTCTTCAACTGTTACATCAAGCCGCAAAAGAACCTGGAAGTAATCCACGACAAAAGGGATACATCTATCAAAAGCTCGCTGAAATTAATCTCGATGAATTTCAAGACTATCGCGCCACAAAGTATTACCTGGATAGTGCTTTGACTTATATAAATGAATCTGACCCGGTGGCACAGTCTATTGAAGAACAGAAAGAAACGCTGGATCAGTATGTATTCCATGTAGAAAGAATCGAGTTGAATGACAGCTTAATGGTCCTTTCTCAAAAAAGTCCAGAGGAGCAGAAGCTAATTGCAGAAAGCTATATCAAAAGCGAAGAAGAAAGGCTGCTTCGTGAGGCTGCAGAGGCCCAGCAAGAAGAACCTCGGAGTATTTTTGACAACCTCCTTGCGTTTAATGACAAAGGAACAACGTCCACTTTCTACTTTGATAATGGCCTTGCTATGCAGCAGGGAGCAATAGAGTTTCGAAGAACATGGGGTAATCGCCCTCTCCAGGATAATTGGAGAAGAAGTTCGGCAAGTTTCCAGGAAGCGAGTCCCACCCTACCAGCGCCGACAGAATCGGATTCTGTGGCTGTAGAAGAAGACAATCCGCTGAGCCAGCTTCCAGATGTAGAGGAACTAATGGCCCAAATACCCTCTTCGGCGGAAGATATTCAAGCCCTGAATTCAGAGCTAGAAGAATCCTTTTTCGAGTTGGGGAAACTACTTTATTTCGATTTGGACGAAACGGAGCAAGGGATCGATAATCTTGAGACGATGATCCGATATTATCCCGAATCCAAAAGAAAGCCAGAGGCATATTACCTTCTTTATCTTGCTCAAAAAGATCGAGGTGGAAATTCTCAGCAATACGTGACTCGATTGAATAATGAGTTCCCTCAGTCAAGATTCACATTCTCGGTAAATAATCCTGATGCAGCCTCTGGAAATCTCGCCTATTTGAAATCTTCTGAAGAATATGAGAAGGCATACAATGCTTATTTCGCTAGAAAATATAGAGAATCTAGAGCAATAGTTAGAAATGCTTTGCAGCAATATCCTTTGACTAGAAATACCGAAAGATTAATGCTCCTAGATATTATGAACACAGGTAAAATTGAGAGCAAAACTAATTTCCGGGCAAAACTTGAAGATTACATAGAAAATTCTCAAGACTCTGCATTAGTAGAGCTAGCGAAGAATATGCTCTACCCTTTGCTCTCCGAGGAAGAACTTGCGGAATTAAATCCGCCCAAAGATGAAGAAAAAAATACTGGTGAAGGATCTGACGAGAATGAAGCCGAAGAATCTGATGACATAGACCTTACGGATACTCCATATAAAGTTAATAATTCTCAAACGCACATCTTTGTGATCACAATGAATGAGGATGTTGAAGAAGCGGCAGAAAGTTTGCTAGGAGACTTGGAGAATTTCAATGGGACTAAGTTTAAGGGAAAAAGACTTAGGAATGGGAATATGAAAATGCAGGAAGATGCCATTATCATTATTAGCCCATTCAGTTCAGCCGAAGATGCCGAGAAATACTATCAGGTATTTATTGAGGAATTCGAATCGGATAACCTTCCCAAAGAAGTCATTCAGGCAAGTTTCTTTATCTCCATAGAGAATTTCCAAACCCTGAATAAAACCAAAAACATAGAGGAGTATAAGGCCTTCTTTAGGTCCACCTATAAGTAAACAATGAGTAAGAAATCTAAAGCAAAAAAGTCCTCCTGGGCAAAAACCACCGTCAAATATCTTTGGATTGCTTTTGTGGCAGGTTTTATAGGCTTCATCCTGTTTGTGTGGATGGTCAGCGTGAATTTCCTTGGTCTTTTTGGAGCATTACCTGATTTTAAAGCCTTAGAAAATCCAGATAGCGAATTAGCCTCAGAACTTTATTCAGCCGATGGCCTTCTTCTTGGGACATATTTCCGTGAAAACAGGACCCCTGTGACCTATGAGGAGTTAGCCCCAAATTTGGTTGATGCGCTAATTGCTACGGAAGATATTCGCTTTGAAGATCATTCCGGAATTGATTTCAAAGCAATGGCCAGGGTTTTTGTTAAGTCTATCATTCTACAACAAGATGCAGGTGGAGGTTCCACACTGAGCCAGCAAACTGCGAAGAATCTATTCAAGACCAGAACTGCCGAGTCTCAGGGCACACTAAGTTCAGTCCCGGGTTTAAGAATGCTGATCATTAAGACTAAGGAATGGATTGTAGCAACACAGCTAGAAAGGGCATATACTAAGAATGAAATCCTGACGCTTTATTTAAATACCTCCGAGTATGGCTCAAATGCCTATGGAATAAAGACAGCAGCTCAAACTTTTTTCAATAAAGATCCTGACGAATTAGATATTCAGGAATCAGCAGTTTTGGTAGGGCTGTTTAAAGCTCCGACCTACTATAGCCCAGTTTATAATCCTGAGAACTCATTGAGAAGAAGAAATACAGTCTTGGGACTGATGAGAAATAACGGGTTTATTTCTGAAGCTGAATTCGATTCGCTCCATATCCTACCGATTGAACTGGATTACAAGGTTGCTAATCAAAATCAGGGTATGGCTACCTATTTGAGAGAGATTATTAAAGCCGACCTTTTAAGATGGACTAAGGAAAATCTCAAGTCGGATGGATCAAGCTATGATCTTTTCGGGGATGGCTTAAAAATCTACACCACGGTAGACAGCAGAATGCAACGCTATGCCGAAGAAGCAGTAGATGAACATATGGCAGAGCTTCAAGAAAAGTTTTATGCTGAAATGCGAGGACGAGATCCATGGGTAGACAATGACAATAAAGTAATTCCTAATTTCATCGAGACTGCTGTTAGACGGACTGAGGCCTATCGCTTGCTTCGAAATCGCTACGGAGAGGAAACTGATTCAATCCAAGCAAAACTGAATGAACCTAAGCGTATGAAAATCTTCTCCTGGGAGGGAGAAATAGATACTGTCATGAGCTCCATGGATTCATTAAGGTATTATAAAAAGCTTCTGCAGGCAGGTTTCATGAGTATGGACCCAAGTACTGGCCATATCAAAGCCTGGGTGGGTGGAATCGATCATAAGTACTTTAAGTTTGATCATGTAAAAAGGGGCAAGAGGCAGCCGGGCTCTACTTTCAAGCCCTTCGTTTATGCTGCAGCGATTGAGAATGGATATAGTCCTTGCTACAGCGTAGTTGATCAACCTGTGGAGGTTTTCATTCCAGGACAGCCCGCTTGGTCACCAGCCAATGCGGATGGAAAATTCACATATGAAAAAATGTCGATCCGCCGTGCCATGGCGATGTCTGTTAATTCGATCACGGCATATATGATGAAGAAACTCAGTCCAAGAATCGTAGTTGAAACGGCAAAAAGATTAGGAGTCATGAGTGACTTGGAAGAGGTTCCTTCACTCGCACTTGGCGTAAATGACGTATCTATTTTTGAAATGGTAGGGGCATTCGGAACTTTTGTAAATCGAGGTGAGTACACCATGCCATTCTACATTGATAGAATTGAGGATAAAAATGGTAACGTAATCCAGCAGTTTACACCGAGAAAGAGACCTGCCATGAGTGAAGAGCATGCCTATCTCATGACCTACATGCTGAGGGGAGGCTTCGAGGAAGCAGGTGGAACCAGTCAGGGTGTTCCTTATGAATTAAGAGAAGGAAATGAGCTTGGTGGGAAAACAGGAACCACCCAAAATGCATCTGACGGATGGTACATGGGAATCAGCAAGGATTTGGTATCAGGGACTTGGGTCGGTGGAGACGATAGGGCCATTCACTTCCGAAGTTGGATAGCAGGACAGGGCGGTCGAACAGCCCGGCCAATATGGGTGAAATACATGGCTAAAGTGTATGATGATGAAAGCCTTGGTTATACAAAAGGACCATTCCCAAGGCCAGAAAGGCCGTTGAGCATTGAGATAGATTGTGATCTCTATGAGCAGGAAAGCCAGCGCTTCGCAGACTTTGATTACGATGCAGATCAAAACGACTTTTAAGGCACCCACAAAACAAAAAGAAAACGGCTGAACCCTTTAGCCGTTTTTTTTATTTTTAATCCATGGAGTCATCCTCTTTCTTACCTGATGAATATCTCAAATTGCCTGAGCAGCCAGGGGTCTACAAATACTTCAACGAAGACAAGGTTCTCATTTATGTGGGAAAAGCAAAAAGTCTGAGGAAACGTGTAAGCAGCTATTTCAATAAGAATACCGGAGTAAATCTAAAAACTCGTCGGATGGTGAGAGAAATTCGCAAGATTGAAATCACCATGGTGAATTCAGAGCTTGACGCACTTCTACTTGAAAATAACCTGATCAAAAAACACCAACCAAAGTACAACATCCTCTTAAGAGATGATAAGACATATCCATACCTCTTGGTGACCAAAGAGCCCTTCCCCCGCATTTTTCAAACACGAAGGATGATTCCCAAAAGAGGGACTTATTTTGGACCATTTGCTAGTGTCAAAGCAATGAATAATGTCCTCGACCTTATAAGAGAATTATTCACCATCAGAACATGTAAACTTGATTTGTCTCCAGCCAAGATTGCTGAAGACAAATACAAAGTCTGTCTAGAATATCACCTAGGTAATTGTCAAGGACCATGCGTAGGAAAGCAAGATGAACATGATTATCTGAAGGATCTTCAACAAGCAAAGCATATCCTCAAGGGAAATTTAGGGGCCGCTAAAAGTTTCTTTAAACAAGAAATGCAGCGATATGCAGAAGAGTTGAATTATGAGCTAGCACAAAAATTCAAGGACAAATTAGATTTACTAGAGAAGTACCAATCAAAGTCTCTTGTAGCAAGTCCAAGCATCAAGAACCTGGATGTTTGCACCCTCGTCACTGATGAGAAAAGTGGCTTTGTTAACTACATGCGGGTGAAGGATGGGGCTCTGATTACTTCAAAAAATGTTGAAGTCAAGAAACGCCTTGATGAAAGTGATGAACAATTACTTTTAACGGCATTGATTCGGCTTCAAGACCAATTCAATAGCGATGCTGAAGAGGTGTTGTTGAACATTGACCTGGAGGAAGAAATCGAAGGCCTAAATATCTTTACCCCAAAAATCGGAGATAAGAAAAAGTTGATAGAGCTTTCGATCAAAAATGCCATGTATTATAAAAAGGAGAAGGCATTATTGAAAGGTCTTAACGAGGACAAAAAGGATAGAGTGATCAAGCAGCTTCAGTCTGACTTAAGCCTGCAGGAAATTCCAGATCATATTGAGTGTTTCGATAACTCAAACATTCAAGGGACCAATCCTGTGGCGAGCATGGTCTGTTTTCTAAATGGAAAGCCTGCAGTGAAAGAATACAGACATTACCATATTAAGACGGTAGTAGGACCTGATGATTTTGCATCAATGAAAGAGGTGGTAGGGAGAAGGTACAAGAGACTAGTAGAAGAGGGTAAGCCTTTACCAAAGCTAGTCGTCATAGATGGTGGAAAAGGCCAGCTTTCTTCCGCGGTAGAAGCATTGAAAGAACTTGATCTTTATGGGAAAATGCCAATTATTGGCATTGCAAAGAGGCTAGAAGAAATCTACTTTCCTGGAGATCAATTTCCAATTCACATTGATAAAAAATCAGAAAGCCTAAGACTTATTCAAAGAATCAGAGACGAGGCTCACAGGTTCGCGATAACCTTTCACAGGAAGGTCAGAAGCCGAAATGCATTTGGTACTGAGCTAACGTCTATTCCTGGTATTGGCAAGACCACCGCAGATATGCTACTAAAGCATTTTAAATCCGTGAAAAAAATTAAAGATGCACAAAAAGAGGAAATCCTTGAGGTAATCGGGAAGAGCAGAGGAAGTCAACTTTGGGAATGGATGGAAAAAAATAAAGGGGCTTAAAAGCCCCTTTTTTATTACCACTCCCAGAGAGTGTTTTCGAATTCAAGTAATTTATATTCAAACGCTAGCGCGTCCATATAGGCTTGCACATCCGGATTTGGATGTTCCGCATCAACCATGTCCGCAATTAAGGCTTCATCCGGATTTGTAAATCTCCTCACAACCGATCTAAATAATCTCGAGTCAAAAGCCTTGTCATAAGTTAAGCTTTGAGAAAGATTTTTGAAGTTGATCCACCTTGCTTCAGGATGATCCTGAAAATAATTGTAGAAATCCTTATATCTGATGTAAGCTATAGTTTTCTGACCGGCATTTGAGTTAGTCTGCGATGGCATTACTAATTCGATATACTTAATATCGAAAACCATATCAGAGTGATGCTTATCAAATACGAAATCCTCTTTGAAATCCAGGTAATAGAGCTGCTTCACGAAAATGGAATCTCCTACAGCATTTAACCAGAAGTTCTCTTGGAATTCAGCAATAGAAAGAGCTGTAGTGAAATCTTCGTCACCAAAAACCTCTAAAGCATTCTCATCAACTACGGCCTTATAAATCTGATTTATAATCCCGTTTCTTTTACTATCACCTGACCCATAAAGTGAGAGATTATATTTCTCTCTTAAATCAATTCTTCTCCAAACCGAGATTTGATACATTTTATCATCTTCTCGTATTCTTTTGGCAGAGAAGATAGTATCCATATCAAATTGCCTATCTCCATATCCCGAGGGATTAACGCTGGTCGCAACCTGAGCAGTAGAGCTGGAAGGCATCCAGGCGCAAGCAAGGAGCAAAGCAACTATTAGGTGTGGAAAATACTTTTTCATAATCTTTTATTTATCAGTTACCGTCCAGCTTATTTAACTGGGATACGGATAATTTGTCTCAATTCTGAAGGAATTCTATTTCCTCTAAAATTCGTTCTTGTTACTTGACGAATTTCAAATACTATGTCATCCCCTGCTCTCGCACTCTCAAGGAGTTGTCGCATTGGAAGTGACGCACCATTAGTAATTTGAACAGTTTGACGAGGAACCTCATTTCTTAGTAGTCTCATTTCCCCACCAGTCACTTCAAAGTTCGCATCTCTCGCCATGGTTCTACCGAAAGTAGGCTCTGGTACTGCGTTAATTTTAAGACCAGTCATAGAACCAATTGCTTGAGCTTGGCTTAGATCAACAGGAGAACCATTACCCAACACTGGAACCAAAGAAGGAGCTGGAACCGGCTTAATATCATACGCCACATCTCCAATTTTATTGCCTCCACTGCTTACTCCGATTGTCACAGATCCTGAAGCGCCAGGTACAACTGTAAGCTGTCCAGGTGAATTACCTTTAATTGCCTGACCATTAGAAACTGAAAAATCTGGAGCATATGAATTACCCAATGCCGGAACTTCAATTAATAAGTCATTAGCACAATCTGCATAAAGCTGCTGAACGACTTCAGAAGAAACCTTAATGATTGGCTGAGCAACAAAATATGGGTATTCAACTTCCAATACCTGGTCTTCTCCGCCTACGTTTGTCAAGATTTCTCCTTTCAATACTCTCTCTGCTAAACCTCTTTCATCGTATTGACTTGCCGGAGGAACGGTAAAACTAATTTTACCAAACCCATTTTCTACTTCAACTTCGCGTCCGTCTAAGGTCATTGTTGGTGCGGCAGAGGAAGAACTAGAAGCGATAAACATATCAGCTTCAAATTGCAAGCCCGCTGCTACCACATTAGATGTCGCGGCAATTCTTGCTTCTACAATATCTGCCTTAAAGTAGAACGTACCGATAGAATTAGAAATCCTGGTAAGTGATTCACTTTCAATATTCAAAACCTCATTTTGCCACTGAGAAATCAAAGCTAAGACTGCACCTACTGGAGACTTAACGAAATTTAGAGACACGAAGTCCTTATTTCTTACCTCAGAGTCATTAGCAAAAATTGGAATCTCGGATGCGTCCTTTGCGATCGCCTCAAACTTAAGGTCATCGATTCCTATGCCTTGAAGAATTGACTCCACTTGGCCAGGATATTCGTTAAGTCTTGCTTTTAGCTGCTCACCCACTCCCTGGTTATTGAACATATTACCAGTGATTTCGGTGTTCTTTAGATTCGCATTTTCGAAATTTCCTTCATCATTCTTCGCATTTGACTGCTCGATGAGATCTTGCTTCAATTGCCCCAGATAAGAATAGATCTCTCTGGTAGCCTCACGAATTTCCTGAGCCGCTCCTACTTTTGGAACATCCTTCTCATTATTTCCCTGTTGCTCGACCGTATATTCGATAGACTCAACAGTAGAAACATTTTTATTAATAAAGTTCTGGGAGGTTCTCTCCATCCCGTCGTTGATCAGAATGAATTTCTGTAGAATCTGATTACTTACCTGCAATGCTAGCAGAGCGGTAAGAACCAGGTACATCATTCCGATCATCCGTTGTCTTGGTGTCTCTTTTACTCCTGCCATTTCTTTTTGTTAGCGTTTAGAATGAGTGTTTGAGATTAACCTTTCATGGCAGAAAGCATTCCACCATAGATTTTATTGAGAGAACTTACGTTACTATTTAATTTGGCGAGCTCATTTTTGAAAGCTTCTGTTTCTTTGCCAGCCTCAGAAAGACCTTCCATAGCTGCTGTCATGTTTGAATAGAACTTATTCAAGGTCTTCACGTGGCTATTTGCATCCTGAAGCTCCATCTCGTAAACAGAGTTTAGAGCTGAAAGATTTTTAGTAACAGCCTGTACTTGATTATGATACTCTTTAGCATCCTGAGAAGCAGAAGACATTTCTGTCAAAGCTGCTGCTGTTTTGCTGTAAGAAGAATTCATGTCTACAAGTGTCTTAGCTGCAGTTTTAACATTGGCAGCATATTCATTTGTGGCAACAGCTGCATCGGAAAGATTACCCATCTTTTCTGCTGAAGAGGCCAGGTTTTGCATTCCTTTACCAAGGCTATCGATTAATTCAGGTCCTACCTTGGACTTTTCAAGCATCTGATCCAATTGTTCGGTCACTGAACCACCCTTAGCTTTTAGCTTTTTCTGAGCGGGACTTTCTCCAGCCAGTTCAGGATAAACCTTAGTCCAATCTACTTCTTCTGGTCTTGGCTCGAACGCTGACAAAAAGAAAATGATTGCCTCGGTTGTCAAACCTACCCCAATCATCAAGTTACCTCCTGCCCAGTCCAAAATCTTGAACATAGCACCAAGGATTACGATAGAAGCACCGATACCGTAAATTTTCGGCATCACATTGCCATAGAATTTCGCTTTAAATGAAGTGTTGTCAGCCATCAGGTTAAATTAAATTTTAAGGTGTTTGGTTTTTTTATTGTTAAAGTTGTTATCTCTTTCTTCTTCTGGAGGATTTAACATCCATAGAACCAGATCTACCAATGAAGGTAACTACTGTTCTGAATCCGATGTGCGCTTGGGCTACATCTTCATATTCATAAGTTCTAGTGGAAGTCTCTAGATAATGTGCAATATCCTTCCATGAACCTCCTCTAACTACTTTTCTTGGTTCGTTTGGATCATCATATACTGGATCTAGATCCCAAGTAAGGGTTCTGGAAGTGGTTGAATAAGCGTCTAATACCCACTCCGCAACATTGCCAGACATATTATATAGTCCAAACCCATTAGGAGCAAAAACATCGACAGGTGCTGTGTAAGCAAAACCATCATCAATGTAATTACCTCTTCCAGGCTTAAAGTTAGCCATTAGACAGCCTCGCTTATTTTTAAGATATGGACCACCCCAAGGATACTTGGCAACATCTTTTCCGCCTTTTGCAGCATACTCCCATTCAGCTTCCGTGGGTAATCTAAAACTAGGAGCATCCCAATCTGCATCGTCGTTAGCATTTTGATGATAAGTTCTCCAAGCACAATATTGCTTCGCCTGATCCCAAGAAACTCCAACCACTGGGTAATTGTCAAACGCAGGGTGATCAAAGTAGAATTCCATTAATGGGTCACCGTAGTGATAAGAAAAGCTTGTAGACCAAACTGTAGTATCCGGCTTAAGCTCCTCCAACTCAAAAGTCGGTGGCTCCTTCAAAGTAGTTGGAGTACCCGTTTCGAGCTGACCTTGTGCTACAGCCTCTAAGAATTGTCTGTACTTATTATTTGAAACTTCGTATTTGTCCATGAAAAATTCAGAAATAGTGATCTGCTTATTCATGGAAGACTGGGTGAATGCGATGTCTTCATCGGACTGGCCCATCCAAAAAGTTCCAGCTTTCACAGGGACCATTTCTAAGGGAAGTTGTTGCTGCCAGGCGGACCTTTTCGGAACCCCTGTCACCTCACCTCTTCTATTCGCCTTTTCACTCGCTGAACCCTTCTTATTAAAGAGGCCACAGCCTGGTAAAAGTGTCGCAATAGCCAGGCCCAAAACTACTGGCAAGAGACGACTGTTCATTTTTTTATACATAAATGACAATTTTGATCATATCAAATGCTGATTAGAAAATACGTACTAATCAGACTGCGAAATTTAGCTGAATTTGGCACAATAATGCAAATAACTTGCCAACTTTAAACGAATCACTTTTCGCCCAAATCTGGCAATTATCTCTGGTTTTCTTCCTTAAATCAGATCTAGAATCTGAACCGTGGAGTACGCTGAATCACCCGCTCAATTTCACGACTAATGTCTGGTAAAGTATACCTCAACATTAGCTCGTGACTAGTCGGTGATTTTGCCTCAAGACCTCCTATCACTAAATCAAATGCATACCCTACGGTCAGGGAATTATCCCTTAGCAGGCTATAACCTAAAATCACTGAAACGGATTCTTCTCCCCTGAAGGCAAGACCGCCACTAATTTTATTTTGATGCGTAGCCATAACGCTTACTTCATAAGAAAAATTATTAAAGGATACAGTTTTAACCAAAAGGCTTGGTTCGATGACCAAAGCACCAACTGGCCTAAACCTATATCCGAAGAGAGCATAGCTATGATTTTTAAGCTGATTGTCAAATGAACCATCTCCAAAATCAAATGCAGGTTCATTCAAATGCCTGCTGCTAAGTCCCAAGTAATAACGTCCTTTGTCAAGCAAAAGACCCGCACCAAAGTTTATGTTTACCTGAGTTTCTTTACCAGATGTTGGAAGTCCAGGCTCAGGATTTACTGTAATTAATTCACCGTAATCGATGGAACTTGAAAACATGCCTGCATAAATACCCACACTCAATGTTCCTCGCTTTAAATTTTTATGATATGCTCCTTGAAGGTTAATCTCAAGGTTTCCATTTGCTCCTATCTGGTCATTTACCACTGTGAGACCATAACCAATGTTTTTACCATCCAGGCTCCCTTGTGCAGTTAATAACTGGATAACCGGGGCGCCACCGGCACCAGAACTGGTGGTATAATTGAGCCATTGAGATCGGTGAAGTGCTGAAAATCTAAATCCACCATCTTTACCAGCAAAGGCAGGGTTATAATACATGCCATTATACATGTACTGAGTAAATTGAGCATCCTGTTGAGCCCATCCGCTTTGGATGAATCCAAAAGCAGAAATCAAAAAAATCGATATCCGTACAAAAGGGAAGAAAACTCCTTTTTGACTCATCTGTGGTTGTTTTAGTTTTAGTTTTCGGCTAATGATATTGATTTAAACTGAAAAACAACACATTTTGATTCCAAGATTTACAAATTATTTGCCTTCTTAATGTAAAGCTCTAGCGCACCTGTCATACTTGGTGCATTAGGAAGAGGAGCTTCGATGTCTAAAACCATCCCTAAATCTGCCGCAGCTTTAGAAGTAGTAGGGCCAAATGTCGCTATTCTTGTAGGGCCTTGGACGAAATCAGGAAAGTTTTGCATCAGCGATTTTAGCCCAGAAGGGCTGAAAAAAGCTAGGATATCATATTTCACGTTTGCTAGATCAGAAAGATCATCAGCTAATGTGTGATAGATTACAGCCTCGGTAAAATCGATGTCATTTTCAGCCATAAAGTTTGGAATATCATCCTTCCGAATATCTGAGCAAGGGAAAAGAAATTTTTCACCTTTGTGCTTTTTGAAGTAATCAAACAGATCACGTGCCGTCTTATATCCGACAAAAAGCTTGCGCTTTCGAATCACGATATATTTCTGAAGATAATGAGCAGTCTGCTCTGAAATACAGAAGTACTTCATGTCCGCAGGCATCTCGATCTTGAACTCTTTACAAATGGCAAAGAAATGATCTATCGCATTCCTGGATGTGAAAATCACAGCCGTATGCTTAAGAATATCAATTTTCTGCTTTCTGAATTCCTTAGCAGGAACTGGCTCCACACGGATAAACTGCCTGAAGTCAATTTTCAGATTATACTTTTCTGCCAGAAGGATGTAAGGAGACTTGGGATTGGAGGGCTTAGGCTGAGAAACCAGAATGCTTTTCACCGGTCTCAACCTATCTTTACTCACTGTGCTCATTCGAAAATTCGTGTTATGCTTTCTGAATTACTGACCCAAATTCATGATGATTTTTGCAAACACCAGAAAGGGTACCATTTCTGCGATGCAAAGGTAAGTAAATAAATGGTATTTATTAAAGCTGAATCGATTACTCATTATTACAAAAAGCATCAGCACCCCAATCAGGTAAAGCCAGAAGACAACTTGAAGCAATAGTATCAAAGCTTCCTGAGATTGGTCAAACCGATTTACCAGAAAAAAAGCAATAACTAAAATGAGTACTGCGCTTCCGATAATGAGAATTCTAAGCAAATAGAAAAAATGCGAAAAGGGTACTCTCCCTAGATCAAAAACAAACGCAGTGCTTCTTAAGAAAGAAAACTTTATGATGGTCAATAGAAAAAAGCCAAAAGACAACACTAACCACAAAGTGAAAAGAGGCCAAAAAGAATACCCTGTCCAAACTGACACCCAATTCTCCTGAAAAAGCACTAGCCCTACCATAGAGATCAAGCCCAGCAACAAATTTGTTATCATCACGAAAAGCAAAATATCTACGGAAAAGAACTTTTGCAGTGAGCCGCTCTGGGAAAAATCCTCAGCATTAATTAAAGAAAGCGGCTGGGTCATGGAGGCGAATAGAAATGGATAGGCCATTCTATAAATTGCGGTTAGAAAAAGAATAAGTAGTACCCCGACAAAAAACACATTATTCACAGAGGTCTTTGTGATTCCTCCTCTAACTTCAATTAGGTTTTGATCTTCAGACACCGATGTCGGACCAACTGAGTCCAAGACTTTTTGAATTTTAAAATCACCCCTATTAAGCTTCTCGCCCATAAAAATGAGGTGCAACTGATCCTGAGGATAATACTTCCGAACTGAATCCAGAGAAATTAAAAGTGAGGTATCCCTGGCTATGTAGAACCAAACCTCGGATTCAGCGAAAGCCGTCGAGGGACCTGGAATATTCATCTGAAGGGTAGATTCAGGAAAAGTTTTTAGATCGAGGATTACTTCAAATTTAACTTGAGAGTCAAGGAAGTTAGTTTGGGGAAGCCTTTGAATTTCATCTGTATAATCTACCAGAGTCTGCCCATAACCCTTACAGGTCATGATGATTAAAACTAATACAAAAACACCCCTGATTAATCTCATTCTTTAAAAGGTAGCAACGTATCCAAAATGAATCCTTGCATAGGAAAGAGCAAAAGGTTGTTCGTTTGAAGATCCGACACCCAAAATGAATTTGAATAATCCATTTCCAGTATTCAAATTAAGACCAGTTCCTAAGGAAAATGGAGTGTCTTGACTTTCTTGAGAAAAGGGGTTTTGTATAATTCCTCCATCTATAAAAGCCAATAAATAGGATTGATCTCCGAAGAACAAGCGCTGCTCAAAATTCAGATATCCAAAGCTACGTGCATAAAAGAAGTTTTCATTAAATCCACGTATACTTTTTAAGCCTCCTACACGAAAAAGATCATTTAGTAATAGGTTTTCATTCTCTATCCAACCAAAAGAAGATCTGATCCACATCCCCCAGGAAGATTTTACCCCTATGTACTTCTCAACAGAACCACTTATCGCATACTGGGCTGTATTTAAATCAATAGAATTATAAATTTCTTCAGGTATGGCTGTATTCTGAATGATGCGTTTATTACCTGCTGAAAAATTCGAGAGAATCCTCCAGCCCGTTCTTGGAAGAATGTGAGAATCAAGAGTATTCCAATGAAACCCGACTCCATACTGATTCCATCGGAAGTCCGCAGCATCCGGTAATTCTGTAACCTCACTTAGGCCTGATGTGGAAATCAAATCACTAGCCTCGCGAATGGTGAAAAAAGTCAGATTTAAATTAGGCCTTGGGCTGTAGTCAAAAGACAAAATAAAATTACGATTTAAAAAAGTGGTATCCTGCTTGAGCAAGTCAAATCCAAGCCTTGTGCTCAAAGGCGACCCAAAAAGAAATGACTCCCGATAGCCAAGACTTAAGCTTTGGGTTTCGATATTTAATCGCTGCCAATGAACTTCGATATCCCGCCCTTTTCCACCGAGGTGATAAAGCTCCAAGTCTAATTGACCAGTAATTAAAACCTTCCCCTGTTCATTTTCATTGGGTAAAATACCGATTACTCCATCAAGCCGATTAGCTTTTCTGTCCCGAAGGGTAAAAACTGCCCGAGCCTTTCTTTGCTGGAAACTCAACTCAGGGTTTTTTATCAAATTGAAATAGGGTGAACGGGAAATCAGAATAGAAGCTTTTTCGAACTCAGATTGAGAAAAGGGTTCTCCAACTTTTAAGAAGCTTAGGTTCTGAAGATATTTTGATGTGGTCCGGCTCTCCCCTTGAACTCTAACCGTATCCCAAATGATTAAAGGACCTGACTGAAAATTCAAACTTCCTTCCAGAGAGGAGCCTCGCCTTTCAACTGAGTCCATCTCCAAACTCGCAAATGGATACCCCTGATCTTCAGCATTATTTAAAACTTCCTGGCTCCAGTTGGAATACTCCAGAAAAGATTTATGGTCAGTACTTTGGCCCGGCTTAAAGTTGGACGGAACATTATCTGTCCGAATGGTAACGGTCTCGATTTTAGGACCCAGATCTAGCACAGCAAACAATGTGTCCCTCCTTAATTCCTGATCCCAAAAAGCGGAGAGATAACCATCATTGACTTTTGCTGTCACCATTGAGTCAAGAAATGAACTCCTATCGGTTGAACTGAGAAAAGACTTTGAAAAAAGTTTCTTGTCCTCACTAATCTCCCAAATCAACACATTAGAGTCCTGCGCCAATGTGATCTGACAAGTACACATGGCAAGAATAAAGACTATTTGGATAGACCGAATCAGAGGAGCGAAGCAAGTGGTTATATTTGCAAAGTAAAAGGAATTCCATTGGCAGGCATTTACATTCATATCCCATTTTGCAAACAAGCCTGTCATTATTGTGACTTTCACTTTTCAACTAGTCTCAACCTTAAAGAAGGTATGATTTCAGCTATTTGCAAGGAGCTGGAATTAAGGAAGGACTATTTGAAAGATCAGAGTATAGAGACTATATATTTTGGAGGAGGCAGCCCTTCAATTCTCAAGATTTCAGATATAGAAAAAATTCTCGTTGCTATAGACTCATTTTACCGCATTAAGGCTAAAGAAATTACCCTTGAAGCTAATCCCGACGATCTGTCAACAGAAAAACTCAATGGCTGGAAATCAGTGGGAATTGATCGACTTTCTTTGGGGATCCAAAGCTTTCAGCAGGATAGACTCTCTTTTTATAACCGAGCCCATACAGCCAAAGAGTCATTAGTAGCAATAGACAATGCTCGGAATGCAGGCTTTGAAAAATTTAATCTAGATCTGATTTATGGTTATCCCGATGCGAATCATGATTTATGGATCGCAGACTTGAAAAAGGCACTTGAATTGGATCCGGGACATTTGTCATGCTATGCCTTGACTATTGAACGAGATACAGCCTTAGGACGCTGGTCTCAAAAAGGAAAATTCCATGAGGCCGATGAGGAGTTTGTGGCGGAAGAATTTGAAATCTTACAAGATTTAACCGCTTCGAAGGGATACACACAATATGAGGTCTCCAATTTTGCGAGGGAAGGAAAGATTTCCGTTCATAATTCCAATTACTGGAAGCATATCCCCTACTTAGGAGTAGGACCATCAGCCTTCAGTTTTGATGGCTCAGACCGAGGTAGTAACATAAGAAACAACTCGAAATACATTAAGGCATTAGAATCTGGAGAAGCTCCTTACGAGCCTACTAATTTGAGCAAGGAGGATAAAATCAACGAATACCTCTTGACTAGCCTCAGAACAATATGGGGAGTAGATTTAGACTTTTTGAATTCAAGATTGAATTTCTCGATCATAGAATACAAAAGGGATGCTTTACAAAAACTGCAGGAAGAGGGTTTACTTCTTTGGAATGAAAAAAATGTAACTTTAACCAAGAAAGGAATGCTACTGGCAGACAGTGTAGCCTCCACCCTTTTCATAGATTAAAATGCAAAGATATTCCAGCTCAAACCGAAAGAAAGATGCCGCTCCGTTAGAGTCAGCTTTTAAAGAGCTGTTAAAGGCTTACAGGCTCGAAGATAAATACCAGGAGAAATCTTTAATCCATCAATGGCCAGAATTAGTGGGAAAAACCATCGCTAGCCGAACCACTTCACTTTTTATTAAAGAGAAAAAACTTTTCGTTAAGGTTAAATCAGGCCCTGTAAAGAAAGAGTTGCAAATGAATAAGCAAAAGGTTTTAGACCTGATCACTGAAAAGTACGGTGAGGAGCTCATCATAGATCTTGTGTTTTATTAGAATTCGTTAAAACTCCTTTCTTATCCCATTCCAGCCCAATTTCCCAACCTTTATCGTGGATAAATAAGTATACTTGTGCACGAGACCTATGTTTAAAGCACTCAAAGTAAATTCTGGAAGGCTAAGTGTACTCCTCGCTATTTTGGTGTGGTTGGCACTACTATTTGTGGATTTAGTTCGGGTCTTTGGGATGGTGAATGAACTTGAATCAGGTATCAGAGAAGAATTCACTTGGGTCTTAGAGATTTTATTTTTTATCTCTGTTTACAGCTTTTATAATTATTCTATAAACAAAGGAAACCAAGTCAACTTTCTGGGACTAACCTGGAGAGCAGCCTCAACAGGAATCTTTGCATCGGGTTTCGCACTTCTAGTTTCCCTCTTTTATACAAGCCTGGGCGATGGCAAATTGGCCAATGAACCCTTCCTGAAGAACTTCTTCTACCATGTGAATTTTGCACTCACATCCATCTTCTTGATTTCCTCTACACTCCTTTGGAAGAACCTTATTCTCTATCAAAAGACCAAGAGAGTAGTGAAGCAATGGCAAGCATTCGAGTTCATGCTTTTGATTTCCATGCTTTTCATCTTCTTCAATCAGAATACACTTGATTACAGCTTCCTGTTTGGAATGGTGCTATTGATAGGTTTTGGAATTGTACTATCCGTAAATCTGAAATGGATTCCGTACCTGACTTTCAAAGAAAAGTGGAAATCCCTTCTTTTCCTTGCCATAATAATCATAGCATGTAGCTATCTCTTCCTTCAGTTGCTAGGATATTCAGATCGGAGCGAGTACATGGTAAACCTGACCGATAATTTATTTTTGGTTGCCCTATTCTCATTCATCTTCACCTATGCTTTGTTCGCATTTTTGGTGACTCTTTTCAACTTACCTACCTCCTCAGTTTTTGAGCAAAAGCTTACAGAAGCTTTGAGTTTCCAGCGTTTGAGTCAGTCCATTCAACCGGATGAGAATGAAGAAAAGGTTCTGGATATTCTGATGGATTCATGCATGAGTGCCTCATTTTCTGATGGGGCCTGGCTCGAGTTAAATGGTAAGATCCTTGAAAGTGGATCGAATATCGAGCCTCGTTTTATTGATAAGGAAACTAAAGAAGAAATAGCAAAGCTCATTGGCCAAAATAAGGCTTCAAGGGAATTCCCAGAAGACGAAATTCTGCATGAAATAGAGCCTATACCAATTCGATTAGAGCACCCAAAGTTCGAGTCAGCTTTGCTGGTCCCCCTGGTCCTGAATAAAACGGTAATTGGAAGAATGATCCTGTTGAAAGAGGTCAAAGATGGTTTCAATAAGGAAATGATTTCTATCATTACCACCTTCGTTCGGCAAGCATCTATTTCAGTTGAAAACCACAGACTACTCAATCAAGCCATTCGAAATGAGCGATATCAGGAGGAATTAAAAATTGCACAGCGTGTACAAAAAGCTTTGCTTCCTGATAATCTGGATCATAATGAGCACTTTGAAATCTGTGCTTTTTCAAATACGGCAGATGAAGTGGGTGGTGATTACTACGATACTTTCCAGCTCGATGAAAACCGCTTTGTCCTAATCATCGGGGATGTTTCAGGAAAAGGAACCTCAGCAGCCTTTCACATGTCCCAAATGAAAGGAATTTTTCAAAGTCTTATTCAGCTTGACCTTTCTCCCTCAGAATTCATGGTGAAAGCAAATGCTGCTTTGAGCAAGTGCCTTGAAAGGAACCACTTTATTACGGCTTCCATCTTCATTTTGGATACTTCAAAGAAATCAGTTTGCCATGCCCGTGCTGGCCATGTTCCTACCTTGTTTTTTGATCACAAAACATCCCAATCTGAGTACCTAGGCATAGAGGGGTTAGGTTTGGGTATTTTAAGAAACAAGCAATATTCAAATCACGTTGAAGAAAAGACTTTCCACTACAGCGATGGAGATCTTTTAGTGCTATTTACAGATGGAATCGTAGAGGCAAAAAATGACAAATCCCAGCAATTTGGTTACGAGCGAATTCGCAACCTTCTGGAGGTTTATAATGCTCTCAGTCCAGAAGAAATTCAAGAAAAAATAATTCAATCTCTCCACGGATTTGTAGGTGGTGATGGTCTAATAGATGATGACTATTCTATGATGGTGGTAAAGTTTAAGGAATAAAATATGCTCGAACTCAAACATATCGAAGAAAGCCCGAATCACATTTTGGAGGTGCAAGGCGAAATAGATGCCAGTAACTCTGTTCAACTAGATGAAGCCATGCAGGAGGTTATCCGAACTGGAACGAAAAACATTCTAGTGGATTGCAGTGGACTAGAATACATCTCCTCTGCCGGACTTGGTGTTTTCATGTCCTATTTAGAAGATTTCAAGGAGCAAGGAATTTCCTTTAAGATATATGGTCTCTCAGAGAAAGTTTTCGAAGTATTTAAAATCCTGGGGTTAGATCAATTAATACCAATTTTTACTGATAAAGATGCAGCTCTTGCTAGCTGAAAATGCCTGACTACTTAAAACTATATTGCCAAACATCTGAGTTAGCCGAGCTTCGAAAGTATCTACAAAGCAGACTAGAATCTAGTCCTATATCCGATGCCTTAAAACTCCAGCTAATCTTGGCAGTAGAGGAAGTATGTGCCAATCTTATAATCCATTCACATAACTGTGATAAAAGTGAGCATATTCAGGTCCTGGTAAGTCAAAATCAAAAAGAGATAGTTTTTGAAATCAGAGATCAGGGTAATGCATTTAATATTCTGGAATACAATACTCCAGAGATTAAAGAGGTCGTTGGAGAGAAGAGAAAAGGAGGGCTCGGAATAATTCTTATCAAAAAAATCATGGATGAGATCAAGTTTTCGACTGCCAATGGCACTAACATTTGCAGTCTTGTGAAAAAGATTTGATCCTAATTCATGTTAAAACCCTGAAGGGCAATTAGAATACCCTTATTTCTTGATAAATTTGTAAAATTGCGAACCAAACGCGCGACGATCAACCATGAATTTTTATCTCAGACTAGCACCATTTTATGCGCTGCTGATCTGCATAGGCTTTCTACAAATAAGGAGTGCTAAGGCAGATCAGGCAGATGAGATCATGACCATCGGAGGTAAGCCCGTATCAAAATCGGAACTCATTTATCTTATCTCCAAGGGCAAGAAAGAAGACCCCTCTGTTGGTGGATTATCCCGGGAGGAATTTGAAGAGAATTTAGAGCTTTTCGTGAATTACAAACTAAAAGTGAAAGAGGCCGAGAGCCTAAATCTTCACAAGAGCGAAGAATTCTTCCGTGAGTATGAATCCTTCAAGGAAAATCTCATGGCCCCGTATCTCATCAAAAATTCCTTGGAAGAGGGCGAATTGCGGAAAGCATACTCAAGGATGCAAGAGGTAGTTCGAGCAAGTCATATCCTATTCCAATTTCCTCCGAATGCCAGCAAAGAGGATAGTTTAATTGTCCTCCGAATGGCTTTAAAGGTGAAGCAAGAGATTGATAATGGTGGCGATATCAATGAACTGGCTATCGAATACTCAGATGATCCTTCCGCAAGGCTTAACAAAGGAGACCTAGGTTACTTCACTTCGCTACAGATGGTCCCGGCATTTGAGGATGCCGTTTACAATATGCAGCCGGGCGAAACTTCAGATCCGGTCCTCACAGATTTTGGATACCATATCATTCAGGTTATGGACAGGAGGCCTAATCCTGGACAGGTCAAAGTTTCTCATCTCTTGGTGAGGATAGACCAGGAAAATCCCGATGGAGAAGATAATGCCAAAAGGCTAGTCGGTGATATTTATCAAGAGATTCAAAAAGAAAATACCAGCTGGACAGAAATAGTAAAAAATTACTCTGAAGATGCCGCAACCCGTGAAAAGGGGGGTATTTTACCATGGTTCAGTGTGGGCTCCATGATTCCCGAATTTGAAATGACAGCTTTCTCTTTGACTGAGGAAGGCGAGATTTCACCTCCTGTTCAAACACAATATGGCTATCACATTTTGCGATTAGAAGATAAGCGACCCTTGGAGTCTTTTGAGTCTCAGGAAAACATAATCCGCTCCAAAATCCTGAGAGCTTCTCGCGGTACACTTATTTCATCACAAGTTATGTCTATCCAGAAATCGAGATATAACTTCGAGGAAAATGAGGGAAACCGAGAAGCCTTGAAAGAGAATTTAAAGGGATTTACCAAGGCCAGCGATTACCAAAGTTTCAAGAATTCGCCCAATTGGACCGAATCTGAGCTTTTCAGAATTAATGGGAAAGTTTATAATACTACAGATTTCCTGGGCTTTGTCTCTTGGAAGGAACGCATACCCAATACTACATCTGAATCATTATTCGAATCATGGTATACCGCATTTACTGCAGAATGCCTCAATCGTACAGAGATTAAGGATATCACAGAGTCAAATGGAGATTACCAAATGACTTTGAAAGAATATAGAGACGGAATTTTACTTTTCTCCCTCATGAACCAGGAGGTTTGGCAAAAAGGCATTATGGATTCGCTTGGCCAAAGAACCTATTACAACTCAAACCTAGATAATTATTTATGGAAGGATAGGGTTGAAACGATGATGGTCAAAGTACTTGATATTGGGAAAGCATCCATAGCAAGGGACTTTCTTCAATCTAAAAGTCCGAGTACAGAGTTAAAGTCCCAATTTGATAATTCAGTTCAGTCTAAGAATCAACTGGCTTTCCAAAGTGAATATGGGCTTATGGAAATTGAAAATCATCCAATTCTATCCTCAGCTGAGTTAGGTGAAGAGTATCAAGAAATAGAAGCCAATGGACATTTACATATTTTGGTTTTGGGAGAAGTAGTAGAAGGCGGTCCAAAAGATTTTACTGAAATTCGCGGTCTTGTCATCAAGGATTATCAGGAGTATCTTGATGAAACCCTAGTGAAGAAATTAAGAGAAAAATACCCCATTGTTATTGATGAACAGGCTAAAGAAGAAGCTTTCATCGCATTGAATCAATAAGTTAAATCACCTAGTACCTATCCAATGGGATAGAAAAACGAATAATGAAAAAACTAAACCAAGTTATCCTTCTTGCCCTTTTCTTGATCGGAAGTGGAAAGTTGTTTGCGCAAAATGAAGATCCTACGGGTCAGGTTTTGGATAAAATCGTAGCAAAAGTTGATAATTACATCCTCCTTGAATCGGATGTGCAAAAAAGCTTCATCGAGGCTATTTCTCAATCTCAACAAGGAATTGAACCTCCAACCAGATGTCAGGTTTTTGAGTCCCTACTCATTAATAAACTGATGGTGGCCAAAGCCGAAATCGACTCAGTAGTGGTTTCAGATGCCGAAGTCATGCTGCAGGCAGATCAAAGGTTTAATATGGTCATGCAGCAGTTTGGTGGTGATGAAAACACTCTCCTTGAAGTTTATGGAAAGACTTCAGATCAGCTGAAAGCTGAGATAGAAGATGTGATTAAGGAGCAAATGGTAGTGCAGAGAATGCGAGGTAAAATAACAGAAGGTCTTAGCGTCTCACCAGCTGAAGTCAGAAAATTCTTTGAAAGAATTCCCACTGATTCATTGCCCTTCTTCTCAGCAGAAGTTACAGTAGGCCAAATTGTAAAGAAACCAGAGGTAAGCGTTCAAATCAAGGATGACATAGTCGCCCAATTGAAACAGTTCAAGGCTGATATATTGGCTGGTAAGGCTGATTTCGCCGATTTGGCTAGAAGATTTTCAGAAGACCCCGGATCTGGGTCTCAAGGTGGCGATCTTGGTTTTTTCCGCAGAGGTGAATTGGCGCCTGAGTACGAATCAACTGCTTTAGGACTACGCCAGGGAGAAATTAGTGATCCTGTTGAAACAGATTTTGGAATTCATATGATTCAGCTTTTGGAAATCGATGGTTCCAGATACAATACCAGACATATCCTCAGAATTCCAAAGCCTTCAGAAGATGATTTGTTGAGAGCAGAGAGATTTCTCGATAGTCTAAAAACAGAAATTCAGGAGGGTAATATCGAGTTCGCCAAAGCTGCCAAAGAAAATTCTGACGATAGAAATACTTCAGATAATGGGGGCTTCTTTACCGACCCGAATAACGGATCCAACAGACTTACTTTGAGAACTCTAGAAGACCCAGTTTTATACTTCACTTTGGACAGTATGGATGTTGGGGATATTACCGCGCCGATTCGATTCGAAACTCCAAGAGAAGGTACACAGATCCGAATTCTTTTCTATCAGTCCAGATATTCTGCTCACCGTGCAAATTTGAATGACGACTATGAAAAAATGAAGGCTGCAACTTTACGATCTAAAGAGGATGAATTACTCAGTGAATGGTTCCTGACTGCAAAGGAGGATGTCTTTATAGATCTCGATCCTAGCTATGATAGATGTAATGTTTTAGAAGAAAAATAAAGAAAGGCTCCTGATTTGGAGCCTTCTTCATTTCATTTCAGAAATAGCGCTCTAAGCGCCAAGCCTATTTGTTTTATTCCTTCCACCAAATGGTCTTTAGATTCTTCTAATCTAGGATCCAACTGTTCCCTGGTGGATCGGTATTCTTTTTCGAGAAGGTCCTTGCCTTTTTTCAGCTCTTCCTCCAGCGTGGTTTTGCTTTCGCGTAACTCAGAGAGCTTTTTATCGATTTCAACTTTGGCCTCCTTACCAGCTTCTTCACCTTTCTTTACGAGTTCCTCGATCTTGTCTCCTATCTCCTGAAGAACGTCTTCAATTTCTTGTATTGTACTCTTGTCTTTTTTCATAGGGCTTAGGTTTGAGTAATCAAGATACTCAAATTTTAACGTGAAAGTTGGCCTAAATCAATGGCTCATCCAATGACTCACTGCTTTGAGTCTGCTTCTCATAAAGGTCAGCATAAACTCCTCTTTTGTCCATTAAGGAATTGTGATTCCCTTGCTCGACGATTTTACCTTCATCTAATACGATTATATGATCAGCTAACTTAGCGGAGGAGACACGATGAGAAATGATTATGGAAGTTCGATCCTGCATAATTTCTTTCAGAGCATTCAGGATAACATTTTCAGTCTTGGTATCTACCGCTGATAAGCAATCATCCAAAATTAGAATTTTAGGCTCCTTAGCGATAGCACGTGCAATGGAAACCCTTTGCTTTTGACCCCCAGAGAGCGTGATACCTCTCTCTCCTAGCATAGTGTCAAATCCTTTAGGAAAATCTACGATGTTTTGATAAACGTCAGCATCCTTCGCAGCCTGCTCAACAATATCTTGGGAGAATTCTTCCAGTCCAAAAGCGATATTATTCCCGATGGTGTCTGAAAATAAAAACACGTCTTGAGGGACATAGCCTATTTGCTTTCGTAGGTTTGAAATTGAATAGCGTTCCAGTAATTTCCCATCCACTTTGATAGCACCGGAAGTAGGATCGTACATTCTCATTAAGAGATTTGCAATAGTAGATTTTCCTGATCCTGTCGTACCGATAATACCAAGAGTTTGGCCATGACCAATTTCAAAGCTCACATTATCCAATGCTTGGACTCCAGAGTCTGGATAAATGAATGACATGTTCTCGACTGAAATTTCACCTTGAATATTTGCCTCAATATTCTCTGTACTGATTAAGTCATTTTTCTCATCCAGAAACTCATTTATTCTAGTTTGTGATGCTGCTGCCCGTTGGATGATACTGGTTATCCAGCCTAAAGAAGTCACAGGCCATGTCAGCATATTCACGTACAGGATAAATTCTGCTATCACCCCATAACCTATTTGACCATCGATCACTTGCATTCCGCCAACGTAAACCACGATGATGGTAGAAATACCTACAAGAGCCATGATTAAGGGAAAGAATAAGGCATTAACCTTAGTAAGATTGATGGACTTTACTTTATAATCTTCGCTGGCCACATCAAAATCTCTGGCACTATCTTCTTCTCTGACAAAGGCTTTAATGACCCGAATTCCTGAGAAAGCTTCCTGAACAAATGTGCTCAAACCAGACAAACTCCTCTGGATTTTCTCTGATCGTTCATTGATCAAATTATTCACGAAGTAAATACTCAGCGAAAGAACAGGCAGCGGCAATAAAGAATATAAGGTGAGGGTCGGGTTCACCGAAATCATGTAGGAAATCACTAAAGGAAAGAGAACCAATAAATTGATTCCATACATAATGGCCGGACCAAGATACATTCTCACACGACTCACGTCCTCGGTGATTCTCGCCATCAAATCTCCGGTGCTATTTTTTCTATAAAAACTTAGAGGAAGCTGCTGATAATGATCGTAGATATCATTCTTTAAATCATACTCTACCTTCCGCGACATAATGATAATGGTCTGGCGAATAAGGAAGAGAAATAAACCTCTAAGTAAGGCCATTCCAAGAATGAGTACCCCGAAGATAAATACGTACTGAAGGAACATTTCCTTTGCTTCCACCGCTAGTCCAGACCTTTGGAGGGGTCTAAAAAAAGTAACACTCTCCACCACATAATCTATGGCTAGTCTCACCAACTGAGCAGGAATAATTACGAAAATGTTTGAGATAACAGTAAATAGTATCCCCAAAAGGATAAGACCCCGATATCGGTACAAATACTTATTTAATCTCCAAAGAGGCTTCACCAAATAAAAACTTTAAATATGAGGAAACAGTTATTTAAAACTGTGTATCTTGATCCATAGATAGCAGAAAAAAGTATTTAATTTTGTCCTGCGATTTTCCCGTTAGGGAGCACCCAAATATAACACATTCTAAAAGTGTAAGTTCGTATGTTAGAAACTAAAGCCAGAGAAACCATGAAGCAAGGGTCTGTTTTTGGTCAAATCACGGAGATGGAACATGAGCAGCTTGTCGTATGCTACGATGAGCCTACCGGGCTTAAAGCCCTTGTTGGAATTCATAACACTACACTAGGCCCAGCCTTAGGTGGGACTCGAATGTGGCCTTACGCCACAGAGGAAGAAGCCATCACAGATGTCTTGAGGCTTTCACGCGGGATGACATTTAAAAATGCATTGGCAGGGTTAAACCTGGGAGGTGGAAAAGCGGTCATAATTGGTGACCCAAAGCTGAAAAATGAAGCCTTCCTGAGACGATTCGGAAAATTCATTGAAGGGCTTTCTGGGAGATATGTCACAGCTGAGGATGTAAACATGAGTACTGCTGACATGGAATACATTGCCATGGAAACAAGACATGTCACTGGACTTCCTGAGACCAGAGGTGGCGGAGGCGATCCTTCACCGGTTACTGCTTATGGCACCTATATTGGAATGAAGGCTGCCGCCAAAAAGGCCTTTGGCGACGACAGTCTGGAAGGAAAAACCATTGCCGTTCAGGGAGTGGGTCAGGTCGGAAGGTACTTAATCGATTACCTAGTTAAAGAGAATGCCGACATCCTCATCTCTGATATTTTTGAAGATAAATTGAAGAAAGTAGCTGGAGAAACTGGTGCTACCATAGTGGACCCTAATTTGATCTACGATGTTGACATGGATATCTACGCCCCCTGTGCTTTGGGTGCAACACTGAATGATGATACCATCGGAAGACTGAAGTGTCAAGTGGTAGCTGGAGCCGCAAATAACCAGCTGAAGGATGAAGACAAGCATGGTCTGGATCTTCAACACCGTGGAATTATTTATGCCCCAGATTTCTTGATTAATGCAGGCGGTGTAATCAATGTAGGTGCTGAATATTTAGGCGGACATGACAAGGATACTGTGTATCGACAGACAGAAAAAATCTACGACACCTGCCTTGAAATATTTGAAAAGTCTGAGAAGGAACAAATTTCTGCTCAATCAGCTGCAATGAAGGTTGCCCAGGAAAGAATCGAAGCAATTGCAAAGGTCAAACGGTCCTTTTAACAAAAACTAACTCATGAAAGACCACTGAAGCTAACTCAGTGGTTTTTTCATGCCAAATGAAAAACCTAGGACACTGAGAATTCAGTATATTTGCCACTTGTTTGACGAGCCATGCTAAACCGAAGAATCTTACGAGTTAAAGCCTTTCAAACCTTGTATGCCTACGAGCAATGCAAGGGTTCCAACCTGAATTTAGCGAAGGATCATATAAAGGATTCTTTCCAGCCTGACTTAAATAGCATGGAATTTCAGGATAAGGATCTTCTGGATGCCCAGGCCAATGCTGCTATGAGTTTATTGGACTCAAGTGTTCAGGCAGGTAAAACGCATATTGAGGCTGGAGAGGACGAAAAGGTGAATCGTGTAGCCAAGGAAGCCTTGGAACAGTATCTGAAATCAAACCAGGCAGATCGTGATTTCCTAGTGAAAAATATGGTCAGCTCAGCCGAGAGAATTCCCCAGTTGTATTTATCAACTATTCAGCTTTTGATCGCATTTTCTGAACATGTAGCAAACGAATTTGAGAAGAAAAGAAAATTCGAAGGGAAAACTGGAACAGCAGGAACAGACAAAGGTCTCAACTTTGCCAATAATTCCATTCTTAAAGCCATTAAACAGTCAAAATCATTCCAAGCGGCGATCGCCCGATATCACGTTTCTCTGGATGATATTGAGTTAGAGATAAAGGAATGGTTTAGAGAATATGTAAAGCCTTCAGAGGAATATCAGGAGTATTTGAAAATCGAAAACCCGGATTCAAAAGACGACCTTAACGCTGCCGAAGGTATTTTGAAGAGAATCATCTTTAAAAATGAAGTGATCTTAAATTACTTCGTTGAGAAGGATTTGAACTGGGTAGAGAATAAATCTATCGTTAGAAGCCTGGCATCAAAAGTTTTAAAAAATGCAGCAGATACTGATTCTAACGGGGATAACCTGATCCCTGAGTTGGCCATTAACTGGGAAGAGGATAGGGAGTTTTTTCAAAATATCTTTAAATTCACACTTGAAGAAGGTCCTAAAAGTAAGGCACTTATCGCTCAAAAAACCCAAAACTGGGATATTGAAAGACTAGCTTTCACAGATAAAGTTATCATCTCAATGGCCGTGGCAGAGATGAAAAATTTCCCAAGTATTCCGGTGAAGGTGAGTATCAACGAGTACATTGACATTTCAAAAACATATAGCACACCAAAGAGTAAGCAATTTGTAAATGGTTTGCTGGATGTGATGTCAAAAGAATTAACTGAAAGCGGAGAAATCCGTAAGAGTGGTAGAGGACTTTTAGACAATAAATAATATAGCCATGAGTAAGAGTAGTAATTCATTAGTAGCATTCCTAGTGGGAGCCGGGGTAGGCGCGGCCTTGGGGGTCTTGTTTGCTCCAGACACGGGAAATAATACAAGAGATAGACTTTCTTTCAGACTTTCTAAGTATCAGAAAGAACTTGAAGATTTGATCGGTGATTTAGTAGATGAAAAAGAAATTCATTTGAATGAAGCTAAAACCGAAGGAAAGCGGGTAATTTCAGAAGCTAAGAACAAAGCTGAAAATTTACTTAGCGATGTTAATAAGCTTATTGAGCAGATTAATAAGGACCCAAATTAAACAAGTGAAATAAGGATTTTTGGGATTCAGCCCAAGCTTTGTTTATTTCGCAATCTATTCAAGACCAAATAAATACCATTATGAGATTAAGATTATTAAGCGCTCTGGCACTTTGTGGTTTGATAGCCATGGGAGCTTGTAGCCAAAAGAGTGATCAGGAAGCCAAGATTCAGGCTTTAGAAGAGAAAATTGCAGCATTGGAAGCTAGTTCTCCAAGCGCAGTTACTCCTGTAAATGTTCAGGCCTCTCAGCCAGCTGATCCAACTTCTCTTGGTCAATTCGAATTTGCTCAAATGGAGCACAATTTCGGAACCATTCAGGAAGGTGAAGTGGTGGAGCATGTCTTTAATTTCACCAACAACGGCCAGGCACCACTAGTGATTTCTAACATTACAGCTTCTTGTGGATGTACTAGCCCTGACTGGACCAAAACCCCGGTTAATCCAGGTGAAGAGGGATTTGTAAAGGTAGTTTTTAACTCTAGAGCAAAATCCGGTTCTCAGGCTCCAACAGTCACTATCCAGGCAAATACTAACCCAACAGTAACTCGTCTAAGAATGAGAGGAACTGTAAATCCTAAAGCGGGTGGCGCTGGTGCTCCAGTTGGGCCAGTTAAGAGATAATTTATGATCGCAAGCATTTTAGCCCAGGCTGCTCCCGGTGGGGGTGGCCTTATGGGCCAAATATTCCTATTTGGCTCAATCATTCTGATCATGTATTTCTTCATGTTCAGACCTCAGCAGAAGAAACAAAAAGAGACAAAAAAGTTTATTGAGGAGATTAAAAAAGGAGACCAGGTAGTAACGATCGGTGGTCTTCACGGAAAAGTTTACAATGTGGATGGCGATGTGGTTACAATGGAACTAGATCGCGGATTGAAAGTGAAAGTAGAAAAATCAGCTATTTCCTTAGACTTCTCAAAAAAGACAGATAAGAAGTAATTGAATTTTGCCGGAAACTAAAAAATCATCCTTTAGGATTACTCCTAAAAACGTTTCCAACATGAAAGTGGTAGTCCTGTGCATAGTCACGGCTACCACTTTTTGGATTTTAAACGCCCTAAACAAGGACGATTATAATACTGTAGTCGATTATCCGGTAGAATTCTCTTTTGATGAATCACGTTTCGTGGCAGTAGGTGAAATGCCCAAGCGTGTCGAAATTGAAATCAATGGCAACGGTTGGGATCTGTTACGGAAATACTTCCATATCAACGAGACTCCATATATCATTGAACTCGGTGATGCTGGAAATACAGACTACCTAATGTCCGCAGATCTTAAGAGGCCACTTTCAGAATTTATCTCCCCTACCCAACTGATCTCCATTCTGGATGATAGCCTGAAATTTAACATTGACAGAATAGTGACCGCGCGTCTTCGTCCTGTTTTAGATTCAAACTCTTTTACTCTGGCTGAAAATCATCGAATAATTTCTAAGGCCAATTTCAATCCTGATCAAATAACCGTTAGTGGGGCAACTTCAATCCTCAAAGATTTTGAAGGAGAATTCCCTATAAATTTGGATGAAAAAAGGATTGACAAAGATTTATCAAAGGAAGTTTCAATCGAAGTTCCAAAGGGATTACAAGGCTTATTAAGTCTCGAAGATGATAAGGTTGAAGTCTCTTTTGAGGTCGTAGGTTTTCTTGAAGGGAATCAAACGTTAAATCCAGTCCTCAAGAACTTTCCTTCATCAGTTACCATCGAGGGTGAAGAGGAACCAATGATATTTTACTACCTGGTTGACTCGAGAGAAATTGAAGCCTTCCAGGAAATAGAGTTCGAAGGAATTTTGGATTACTCCCAAAGGAATCAGGAAGATTCCACCCTCACGATTCAGGTAAATCCCCTGCCCGATTACATTGAGTTGATTAGGATCGAGCCATCTTTAGTAAAGCTCAGATATGAGTAAGCCATTGAAGATTGGGATTACGGGAGGAATAGGCTCTGGAAAAAGTATTGCATCGAGGGTCTTTAGCTTACTCGGAATCCCAATTTATTCTGCCGATGCTAGAGCGAAATGGCTGATCGCCAATGACAGCGATTTACGAGAGCAGATTATCAGGAATTTTGGAAACGATTCCTATTTTGAGGATGGTTCTTTGAACCGAGAATTTCTGGCCAAAACTGTCTTCTCAGATCCTGACAAGGTGAAAATCATCAATTCTCTTGTTCATCCAGCCGTAGGAAAAGATTTTGAAAACTGGATATCAGATCAACAGAGTCCTTATGTCTTGAAGGAGGCGGCCTTAATTTTTGAAACTGGTGGAGAAAAGAAATTGGATGGAATAATCAATGTCAGCGCTCCATTAAAAATTAGAGTAAACCGGGTTCTTTCCAGAGATTCTCATCGCAGTCGTGAGCAAATCAACCAAATTATCAATCAGCAACTTCCAGATAAAGAAAAGTGCGAAAAGGCTGATTGGGTAATTAAAAATTCCCCTAATAGACTTGTAATTCCACAAGTCCTAGAAATTCATCAAGAGCTAATAACCAAAAGCACATAAAAAAAGCCCCGATTGGGGCTTTTCATTTGGTTGGTTAGCTTACTTTACCACGATTAAATTATCCGTGGCGGTGGGATTGAGCGGACAGAAATAATAATATTCTCCTTCTGCCAAAACCGTTGGGTTTGATCTTTCTGAGGTCCCGTTAGCGATAGCCTTAGTGGTGTAGGCTGTTTGGATATGGTTCTTTGGATTTTGTGGATCGTCACCTTTTTTGATGAGAACAAAACCTACATCATGACCTACGTTTTGATTGGATACTTCGAAAACATAAGTACCTGGTTTAAGGCTTAATTCTTTCTGTGTGAATTCCCCAGGAGTCTGAACGAGTTTTACTACTTCTGTTTTATCAGACATCATTTTGCCATCTGTTTGGCTAAATGCACCGAAGATTACTCCAAAAATTAAGGTGAAGATTGCGATAGTCTTTTTCATTGCTTCTTTGTTTAGGTTGTTAAAGTTTACCTTACAAAGGTGGCAAGATGACTTCAGCTAGAAATAATCTATACTTCCTTGTGACTTATCAATTTTTCCCGAAGGTCGAATAAACGACAGGATTACTCTAAATATCTCGATGTCCAGCTTTTATGGACAATCTTCCAAGCACCATCAATCTTCAAAAGCGTGAGATAATCGTAATAATAAATGCCTGGCCAGTAAAGCTCGGTTTCGGCAACTGCCGTAGTCCCATTAATATGAATTCGGATCAGCTTATTGTCGTATTTGCTGATATCACGCGGGTTGCCACTTGCTGTTCCACTAGCCCAATCCTCATATTCTGTTACTGTGTATTTATCTCCGCGAAAGCCAATTAGCCTCGCTTCGGGAGCAAAAGCCTGATCCAATTTTTCGCGATCTCGCTCCATCATTCCATCAAAATAGAGTTGGACGGTTTTCGTGATTTCCTCCCTATCGCTCAATTCTTGAGAAAACGACGGGATGGTGAATACCAGACAAAGCCAATACAGAATAGACAGCCTTCTCATAGGTTTTATTTTATCATCTCAAACCCTAAATAAGATTGAAGAACCTTAGGCATTTTGATTCCTTCTTCAGTCTGGTTGTTTTCTAAAATGGAAGCCACGATGCGTGGCAAAGCCAAGGCACTTCCATTAAGAGAATGTGCTAATTGACTTTTCTTGTCCTCCCCACGGAATCTAAGCTTAAGTCGATTAGACTGATATGTTTCAAAGTTAGAAACCGAGCTCACTTCAAGCCATCTTTCCTGAGCAGCCGAATACACTTCCATGTCGTAAGTAAGTGCCGAAGTGAATCCGGTGTCTCCACCACAAAGTCGAAGAACCCGATAAGGCAGCTCCAACTTTTGAAGGATCCTCTGAACATATAAACTCATATCCTCTAGCACTTCATAAGACTTGCTCGGATGAGTGATTTGTACAATTTCAACTTTATCGAATTGGTGAAGTCGATTCAAACCACGAACATGCGCCCCCCAGCTTCCTGCTTCTCTTCTAAAACAAGGTGTATATCCAACATTCTTAATTGGAAAGTCCTCCTCAGAAAGAATCACGTCCCGATACATATTGGTAATGGGCACCTCGGCAGTTGGAATCAGGTAGAGATTATCCGCCTGAGCATGGTACATCTGACCTTCTTTATCAGGCAATTGACCAGTGCCATAGCCAGAATCTTCATTTACGACTATCGGCGGCTGCACTTCTGTATAGCCTTCGGCCAAAGCTTCATCCAAAAAGAAATTGATTAAGGCTCTTTGCAGTCTGGCACCCTTTCCTTTGTAAACGGGGAAACCCGCGCCTGCAATCTTAGAGCCTAAATCAAAATCAATGATGTCGTATTTCTTAATAAGCTCCCAATGGGGAAGCTTTCCTTCATGTAGAACCGGCTTTTCGCCGTTTTCCAAAATCACCTCGTTATCCTCTGCACTTTTTCCTGCTACTACAGAAGAGTGTGGAATATTTGGGATTGTATATAAGAGTTCCTTCAGGGAAATCTCTGTTTGATTGTATTGCTCTTCTAGTTCCTTGATCTGTCCCTTAAGGGCGCTAGTTTTCTCCTTTATCGCATTCGCCTCTTCACGCTTTCCCTCCTTCATAAGTCCTCCTATTTGCTTGGAAAGCGAATTCGATTCAGCCTGAATTTGATCTCTTTGCGTTTGAGTGTCCTTTCTCAAACGGTCCAGTTCCAGAACCTTATTTAATGAAACCTCAGCATCAGGAAAGTTTCTTCTCTGAAGGCCTTCTAGGCATTTTTGGAAATCATCTCGAATTTGATTGACAAGTAACATGCGACTGATTAAATCATTAAGCCGCAAAGATAGAAAGGTTATTCTACAAATATGGTCTTGTTGACCTGTGAGAATGGTCCTTCCAGCGCTTTTCCTGAATTTCTTTCGAGGCTCACTTTAAGATTATATTCTCCGGAGGGCATGTCAGAAATAATAATCGGAGACATATGTTCCACTTCGTAGCTTAGCTCTCCAATTTCTACTTTTATCATTAGCCCATCAAGCTTCATATCTCCTCCAAGCACCAAAAAGTCTACGATAATATCTTCTTCAGTTTCAAATGTCTGTTGATTTCTGGGAAAATTTAGAGCCAAATATGGTTCTGCGGAGTAAGGAAAAGGCCTTGAGTCACCTACTTGAAAATCACGATCCACATAATTACCAAAGTTCTTAAGTGACAGACCATCTTCATCCACAAGATACCCCACTACCCTGTAACTACCTTCGGCTAATTCCTGCTGGAAAATCGGAGCATAATGCCCTACCGGGTCTCCGCCATTCAGAATATTGAAAAGCTTGAAATGAGTTGCTCCATCTTCTTCAAAGGGGTAGTTTTTGATATTGAATTCGAATGGAACTTTGCCAGGGGCAAAACTTTGATTTCCCAAAGGAGTAAAAAGTTCTAAAATAGCATCAGGGTATTCCATTGCATCCTCGTACTGAAAAAAAGAAACCTTTGGTTTTTCCTCAACCACATCCACCATTGCCGAATCCACCATCGGTGCATCTACCACGGATTCATTGATCTTTTTTTTGTCCTCAGAGCAGGCTGCCACTAAAAACAAAAGACAAAAAGCATAACCAAGGATTTTCTTCATAATGGCATGAAATGAGATTAAAGATATTTAATTTTAAATTAAGACAACCAATCAACCTTGTTCCCTGATTATGGAAATACTTTTTGATGAAATACCTAGTTTAGATTTAGCAGATTTTACCCATGGAAATGAAGAAAAAAAGGCTGCTTTTGTAAAAAAACTGGGGGAAGCTTATCAGAATATTGGCTTCGTTGCTATCAAAAATCATGGTCTTGATGACCGACTTCAAAAGAGTCTTTATGATTCAATCCAAGCCTTCTTTGCTTTGCCCGAAGGTATAAAAAGTAAATACGAACATCCAGAAATTGGCTACCAAAGAGGTTATACTGGTAAGGGAAAAGAACATGCAAAGGGTAGAAATACAGGAGATCTGAAGGAGTTTTATCATGTGGGACAGGAATTGAAGGAAATTCCAGATTCAGATCCCGTGAAGAGTGAGTATCCTGGAAATATTTGGCCGGAAGAAATTAAGGAGCTTAAAGAGGCCTCTGTTAAAGCTTATCGGACGCTTGAAAATGCGGGTAAAGCCATGTTGAGGGCAATAGCCTTACATCTTGATCTAGAGGAAGATTATTTTGAAGATAAAGTGGCTTATGGAAATTCCATTCTAAGGCAGATTCATTATTTCCCTATTGAAAATCCAGAGGAGGTGCCATCAGATGCAGTCCGAGCTGCAGAACATGGGGATATTAATCTGATTACCTTACTCATGGGTGCCAGTGCGGATGGGCTTCAAGTTTTAAGAAAAGATGGAAAATGGATTCCAATAACTGCTCTACCTGATCAAATCGTGGTGAATGTAGGTGACATGCTCGAAAGACTGACAAATAAAAAGTTGAAGTCTACCATCCACAGAGTGGTCAATCCTCCTCGAGAGAAAATGAACAGTAGTCGCTATTCCATTCCATTTTTTATGCATCCCCGTTCGGAGATGGATTTAACCTGCCTCGAAAACTGTGTAAATGAGGAAAACCCCAAACAATTTCCCGACATATCTGCTGGTGGTTTCCTGGAAGAAAGGTTGAGAGAACTAGGTCTGAGATCCTAACCCATGTCTGTAAAAAAGGTCCGATATTACCTTTTTCTCAAAGACATTTTAGCGCTTTCGGTAACTGCTTTTGGGGGTCCACAAGCCTTTTTAGCAATGCTTCTGGAAAGAATGGTCTCTCATAGAAATTATGTCACCGAGGAAGAGCTATGGGAACTAAACGCTCTCTGCAATATGCTTCCTGGCCCTTCATCCACACAACTTGTTTGTGCCATCGCCTTCCGTGTGGGAGGGCCTAACCTCGCCTATCTTGCTTTGTTTGTGTGGATTCTGCCCGCAAGTATCTTGATGACTACGGCAGCTTTTGTCATCTATTTTCTTCAGGAAAATACCCCAGGAGCCTTAAATTTCGCCCAGTTCATCCAACCAATGGCGATTGGATTTGTGATTTACGCTGCGAGAAAGACCATCTTGAAAATGGTCCAGACTCCAGAGGCTGTTATCCTTGTTTTGATATCGGCCTTTGTCTCCTTTTTCTACAGCTCCCCCTATGTGTTTCCAATACTCCTTGTGCTTGGTGGTCTCAGCACTTCAATCAAATACAAGAATCAACCCAAAATGGAACGCGATCAACCGCTTAAAGTAAAGTGGGCTAATTTCTATTTATGGGGAGGAGTGTTGGTGCTAGCGGCGATTTTAGGAGCCATCACCAAAGATCCATCAATTTTACTTTTTGAGAACTTTTATCGAAACGGAAGCTTGATTTTCGGTGGAGGACAGGTTTTAGTACCTTATCTGTACACTGAATTCGTAGATTTTAAGCAATTCCTTTCTTCGGAAGAATTCCTCACAGGCTATGCAATTTCTCAAGGAATTCCAGGACCTACTTTTAGTATTTCCTCTTATGTAGGTGCCCTTTCACTTAGAGAATGGGGCTCATTTGGATTTGTACTTGGAGGTATGGTCGCGGCTGCTGGCATATTCCTACCCGGAATATTTTTGATCTTTTTTGTAATTCGGTTTTGGGATCAGCTTAAGACGTATCGTCCGGTTCGGGCAGCACTCGAGGGAATAAATGCTACCTCCTGCGGTATGCTTATTGCTGCTGCTTACCTACTATTTGAACCACTTGATGCAGACTTCATAAATATCTTTATGATACTTGGAACTTATGCACTCCTTCAATTCACCAAAATCTCTTCTCCTATGATCATTGCCGGAGGTATACTTCTTGGAATTATCGTCAATTACCTCACAAATGGCGTGGGTATTTAATTCTGGATGGAACAAGTTAAAGTCAGAAAGCGTTTTATTGTCTATTCATAATCTCTATATTTCATAATGCAAGCGGCTGAATTCATTACAGACCTTATTCCTCCACTCAAGTTGAGTGATAGAGCGAGCCTTGCATTGGCTTGGATGGAAGAAATCCGCACGGCTGTACTGCCAGTGGTTGATCAAGGCCAATTTTTGGGGTTTGTGCGGGACGAAGTTATTGTGGATTTAGATGACTTAGGGCTGACTATATCTGAGATTGAGTTCGATGATCATGAATGCAAAGTTTTTGGAGATCAGCATGTTTACGAAATCTTAAAAGCAGGTGCCGAATTCGAATCAAATGCTGTGGCTATTGTCGATAGGGAAGGAATCTATCAAGGTGTGGTAACCATAGAAGACTCTCTCACAGCCTTCGCGGAAAGCTTATCTATTCAAGCTACAGGCAGTGTTTTGGTCCTTTCCATGGACATGACCGATTATACTCTTTCAGAGATAGCCAGATTAATAGAGACTGAGAACGGAAAGATACTTAGTTCAATTATCAGTAATGACCCATTAGATTCCTCAAAAATAAAAGTCACTTTAAAGATTGATCAGCCTGAATTAAGGCATATAAAAGCCACCTTAGAACGATTTGGCTATAAAATCATTGATCATTATCAAGAAGAGACAGGAGTGAGTAGCGAAGAAGATCGCATCGGAAACCTCTTGAGATTTTTAGATATTTAAACCATGAAAGTGGTACTTCATGGCCTAAAATTAAAGGCCAGCCAATTCACACATATTGAAAATCTTTTGTCCGAATTATCCAGACATTCGGTTGAGATATTTTTGACAAACAGGCTTCGTAAGGAGTTGAAGAAAATAAGTTCTATTGACCTGCCGATAAAAGAGCTAAGCGATGAGAATGGTCTTGCTCAAATGGATTTTTTAATTTCTATCGGTGGTGATGGCACCATGCTGGATGCAATTTGTGAGGTTGGATCCCATGAAATCCCAATTTTAGGATTGAATACTGGACGACTCGGATTTCTTGCTACAGTAGCGACAGAGGATATTTCCAAGGCAGTTAAATTCCTTGTGGAAGGAGACTATCAAATTGAATCGAGAAGTTTAATATCGCTGCATTCTGAAAAAACCTTATTCGACGGACTCAATTTTGCCCTTAACGAATTTACAATTCATAAAAGGGACACTTCTTCAATGATTACGGTGCATACGTACATTGACGGGACCTATTTAAATAGCTATTGGGCTGATGGTTTGATCGTTTCAACCCCTACTGGCTCTACCGGATATTCATTAAGCTGTGGCGGGCCATTAATTTCACCTGAAGCAAAGAACTTCGTGATCACACCGGTTAGTCCTCATAATTTAAATGTCCGACCGATCATAGTTTCTGACGAAAGTGAGATCAGCTTTGAAATCGAAGGTAGGTCAAAGAAATTCTTGATATCGCTGGATTCCAGATCGACTTCAATTTCGCCAAAGGTGAGATTAACAGTAAAAAAAGAAAAGTTTTCAGCTAAATTAGTAAAGCTCCCAGAGTATCATTTTTTTGATACCTTGAGACAAAAATTAAATTGGGGCTTTGATATGAGAAATTAGGCCTAATTAGCCTTTTTAGAACTAATTTTAGCTTAACAATAATTAACCCAGCGGATACTAAAGGGCGTTTTTAATGCGTTGGGTACTTCATAACTTGCATCGTCTTGAAAAAAGTCAATTTTCAGATTTTCAAACACTTAATTCTCTTTAGTAGTCTGTTTTTTCTATTTGAAGGTGCAGTCTTTGCTCAAAAATATGAGATTGGTGGAGGAGCTGGAGTGGCTGCCTATTCCGGAGATATTATTCGTCGAATTGATCCGGGCCAGATAGGACTTCAAGGAACGTTGTTTGGCAAGAGAAATTTTGACAATGTATGGTCTCTTCGAGCTGGAGTTAATCTTGCAAGATTGAATGCAGCCGATAGCATTAAGCCTATCGATAGATTGGCAGAAGTAAGGGACGGTAGATTCCGCGCAGGGATAGTAGAAATCAGCGCTGTCATGGAATTTAATTTCCTTGACTATCTAAGGAATAATTCCGAATTCAGATGGTCTCCATATGCATTCTTCGGTCTAGGTTACACTTTCGTGATTGCTAGAGGAAACACTTATGCTTTCAACGTCTCAAGTGATTACAATTTAAGCACCTTAGTTATTCCGTTTGGTGGAGGTGTGAAATATAGACTGAACGACCGTTGGACTCTGGCATTAGAGGTGGGGATGCGCCCCACATTTACAGATTATCTGGATAAAATAGATAGTCAGGAACCAGTCATTCCAAGGTTCCAGAATCCAAATGCACCAAATGAGCCCTACGGGATTAACTATGGCAATCCCAATGACAAGGATTGGTATTACTTCACCGGACTTATGATTAGTTACACGATCGCAAGTACCAAGTGCTACGCTTATTAATTATTTGGCGCTTAGTCTGAATAATTGGAAAAGAAATAGCATTTTTGTACCTGCAAAAAAGTGAGCTGTTCGGATACTATCTAGTATGAAGGAAGTAATAGACCCCACCCGCATCCCCAAACATATCGCGATTATCATGGATGGCAACGGAAGATGGGCCAAGCAAAAAGGCGCTATGCGCATATTTGGCCATAAAAATGCCGTTCAAGCCGTTAAGGATGCGATAGAAGGAGCTAAGGATCTAGGGGTGAAATATCTGACCTTATTTTCATTTTCCACGGAAAACTGGTCCAGACCTCAGGATGAGGTAGATGGACTTATGGAGCTTTTGGTGAAAACCATCACAAAGCAGGTTCCACTGATGATGAAAGATAATATCCGGTTTGCAGCCATGGGAGATATTGAAAGTATGCCTGAAGCAGTTCGGAAAAAGCTTGCTTGGGCAAACGAAACGACCAAAAATAATGATGGGCTTATATTAAATTTAGCTCTGAGCTATAGTGGTCGATGGGAACTCACTGAGGCCTTCAAACGCATTGCTCAAAAAATCTCAGAAGGAAAGCTTGCTGTGAATGAGATTAGCCAAGAGCTAATCCATGATCATCTCGAAACACCCAATATTCCTGATCCTGAACTCATGATCAGAACTAGTGGAGAATTTCGAATTAGCAACTTTCTTTTATGGCAGTTGGCCTACACGGAGTTACATTTTACTCCAGTACTTTGGCCAGACTTTAGACGAGAACACCTTATCGAAGCGATAATAGATTATCAGCGTAGGGAAAGGCGATTTGGAAAGACTGGGGAGCAAGTAAAACCATGAGGTATTGATGAAAAAAAGTTTACTGTTTTTAATTTGTTTTGTTTGGGCTAGCCTAGCCATGTCTCAGATTCGTCTGGGACAGAGTCGCTATGCGTCGAACAAACCAGTAGATATTTTGGAGCTGAATTACTCCAAACCTGAAAAGTACCGCATTGCTGAAATTAAGGCTGTCGGACTTACCACACTTGATGAGATAGCCATCATCTCTCTTTCTGGCCTCAAAGTAGACGATCAAATCGAAGTTCCTGGTGACGAGATTTCAAATGCTCTCAAAAAGCTATGGAGTCAGGGGATCATTGGAGATGTGAAAATTCTCGTTACAAAAATCGAAGGTGACGACATTTATCTTCTGCTTGATCTCACTGAAAGACCTAGATTTTCAAGAGTAGAATTTACTGGTGTTGGAAAAACACAGGAAAGTGAGCTTCGAGATAAAATAAACATTCGCGGTCGCGTGGTACGAGATGATGTTTTGAATAATGCCAAGAGAAACATTCAAAAGTATTACATAGACAAGGGATTCTTAAATACAGAGGTTAAAGTCATTCAGGAGAGAGATACGCTTCTACCAAATAGTGTTAGACTCAGATTCGCAGTTGACACCAAGACCAAGGTCAGAATTAATGAGATTAAGGTCTACGGAAATGACGAGATTGCTGATAATAAGGTTAAAAGTAAACTCAAGAAGACCAAAGAGCACGCTAGGGTACACGTTTTCAAGGATCTTTTTTCTAGAGCTACAGATGCTACAGTTCAGGACTACAAAAACGCCCTTCTTAGCACTGATTCAGCTTCACATGAAGATGCAAAAGCTTACCTGAACAAAACAGTGAAGCTTAACTTCTTCAATGGTTCTAAATTTATACCCAAGGAATACCGAGCGGATAAAGACAACGTAATTGGATACTACAATTCACAAGGTTTCCGAGATGCGGAAATCGTAGAAGATTCAGTTTATGATTTCTCTCAGGACAAAATCAATATTGATCTGGACGTAGTAGAGGGCAAAAAATACTATTACAGAAATATCACCTTCAGAGGAAATTACATTCACCCTGACAAGGTTCTTCTTGCCAAGCTAGGCATTAAAAAAGGTGATGTTTACAATCGCGAGAAGCTAGACAAAAGGTTGAATTATGATCCTCAAAAGGGAGATGATGTTTCATCTCTTTACCAGGATGACGGTTATCTTTTCTTCAGTATTGATCCGGTAGAAGTAAACGTATTCGCTGATTCCATCGACTTGGAAATGAGAATCTTCGAAGGTCCTCAAGTAACCGTGAATAGTGTGAATATTCAAGGTAATGAGAGAACTTCAGACCACGTGGTAATGCGTGAAATCAGAATTCTTCCTGGGCAAAAGTTTAACAGAAGCCTACTTGTAAGAACCATACGGGAGCTTTCTCAGCTTGGCTACTTTGATCCGGAAAACATAGAGCCTGATTTAAGACCAAATTTTGAAGCGGCTACTGTGGATATCACTTTCAAACTTCAGGAAAGACCTAATGACCAGATTGAATTGTCCGGTGGATGGGGAGGATTCTTCGGATTTGTTGGTACTGTTGGTTTGACCTTTAATAACTTCTCCTTAAAAAATATTGGCAACTTCGATAAATGGGATCCACTTCCAGTTGGAGATGGCCAAAGACTCTCTCTGAGAGTTCAGGCGAATGGTCGATCATTCCAAAATTATTCCATTTCCTTGACGGAACCTTGGTTCGGTGGTAGGAAGCCAAATGCTTTGAGCTTTAGCTTTAATCATTCAGTCCAAAGGCAAGTAGATTTCTTTAATCAGGATAACTTCGGAAATGAAATCGGATTCTTTAAAATCACAGGTGTAACGCTAGGATTGGCCAAACGAGTAACCTGGCCTGATGACTACTTTAGTATCAGTAACTCTCTGCAGTTCCAGATCTATGAATTCGATCAATTCGGGACCTCATTCGGATTGAGCTACCCAACTGGAGTTTCAAACAGTATCGCATTTAATACTACAGTTGCTAGGAACAACATTGACAATCCAATCTATCCAAGATTTGGATCCAATATTATTCTATCAGCTACTCTTACTCCACCATATTCTTCATTGAATCAAAATATCGATAGGGAGTCACCTGATGAGGAAAAGTATAAGTGGCTAGAATACCATAAGTGGATGTTTGATGCATCAATTTATACTCCATTATTCGGTTCGAATAAATTGGTGGCAAGTGCTAGAGCTCACATGGGATTCCTTGGATCTTATGGAGACAGAATCGGTTTGATTCCACTTGAAAGATTTGTAATGGGTGGAGACGGTATGACCTTCAATAACTTTGCCCTTGGGCAAGAGATTATCGGTCTTCGTGGATACGAAAACCAGTCCATCACTCCAGGTAGAGATTCCAGAGGGACAGCAAACCCAGAACCTTATGGAGGTGTGGTTTATAACAAATACGTGATGGAAGTTAGGTTCCTTGTTTCACCAAATCCATCTGCAACCATTTTCGTACTTGGATTTGCTGAAGCTGGAAACAACTGGGGATCTTATGCTGACTTCAACCCATATGATCTCAAAAAATCTGCCGGTGTGGGTGCAAGGATATTCATGCCAGCCTTTGGACTGCTAGGTGTAGATTGGGGTTATGGATTTGATCCAATCCCAGGAGCTCTCAGACCTAGTGGCTCTCAATTCCACTTTACCATTGGTCAACAGTTCAGATAAGATGTTAAAAATCTTTAAGCTTGTTTCTGTACTTGTATTATGCCTAGGCTTTGGACTCACCTCTGAGGCTCAGAAGCTTGGATACGTGGATACAGAATATATCCTGAACAAACATCCAGATTATAAGATTATTCAAGATGAATTAGAAAAGCTTGGAGAACAATGGAAGAAACAAGCTAGAGATCTTGACGTAGAAATAAAAGAGCTTTACACCCAACTTCAGGCCGAGGAAGTCCTCTTGACCGAAGAGATGTATAAGACCCGTTTAGCTACAATTCAGCAAAAAGAGAAGGAATCACAAGCCTTTAACAGCAGAATTTTCGGAATTAATGGGGAATATTATCAAAAACAGGCAGAATTATTGCAACCTTTGCAGTCCAAAATCTATGACGCTCTGGAAGTTGTGTCCAGAAAGAATAATCTTGGGATGCTTTTCGATAAGGCATCCGTACCCACTGGTCTGATTTATACAAATCCGATTCACGATTATTCAGAGTTTGTCCTAGCAGAATTGGGAATAGAAGAAAACAATTAATTATAAAACTACAGAATGATGAAAGTAAAAGTTATCCTTTCGGCAATTGCATTGCTTTGTGTAGGATTTGCAGCGAATGCTCAGGAAATGAAGATTGGTTATACCAATGTTGAATTGATTATGGACTTGATGCCAGAGATGGAGCAAATCGGTGCAGATATCCAGGACTATCAAACTCAACTTCAAACCAACATCCAAACAAAGGGTGCTGATTTCCAGAGACAGGTTCAAACCTATCAGCAGGCAATGAACTCTATGACTGACGAGGCAAGAGCCGCTCGAGAAGAAGAGCTAGGAAAGCTTCAGCAGGAGATTCAGAAGTACGAGCAAGATGCTCAAATCAGCTATCAAAGAAAGCTTCAGGAGCTTCTTGATCCAGTACAGCAGAAAGTGATTAATGCAATTAATGCCGTAGCTGCAGAAAATAACTACACCCATATTTTCGCAGAGACAGCTGGACAGGCTCCGATCCTTCTTTATACTAAGGAAGAAGATCCATTTACTGAGCTTGTTTTAGCAAAATTAGGAATTGAGCTTCCAGCTGCACCAGCAGGTGAAGGCGGAAACTAATTAGTCCAAACATCAAAAAAACCGGCACTTGGCCGGTTTTTTTGTTTCTTACCTCCATGCCAAAGCAAAGTCCAAAAGAAAAAATCCTAAAAAGTGAAAATCCTGTTTTGGTGGATTTCTATGCGGACTGGTGTGCACCCTGCCAAACCATGGACCCGATAATTGAGCAGGTTCTATCTGATCTCAATGGAAAAGTAAGACTGGTAAAGGTAAATATTGATAAGAATCCACAGCTCGCTCAGCAATTTGGCGTGCGGTCAATTCCACATTACATCCTCTTCAAAAAGGGCAAAATTCTTTGGAGAAAAGGCGGACTGGTTCTAAAGCGTGAATTAGAGAAATCCTTAAAAGGCTTCACCTAAATAAAGTACTTCAATCGAATTACTTCCTTTTCAGAGAGGAACCTATAATTCCCTCTTTTCAAATCTTTTTTATCAAGTCCTGCATACATCACTCGATCAAGCGCAGTGACCTCATAGCCCATGTGAGCGAAAATTCTACGGACAATCCTGTTTCTTCCAATATGGATTTCAAGTCCAAGGATTCTTCGATCTTTAGATAAAACCTGAATATCATCTACTGGTGCAGGTCCATCTTCAAGAGTCAAACCCTCTCTGACATCGGCCTCATCGTTCTGAGAAAGAGGCTTATCCAAAGTCACTTGATAAATCTTTTTTACTTGGTTAGAGGGATGAGAAAGCTTCGCTGCAAGCTCTCCATCATTTGTGAAAAATAATAAACCTGTAGTATTCCTATCTAGTCTTCCTACGGGGAAAATGCGTTCATCACAGGCATTTTTCACCAGATTCATGACGGTCTTTCTCTCCAAGGGATCATCAGTAGTCGTAATAAAATCCTTTGGCTTATTCAGTAAAATATAGACGGGCTTTTCTGGATTAATCTTTTTTCCCTGATAAACCACTCTATCAGTTCTCTTGACTCTGAGCCCCATCTCCTTTACAACTTCTCCATTGACCGAAATCTCTCCATTCTTAATCAATTCATCGGCTTCCCTTCGGGAACAAATCCCTGCATTAGCGATAAACTTGTTAAGTCTTAATTCTTGATCAGGTGATTTCTTCCGCTGTGCAGGAATAGACTCGAATTTATAATCCGGGCGTTCTGACTCAGAGTTATTATTTCTGCTTGGTCTATTTTTTCCAAAGCCATAAGACTTTTTCGGCTTGGATAGTCTTTCTGGTTTCTGGCTTCCGAAGACTAGCTTTTCGTCTTTGCTTCTACCTTGGTAATAGGTGTTCTCTTGTTTTTGCTTCTGCCCTCTCTTTTTACCAAACCCTCTTGGCACATGAGGTTTGTTTTGGGATTCCGGAGAGAAATCTTTCTTTTTGGATTTAAAGGACTTGGCTTTGTCTTTCGACTCTTCCTTTGGGGTGTATTTATTAGACTTCTTCTCAGAGTCTTGGAAAAACTGTTTCTTTGGACTTTTCATATCAACGCAGCATCTCTGCTGGATTATTTATTGAAGTAACTGACTACCAATTTCTTATTGGGACGCAAAATTAGAGCTTATCTAAATGAAAAGCTAATCTCGAGAAAAGATTGGCCTCTATTTTTCACTCAGAAAAAAATCCGTGGCAGCTCTGACGGATCCTTTTTCCAGTAAAAGGCCTTTAGCTTCTGATTCAGGAAGACCTGTGGCTTCCATAATCATTCTGGTACCCCGCTCAACCAGTTTTGCATTCGAAAGCTGCATATCCACCATCTTATTTCCCTTGACTCTCCCTAGTTTAATCATCACACTGGTAGAGATCATGTTCAAGACTAGCTTTTGCGCTGTGCCTGCCTTCATGCGAGTGCTTCCAGTAACAAATTCAGGTCCTACAACTGCCTCAAGTGGATGCTCAACTTCCTTTGCCAAAGGCGAACCAGGATTACAAGTAATCGCACCCGTAAGCAAGCCTTCTGATCTGGCCCTTTTCACTCCTCCAATCACATAGGGAGTTGTACCAGAAGCAGCGATCCCAATAATGGTATCATCGGCATTAAAGCCATACTCCTGAATATCTACCCAAGCCTGAGAGGGATCGTCCTCCGCATTTTCAACCGCCTTCCTGATGGCATCATCTCCACCAGCAATCAGACCGATTACCATATCGTGTGGCACCCCATAGGTTGGCGGACATTCTGAAGCATCCAGGATTCCTAATCTTCCACTTGTTCCTGCTCCTATATAAAAAAGTCTCCCGCCATTTGCCATTCTTGGTACGATTTCTTCGACTAAAGCGGATATCTGAGGTATAATTTTGCCTACGGCAACAGGAACAGTTCTGTCTTCGGTATTCATATTCGACAGAAGGTCCGAAACAGACATTTCCTCCAGATTATCGTAATTCGAGGAACTCTCAGTTACTTTCATAATTTCTCCTGATGGTAAAGAGTCAAACCCGCAATCGGGCTTTCTAAGATTAGGTTAATCTGAATATTGGAATCCAAAGCAGCTTTGCGCAGAATATCGCTATTATAGTAAGCAATGGACCCTACAAAATTCACTGGTTTCGATTCAAAGTTATTGTACTTTTTTACATGCTTCTCAAAGAAATCAAGGAAAGCCTGATAGTAAAGATTATAGCAATAAGGATTCGATTTATGCTCTGAAATGAACTTACAAAAACTAGCCATGTATCGGTTCGGGAATGGCTGTCTATAGACATGCTCCTGAATGATATTAGCTGTTAAAGCGAAATTGCTTTCCACCTCATCACGAATCTCCTTTGGCATTTCAGAGTTAATGAAATCCTTGAGGAATTGCTTACCTACGTAACCGCCGCCTCCTTCATCTCCGAGTATGTATCCAGGTGCAGGTCGGGTAGCAGTAATTTCGGTTCCATCGTAATCGCAACTGTTAGAACCTGTTCCCAAAATACATGCGATCCCAGGATTATGGCCGCATGTGGCATGAGCTGCAGCTGCCAGGTCATGATTGACGACAATATCGGCCTCTGGGAAAATAGTGTGTAAAGCCTTTTCAACCTCCTGATTTCTCTCCGGCGAAGAACATCCAGCACCATAATAATAAACCTTCTCAATCTCAGATTGCAGATTTATTAAGAAGTCTTGTCGAAGTTCCATGGCCATCTCCTCTGAAGTCTGATAATAAGGATTAAAACCGACTCCTCGGTACTGACTTACCTCGTTGTTGCTATGAATTACTCTCCAGTCGGTTTTGCTGGAGCCACTATCTGCAATTAAAATCATTTCTTTTTCAATTGGCCTATGGCCTCAAATTTCTCAAAAACCTTTTCAGTATGGGGAGCATCGCTAAGCTCCAAAGTCAAGTCTTGCCCAGCCCAATGCTCGTAATGCTTTCCATCTTTCCAAAGTCTAGACTCTGTGACCTCATAGATCACTCCTTTATAACAAACCCAAATCTCCGGTCTATCCTGTCCATTTCTCAAGGCCAACTGACCCGATGTATACACTTTCATAAATGCTTGATCTGAGCATTTACCCAACGCTCTGGCACTTCACCTTTTTGGGCCATCTCATAATCTGAATAGCTACAGGCTACCGTTTGGATCCGATTATATGGAAAACCTTCTTGAGGCGGAATTTCCATCCACCATTTTCCACTCTTTTTACTTTTATAAAAGACCAACTCATTTGGCTTGTTATCTAATGCTACGCGGTATTTCACATAGTCGCTACCCTCGAAGCTTTGGCTATCCTTTCTAGAATAAAATCCTTCAATGAAATACCAAATCATGACAGCCACAATCTTAGCTGTTTTATTATGCATATCATCTTGATAGGGGTCATAACCAAAAACTCCAAAAGAGCTCAATTTTTCATTGGTACCTGCAAACCAGGAAATTTGACATGCCTCTTCTCCTGTGAGACCAAAGGGTTGGGGATTCAAAGCTCCCGGAGCATCTGAAGACTGGATTGCCGACAAGTCAAAGCTTAGGAAATCAGCTTCCCTGATTAAAGGCTCCGAATCGGAAAAGTTATCCCTTAATTGACCTAACCGGAGATGATCAAATGAAAGCTTCTCTAGGACTCCTAGAAGCTTTGGATCAACCAGAAAACTCTGATACCCTAGCTGCGAAAAGGAAAAAAGAAAGTTAGGTTGATGCAGGATTATGTCCTGAATATGGCTCTCAGATTTAGCTTGGTTCTCTTCCAGATCAAAGCTGGAATCAACTGAGAGCATACTCACAAGCTTTTCCATTTTCTCATAGGACATGTATTGCCCAAAATCCAGATCATGAGTTCCGCCGAAATAAACCGGTAAGACTTGTTTCTTCATCAAGTATTCTCCTACCAATTGAATCTTGGTATAAGTCTCTTCCAGAGAATCACCTGAGACCAAATCTCCCAGGTCAGCTACCCGATAAGATTTTAAGCCTCGTTTCAAATGATAAAGCTTTTCACGAATTTCCGTACTCCCTCGCTCAATGCTCTCGCCCCCACCGAAACCCCTTGACTCCTTTAGCCCAATTAAGGCAATGTGAACACCTTGTAAATCCGGAAAGCTCTCCCGATAAATATGAATCTGTTCAAAAAATGAGCTATCCGAATACTTGGATTGCCATAGGAATTCGTCCACAGGATCGAAGAAAGATTCTATTCTCATGTTACTTTAGGCTTAGGTAAAAATAGGGAAAAAATATCTGCCTAAAGAATAAAATTTTTAAGAAGAATCAGATCTTATTTGAAATTTTAAAAAATGATGAAAAAGAAAAATCTCGCCAAATTGGCGAGATTTTATATTACCCTCCGAAGTCGTCAAATCGGATATTTTCATCTGGAATTCCCAAGTCATCTAGAAGCTTAAGAACCGCGGCATTCATCAGTGGAGGTCCACATAAGTAGTACTCAACCTCGTCTGGCTCCGGATGGTCCTTCAAGTAGTTATCGTAAAGAACCTGGTGAATGAATCCTACATATCCGTCACCATCATCGTCAAGTTCTTCTTTGATTTTCCAGTTATCTTCTGGAAGAGGCTCAGACAATCCAATATAGAATTTGAAATTCGGGAAGTCTTTCTCGATATCTCTAAAATGAGGCGTATAGAAAAGCTCTTTCTTTGATCTACCTCCATACCAATAGGAAACCTTTCTTCCAGTTTTTTCAGTGTGGAAAAGATGGAAAATATGAGATCTAAGAGGAGCCATACCAGCACCACCACCGATATAGATCATTTCTCTTTCGGTCGGGTTGATGTGGAATTCCCCATAAGGTCCAGAGATCATTACTTTGTCACCTGGATTTCTACTGAAGACATAAGAGGAACAAACTCCTGGGTTTACATCCATCCATCTGTTGTTCGCTCTATCCCATGGCGGAGTAGCAATACGAATGGTAAGCATTACGATGTTACCTTCAGCTGGGTGATTAGCCATGGAATATGCTCTGAATAGCTCCTCGTCATTCTTCATTACAAGGTCCCAAAGACCAAATTTATCCCAATCACTTTGGTAAACATCAGCTGGGTGACCCAACTCCGGATGTGGAGTGATATCCATATCCTTAAAGTTTACGGTAATCTCTGGAACATCAATCTGGATATATCCACCGGATTCGAAATCCAAAATCTCACCCTCAGGCAACTTCACTTTAAATTCTTTAATGAAAGTAGACACGTTGTAATTTGACATTACCTCGCACTCCCACTTCTTGATACCGAAAATCTCTTCAGGAATTCGGATCTCCATGTCATTTTTCACTTTTACCTGGCAGGAAAGACGAACATTCTCTTGCTTTTCTGCTCGGCTCAAGTGACCTTCCTCCGTAGGAAGAACTTCGCCTCCACCCTCTTCGATGACACACTTACACATGGCACAAGTACCTCCACCACCGCACGCAGATGGAAGGAAAATCTTCTGATTTCCTAGGGTGGATAGCAAGTTCGTACCCGCTGAAGTAATGATCGGATTTTCTGTATCCCCGTTTACGATGATTTTAACATCACCTGAGGATACAAGCTTTGACTGCGCGAATAGTAAGATAAATACGAGCAGCAAGATGATAATCGTAAAGGCTACAATCGATGTGATTATTACAGAACCCATATACGTTTTATTTCATTAATAATTTAACCCGAGATCGGGATCACAAATATATTTATTAAAACCCATTTTCTATCAAATGAGAGCCCATTTTTGGATAGAAAGTGATTGTTAATTCTAAATGTAAACTGATTAATTATTCAACAGGTTCAGAAGACTTGTAAGTCTGGATTTCAACTGCCTTCTATCGATGATAAAATCAAGAAATCCGTGTTCCAAAACAAACTCCGAACTTTGGAATCCTTTGGGTAAATCCTTACCAATAGTCTCCCTAATAACCCTTGGACCTGCAAAACCAATAAGTGCTTCTGGCTCTGCAATGTTGAAATCGCCAAGCATCGCATAAGAAGCAGTCACACCACCTGTGGTAGGATTGGTTAAAAGCGAGATATAAGGAACGCCTGCCTGGCTGAGCTGAGCGAGCTTTGCTGAAGTCTTGGCCATCTGCATCAGGGAAAAGCCTGCTTCCATCATTCTGGCTCCACCCGATTTTGAAATCATGAGAAATGGGATCTTATTCTTCAATGAGTGATCGATAGCCCGCGCAATTTTTTCACCTACCACAGATCCCATAGAACCACCAATGAAATTAAAATCCATACAAGCCACCACGAGATCAAGTCCATTCATCTTTCCAACCGCAGTTCGAACCGCATCATTTAAAGATGTCTTCGCGATGGTTGCTTCAATTCGCTTGGTGTAAGGTTTGGTGTCACTAAATTCAAGAGGGTCACCTGATGTCATCTTTTCGTTCAGCTCCTTGAATTTATTATCATCAAAAAGTATTTCGAAATACTCCTTCGAACCAATTTTTACGTGAAAGTCGTCATCTGGACAGACAAAAGCATTGTTTTTAAGCTCTCTGGTATGAATGATGTTGCCTTTAGGTGTTTTAAACCACAGACCATCAGGTGCATCTTTCTTATCAGCAGTGGAGGTTTTGATTCCTTTATCCGTTCTTCTAAACCAAGCCATAGATTCTAATTTGGTGGGACTTTGAAGTCAAAGCGTTGACAAATTTAGACCTTATCTCCATTAAATAAAATCTGAGGAACCAGACCAAGGATGTAGGTTTTAGGCCTTTTGTTAAATTGTAAGCTAAATCATGGATTCAAGCCATTATTTTCCAAACCCAAGCTGAAGAAAATCCATAAAATCAAAAGTAAATGAGCATAGCTGTACTATTGAGTATTTCGGGAATTATCCTATTTGCTGCCTACAAAATCTATGGCTCATTTGTCTACAAAAAATTTAACCTGAATGACGAAAAGCCATCCCCGGCCCATACGCATCGGGATGGTGTAGATTACGAGCCAAGTAAGCCAATTGTAGTTTTGGGACATCACTTCGCTTCTATTGCAGGTGCAGGACCTATTGTTGGGCCGATCATCGCCCTAACTTTTGGATGGATTCCTGCCGTGATTTGGATTCTTGTTGGAGGAATATTTTTTGGAGCGGTTCATGACCTTGGTAGCCTTGCTGCCTCTCTTAGAACAGATGGTAAATCCATAGGTGTCATTATTAAAAACCAGATCGGGGTACAAGGAAAACAGCTTTTCATCCTATTTAGCTTTTCCACCCTCATTCTAGTCATTGGTGTCTTTGCGGATATTATTGCAAAAACCTTTGTGAGTAATCCAGGAGTCGCCTCCGCCTCTATATCATTCATTATCCTGGCCGTTATTTTCGGTGGTTTTAGCAAAAGGTTTGGAAACAGGAAAAATGCCTTCATCATCCTTACTATCATTGGGGTGACGTTGATGTATCTTTTTGTCTATCTCGGTACGCTTTTCCCCTTCGCTTTGGACTACAGAGTCTGGATAGGATGCCTGCTGGTATATGCCTTTGTGGCTTCTGTGACGCCAGTTAGTTTACTCTTACAACCCAGAGATTACCTCAACAGCTACTTACTCTATGGCCTCATAATCTCGGCAGTGATAGGCGTTTTCATCGCAAATCCAGAGATTCAAATGGGAAATGAGATTTATTTCAAAAGCGAAAATCTCGGACTGATTTTTCCGGTACTTTTTGTGACCATTGCATGTGGGGCAATAAGCGGATTTCATTCACTTGTGGCTTCTGGAACTACTTCTAAGCAGTTAAATAAAGTGAGCGATGCGAAAGTGGTTGGATTTGGAGGAATGCTCATCGAATCATTCCTGGCAATCATTGCTGTGGGAGCTGTAGCTATTTTGAGTCGTGCTGAATATCTTGATAGATTCACTACAGAAGGTCCTGTGCCTTTATTCTCAACCGGACTTGGAGGAATGATCTCTTCGCTGGGAGTTTCTGAAGAATTCGCGGTAGGTTTCGTTGCGCTTACAGTTTCCGCTTTCGCCTTAACTACCCTGGACACCTGCACAAGACTGGCCAGATTCACCTTGCAAGAATACTTCGAGGACATGCCTCAGAAAGGTGCTCAGACCATTGCGAAAAATCGTTTTGTGTCAACAGGAATTGTGGTTTTCTTATCTGTTCTGCTTTTAGCATCTGGAGAATTTTCAACTCTTTGGCCAATCTTTGGCTCCGCCAATCAACTCCTGGCAGCACTAGCCTTGCTGACTATTTCTGTTTGGCTCATTAAGAAAAAAGTAAACGCCATTTTCGTGACCTTGCCTATGTTCTTCATGTTTACCGTAACGCTGGCTTCATTAGGGCTATTCGCATGGAGAAACTTCCAGGATCAAATCTATGTTTTGGCTATTCTGGCAGCCTTACTTTTCTTCCTTGCGATTGCACTGATGGTCTTGGCTTTCAAAAGCCTGAGAAAAGAAGCGACCAGTGGCGTAGCTTCCTAAAGGAAGAGAATAATCAAACCAAAAAAGAGCAAAGGAAGGCCGTAAATCTTAAGGACTTTCATTCGATTCATTCGGTCCAGAAACCAAAGGCTATAAACCGGTCGGATAAGACCTAGGAATAACCCGAAGAACGAAATCCAGAATCCACCCCAAACAAATGCTATCAAAATCTGCATAAAAAAAAGAGGAGCTTTTCAGCTCCTCTAGTTGTTATTTTTTACGTTTTATTTCCTGCATCTCGTAGCCCTCAATGGTATCATCAAGTTTGATATCATTGTAGCCCTTGATCGAAATACCACATTCGTAACCCGCTTTCACTTCAGCGACATCATCTTTAAATCTCTTCAGCTGATCGATCTCTCCTTCGTGAATTACGATGCCATCACGGATCACACGGATCTTGTTCTTTCTGGTAACAAAGCCATCAGTTACATAACAACCGGCAACTGTTCCAACCTTAGAAATCTTAAAGACTTCTCTTACCTGAATATTTCCTGTAATAACCTCTTCAAATTCTGGCTCGAGCATTCCTTCAATCGCATCCTTGATCTGGTTGATCGCATCGTAGATGATGGAATAATGTCTGATTTCGATCTCTTCCTGCTCAGCAAGCTTCTTTGCGTTAGCTGAAGGTCTCACCTGGAAACCAATGATAATCGCATCAGATGCTGAAGCAAGAAGTACATCAGATTCTGAAATCTGACCTACACCTTTATGGACGATAGACACTCCTACCTCATCCTTGGATAGCTTCAACAAGGAATCGGAAAGTGCTTCCACAGATCCATCCACGTCACCTTTGATGATGATATTTAGCTCCTTAAAGCTACCGATAGCCAAACGACGACCGATTTCATCAAGAGTAATATGCTTCTTAGTTCGAATACTTTGCTCTCTTTGGATTTGCTCCCTTGAGTTCGCAATTTCTCTGGCCTCACGTTCTGTGTCATACACCTTGATAATGTCACCAGCTTGTGGAGCTCCACTCAATCCTAAAACAAGCGCTGGCGTAGCAGGCCCTGCTTCCTTGAGTTTTTTACCCAAGTGATCGAACATGGCCTTCACTCTACCATAGTGCTGACCAGCTAGCATCACATCACCAACTTTCAAGGTTCCGGTTTGAACCATCAAAGTGGCAACATATCCACGTCCTTTATCCAGCGAGGCTTCGATTACAGTACCCTGAGCATTTCTATCAGGATTAGCCTTAAGTTCGAGAATCTCCGCTTCGAGGAGTACTTTTTCAAGTAGATCATCTACACCTTGACCGGTCTTAGCTGAAATATCCTGAGACTGGTATTTACCACCCCATTCTTCGACAAGAAGGTTCATATTCGCCAATTCTTCCTTGATCTTATCAGGATTAGCATTTGGTCGATCTATCTTGTTAATCGCGAAAATCATCGGTACACCAGCAACCTGTGCGTGGTTGATTGCTTCTTTTGTTTGAGGCATGATGCTATCATCCGCTGCGATCACAATAATCGCCACGTCAGTGATTTTTGCACCACGAGCTCTCATCGCGGTAAAGGCTTCGTGACCCGGTGTATCAAGGAAGGCAATTTTATGTCCATCCTTAGTAGTCACATCATAGGCTCCAATGTGCTGCGTAATACCTCCAGCCTCATCTGCTGTAACCTTCGAGGTTCTGATATAGTCAAGCAAAGATGTTTTACCATGGTCAACATGTCCCATGATCGTCACAATAGGAGCTCTTTCTTCAAGATCCTCTTCGCTTTCTACTTCCTCAGCTTCAATCTCTTCTTCGGCATCCTTCGTGAACTCCACTTCATAGCCAAATTCATCAGCGATAATGGTGATAGCTTCTGCATCCAACCTCTGGTTGATAGAAACGAACATTCCAAGGCTCATACAAGTGGAAATGATCTCATTCACACTGATATCCAAAAGGGAAGCAAGATCATTTGCAGAAATAAATTCGGTTACCTTAAGTAGCTTAGTTTCTTCTGCTCCTTCTACTTCTGCCTCTCTTTCTCTTTCGGCCTTTTTATCTTTTCTGCTCTTGGTCTTTCCACCAGACTTATTACCCTGAAGTCGGGCAAGCGTCTGCTTAATCTGATCCTGGATTTCCTTCTGAGTTGGTTCACCTTTTTGCGGCTTACCTCCTTTTTGAGCTCGGTTACCTTGGTTCCGATTCTGCTGGTTTCGATTATTGCCCTTATCGATTCTCTTACGAGGTCGCTTTTTATCTCTATTTCGCTCGTCAGAAGAGGCAACAGGCCCACCTTTTTTCTTTTTCTCTGCAGGAAGCTCAATCTTCCCAAGAACTGTCAATCCCTTTAAAGAATCAGCCTTGGCAGCAATTACTTCTGCATCTGGCTTAGCAGGTTCTTCTGGCTTTGGAGTTTCCTTTGCCTTTGGTTCCTCTTTTGGTTTGGCTGGAGTTTCCTCAGCCTTAGCTTCTACAGGCTTTTCTTCTTTCTTCTCTTCCTTCTTTTTTGAAGAAGGCTTCTTTCCGGCGGTTTTGCTTAGATCGATTTTGCCAAGAACCTTTATTCCTTCAAGCTTTGGTGCTTCGCTACTCACTTGTTCAGCTGGCTCCTCTTCTTTTTTAGGCTCCTCCTTCGCTTCAGGTTCAGGTGTTGGTACTGGCTCAGGCTTTACTGGTTCAGGCTCCGGAGCAGGGGCAGGCGCCTCTGGTTCTTCTCGCTTAGGTTCTGATTCCAGCGTGAGAGGTTCATGGCGTTTGCCAATGGATAAATGGGAAGCCTCCTCTTTTTCTAATGCAGAGGATCTAAACTCCTTATTCAACATCTCGACCTGAGTCATGTTGATCTTGGAATTCGGATTATTCTCGACTTCAAAGCCATTTTTAGCCAGAGTCTCCACGATGGTCGCCGTACCAACGTTGAGCTTCCGAGCTACCTGGGCTAATCGCATCATTTTTTCGTCTGACATAAGCTAAAAACTCTTTCGATTTTCGTCTTTTATTCTTCTGGCGGGGCTAAAGATTTATTGTTCAAATTCCTGCTTTAGGATTTTGAAAATCTCCTCAATAGTCTCCTCCTCTAATTCTGTTCTTCTGGACAAGTCTTCCACAGTAAGATTCAATACACTCTTTGCTGTATCAAGTCCAGTCTTTTTTAATTCTTCTAGGATCCACTCATCGATCTCATCAGCAAATTCTGCAAGCAATACATCTTCCTCTTCAAATTCGCTCAGCTCTCTGAATACATCTATTTCATAATCCACAAGTCTCGAGGCCAACTTAATATTGTGTCCCCCTTTACCGATAGCAAGTGATACCTGATCTGGCTTCAGGAATACAGAAATTCTTTTCGTTTCCTGATCGATAGTCAAAGAAGAAACCTTGGCAGGGCTCAAAGCTCGACTTACATACAGATCAAGATTCTCGGTATAGTTGATCACATCGATATTCTCATTCTGTAGTTCACGAACCACAGCATGAATTCTAGACCCTTTCATCCCTACACATGCTCCTACCGGATCAATTCTATCATCATAAGATTCCACCGCTACTTTCGCTCTTTCTCCTGGCTCTCTTACGATCTTCACGATGGTAATCAATCCATCATAAACCTCAGGAACTTCATTTTCGAAAAGCCTCTCAAGGAACACTGGAGAAGTTCTGGAAAGGATAATCTTTGGATTAGCATTTGACATGTCCACTCGGTGAACGATCGCCTTCACTGAATCTCCTTTTCTAAATCTATCCTTTGGAATCTGCTCGCCTTTCGGCAAAATCAATTCATTTCCTTCTTGGTCGATCAAAAGTACCTCTCTGCTCAATATCTGATACACTTCAGCACTAACGATCTCTCCTACTTGCTCCTCATACTTATTATATAGGATGTCCTTTTCAAGATCCTTAATCCTTTGAATCAAAGTCTGACGCGCCATTTGCACCGCTCTTCTTCCAAAGTCATCCAATTCGATTTTCTCATAAACCTCTTCGCCAATCTCAAAATCAGGCTCGATTTTGATGGCGTCCGAGAAGCTTATCTTATCAAAATCCCAAATATCCTCTGAGTTATCATCTACGATCTCTCTATATCGGAATATTTCCAAATCCCCCTGATCGGCATTGATGGTCACATCAAAGTTCTCATCCGACTCAAACTTCTTTCGGATCATAGCTCTAAATACATCTTCCAGAATACGGATCATGGTAGGGCGATCCACATTTTTTGATCTCGCAAATTCAGCGAAGGATTCAATTAAGACTTTAGCATCCATGTCATTTATTTAAACGATACCTGAACAATTGATTTTATGATTTCAGAAAAAGGAATTTCCACCTCTTTCGTTACTATTTTCTTTGATTTACCCTTTGCTTTTTCTTTGGCGTTCAGCTTAACCACTGATTCATCCACTTCCAGCAAAGTCCCTAAGACTTCTTTTCCATCCGCTAAAGTGATTAACAAGTCTCGGTTAAGATTTTTCCGATACTGTCTCATCGTCTTCAGAGGAAAATCAACTCCTGGCGAAGAAACCTCCAACACATATGCATCTTCGATTACCTCATATGCTTCTACTTCTTCAGAAATGGCCCGACTCATATCAGCACAAGTCTGAATATTCACTCCCTGATCGCCATCCACCAGCACACTCACCAGTTTTTTCCCAGCTTTTTCGCTCAGCACAACATCCACCAGATAGTGATTTTCATCCGGCAAATGCTTCTCGGCAATATCAGTGAGCTTTTCTTTTAGCATTTTCTAGTCAAATACAGAAAGAGGGGACGTGGTGTCCCCTCAAGAAACTTTCAAATACGGCACAAATGTAAAATAATTTTGATGTAAAAACAATTCCTGCTGCAAATGAAAAAACTATGACCTCCTCATTTTCAGCATACTTTTTGTGCCCGTTTTATCGTGAGTTTTTTAGGATGAAAAACTAACTGCAAGGTTAAGTTTATAAAAAGATTCCAATTCGTTCAGAATTGTGCTCACAACATAATAGTTTTGCTGAGTTAAAGATGCTTTCCTGACTCAGGAGAAGTAAATTCATTATCCTTTACCGTAAAGCCAGCCAATAAGAAATGGGATTATTTGACTTTTTTTCAAGCGATATCGCGATCGATCTAGGTACCGCAAATACCCTGATCATCCACAAAGACAAAATCGTGGTAGATGAACCCTCGATCATCGCTATTGATAAATCAAATAATCGAGTTCTGGCGGTAGGTAGAGAGGCGATGAACATGCACGAAAAGACGCATGAAAACATCAAAACTATCCGACCACTAAAGGATGGGGTAATTGCCGATTTCTACGCGGCAGAGCAAATGATCCGTGGTCTGATCAAGATGATTCCAGGTCAGAAAAAAGGTCTTTTCCCTCAATCTCACAGAATGGTGATCTGTATTCCTTCAGGTATCACCGAAGTAGAGAAAAGAGCGGTTCGTGATTCTGCTGAGCATGCTGGAGCAAAGGAAGTGTATATGATTTTTGAGCCAATTGCAGCTGCGATCGGTATCGGAATTGACATTGAAAAGCCGATGGGCTCCATGATCGTGGATATCGGAGGAGGTACAACCGAAATTGCCTTGATCGCCCTTTCTGGAATCGTAGCTGACCAATCCATTCGAGTTGCAGGTGATACTTTCACTAAGGATATTTTGGATTATATGCGACGTCAGCACAACCTTTTGATAGGCGAGCGATCCGCTGAAAAAGTTAAAATTGCCATTGGTTCAGCACTTACTGAGCTGGAAGATGGTCCAGAAGACTATGAAATCAGAGGTCGTGACCTTATGACGGGAATTCCTAAAGTCATCAAGGTATCCTATTCTGAAATTGCCTTCGCTTTGGATAAATCGGTGTCCAAAATTGAGGAGGCAGTTCTGAAGGCTTTGGAGATTGCTCCCCCTGAATTGTCTGCAGATATTTATGACAATGGAATCCACTTAACTGGTGGCGGGGCCTTGCTTAAAGGCTTGGATAAGCGACTTCATCAGAAGACTAAACTTCCAATTCATATCGCGGAAGATCCGCTCAGAGCTGTGGTCCGTGGTACCGGAACAGCATTGAAAAATGTTCACAATTTCAGAACCGTTTTGATGAGCTAAGATTAAATGCTACGAATCCTCCAGTTCCTTTACAATCTCAGAGCATTTATCTTATTCGTAGTACTAGAAGCGATCGCAATCTGGCTCATCGTTTCAAACAATTCCCCTCAAGGAGCGGCTTTCTTTAATTCTTCATCCCGATTAGTCGGCAGTGTTTTAGAAACCCAATCCAGTATCACGGATTTTTTCAATCTAGATGACGCCAATAAAATTCTCCAAGAAGAGAACGCAACTCTTATGGAGCGACTTGACATCACTTATACTCATCCGGACTCGACTTACATTGAAATGGACTCTGCTTTTGAAGCCACTTTTGAGGTTCGTGGTGCGCGAGTGATTAGTAATTCTTTGCGCTTCGCCCAAAATCATGTCACTCTGAATAAGGGATCAAAGGACGGCCTGAAACCCGGAATGGGTATATTCAACCAGGAAGGAGTAGTAGGACGTGTGAAGAGTGTTTCTGAAAACTTTGCCGTTGGTATTTCTCTTCTGAATACCGATTTACTGGTATCATCCAAGATAAAATCCTCTGATGTATTTGGTTCAGTAAAATGGATGGGTGATGACGCTAAAAAAGCAAAGCTTTTATATGTTCCTCGTCACGTTATCGCTCAAGCTGGAGATTCAGTGATCACATCAGGTTTCAATGCAGTTTTTCCTGAAGGTATACCGATTGGTATTATTACCGAAGTGAGTCCTTCTACAGACAATCCAAACTACCTGAATATCGATCTTGAATTAACCACTGATTTTAGCAGTGTCGGTTACGTATATCTTGTCGAAAACACTCAAATCAGTGAACTAGACTCCCTTTATTCACAATCCGAATTACCGAATGAATTTTAGATCTATTTTCGGATTAGTGGGGCAGTTTATTCTACTCTTGAGTGTTCAGGTTCTTTTACTCAAAAATCTAGCCCTTTTTGGAGTCGCCTTCTGCTTTATCTATTTGCTAGCAATCCTCTTGCTGCCGATCTCAATACGAACCATTCCTTTGATGATCATCGCTTTTTTTATGGGCCTGAGTGTTGATATTTTTTATGAAACCATTGGAATGCACGCTGCTGCAGCCACTTTATTAGCTTTTTTGAGAAACTTTTGGCTTAAAACGGTAAGCCCTTCTGGAGGCTATGATGAAGGCAGTATTCCTTCAATACGGTCCCAAAGCATGAGTTGGTTTATTACCTATTCATTCCCCTTATTTTTCGCATTTAGCATGCTTTTATTTTCGGTAGATTTCTGGGGAACCGGAAATTGGTTAAATGTGCTAAACAAAAGCTTTTTCTCCTCGATTTTCACCCTCATTTTGGCTATTATTGTACAACTTCTATTCTTCCCACGTAGAAGGGTAATTTAAATGACAGACAAGCGCCCTCAAATCATAATCATCGTAATTTTTTTGGTTGGGTTTGTCTTGCTCGCAAAGCTGTTTTCCATTCAGGTTTTGGACGACAGCTTCATGAAAAAAGCCGAAAGAAATGCTGTCCAAAGAATAGTGGATCATCCCTATCGAGGTCTCATTTACGACCGAAATGGAAAGCTGCTCGTGTATAATGATCCCATCTTTGATCTTATGGTGGTTCCAAAGGAATTCACTTTAGAGGACACGACGAGATTCTTGGAGATTTTTGAGCTGGAGAAAGAAGAGCTTGAGGAAAAATTTGCAGCAGCAAAGAAATATTCCAGGGTAAAGCCATCAATTCTTAAAAAACAGATCTCCACTACGGATTTCGCAAAGATTCAGGATTACCTAATTGATTATCCGGGGCTGTTCATTACCACGAGATCTGTCCGATCTTACCCAGAGCCCATTGGTTCGCATGCACTGGGTTACATAGGTGAAATTAGTGGTCGGGGACTTGAAAGGGATACGACTGACTATTACAAGCAAGGCGACTACGTAGGATTGAGCGGTATGGAAAGGTACTACGAAGACATGCTTCGTGGTGAAAAAGGTGCCAAGTACAAAATGGTCAATGTTCGTGGTATCGACAAAGGACCATTTAAAAGTGGGGCCTACGATACTGCTTCGGTTGAAGGTTTGAATATTACCTCCACACTAGACATGGAGCTCCAGAAATATGGAGAAATGCTAATGCAGGGTAAAACCGGATCTGTTGTTGCCATTGAGCCTAAATCTGGGGAGATCTTATCCATGATTTCAGCTCCATTTTACGATCCAAATGATCTAACTGGAGCCGACTTTGGAAAAAACTACCAAGCCTTAAATTCATTACCGACCAAACCTCTTTTCAATCGACCAATTATGGCCATGTATCCTCCGGGATCCATTTTCAAGATTGTTCAAAGCTTGATTGGTCTTCAGGAGGGTATAATCTTTCCTGAAACTACATTTGCTTGTAATCGATCCTTAGTCGCATGTCATAATCACCCCTCACCTGTGAATCTCTTTGGAGCAATCCGAAACTCCTGCAATCCCTACTACCATCAGGCATTCAGAAGAATGATCAATCAGGGAGTTTCGTCAAATACCTACAAAGACACTGAAATTGGTTTGACCGCATGGAAAGAAAAAGTTGAAAAATTTGGTCTAGGGTCTTCGTTAGGTATGGATACTGGAGGAGAAAAGGCCGGCTCTATACCTTCGAGTAATTATTACAATAGAATTTACGGTAAAGGTCGATGGAAGTACTCCACTATTTATTCCCTTTCAATTGGTCAAGGCGAACTTCAAGTCACACCTTTACAGATGGCTAATCTTGCTGCTATTTTTGCGAATAAGGGATACTACTACACTCCTCACCTGGTAAAAGCTGTCAATGGTGACCCAGAAAAAATACCTGCAAAATTCAGAGAAAGGCATGATGTGGGAGTTGACTCTCGGCATTTCAACCTGATTCAAGATGCGATGGCTGAAGCCGTTTATGGAACTGCCGGAAGAGCTGTAATGGAGGATATAGTGATCGCAGGAAAAACAGGCACAGCTCAAAATCCTCATGGCGAAGATCACTCAGTTTTTGTTGCCTTCGCACCAAAGGATGATCCGAAAATTGCCATTGCTGTCTACGTAGAAAATGCAGGTTGGGGAGGAAGAGCCGCAGCAAGTACAGCTTCCTTGATGATAGAGAAATATCTTAGAGGTGAAGTTCTTCGACAGGAACTTCAGGACTACGTTTTGGCTGGGAACTTTATTTATTGATGAGGCAAGATATTCAGGTAAATAGAGTTGACTGGGGCACAATCCTGATTTACTTCGCTCTGGTTATTATTGGCTGGTTTAATATTTATGCCGCAGTTTATGATGGCACAGATGCCAAGAGCATTTTTGATTTTGGTATTAATTCAGGAAAACAGCTAGTTTGGATAGGTACGGCCATAGTCCTAATCATCCTGATTATGGCGGCGGATTATCGATTATTTGAAAATCTCGCGATACCCTTATACATAGGTTTCCTGGTTTTGCTTATTCTCACCCCATTTGTGGGTAAGGAGGTGAATGGACAAGTACTATCCATTGGAGTAGGCTCATTTAGAATTCAACCTAGTGAATTCGCCAAATTTGCTACTGCCCTGGCTCTGGCGAAATTGATGGAGCGGCCCACTTTTGACTTGAGTAAGCCCAAATATCAAATGCAGGCCTTTGCGGTTTTTTTCATTCCAGTTATCCTGATCTTACTACAGCCAGATACCGGTACGGCAATGGTTTACTTTTCCCTTTTAATCATGTTCTACCGGGAAGGTTTGCCAGCAAAATATTATCTACTTGGAATCGGTATGATAACCATCGTGCTACTTTCGCTTGGAATTGAGAACAATCTATATCTGGCAATTGCGATAGCTGCGATCTGTCTTTTCTTTATCCTTTTGGGTAAAAGATCATGGCAAAAAACTGTTGTTTTTAGTCTTATTGGTCTTGGTCTGATAGGTTTAACCTACAGCATTGATTTTGTAGTTTCTAAACTTCCTACGCACCAGCAAAATCGTGTTATGGTCCTTTTCAACCCTGATATCGATCCGTTAGGTGTTGGCTGGAATGTAACACAATCTAAAATTGCCATCGGATCTGGGGGAATGTTCGGTAAGGGCTATTTAGAGGGAACACAAACGAAATTCGACTTTGTCCCTGCGCAACACACCGATTTCATATTTTGTACACTCGGAGAAGAATTCGGATGGTTCGGCAGTCTGGTGGTGATTAGCTTATTCTTAGCCTTACTGGTAAGACTGGTGATTATGGCAGAAAGGCAAAAGAATCGTTTTTCGAGGATTTACGGATACTGTGTGGTTTCTATCCTCCTTTTCCACTTTATGATCAATATCGCGATGACAATTGGTCTTTTTCCAGTGATAGGCATCCCGCTTCCCTTTTTTAGCTATGGAGGATCTTCATTATGGTCCTTCACCATGCTATTATTTATTTTTATAAAAATGGATGCTTCCAGAGCTTCGCAGCTGGGAAGGTTAGGTTAAGACTTTAATAACTTATTTAACCAATATTGCTTTTTAGGCTCTCTGTTTTTAATAGCGAAAGGGGTATGAAAGGAATGAGACTTTAAAAAATTAATTTGAAGGTTTTTCCATTCTTCCTTAGTCTTAAGAATCTTCATAAAGCTGAGCTCCTCATACAATCTTTTACTAATCTCAGGATAGTCATCTCTTCCTAGGTAGTCCAGATCAGCATCGCAGATAATCATCTCTAATTCCGTCTTTGGAGATTGAGGAATCTTGGTCGCCATTACAAGCCCTCTCATAACATCAATTCGCTTTTGGCTCATTCCAATTTCCTTCATCATCTTCTCAGCCATATTGGCTCCGGTCTCCTCATGATTTTTCGGACTTTTTAAGAAACCCATGTCATGAACGGTAGCACCAATTTTCAACATAATTCGATCCTCCTTGCTCAGATTGAATCTTCGAATGTATTGATTGCATACATTTAAAACATCCCGTGTATGGGCGATTCCATGGTAAGTGAGATGCTCAGGTAACTCCTCCTGGAGCCTATTCAGGACCGTACGGCGTAAAAAAAGATAATCCTTCATTGATTACTCTGGGTTAGCTTTGTAGGTAAGCTTTGATCGCATAATACAAAATAAAAACAAACAATAAGCCAATGTTATAGGAAAGATACTTAATAGATAAGTTCACATTCTTAAACTTTGCGGCAGTAATTTTGGCGTTCACAAAGACCTGCTCACCGAGTTGGCGGTAAAGAGGACTTGCTTTTTTAGTTATTCGCTCAAGTTCCCTCACATAGTCTTTTATTCCACCATATTCCTTTAGGATATCCCCAAAAAAGAATACCGAATTGTCAAACTTATCCTCGATTTGAGGCATGAAGCATCGAAAGCTGAAATAGATGGATACCACGCTAAACACGAACCAAAAGACCATGAAAATATAGACTGCTGGATCATCCGAAGCTGTGGTGAATAAGTGATCTGAGAACTGGAAGAAAAAATTAAAGAGCAGACCATAAAAAGAAAGAACCAAGCCCGCCTTAATCTCAGATGCCTTGATAAGATCCCTTAAATAATTAATGAGATACCAGTAGTTATCCACTGGATTCAGACCTGCATCGAATTTAGGTTCTTTATCGTATTCTTCTTCTATTTTCTCACTCATTAAGTGTGCAAGGCAACGACCAAAAATTTAAAATCCAAATAATCTTTGTATAAACCAAGCTAATTATTAGCTAATGCAACAATGTTTCATAAATGAACCGGAAAAAATTTGGTTTCTCAGTTCTCAAATCTTTGGTAGATCAACCTGAGAAACTCCTGAACTGGATCTGAATTTATATCCCAATTCATCTCCTCCACATATCGAGCATCGATATAATTCACTGCCTCTTCGAATCCATTACTGGCATCAATCTTCTTGAGAGCGTGCATAAGCAAGTCAGAGTTTCCTTCAAATAGCTCCTTGGTAAACATAAAGCGTTGGTTAATGGCAAGACTTTCAGCCAAGCTACTCACTACTGATTTCATCCCTGGGTAAGACTCCACCTCAAACTGACGTTTAAGCTCAGCCGCATTTAGTTTTCCACTAGGATTAGAAATAGCAGGTTGCTCCTGGATCGGCTCTGGCTCGGCAGACGGTTCTTCTTCTTTTATTTCTGGTAGAGGTTCTTCCCCTACTTTTTCCTCCACGGCAGGACTTGCTACCGTTTCCGTTTTACCAACTGAGTCAAAAAAGGATTCACCAGAGGAAGTGTCCAATCCGCTTGAATCAGAACCCAAGTAAGCATCCAAATCAAATGGAGCTACATCACCCAATGTTGCGAGAAGAAGGTTCTGAGACTCTAAGTCATCTTTGATTACTTGATAGTTTGCGGCAATTGCCTTGAGATACGGTTCTTTCTCCAGCCCAAAACCAGCTTTGTCAATAAGGAAAGAGATAACAGGCACATGCCACTTATAGTACTTCTGATTATCCTTAAGATATTCATTAATATGATCTTTTGGTGCTCGCTCGATTTCAGCCTTGAAATAGGAAACTGGATCTGTTGCAACTTGAATAGCGGCCTTGGTAGCACTTTCAAGCAGTGGCTGGAAATCTGACTTCTCCACCTTTATTCTTTTTGAAAGAATATTCATGAAGTTGGTCAGTGCATCATGGACCGTGATATCTCGGTAATCGAAGTAGGGATTGCTCTTCAGCTTCTCCAGTTCATCTTGCCACTGAGAAAAAAGCTCCTTCAGCACAAAAAAATTCACCTGAGTACTATTAGTCAGACTCACGATATCTTGTCCGGAGATGAATTGCTTCCCAGTGAAAAACTTTTTACAAACCTCACTCGCATATTGAGAGGCATAATTTTCTAAATATTTGCTGTTAATTTGGTCCACAGTAAATCAGATTAAAATAAATCAACGCGTCGATGCCCAAAATCATCATTGAAAACATGTTTGATTTCGAAATAAATACAAACGACGGCAATCGTAAAGTTATTGATTTAATTCACGAAAATCGCATAGATTGGATGCATGCCTGTGGGAAAAAAGGTAGATGTACCACGTGCAAAATGATCATGGTAGATGGAGAAAAAAACCTCTCACCCATGAATGAATTTGAAAGGCGATTTTTTGATTTAGGAAGATTAAAGCTAGGGGAGCGTTTGGCTTGCCAAAGCATTATAGAAAAGGGCGTAATCAGAATTCGGGTGGCAGAACCAAACAAGTTCCCACATATGAAGTATAGCGATTGATATGTTTATAGAACCGAGCATTGGTAAAAAACAGGGACCGGAAACCAAAGGCCAAATCGAGGTAATCTGCGGATGTATGTTTTCCGGTAAAACCGAAGAGCTACTTCGAAGACTCAACCGTGCCATCATAGCTAAGCAAAAAGTGGAAATCTTCAAGCCAAGTGTCGATAAGAGATATGATACTACCGAGGTGGTGAGCCATGATGATACCAGAATTCGGTCCACACCCGTTAATTTTGCTGAGGATATTTTACTTCTCACAGGGGATTGTGATGTGGTAGGAATTGACGAGGTGCAGTTTTTTGATTCCCAGATTGTATCGGTGGCTACAAAATTGGCAAATCAAGGCAAACGGGTAATCGTAGCAGGATTGGATATGGATTTTAAAGGAAAGCCTTTTGAACCGGTTCCTCAGCTCATGGCTATCGCCGAATATGTCACCAAGCTCCATGCGATTTGCATGAAATGTGGTGACCTTGCTTCTTTCTCTTTCCGCAAAACTTCAGCAGAGGGACAGGTCCTTCTGGGAGAAAAAGAAACCTATGAAGCCAGGTGTAGAAAGTGCTTTTATGAAGACCTTGAATAAGTCCTTATTCCTTTTCTCTTGGATTCTGTTATTGTCCTCTTTGCCGCTTTTCGGGCAGCAGGCAGTGGGCAATTGGCGATATCATTCCACCTATACTCAAGGCGAAAAGATATCTGGAAGCGATAATCAAAGTCTCTTTGTATTAAGTCCTAATAGCCTCTATTATTTTTCAGGCCCAAATGAAGAATTGGATGAGCTAAACCGGATCGAGGGTCTATCGACCCAAAGCCTTCAAAGTCTATTCTTTGACGATTCACAGAATCAATTGCTTGTGGCCCATCAGAATGGAATCATTGATTTTATTTCTGAATCGGATATCATTCCCTTTTTCGGAATTCGGGACAGTGAGTTTATTCCAGACAAAACGTTAACCGGATTTTCAAGTCAAAACGAACAGGTTTGGGTTTCAGGGAGCTTTGGCTTTGCCGAAATCGATCTCCAAAATGAAATCCTAAAAGAAACTTATCTGAATCTTGGGGAGAATGGAGAAGAGCTGCGAGTCTTTAGTGTAGCAAGTAATTCAACTCACATTTTTATTGGTACCGAGGAAGGAATTCGATTTGCATCTTTGGATTCCAATCTAAAGGATTTTAGGTCTTGGAATTCAGTTTCTGGTTCAGAAGAAACTATTTGGGGGAATCTGACCATTGATGGGGCAGCTCAGTGGGCATTAAGCCAAAGCGGAGAAATCGTAGAGTTTTCTATTTCAGGAATAGAGTTCCTGGTTGGGATTAATGGAGCAAGAAATTTAAAATCCATTGATGGAGAGGTCTATTTTCAAATAGAGAATCAGGTTTTCTCACTTGATGATTCTGGTAATTTTAGTCTAATCGACCAATCAGCAGCTCCTCTGCAAGACTTTTGGGTGAACGAATCAGGCCTCAATTATTTGATCCAAAATGAAGGGATTCTAATTTCAGGTGAAACAGAAGAGATCGCCCCAAATGGACCTGTAAGCAATTCGAATGGGCTGGGCATGATTGATAGTAATCCTCTCTCTTTTCCCGCTAGATACGATATAAATGAGGGTGTGATTGCCTCAGCTTCTTCAATGACGAGTGCTTTAGAATCTGGTACTTGGAAAGAAATTAATACTCCTGACTCTGTGACGGCCTCAATTACCTGGAATGGTGAAAACTATCGGGGCACTCCAAGTGGCCTATGGAAATCCAATGGAGAAGCCTTGGAAAAACTCTCCTTACCAAATGGAGAAGATGAACTACCCATTAGTGCCTTTGCCACGGATGCTCAAGGAAATCTCTGGGTAGGTGTATTTGATCAGGATAGTAGATTATTCAGACTAGATTCCGAAGGAATTCAGTCTATACCTGTCCCTGGCTTACTCCTTTCAAGAAAACTTGTGACAGATCTTCAATCAAGAGTCTGGATAGTCCAAGGAAATCGCTTTGGGAGAACTTTACGGCTTTTCGATCCTGATACTGGGAGGTCACTGAGCTTTGGCTCTGCCTCAAATATCGGTGGACTTCCAGATAATCGAGTGAATGATATTCTGCTTGATCGGTCTGATCGCCTTTGGATGGCGACCGATCGCGGAGTTGCTTTCTTTCCTTCCGCTTCACTTTTGGACGAATCCAGCACTATTCAAGCCTTGACTCCTTTGATCAATAATCGACCGGTTCTTGCCGGAGATGAGGTGAGTTCTATTACTCAACTCTCGGATGACTCCTTTTTTACTGGAACGAATGCATCCGGGCTTTGGCACTTCGAATCAAACTTTGAAGCTATCAAAGCCAATTACACCTTCGAAAACAGCCCCATTCCTTCCAATCAAGTCCTTAGTCTCATGGACGATCCGAAAGAAGGTGAGCTTTTCGCGCTTTTTCAGGAGGGAATCATAAGCTTGAGAACCGGTATTAAGGAGAGCTTTGGTGAGCTGGATGAATTGAAGATTTTCCCAAACCCTGTAACTGAGCAATTCGATGGAGTCTTGACCATCGAAGGCCTGGTGGACAATGTAGATGTCCTCATCACTGATACCGCTGGTAATGCAGTCTTCAGAACCTTCGCGCAAGGCGGTTCATTAACCTGGAATTTACAGGATGGCAATGGAGCCAGACTGAAAACCGGTGTTTATCTGGTTTACGTTTTGGACTCGAATGGAAATCAGCGTGCAAGGGGTAAATTTTTAGTGATCTAGTATGCTTCGCAAAACCAGTGGCATAGTCCTGAATTACATCAAGTACAAGGAAACCAGCATCATCGCGAGGATCTTTACTCGGGAGCTAGGGCTGAAAAGCTATATCATCAACGGGGTTCGGAGCAAAAGTGGAAAAAACAAGATTGGATTTTACCAACCCATGACCTTGCTCGATCTGGTGGTCTATGATAAAGGAAATGCAGGGCTCCAAAGAATCTCGGAAACCAAGCTTGCCTACCCCAGTAAGCAAATCCCATTTGACTTTCGACGAACCAGTATCTCTCTATTTATGGCTGAGGTAATCGGGAAATCTATTTTTGATGATTACCAGAATGAAAGTCTTTTTGATTTTATCCATCAAAGCGTACTTCATCTGGACAGTGCTCGGGTGAACCTTGCTCACTTTCCCTGTATTTTTCTGATTAGTCAGGCCAAGTACCTGGGCTTTGCGCCAGCAGATTCAGATGAATTTTTCATGGAATCCAAGATTCAACCATTTGGACCAGAGGAATTAGAGTCGGTGAAATACTTTGTGGAACAAGCCTTACAAAATGGCTTTGCCTGCAATCAAAAGATCACGAAACCGAATCGACAACAATTATTGGATTACCTAAAAGATTTCTATTCCCGGCATATGGATCAGGATTTAGAGTGGAAAACACTGGATGTGCTAAGGCAGATTTCCAGCTAATTTTGATATGCGCAAATAATATTTGTTAAATACGTTAGCAAGGCGTAATATTGTGCCAACACGATGAATAACAAGTCATCCCACTTTGACTTGAGCTTTTCTTGCAGACTTTTTGCTCCAAAAGATATTCATCACCCGAAATACCGATTCTACATTTTATTTATTTCATACCCTTTTTATGTACAACATAGAAGAACTCAGAATCAGACTTCTGTCTGAGCTAAAAGAAATTGCTGAGGAACTCAAGGTCAAAAACTTCAAAAGTTTGAAGAAGGATGAGCTTATCTACGCCATTCTTGACCAGCAGGCCATCTTGCCTGAAAATGCCCTCCCAAAGAAGAAGCCTTCAGCAGCGGAAGCAAAGCCAGAGCAGGAATCAAAGCCACAACCTAAAAGAAAGCCTGCGGCGAGAAAGCCAAAAGAAGGCGAAGAAGAGGCTCCTTACAAGCCAAAATTCAAAAGACAAAACGTTAAGGAATCTGCTCCTGCGGAAACTAGCACTGAAGAAGTCCCTGCTGAAGAGAAGGCTGAAGCAAAACCAAAATACGAGAGAAAAGGTCGTAAACCTGCCGAAAAAACTGAATCCTCTGAAGACGGCAAAACCTTCCGCCCCAGAAGAAAGGTAGTCGAGCCGGTAGCCACCGATGGTTCCGAAACTGATGAGACTCCTGCAGAGACTCCAGCACCTACGCCTCCATCTGCTCCGGCTGAAGAAACCGAACGACCACATAACAATCGCGGAAGAAGAAATTCAAGATCTGGCGATCAAAACGACAACGACAATAATAACGGTCGTAAAAGACCACAGTCTAATGTTCGTGAGTTTGACGGAGTGATTGAAAATGAAGGAGTACTTGAGATGATGCAGGAAGGTTATGGTTTCCTTAGATCTCTAGACTACAATTACCTTGCTTCACCAGATGATATTTATGTTTCACCAAGCCAGGTGAAACTATTTGGATTGAAAACCGGAGATCATATCAAAGGATCCATCCGCCCTCCAAAAGAAGGTGAAAAGTACTTTGCCCTACTGAAAATCGATACGGTTAATGGTAAAACGATTGACGAAATCAGAGATCGTGTTCCTTTCCAGTATTTGACCCCACTTTTCCCTGAAGAGCGATTAAACCTTACCACTACCCCGGATAAGTACTCTACCCGAGTGCTGGACCTCTTCGCTCCTATCGGTAAAGGTCAAAGAGGAATGATCGTAGCGCAGCCTAAAACCGGTAAGACAGTTCTTCTTCAACAGATCGCTAACTCGATCACAAGAAATCACCCTGAGGTTCATTTGATGATTCTGTTGATCGATGAGCGTCCTGAGGAAGTTACCGATATGGCCAGGTCAGTTAACGCCGAAGTCATTTCTTCAACATTTGATGAGACTGCTGACCGTCACGTGAAGGTTTCTAATATCGTATTAGAAAAAGCAAAGAGAATGGTGGAAGTTGGACACGATGTAGTTATTCTTTTGGATTCTATTACGCGACTTGCTAGAGCTCATAATACAGTGGTTCCGAGCTCAGGAAAGATTCTTTCCGGTGGTGTGGATGCCAATGCTCTTCATAAGCCAAAGAGATTCTTCGGAGCTGCGAGGAATGTAGAGAATGGTGGGTCTTTGACTATCATTGCTACTGCTCTAGTAGAAACCGGTTCAAAAATGGACGAGGTAATCTTCGAGGAATTCAAAGGAACCGGTAACATGGAACTTGCTTTGGACAGAAAACTGGCCAACCGAAGAATCTATCCTTCTATCGATGTTTTGGCATCTGGTACCAGAAGAGAAGATCTTCTAATGGACAAGGAAGAGATGCAAAGAGTATGGATTTTGCGCAAGCTGATGAGCGATATGACCTCTCAGGAGTCAATGGAATTCCTTCTTCAGCGAATGAAGGGAACACGAGACAATGCAGAATTCCTGATCAGCATGAACGGATAAATAAGAAAAACAATCAACCAATTAAGAACCCCAGGTCGAAAGGCTTGGGGTTTTTTGATGGTCAAGTGTTCATACATAGGTAAAGAAGCAAAGTCAAATTTTTTATTAAAATATTGCTATTTATTTGAAGAGAGGTATTCGTTTGAACCACAGTTTGCTTATTTTTATTTCCATTTGACAAACTTTTAACCCTGTCGAATGGTAGAAAAGGTGTTGCTCCCCTTTAAAACCATATCGCTCAATCGATTAACCCCACTATGGGGTTTTATTTTCTTGTTGGGGTTTTCGGTTTCATTCTTGAACCCATCGCGCTCCGTAGCTCAATGTACAGGTACCGAGACCTTCGATTACACGGGAGGATTTCAAACTTTTTTCGTTCCAGCTAATGTAACCTCTATTACCGTAGAAGCTTGGGGAGGAGGAGGAGCTGGTGCTGATGCTTTTTTCACCTCTACAGGTGGCGGTGGCTCTGGAGCATATGAAATTTTGACTTTGACCGTGAGCCCCGGTGAACCTTTAGGCGTTTTCGTGGGACAAGGTGGTGTTGGATCTGGCGCAGATGGTGGACAAACTTATGTCACAAGAGATTCTAACTCTCCAATTTCAGATGCCATCTTAGTAGTTAATGGAGGTTCTGGAGCCCCAGATGGGGGGTTTTTCGTTGGAGATGGAGGAGAAGGAGGAACCGTTTTTACATACTCAGGAATTCCAGCTTCCGATTTTGGTCCAAGGACCCAACTACCAGGAACCGATGGTGGAGATGCTGGATTTTCGGGGATATTTCCAGTTGGCGGGGATGGAGCTGACGCTCCATCCTCTGGTGGGACTGGTGGAGCTGGTTCATTTCTTGGAAATGGAGGTACCGGAAATGTACCTGGAGGTGGTGGCGGAGGAACTGCTGGTGTTGGCTCTTCCGGAGGAGCAGGAGGAAATGGCAGAGTGATTATCACATATACTTGCGCTACAATACCATGTGGAACCATTTTAGATGACGGGGCAATAAGTGGAACCACTGTTATCGAATTTACATCAGACTGTACCTGGGATGCCCCGGAAGGATTAAGTCAATTTGAGGTATTGGCTATCGGAGGAGGTGCAGGTGGAGGAGGAAGAAACGACTCGGGAGGCGGAGGTGCTGGTGGAATCGTCCAAGCAACCGCAGTTATATCCGATCCAGATGGTTTGCCAGCGGGTACTAGTTATGATATCGTTATCGGTTCTGGTGGATCAGGCGGAACTAGTACCAACAACGATGCTTCTAATGGTGGAAATGACGGAGATCAAACAAGTTTTGATTTGGGTGGAACTTATGAAATAATCGCCGGTGGCGGTGGCGGTGGAGCATCCCAAGATAGAGCTAATGCAGGTAATGGGGGAGTTTCTTCCATTGCGAGCACAACGGGTTTCACATCAAGTACTCTTGTGGGTGGAAGTGGTGGAGGCCAGAGAAGAACAGCTGGTTCAGCAGGATCAGGAAGTGTGGGTGGAGGCAACGGTGGTGCCGGAGCGAATAGTGGTGGAAATTCTGGTGGAGGCGGTGGAGGATCTGCTGGCCCAGGAAGTTCTGCTTCCGGCAACGATGGCGGAGATGGTGGAGATGGCCTTCAATTTTCTTCATTTGATTTAGACCAAAATCGATTCTTCTCTGCTGGAGGAGGAGGAGGAGGAAATGCCTTAGCGACTGGGGGAAGCGGCTCATCAGGCGGAGATGGAGGAAGCCAAGCAGGCTCCAATGCTGGACAGAATGCAAACAGTCCTGGATCAGGGGGTGGCGGATCAAGAACTAATGGGGCAACGGGTGGAAATGGAGCCGATGGAATCGTATTCATTAGATTCGACAACTTCCGAATCCTGCCTGTAGAATACGCTTACTTTGAAGCAAGGTATCAATCCACTGATAGACAGGCAGAGCTTTTATGGGGTACCAGTAGTGAATGGGAAAATTCTCACTTCGATATAGAACGCTCCATCAACAATGTCTCCTCATGGGAATCCATAGGCCGAGTGGAAGGTCAGGGTTATTCTGAGGTGTTGGTGGATTATCTCTTTATTGATAAGAATCTCCCTGTTTCAGGAGGCAATATTTTTTACCGATTAAAGCAAAATGACTTTAACGGAGATTTCTCATATAGTGAAACCCGAGGCATCCAGGTTGAGCCCCTATCCGGCACCAAATTCTGGAGGGTATATCCCAACCCAACCGATGGCGATCCTTTCACTATTGCCATGCTTAATCCAGAGGATTACAGAGATGAACCCATTACGCTAAGCGTTATTTCCATGTCAGGAGCAGAACAGTCCTGGTCCATTGTAAACCCTGTAACCATGGGCCAACTTGCGGGACAATATCTTCTCACTCAGGCTTCAGGCGTATACCTAATTCGAATTACCTGGGGTGATCGAACAGAGACTCATCGAGTAATTCTAGAGAAGTAAAAGACGCAATACCCAAAACTGATTCCAGAACTCACACATCTCCTTCTACCCTATTTCTGGACTGAATCTTGTAATTGATATCTCAAAAGTAAAAACTGCTTGCTTTAAAAAGTGCCGATTTATTCAAATCAATGGATCAAAGCAGATTTAATAAACTATAAATCAGTCATATAAGAATTAATAGAGAATTTACTTAATCCATAGAATCTGATTATACGGCTTCTACTGTTTTTGGCAAAATTCAACTTTTTGTATGTCAAATGAAGAAAACATATGCTCAAAATAAGATTTTGTTTTTTAAGATTTTACCATATATTTTTCGCCTAAATTTAGAGTTTTAGAACAAAATGGAAGCGGGAAAGAGAAGAAAAAAGAATGAAGCCATTTACCAATATTGGCTTTTGGAAAAGCTATCCATAAACAGTTCAAAACGTCTGCTAATACCCTGAAAATCATGCAATTTTATTAGTACAAAATGCATTTTTTTGTATTTTTGTAGGTTGTTAACTCTAATGGATGAGGAACGTTTACCCTGAAATATTTTCTACGGTTAGATTCCGAATTTCACAATTCGGTTTTGGGGGAATCTTTTTTCTATTTTTTCTCCTCACTTCATTTATATCCAACACCTTTCTTTCCAACGAAGCGAATGCTCAATGCGCTTCTACGACCTTAACTTACGGTGATACGGGTGCGGGCACTTTCACTTACGTAGTTCCAGCTGGAGTTACAAGTATCGATATCCAAGTTTGGGGTGCAGGTGGAGCTGGTGGAGGCAGCACGGACACTGGTAGTCGATTCAGAGGTGGCGGCGGCGCCGGAGGCGGAGGTGGCGCTTATGTGGTAGGAACCGTTACTGTTCAAGAAGGTGAGACTCTCACCATTGTTGTAGGGGCAGGTGGTACAGGAGTTTCGGGAGGCAATGGCAATAATGGTGACAACTCAAGCATAATAGGATCATTAAGTGGTACTTTGGCTATTGCGGTTGGGGGTAATGGTGGTACTGCAAATATTTCTGGGGGAGATCCGACCGGTGGTGCTGGTGGAAATTCTGGATCTGTCGGTGGAACAGTGACTCCAGGACAAGATGGTGGAGACGGTGATACTGGCTTCGGTGTTGACAGTGGCGCTGGGGGAAATGGTGGAAATGGTGGCAATGGAGGTGCATCGTTAGGTGGTGGTTCTAACAATGGAAACCCAGGAAATGCTATTGGTGGTGGCGGTGGTGGTGCAAGGACAAGCGGGAATAACGGAAATTATGCTGGTGGTTCAGGAGCTCGAGGAGAAGTCCGTATTGCGTATGATGCAGATCCACCAGATTCCGGTTCTATTTCAGGTACTCAGACCATTTGCTCAGGGGGTGACCCTTCGATACTTAGTAACTCAATAGCAGGTGAAGGATCGACCTATCAGTGGGAAAGCTCGGTGAGCCCATTCTCAAGCTGGACTGAAATATCAGGTGCAACTTCTGCTAATTATGATCCTCCAGCGGGGATTACCGAAACAACACAATACAGAAGAATTTCGATCACTTCAGATGGGTGCGAATCAAACCCATCAAACACCGTCCAAGTATCGATTGAAAGTGTCGATCCAGGATCAATCACAGGAACCCAAAGTGTCTGTGAAGGAGGAGACCCTTCTCAACTAGCTAATGCTGATGGAGGAAATGGTGCCTCTTACAGATGGGAAAGCTCTGTTAGTCCATTTTCTTCCTGGACCACGATTTCAGGAGCTACTGCCTCAAGTTATGATCCTCCATCGGGTTTGGCCGAAACTACTCGCTATAGAAGGGTTGCTATTACAGCTTCCAGCTGTGAAGATGTTACTGTTGCAGTTGAAGTTACTGTTGATCCAGATCCAACTGCAAATGCTGGATCTACACTCTCGGCAGTTTGTGTGGGGGATACCACTCCAGCTATGGGCGGAAGTGTCGGTGGTTCCGCGGCAGGAGGAACTTGGTCAGGAGGGGCTGGCACATGGAATAATCCAACCGACCCTTCAAATGCTACTTACACGCCAGATGCAAGTGAAACAGGTAGTACTATTACACTTACATTGACTACTGTCGATGGAGGATGTGGAATAGTAACAGCCACTAAAACTCTTACCATTACACCAAGCCCTACAGCTGATGCAGGAGGAGCCTTGGCAGAAATATGTGATGGAGAGACTTCAGCTCCCATGGGAGGAAGTATTGGTGGTTCAGCCACAAACGGTGTATGGACGAATTTAAATGGTAACGGTACCTGGACCAATGCAAACAATCCTTCGACTGCAACTTATACTGCTGCTGCAGACGATAGTTCTTTGGGTATTATTACCTTACAACTTACCGCCAGCGGAGGATCCTGTGGTGATGTTCTGGCAACAAAAACTCTGACTGTTAACCCAGGAAAAACAGTGACCCCTGTTACCACAGAAACAGTCTGCTTCTTTACAGGAAACGTAAATCTCACTCATGCAACAACCGGAGTTACCGGAATTGATTCTGACGGAGTGGATAGCGCAAATGGATTACCTGACGGAGTAAGTGCTTCATTTAATGCCTCGACAGGTCAAATCAGTATAACTGGTAACCCAACCGAACTGGGAACATTCAACTATAGCATTGAATTACTAGGGACATGCGGAGTCGCTTTTGCTACAGGCACAATAGAAGTAGAAGATTGTGGCTGTGTGGAAACTTTTGATTTTGATACGGATCCGTCAGGGACTTGGGTGGTTCCTGATGGAGTAACAGAGGTAATCGTAGAAGCTTGGGGTGGTGGAGGCCGTGGAGGAAGAAGAACATCTGGAAGCTGGGCTGCTGCTGGTGGTGGTGGTGGTGGATATTCTAGGTCGATAATATCTGTTTCTCCTGGTGATAGTTTTGACTATTCCGTTGGTCAAGGTGGAAATGACAGTGATATTGACGGAGAAGAATCCAATTTTGGGCCTGATTTGGTTATTGCCCTTGGGGGAGAAGGTGTTGGGAATTCTACCACAGGGGGTGATGGGGCAGCCGAAGGGACAGGTGATGTAACCTATGCAGGCGGCTCAGGTGGTAATGGAAGTAGTTCCAATAGTGGGGGTGGTGGATCATCCGGTTATTCTACTTCAGATGGAGACAATGGTTCTGGCAATAATCCAGGTACAATTCCAGCTGGAAGTGAAGGAGGAGATGGTGGCTCTGGGGTTCAAAATACTGGAACAAATGTAGGAGAAGCAGGACAAACCCCTGGAGGTGGTGGTAGCGGTGGAAGAGGAACTACAGGTGGTTCTTTTTTCACTGGTGGTGAAGGAGGCGATGGTCGTATCAAATTAACATATACACTGAATGCCGGAGTGGTAAACGGTCCCCAATCTATTTGTGAAGGAAGTACTACCACTTTCTCATCTACCATGATGGGTGGAGTATGGTCTTCGGCAGATGCGACTATTGCCACGGTCAATCCTAGCACTGGTGTGATCACCGGGGTAAGTGCAGGTGCAGCTACAATTCGATACACAATTACCGGTTGTACCATAGCAACCTCATCAAGAACTGTCTTTGTTAATGCCCCTATCAGCCCTGGTACAATCAGTGGAGATCAGGATATCTGCGTGGGTGGAGACTCTCAACTGTTGTCTTCAACAGCCTTTGGAACCTGGTCTTCTGACAATACCTCTATCGCAACGGTGTCCAGTACAGGGGTGGTAACTGGTGTTTCTGAAGGAACAGTTGATATTTTCTATACCCTCCCCGCCAGTGGAGGTTGCCCTGCTCCAGAAACAAGCATAAGCATAACCGTCACTGCTCCACCAGATGCAGGTACCCTTAGTGGAACACAAGAGGTTTGTGAAGGAAACACAAGGACATTTGCTTCTACAATTTCCGGAGGCACATGGTCATCCGGAAATCCATCGGTGGCTACAGTTGATCCGAATACTGGAGTTATTACCGGGATATCTGCAGGTTCTGCTATTATAACCTACACTGTACTCGGATCCGGAGGTTGTCCCGATGCCTTTGAAACCCGATCAATCACCGTAACCCCAGCGCCGGATGCGGGCACTTTGAGCGGTCCGGCAGGGGACGAATTATGCGTTGGTGAAATCGATACGTATACCTCGACGTCACTCGGTGGAATCTGGTCTTCGAGTAACCCTTCTGTTGCAAGCATAAATAATTTAACCGGTGAGGTTACCGCCTTGGCAAATGGAACCACCACGATTAGTTATACGGTATCTGGTTCAGGAAGCTGTGCAGATGATTCGGCTGATCTCTCCCTTACCATTAATGCACTTCCAAACCCAACTTTCATAACTCAACCGAATGGCGTGGTCTGTATCGGTGAGGAAGTAACCTATGAAACTGAATCCGGACAAACCAATTATGATTGGCAAATTTCAGGAACTGCAGGTACCGATTATTCTATCTCCTCTGGTGGAACCAGCACAAGCAGTTCCCTTACGCTTACCTGGTTAACCCAAGGTTCAAAACAAGTATTTGTTAATTATGAGAATTCCAGTGGATGCCTGGGTGCTTCATACATCAGCAACACTGTTTCGGTAAGTCCATTACCAATTCCTACCTTCATAAGCCAACCGTCAGGTGATTATTGTTTCGGAGAGATAGTTACCTATACTACACAAGCGGGGCGGTCAAACTACGATTGGGATATTCCTGGAGTTGAGGGAAACGATTATACTATCACCGCGGGTGGAATTAGTACTAATTCAATTGCAATTGAATGGTTGACAGCCGGGTCAAAAACTGTAACGGTCAACTATGAAAACTCCAGCGGATGTGAGGGGACAAATCCAGTATCAAATACAATTAACATTAATCAAATACCTATTCCAACCTTTACTTCAGAGCCTAGTGGGGCCTTATGTATTGGACAAGAATACAGTTATGTCACTCAATCCGGCGGAGGAATTACAGACTACGAATGGTTTGTTTCTGGAAGTGAGGGGGTTGATTTTGATGTAACAGCAGGCGGTACCAATAGTGATGATTCGATTTCTATTGTTTGGTTGACAGATGGTGAAAAAACAGTTGCGGTTAATTATTTGAACGCTGATGGTTGTGCAGGACAGGCATCTGCATCGAGTACGGTTGATTTGGATCCTCTCCCTGTTCCTACCTTCACAACGGAACCATCAGATCCTGTTTGTATTGGAGATGAAGTGACCTATACAACTGAGTCAGGACAATCAAATTATACCTGGACCGTATCCGGTGTTTTGGACACGAACTACAGCATATCCTCAGGTAGTCTAGGAACATCGAGCAATACGGTAAGCCTGATTTGGCTAACTGATGGCCCACATACCGTAACAGTTGGATACACAAATGGAAATGGATGTGTTAGCGGGACACCTGTATCAAATACTATCACCCTCGATCCACTTCCTGTTCCGACTTTCACCGTTGAGCCTTCAGACCCTGTTTGTATCGGAGATGAAGTAACATATACTACCGAAGCAGGTCAGTTCAATTACACTTGGAATATTCCAGGTACTCAGGGAACGGAATATACTATCACTGGAGGAGGTATTGGTACAAATAGCAATTCTGTTACGCTACAATGGTTAACCGATGGGGTTAAAACAGTAACTGTAAATTATCAGGATGCGAATGGATGTACTGGAATTAATCCTGCTTCAAATACGATCGATCTGGATCCCCTTCCGTCTCCAAGCTTCACGGTAGAACCTTCTAACCCAGTCTGCCTTAATGATCAAGTGACCTACACTACAGAGAGTGGACAATTCGATTATGATTGGGATATTCAAGGAACTGCAGGTACAGACTACAATATTACTGGAGGCGGAATTGGAACTACTAGCAATACGGTGACCATTGAATGGTTGAGTTCTGGTTCAAAAACCGTGACAGTGAATTATACCGATGGAAATGGATGCTCGGTATCTAGCCCTGCTACAAATACCATTGACGTAAGTATTTTCACATCCATCGTTACGCAGATTGACAATACCAATATCCTTGAATGCTTTGGAGATGGTTTCGATCCCTTATTTGTAGGAGCAACTGGATCAAATCTATCCTACCAATGGTACAGGAATACTACCGGAGTTATTGATACTTCTGTTGACACTCAGGTTGGAACAAATTCCAATACTTATACTCCACCTTCCACACCTGTAGGAAGTTCGTATTATTATGTAGTGGTTTCTGGAGATTGCGGCACCAGAACTTCCACCATTTCAGGTGTACGTATTGTAGATCCTTCGGGAACGCTAATAACCGATGACCCTGATGTCTTGGACGAAACGATTTGTTTTGGAGGCACTTTTACTCAAGAATTGGATGTAGCCGCTTTAGGGGATGGAGGAAGTGCGGTTACTTATCAATGGTATCAAAATACGACCCCGGATAATACTGGAGGGATCATGCTTTCAGGCGAAACGAGTCCGACCATGTTCACTCCTCCTTCTGATGCAAGTGTGGCAGATGGAATGCCGAGATATTACTATGCTACAGCCTCTAGTAGTTGCGGTACAGTTCCTACAGCAGTATCTGGTGCATTTATTGTTAATCCATTGACTTCCATTGAATCCGAAAACCTAGTAGGTGAAACAATATGCGAGGGTCAGGGACCATTTAGTCCGATTTCAATAGATGCCATCGGTACGGGAACCTTGTCCTACCAATGGTATAGTAATACCACAGGAGTTATCAACACCGGGGTGGATACCCAAGTAGGAACTGATACTGATTCCTTCACACCTCCATCCAATGTTGCAGACGGAGTGCCTGTTTATTACTACGTGGTAGTTTCTAGTTCAGGAGGTTGTGGTTCAGATCAAACATCAAGCATTTCAGGTGGATTTGTAGTAAATCCTCTTCCGACACCAACCTTCACGGTTGCTCCACCTGCTGAGGTCTGCGTAGGCGAATCGGTAACGTATACCACCCAACCAGGTCAGTCTAATTACCTTTGGACCGTACCGGGAACAGCTGGAACAGATTACTCTATCACATCAGGTGGAATAAGTTCAACTGACAATACGGTGACCCTTAATTGGTTAACTGATGGTGCCAAAGACGTTTCCATCAATTACACTAACGCGGATAACTGCTCGGCTGCGGCAGCGGTTGTAAATTCAACGACTGTAAATGCACTACCTACTCCAACATTTACCTCTGCTCCTCCTGCCGAGTTATGTGTAGGGACTTCGGTTACTTATTCAACAGAATCAGGTCAGTCAAATTATGCATGGACTGTCCCTGGAACTGCAGGAACTGATTATAACATTACTGCTGGTGGAATAAGTACAACTGACCATACCGTGACGCTTACTTGGTTGACTGAAGGAGCTAAAGACGTTTCTATCAATTACACCAACGCGGATAACTGCTCAGCTACAGCAGCTGTTGTAAATTCAACGACGGTAAATGCTCTGCCTACTCCAACATTTATCTCAGCTCCACCTACTGAGGTTTGTGTAGGGACTTCGGTTACTTACACCACAGAGTCCGGACAGTCAAATTATGCATGGACTGTCCCGGGAACTGCTGGAACCGACTACAACATCACAGCAGGAGGAATTGGATCATCGAGTAATAGTGTCACACTTACCTGGTTATCAGCGGGAACCAAAGATGTTTCAATTAATTATACAAATGCAGATAATTGTTCTGCTGCCTCTGCTGTAGTTAATTCTACAATTGTAAACGCCCTTCCTACCCCAACATTCGTTACTGAACCTCCCATTGAGGTTTGTGAGGGAACTTCGGTGACCTATGCTACCGAATCGGGTCAATCAAATTATGCCTGGGTCATACCAGGTGTCTCTGGAACAGACTTTAATATCACAGGTGGTGGAGGCATAAACGATGAGTCGGTGACTCTTACCTGGCTGTCGTCTGGTACCAAAGATGTATCAGTTAATTATACTAATTCGAATAATTGTTCCGCTGCTTCTGCGGTTGTGAATACTACATTCGTGAATGCTCTCCCTGCACCAACATTTAGTACAGAACCAAGTTCTGATGTCTGCATTGGGACATCTGTTACGTATACGACTCAACCTGGTCAGGATAGTTATGCATGGTCTGTGCCCGGGGTTGAAGGTACCGACTATACGATCACTTCAGGTGGTATTGGTCCATTTGATAATTCTGTTACCTTAACCTGGTTGTCTGCTGGTACCAAAGATGTGTCAGTAAATTATAGTAATTCAAACAATTGTACAGCGGCAACAGCAATTTCAAATACCATTGAAGTTGACCCTCTCCCTGTACCAACCTTTACGGAGGCTCCTACTTCAGACATATGTATTGGTACCCCGGTGACTTATACCACCCAAGATAGTCAAACCAACTACATCTGGAATGTACCAGGAACTGCCGGATCAGATTATAACATTACCACTGGAGGAATAGGAACAGGAGATAATTCAGTCACTTTGGTATGGTTAACTGAAGGAACCAAAGACGTTTCTGTAAATTACACAAATGGCAATGGATGTACAGCTGTGACAGGGGCTACCAATTCTACCCTTATCAATGTAGTTCCGGTGATTTCGGACATAACTGGGACGGCAATTAGCTGTGGGTCATCCTTTACAATTACACCAGAGGATGGGACTGATGGGCTTGTTCCGGCCGGTACCACTTACACATGGACAGTTGTCGATAATCCGGATGTTACAGGTGAATCCAATGAGTCCAACCCACAAACAAGTATTTCGCAGCTCTTAACAAATACTTCCATAGTGGATCAATTAGTGACTTATACCGTCACACCTACTACTCCTGATGGGTGCTCAGGTGAAACTTTTGAAGTTGATGTACAGGTGCAGGCAATACCAACCGTTGATCCAATTTCAGATCAAGATGTAGGTTGTGCAGGTCCTTCGACAGCAGCTGTGAATTTCACCGGGAACGGGGTCGCAGGAGTGGTATATAATTGGACAAATAGCAATCCGGAAATAGGTTTAGCAGCATCAGGTTCAGGAAATATTCCATCTTTTGTAACGCAGAACACAACATCAGCTACCATTGATGCTGAGATCATTGTGACACCAACTGTAAATGGATGTACAGGACCATCTGAATCTTTCACTATAACCGTAGACCCGGTGCCTGAAATCACACTACAGGCAGATTATTGTGCTGTAGATGGTGAGGTAGTTTTAGTAGCAAGCACTCCTGTTCCAGGAACTACCTTTGAGTGGAGCACAGGAGAAACGACTGACAGAATCCAGGTAGACTTAGCAGGCCTATATTCCGTTACTGCCACATCCCCTGATGGTTGTACAGCCACAGCTTCTCTTAGTGTAGCAGAAGAATTAATCGTAGATGGAGACTTCACTAATTTTGATCCTGCTAATCCTAGTTTCTTCACTGAATACACGCAGAATCAGGCTTATTACGTAGATGGAGATCCGTTAACTGGTTTATGGCCAGAAGGGTATTATGCAGTCAATGTAAACGCTCAAGGAAATACAAATACTACTCCTCCAGGTTATCATTCTGCTTTCTATGGTAGAGATCATACTAATAATGCAACTGGAGACAGAAACTTTATGATGGTCAACGGGGGAGAATTAATAGGTAGCCCTCTAAGGCAGCCAGTTATCTGGAGGCAGGAAGTCGCTGTAGAACAGTTCACTGAGTATTACTTCTCTGCATGGGCAATGAATCTCAATCCAGGATCGCCGGCTCGTTTACAATTCAAGATTAATGGTCAATTAGTCGGTACTATATTGGATTTGTCTACAGCTCCTACACCAGAGTCTGATGGAGAAGTAGGATTAGATAATTGGAGAGAGTTTAGATCAGATCCTAGCTGGAGTTCTGGTAGTGCTACTACAGCCATCATTGAAATTGTGAATTTGAATCCGGAGGAATCAGGAAACGACTTCGGTTTGGATGATATTTCCTTTGGAACGCTTTCTCCATTCATTAGATTGACGTCGGCAGTCGGTACTGATGATAGTCAGGTAGTTTGTCAGGATTCTCCAATCGTGGACATCACATATGACGTAGGTGGTGGATTAGATGGTCCTGTTGTGACAGGATTACCAGCAGGTCTAGATGCCATTTGGAATGGTGTGAATTTGAGAATTACTGGTTCTCCTACTACTCCTGGAGACTATACTTACGAGGTATTTACCACTGGATCCTGTCAGCAGGTTCGTGTAGAAGGTTTAATAGTGGTTAGAGATGTTCCGGATGCAGGAACCATTGCTGCTGACCAAACGGTATGTCAGGGTGATACTCCTGCGACAATTGTAGGTAGTGTTTATACCCCTCAAGATGCTAGTGCAGTCATTTCTTATCGATGGGAAATGAATACGGATCTTGTGAATCCTAATTGGGTGGATGTCACAGGAAATCCTTCTGGCGCAGACTTTGACCCACCAATATTGACCCAAGCGACACAATATCGAAGGTATACCATTTCGACGGTTAATGGACTGTCTTGCGAAGGTCCGGCTACAGATCCTGTAACCATTACCTTACAAACAGAACCTATTGCAGGAACTATTGCTGCTGATCAGAGTATTTGTGCAGGAGATGATCCAGCCGCATTTACAAGTACAGAATCTGGTTCAGGTGATGGAAGTATCAGCTATATCTGGCAGTTCAGAAACACATCAAATCCATTGTGGACTACAATTTCTGGTGCTACCGCTGAAACTTATGATTCTCCAGCATTAACAGAGACTACAGAGTTCCAGAGAATAACAGTCTCTACCTTGAATGGGGTGGATTGTGAGTCTGACCCAACCCCTGCGGTAACGGTTACCATACTTCCTGAAAATACGGTAACTCCCGTAAATCCAGATCCGCCTTTATGTTTTGATACTCCTCAACCAGTCACCATCATTCATAATTCTACAGGTGCAACAGGAATTGCTAATGATGGAGTCGAAGGAGCCAATGGTCTACCGTTGGGAATTAGAGCATCCTTTAATTCAGCTACTGGAGATATCACCATTTCTGGAACTCCTGCGGAAGTTGGGGCATTCAATTACAGTATTCCTCTTACGGGAGGTTGCGGTGACCTTAATGCAACTGGAACTATAACCGTTGACAACCCAACCTACCCAATTATTAGTATTGATGTACAAGATCCTCCTCAGGGTTCTTCACCCCCTTATACCTCCACATTTACTGTATTCAGCAATGAATTAGCTCCTGGTGATTATGAAATTAATTATAGTATAACAGGGACTAATGCTGGTTCAGATCAAACTATTTCGGTAACTGTTACTACAGAAGGTCAATTCACATTTGATTCCCCACCTTATACAAATGGTGGATCTAGTGTACTTACTATTAACTCGATTCGAGAAATTACTGACCTATGTCCTTATACTCCGCCAAATAATAATACAGCTGTGTTTGGGGCTTCATGTAGTACTGAATATCTAGAATCTGATGGAGATGCTACATATTCTGTTCCTGCAGGAGTTTCCGAAATCACCATTGAAGTATTTGGAAATGGTACTGGTGGAAATACAGCCACACAAACAATGAGTGTGACTCCAGGAGGTCAGATTTTCTTGGTATTCGATGCCTCTGATAATATTTATGCAACAGAGCTTCCAGCAACAGAGCCACCTGCAGACAGATTGGCGCAAGCTATTGTTAGCGTCACAGGCCCGGATGGAAGGTTCCTAATAACTTATGAGTGTCCGGACGATCCTTCATGTACCGATTCTGGTGACGTAACTCAATACACGGATTCTGAAGGATTCACTGTAATTCGATTTACCGGAGAATGTCAGTGGACAGTACCGGAAGGACTTGATGAGTTTGAGGTGCTCGTTGTCGGTGGAGGCGGAGGCGGAGGCTTTGGTGATGCTGCCGGTGGCGGTGGAGGCGGAGGTGTCTTCTATCAGCAATATACCGGAATCACCATGAATGGAACTCCAGGCTTGCAAGGAGCTGTATTCCAGGTTTCTCCAGGTGGTCAGGGAATAGGATCTACCAATGCTAATCAGCAAGGTGGTGATGGTGAAGGCTCTTCCTTCACAGGTCCAAGCTTCGACTATGCAGGTGGTAACACCTTCTCGAATGTAAGTGTCACCGGTGGAGGTGGAGGCGGTTCCTCTAGCTCAAGTGCAACTATTAGAGTAGGACGAGATGGTGCCTCTGGTGGTGGCGGTGCCGCATTTGGAGGTGATAGTTCCGGTGGAGGATTAGCCTCTTCTGATGGAAACGAAGGTGGTCAAGCCAATGGCCAAAGCTTCGGAGGTTCCGGTGCCGGTGGTGGTGGATCTGCTACAGGCGGAGGAGATGGAACTGGAAATGCATCTTTAATGAGTGCGGGTACTGGTGGAAATGGAGTGATTCAAGAAATCTCAGGAGAAGATGTTTATTACGGAGCTGGCGGTGGTGGTACCTCCTCAGGCGCAACGGTGAATGAACCAGGTCTTGGAGGAAGTCAGTATTCGAACGGAGGATCTCAATTCTACGCTGGAGGTCGAGGAAATAATACTGGAATCGGTCTACCTGCTACAACGTTCGGCTCTGGTGGTGGCGCTGGTAGAAATGGAGGTAGCGATGGATTCCAGGGTGTGATTTATATACGTTTCCCGAATTTCAGAATCCTACCTGTAGAATTCCTGTACTTCGAAGCTGAGCATAATGAAGCCCTTAGATCTGGTGATTTGACATGGGCTACGGCTCAAGAATGGGAGAATGATAGATTTGAGATTCAAAGATCTCTGAATGGTACCAGAGATTGGGAAGTGATAGGTGAGGTTAAAGGAGCTGGTTATTCTGAAGAAGTACAGATGTACGACTTTAGAGACTTGAATCTACCTCCTGCAGGTGGAGATATCTTCTATCGATTGAAGCAATATGATGAGGATGGTGACTTCACTTACAGCGAAACACGAGCAATTCAGGTTGAGCCGCTTCCAGGAATCACCCGATGGAGAGTTTATCCAAACCCTACGACTGGGGATCCAATCAATTTCGCTCTACTCGAACCGACTCTTTACGAGGATGAAGAGATTACCTTGCGAATAATCTCTCCAACCGGGGATTATGTAATCATCGAAGTAGATGACTTGACCACGATGGGAGCCCAAGTCACCCAGTATTTCCGAAGCTTGGCAGCTGGAGTTTACACCATTGAAATATCATGGGGTGATCAAGTAGAATACCATAAGGTGATTCTGAAGAGATAACTAATCGAAATCAAAAAATTCATCTTCTTTTCGGGCTGGTGCATTAGTCCTTCCAAGTCCTACAGAAGACTTTAAACCACTAAATGTGGCTTTCCACCATCCTGAAAAGATGAATTTTGATTTATCACGTTGATAAAAAATCCTTCGAGAAACCTTCTTTTTAAATAGACCTCTCGGGTTTTTATTTTTCAAAGCTGTGTTCGCGGCGAACGTGTATAGTCCAAGTTTCCCAGTTCCGGGATCAAGAGTCAGCGTATCGAGAAACTCTACTTTCAAGTCTTCATAAAAAAATCGCATTCTACCCCAGGCTTCATCTTCATTAATCTTAAACTTCCATTTCCCATCTGTGACTCTTCCTGATTTGACACCAATAAAAGAGGTTCGCTGCAAAATATTATTCGCATTCTTCAGATCGAAGGTTCCCAGCTCCACATCCACGGACATTTCATAAGGAGCTTCAAATTTCATGTCGACATCAAGGCTAACGTCTCCTTCACCCTCTATAAGTGACTGTGCTTGAAGCTTGGCATTTTTTAATGGGTAAGGAATGGAATCAGGTGTGAGAATAAAAGGCGCAATTGAAGCATTTATTTCTTCAAATTCCAAAGTGCCTACAAGAGAGGCCTTTGGAACAAATTCCTGATATCTAATTAAGGAATTCTGTACAATTAGAGAATCTAGTTCAAGATAGAAAGGTGCATTCTGCATCATTGCCTGTGGCATCGGTTTTACAACACCCTCTTTTAACGGTAATCTCTTGTCTCGAAAAATATCCATGACCAGACTATCTACAAGTAAATTCCCAGCCTGAATTTTTCTCGATTCTGTTAGGACAGCTAGATCTATATCGTCAAGAATGATTCCCCCTACTCGTGCTTCAATTGCATCAGTTTGAAAACCAACCTTCCTTAAGTAGGCGAATCTACCCAGGGTAGGTCTAAACCATATATTAGATAACTCAACAGATTCTTCCTTAAAAGTTACCTTTCCAACTGTCAATTTATTTAAGCTGTCATTGGTAAAAATAGTGTAGTTAGCGAGGGATACATTCAAGTCCTGATCCAGAAAAAAATCAGCACTCATGTCTTTATTCCTACTTAGGAGATCAAGGTTTAATTCTGCCAATGTCAGGTTTACATTTTCAAAATCAAGCTTAGAAATAGGCTCATTTTGCTTATTGAAAAATTGAACATCTCCATCTTCGAGAATAACATCATCCAGCACTATTGAATTTATCAATCCTTGTCCTGTTTCATTCTTTTGAACCTTATCACGAACCTTTAAATTTTTTGGAGGAGCCTCCTCATCAAGGAAAATATTTACCTCAGGATCGGTAAGCTTTATCTGAGTGACATTGAAAGTTTGACTTCCTAAAATATTTGCAAGTTTATTGTTTTGAACTGCTACTTGGGGGATTTCTGCAGAAATGATAGGTCTCCCAGGGTGTCCAGAAATACTATTAGGCAAGACTTCAAAATTTCTGAAAACGGACTCATCAGTTTCTGTATTTAATTCCAGTTCAGAAAACTTGAGGGTATGAATACTATCCGGTAGCGCAAAAGAAAAATCCTGTAGGTCAATAGTTATTTGATCAAATAGGCTGGAGATATTTTCCTCAGAAGAAGAAATAGAATCCAGATTAAACCCTTGAATTAATAAATCAAACCTGGTTTCAATGGATTGGATATCCGTTTCTCCCAATAAATACTGTAGCTGCAGGAAGGATTGATCTGCCTCGATACTATCAATGAGAATTTTATCGATTGATGGAGGTAACTCAGGTCTATTCTCGTCTGATTCAGAATCAGGAGATTCCTGCGTTCTCATGGCCGGATTTAACTCAAGATTTAAATCACTTCCAACCACTTTAAGCTTCCTCAATTCCAAAATATTCTCGAAAAGAAAGCGATCAATATTCACCCCCTCCAGGACCACCTCTGGAAGTCCAATATTCAGAATTACCTTGCTCTCTAATGAGGAAGAAGGTCGTAATGTGAGATTATCAATACTTATTCTTTGCTGTTTAGAATTGTAGCTAATGTTGTTAGTTAGCACAGTATAATTACCTCCGGCCAAGCTAAATGCATAATCCTTAAAGTTTATATCAATCTCGTCCGAAAAAAAAGTCTGATCAGGTCCTTGAGGCTGACCTCGTTCGACATGGAAGTTTTTTAGGGCTAGACTTAAGTCATCCTCGGTAATTGATATGGACTTTGATCCAGTAAAATTTTGATAGGCTAAGTCTCCCTCCAGGAAATTCAAGGAGTCCACAGTAATGGATTTGAAATACTGGGTAAGTAATTCACTCAAGTCATTATCAGAAGAAATGGCACCTGTGGCGGTTCTTGGTCGTTTTGCGTATCTATTCAGGCTAATAGAAGAAGAAGGAATCGTCAGATAACCTATTTCTAGAGTCTCTTCAAAAAAGGCCTTTCTCAAATCGATTCCTTCGGCAGCAAAATAGGGGACATCCATATCCATGACTGCTGTTTTCTCATAGGCGCTCAATAGACCCTTGACTTGTGAGGAATCAGGAGGCTTAATTTGGAACCCTCTAAGCTCCACCCTATCATTTTTAGAATCTACGATCACCTTATCAGCAGTGAATTCGTGAAGATTATCTTTCAACTTTAAACGATAATTATCAAGATCCAGAACCAACTCATTTGCTAAAAAAAACTCGTTAGCATTAATAGCTTTCTCGGGCTCTACCAAGATATCTTCGAGTAAAAGACTAAAGCGATCAAAGCCAATATCATCATTTCTCAAACCAGAAGAGTTAGTAAACGAGATCACTCCATCATTAAGATCAAATGTCTTAACCTTTAGCTGTCGCATATACCCTTCAAGCAGCTCATTAATTGGAGCCTTATCACCCGCATCTTGCACTATGACGTTCTGATTTTCCACAATCTCAACTTGTGGATTGTCTACAAGAATGGTATTGATATCGAAAACCCCTTCATTATAAAATTGCTTTAAATCTGCACCGTCTAGCTTTAATTCCGGAAGATTGACCTTCAATAGTAACCGAGGGTCAGTTTCGATATAGACTGAGTCACGAGGTGAAATCTTAAAATCAGTAACAGAAATCTGATCAGTGAAACTATTTACAGAAACACTTTGACCAGCTAGCTTATGGACGCCGTCAGACAGGTAGACATTGACATCTCTGATGTTCATCGATGCATCTTCACCATAAAAAAACTGATTCTCCCTTCTTTCTAAGTCTTCCCCGAGATAAAACTCAATCATTTTAAAGTCAAGAGTACCTAGTTCGATTCTATTCTTTAATGAGTCCTGAAGGTCGGAACTGACAAAGCCTCCCCTATTTATAGAAAGCTCTTTAATTTGAACTGACTTGAGAATGCCATCAACCAAATCGTTCAGATCTGTCGCTCCAAGATTGGAGTTCCGGGGACGATTCGTACGGGCTACGTTAAAGCTTGGTTCATTCAGAACTATTTCGTCAATCTCAAGCTCTGAGTCCTGGAAAGCCTTATTTAAATCCACTTTTTTAAGCTGTAAGGCGTCAAGTGAAAGCTGGTAGTAAGCCTGACTTTCTACCGATCTATCAGGGGTCATTTCAAAGAATTCCAAGTCAATAACTTGGTCAAGTGAAGAAATGAAGATCCTGTCGGCTTTAATAGTATGGACTTCATCTGGAAGCAGGAATTTTCCTTTTTCCATTTCGAATTCAAACCCTCTGGCATTGAATGGAGTGGTCCATTCTTCTTGAGTAGTCCAATTCACGTCTTTAATCAGCAGCTTACTGTTTTCTACCTCGAGTGAGTTATCAGAAAGGAAGTTTAGGAAGAATAGATCGGCATTTGATATTTCAATCTCTCGTATAACAAACGCGTTGAGTAGCGTTTTTTCTATGGTCTTCCGTATTTCTATTTCTAATGACTTGACTGGAGATTCTTCTGGCTCTTCCTGCGGATTTGATGTCTTTTTCACCTCCTGATCCTCAGAGAAAGTCAATTTCACATTGGGATTATCGAATTCTAGACGACCTAAATAAAAAATATTTTCCTCTGCCGAATACCAAGAACCTCTAAGAGCTAGCTGATCTAGTGAAAAATCGAACAATGTTTGATCTTCAGGCACTGTTACACCTGAATTTGGTCTCATCACAATCCCATCAAGGAAAACTCCTCGTCTTAAAAGTGAGATGTTTAATCTATTGAAATCAATGGTATAAACTTCGGATGAGGCTTCGTTGACCTTTTTTCTTGCCCAATTAGACAAAAGTAAATTAGAACCAAAATAGACCAAAAACTCAAGAAACAGAATGGCCAAAAGGATTCCTATCACCACCCGTAGCACACGCTTCCTGAGTCGATGACCTTTAATTTGCCTTCTTTTCTTTTCACTCATGGTTTAGCTCTCTATAGCTAAAATAGATAAATGCCAGAATATCCTACCCTGAAACAAAAAAAGGCAGCGATAATCGCTGCCTTTTGCTGTAGGAGAAGGATTCGAACCTCCACGAGGTAGTTAGGCGATAGTCCGGTTCAGATTATGCTTTTTCCCACTCTGACCCCATTCCGATAGCTATCGGAACAAGCGGACCAGACCCCTCACCCCCGAGACAGGAGGGCTTGTCTGCCAATTTCAACATCCTACAGTATGTGATTGATGATGCCCGTGATGGCATCTAAAGACGGGGTCTGTAACGACCTTTTTGTTGTATCAAAATTAGTAAAATGAAGCATTCTTTAAAATTTTGATAATGATATTATAGAATTTTTAGAGATCATCTAATCAATTCAGGATTTAAAAGATATTTCGCAAAATCACATCCCAAATCGACCAGTATTTTAAAAATCCTTCAATGCTCAAATTTCATCCGGGCATAAAAAAACCATGAAAATCAATTCCATGGTCTTAGTTAATTAACAATAAACCCAAAATAACCTGCTGTAGGAGAAGGATTCGAACCTCCACGGAGTAGTTAGGCAATTTTTACGAGCTCGATAAAAATGCTTTATCCCAAATTCTCCACCCCCGAGACAGGAGGGCTTGTCTGCCAATTTCAACACCCTACAGTATAAATGTTTTACCCTTTTGGTAAATACAAATATAGGTTATTGAAATTCGTTTTTGCAAATTTTCTAATAAATCGAATAAATATTTACACTTTATTTATTTAAATAATGTTTTGATTAATGATTTAACAATTCAAGGTTCAAAATGGACTAGTAAATTATCAATTTGAAAATCAGCTTTCGTAGGTCACATACCCTCTCCACTTTTCTAAAACTGATTCCATGTCTTCGGGCAAGGGTGACTCAAAAAATAATGGCACTTCTGTCTTTGGATGAATGAATCCAAGAGACTTCGCATGGAGCGCCTGTCTAGGAAGGAGAGTAAAACAATTTTGGACGAATGTCTTATACTTTGAAAATTGAGTCCCCTTTCTAATTTTGTCTCCACCATACATCGCATCATTAAAAAGTGGGTGGCCTATGAATTTCATATGCGCACGGATCTGATGCGTTCTACCTGTCTCTAGTTTACATTCGACAAGACTTACATATCGCAGTCTTTCAATTACCCTCCAATGAGTTACAGCATGTTTGCCATAGCTACCGTCGGGAAACACATCCATGGTCTTTCTATCTTTTTGACTTCTTCCCACATGTCCTTCTATTCTTCCCTCGTCCTCCTCAGGCTCGCCCCAAACGAGTGCTAAATAGGAGCGTTCGATGCTATGATGAAAAAACTGGGATGCCAAATGGGTCATAGTCTCCTCTTCTTTGGCTATCACCAAAAGTCCAGAAGTATCCTTATCTATTCTATGAACCAAACCAGGTCTTCCTTCATTCCCTTTCATTTCAGGGAGGTCTTGAAAATGGTGAACCAGGGCATTTGCCAAGGTTCCTGACCAATTCCCATGTGCAGGGTGAACCACCATGCCGGCAGGCTTATTCACTACCAATAAAAACTTATCCTCATAAATGATATCCAGGGGAATATCTTCAGGATAAACTTCTGTGTCCCGAGGTGGGGCAGCCATCATCACTTGAATAACATCACCTGCTTTAATCTTGTAATTTGATTTCTTCGTTTGGCCATTTACCAGGACATTGCCCGTTTCCATGGCCTGCTGAACTTTATTGCGAGTGGCGTTCCCAATTTTCTCACTCAAAAACTTATCAATTCGAAGGCTGGTCTGGCCAGGATCCACCACAATTTTATGATGCTCGAAAAGCTCATTCTCTTCTTGATTTAAATCTTCTTCCTGGGATTCACTCATTTTATAAAAATAAGGTTATCTGCTGTAAATTCACCTTCCACTAAACTTTCGAATCATTGCTCCCTCAATCACCTTGTCCCAACCAGCTTCTAAATAAGACTGAAAATGAGATTGAAGTCTGGATAAAAAGGTTGGACTTGGTTCATCCTGAGGTATCAGGAAATAAATTTTTCAAACTAAAATACAATCTGGAGGAGGCGGTGAAATCGGGCTATGATACCATTCTGACTTTTGGCGGAGCCTACTCTAATCATATTTATGCTACCGCTAAAGCTGCGGAAGCCTCCGGATTAAAGAGCATTGGGATAATCCGAGGCGAAGAGTTATCGGAGCTCAATCCTACTTTGAAATCTGCAAAAGAATCAGGAATGCGATTAGAGTTCATAAGCCGTTCCGATTATCGGAGAAAAGCCGAGCCCGAATTCATAAAGCTACTAGATGAAAAATTTGGCGAGTTCTTTCTGATTCCTGAGGGAGGAACCAACTCATTGGCAATTTTAGGAACAGGAGAAATACTTACTCCGGAAGATTTTGAATTCACCCATATTGCTTGCTCGATTGGTACTGGAGGCACTTTCGCCGGACTCTCTCATTCCATTAAACCTCATCAAAAACTTATGGGTATCTCTTCCCTGAAAGGAGATTTCATCCATGAGGAAGTTAAAGTTTTACTCAATTCAACTAGAAAAAAGTATTCCTCTCAATATGAAATTCTCGACGATTATCACTTTGGCGGATACGCCAAACACACCCCTGAGCTAATCGCCTTTATCAATGATTTTCACGAAAAGTATAAAGTGCCTTTAGATATAATTTACACGGGAAAGACTGCCTTCGCCATTCTAGATCATGTTAAAAAAGGAAACTTCAAAGCTGGATCAAAAATCCTGATGATTCATACAGGAGGGCTCCAAGGAAATCTTGGCTTCACTGAAAAAACAGGAATTAGTCTACCTCTTTAAAAGTGAAGAAATCTTCAGATTCTTCTGGATGGAGAGAAAGCACATTAGCCAGGGTGAGTCTGATTAGGGTTCTGGACGCCAGGAACTTCGGGATTCGAGCTTCCTTAGCATATTCCCTCACGGTAATACTACCTTTTTCCTCAATCGCCTTCATCAGGGTTTCTTCTTTTTCACCGTAAGTAAAAACCACATCCTTCGGCTGCCTGCTTTTCTTGATAACTTCCCAAACCTCCTTACTGGCCTGAATAGATCGATCCTCTACCCTCACATAGGATTTTTTCTTGCCGTCATCAATTAGAAAATGAGGTCTTCTCTTGCTTACTGGAATTTCGAAGATTGCTACGCCCTTCTTTTCTGTAATTTCAAGAACCTCTCGTGAAAATTCGATTTCAGGTTTGATAGCCTCCTCTATGGCTTTCTCCAAGACATAGACTTCATCGAGAATAAACTTCTGACCAGAAACTGTCCCATCATCATCTACTCCAAGTAGCAAAGTCCCTCCAGAAGTATTCGCAAATGCTATGATCTCTCGGATGATCTTCTCCGGATGCGCAGCTTTCTTTTTAAATTCAAGAGAAATCCCCTCTCCCCTGCTCGCCAGACGTTTAACTTCGGAAAGTAGCATGACTTCTTATTTCCCCGGTCCTCTATTTATTTCTTCCAAGCGCTTCTTTTGAGCTTGCCATTCATCACGAAGTCGGGCTGCTTCCATAAAGTTGAGTTCCTTAGCAGCTTTTTCCATTTGCTTTTGAGTCTGAGAAATCAATTTTTCCAGCTTATCCTTTGTAAGGAATTGCACCAATGGATCAGCAGCAATTTGAGCATCAGCCCCAGTTGGCTCGGCATAAACTTTTGCGTTTTTCTTACTGTCTGCCACCTTGGTTTGACCCATGATTTTCTCCCTGGACTTAATAATGGTTTTGGGTACAATCCCATTTTTCTCATTGTATTCCAGCTGTAATGCTCGTCTCCTTTTGGTCTCGTCAATAGCAGAACCCATGGATTCGGTAATCTTATCTGCATACATGAGTACTCGGCCTTCATCGTTCCTCGCAGCACGACCAATAGTCTGAACCAGACTTCGTTCATTCCTAAGAAAACCTTCCTTATCCGCATCCAGAATAGCCACAAGTGATACCTCAGGTAGATCCAAACCTTCTCTAAGTAGATTCACTCCGACTAATACATCGAATATCCCTAATCTGAGCTCACGCAAAATTTCAACACGGTCCAACGTTTTTACTTCGGAGTGGATATATCTCGACTTGACTCCTGCCCTTTCGAGAAACTTTTGGAGCTCTTCAGCCATTCGCTTCGTCAGAGTGGTCACCAAAACTCGAGCTCCGGTTTGAATGGTTTGATCTATTTCTTCAAGTAAATCATCAATCTGATTTTGACTCGGACGAACTTCAATAGTAGGATCCAAAAGACCCGTGGGGCGAATGATTTGTTCTACCACCACTCCCTCAGTTTGACCTAGTTCGTAGTCAGCGGGCGTCGCCGAAACATAAATGACTTGATTGGTAAGGTCTTCAAACTCTTCGAATCGTAAGGGCCGATTATCCAAAGCTGAAGGAAGACGGAATCCAAAATCAACGAGATTCACTTTCCTTGATCGGTCACCACCCCACATCGCACGAACCTGGGGAACCGTTACATGACTTTCGTCAATCATCAGCAAGTAATCGTCAGGGAAATAATCCAGAAGACAGAAAGGTCTCATCCCAGGCTTCCTTCGATCGAAGTATCTGGAATAGTTCTCCACGCCAGAACAATAACCTAATTCTCTGATCATCTCCAGGTCGAATTCTGTTCTTTCCTGGAGTCGTTTGGCTTCGATAAATTTCCCCTCTTTCTCAAAGAAATTTACTTGGGCCACCATGTCGTCCTGGATTTCTTTGATGGATTGATCAATTACATCACGACCCGTTACAAAGAGATTAGCTGGAAAAATAGAAATGATTCTTTCGTCAGAAATCTTCTTACCACTTTGGGGATCTATTCTCTGAATTGCTTCAATCTCATCACCCCAAAAGAAGATCCGATATCCAAAGTCTGCATACGCTACAAAAATGTCCACCGTATCACCCTTTACCCGGAATGTACCATGAGTAAGTTCCTGATGTGTTCGACTGTAAAGAATGTCCACTAATTTGAATAGCAGTTGATTACGGGGAATTCGATCTCCTTCCTGTAATCGAATAACATTCTTACCAAATTCTTCAGGGTTTCCAATACCATAAATGCAGGACACCGATGCTACCACAATCACATCCCGCCTACCCGTCAGCAAAGATGAAGTCGCACTCAATCGGAGTTTTTCGATTTCCTGATTGATCGAAAGATCTTTTTCTATGTAAGTCCCAGAGGTCGGAATAAAAGCTTCCGGCTGATAGTAATCGTAGTATGAAATAAAATACTCAACAGCATTCTCAGGGAAGAACTGTTTAAACTCCCCATAGAGTTGAGCCGCGAGGGTCTTATTATGACAAAGAACGAGTGTCGGCCTTTGCACTTCCTGCACCACATTCGCCATGGTGAAAGTCTTTCCAGAACCTGTTACCCCGAGAAGTACTTGGGCTCTTTCTCCTTCCTCCACACCTTCGGTAAGCTGCTTGATCGCATTAGGTTGATCACCAGTTGGGACGTAATCGGATATAATTTTAAAATTCATAGTAGTCGTCCTTTGTCAACAAAAAATCAATGCATTTTGGTTTAGCTACTCGCCAAAACTTTATGCTTCCCGATATTATAATAGAGGTAATTGGTTCTAAGAATAATTACCAGCAACAATGGAACTATGCTTGGGTGAAAGCTTTGCCATCCAAAAATCCAGAATACCACAGCAGCATCCGCAGCGATAAGTGCAAATAATAAGTACTTTCTAATCCAGCTTTTCAGGTTTTTTGATAGCAAGGCAAAGGCCAAAATCAAATGTCCTGGAAATGCCCAGAGGATATTCCAGTTCATCTTTGTTGCGATATGATCTGTGGCAAACCACAAAAGGAAAATGACAATTCCGAGAATTCCAAGTATAGAGAACAGCGCAATGTCAAATCCCAGATACAGACGTTTTCTTTTGAAGCCTAGATAGGTGATCACTGCGAATAAAATGGCCAATAGCCAAAGCAGAACGTAGGGATTAAAAAGCCCCCAGGATTTTTGCTGTGCCGGAGGAAAATCCAAAATGACTCTCGTCTCACTTACCAAGGGTCTTATCCCCTTTCGGTCTTTGCCATGAATCTCTGCTCGGGCAAAAGCCGCTTGCATATAATCAGGGAGAAATTGAGCGTCATAGGAACTTGCCTCCTCATCGATTACCGCTCCCAAGGCCAAATCAATTCCAAAATCAGCCCAAACACTGGTTAAAATGCACTCATCAATGAGATTTCTAAAGGTCTTGGGCTCTGCTTCCGTTTCTGGTTCCTTCCAGACCAGCTCATCTCCAAGGGTAAGTTCTATAGCGTCCCTAATCCGAGTGGCGCAGTTATCAAAGAAGAAATCGTACCGATAAAACCTTCGATCGGGTAGCAAATTCACATCCAGGAATTCTACCAAAGACCGGGCTTGGGGTGGGGAAATATCAAGAACTTGTTCACTGATAGCTCTTCCCTCGGCAGAGTACACTTGAATAAACCGAGCGTAGGTAGTGACATCTAACTTATAATCTAGGGTGCGCCGGGCAAACTTATACAAGAAAAAGGGAGTGTCGAAATCGAAGGTCCCATAGTTAAACACCATATCCCTTCCTGTCCCTAAATCCATTATTCGGATGGCACTGTGACCAAAAGCCGAGTACAGCTCGTCCCCTGGTTCACAGGTCAATAAACTCACTCTATATACTTGAGCATGAGCGGTTGAAACAAAAAATACAAACAACGAAAAAAATAATAATATCCCTTTATTTTTTAGTTTCATTTCAGTATATTCAATTACTTTTTTAGTAATTTTTTAATGTTAGTTCAGGCTAAAATAACTGCATTCGGCAGTATTTTTTCATGCCGAATATACAGGATATTATTCTCAATACTTTGCTTGATGCTATCCTGCATGACACTCTTTGGCCAAGAGGTGAATTCTTTCAAAACAATCAGCTCCGGTACTTTCACAGATCTTGCAATTTGGGAGATTTACGATGGCTCGAGCTGGATTCCCGCCAGCAGCCTTCCAAATTCTAGTAATGATATTTACATCGATCAAACACATACACTTACGTTGTCCTCAGATCAAAGTGTAAAGTCCTTATTCATTAATGCCGAAACAGGCGCTGGCCAAAAACTGAATCTAAATGGCAACGCCCTGGAGATTTTTGGAACCCTTCAAGCATTCACGGGTGCTGCCCCTGGCACCCCGACTGGCACTTGGAATTCTACAAATTGGATAGGAAATTCCATCGATAGCCGACTCATATTTAAAGGCGGAACCAGAACCATCATACCTGCAGATTCGTGGAGCGGCTTCTCCATAAGAAGTAGATATTCAATAATCTTTGATCCGGGTGATGGGATAGAATTAACTATAGAGGAACCCATAAAAAGCATGCGATTTATAGTCCGATCAGGAACTCTTATCCAACGACTGGACACTTCGGTCAACCCAGCCTCATGCCCAACCATCTCCTTCAACTCAGAAGACTTTTTCAGCACCTCAGATTATGGTGACTTTGTCATCGAAGATGGAGGCACTTTTGTCAGTGATTGCAATTCAGGTATACTTTTTCGATCCAGCACAAGGAGTGCTTCCTTGTTCGAGATTCAGGATGGAGGTGAATTAATCTTAGAAGGAGATAATCCGGAGATGGAAGTAGTTCAATATGAATTGAATGGGAAAGTAACTTTCGCCAGTGGGAGTTCAGGCAAAGCCTTTCTGAGTAAGTCATACACATCGAGCAGTTTTGCTGCTGAATTCCACGATTTGGAATTGAACTCCACACAAAACTTGACTCTGCCTGGTACCATCTCTATATCGGGTGATCTCATCCAGAGTAATTCAGGAAATTTTGACTTAGCTGCTACCAATCTGGAGTTTACTGGTTCGGAGGATCAGCAAGTCTTAGGTTTCCCTCTCATTGTTTTAAATCTGACTCTGGATAAAGCTGACGGTGAGGTAAGTTTCGATGAAAATCTTTCGGTCCTTTCTAACCTTGAAATGATCTCAGGTGGAATGGACTTCAATCAAAACTCACTTTCGATAAATCTTCTGGGATTAGGAGATTTAGACTATTTAGGTGGATACTGGCGAGATTTAGCCGACTTTACCTATTTCAATATTCCATCTACCCTTACTGAGTCTAATTTCACCCTTCCTTTCCTCGATCAATTTCAGGGAGGAATTCGCAAAGTTCAGCTTCTGGGAACTGGACCAATTGGAAATATGACCGTAAGTTTCACAGAGTTTCTGGGAGCTGATACTGATCCCCAGTTCGATGATTCTGATGGCACCACCATTCTCTATAGACTCTTTTCGTATTTCCAATTTGCCGGGATAACTCCCACAACTGATTTAATGGAATTGAGAATTTCTGGAGATGAGTTGATTGTAAATGACGTGGACGATCTACGGATTGTAGGGACAGGATATGCTGCTCCAGGCGCTCATCTGTCCGGACTTGATCCGGTGGAACTTTGGGCTCGCCGATCCATTAATTTTGAAGATCTCGAAGGTCCAAACTTCACCATTGGGAGTTATAGAACACTAAGTATTCTTCCTGTACTTTGGCTGAACGCCAAAGCTGAAACATCAAACACGGGCACTGAAGTCCAATGGAAAGTCGCCTCAGAAAAGAACAATAAAAAATTTGAAATTTATCGGAGCCCTAATGGTAAGTCAGAATGGGCAAAAATCGGAGAGATTCTAAGTTTGGGAGATACCGAAACTCCAAGAACTTACAGTTTCATGGATTCAAGCAGAGTACCTTTTAGAGATGTTTACTATCAAATAAGACAAATTGACTTCGATGGAAAAGACTCATATTCTGAGGCATTTCTTTCCAAAGGTTCTCCTGTTTCTAACCTCAAAATCTATCCGAATCCACATACTTCTGGTATGGTCAAAATATCGATTCCCGATTCAAAAGGGAATGATCCTTTGAACTATGTGGTGACGAATTCACTTGGACAGATCATTTTAGATGGTCAAATATCAATTGTAGAAATTGAGACCCAATTGGTCCATCTCCCCTCAGGCATATACGTCATTAGCGTTCAAGGAACCACCCATGTATATCAGACCAGATGGATCAAACAATAGGAATCTAATCTGAAAGATTTCCCTATCTTCAGAGCTTAACCCCAGCCTAAAATGACCATTCTTCTGGTTCTCCTCTGTATTCTGATTCTGGTTCTTCTGATTGTATGGGCCAAGATCAATCCCTTTCTCGCGTTTCTCATTTCCTCCATTTGCGCCGGATTCTTTCTGAGAATGCCTGCCGGAGATATTGCTTCATCTATTCAAAAGGGAATGGGGGATTTGCTAGGAGGTTTGGTTATAGTGATCGTAACCGGGGCTATGCTAGGCAAACTTGTAGCCGAAAGCGGAGCTGCTCAGAGAATCGCTGGATCCCTAATGAACATTTTCGGGGAAAAGTACATTGCCTGGGCCATGGCGCTCACAGGTGTTGTCGTGGGTATTCCTCTGTTTTATAGCGTGGGTTTTGTTTTACTTGTCCCGCTGGCTTTTACTCTTGCCTACCAGTACAAATTGCCCGCAGTGTATGTTGGCATTCCGCTACTCGCGGCACTTTCCGTCACTCATGGCCTCCTACCACCTCATCCCGCTCCCGCAGCTTTGGTGGGGCAGTTTGATGCGAATATGGGTCTAACCCTTTTGTACGGTATGATCATTACCATTCCGACAGTGATCATTGCAGGGCCTGTTTTCTCTCAAACCTTAAAGAAAATCAATGCTCAGCCATTGAAAACTTTTCAGGCAGAAGTGAAGCCAGAATCCGAGCTTCCTTCCATAGGAAACAGCTATTTGACGGCTTTGCTTCCTGTTTTCCTTTTAATCATTACCACGGTACTCTCTTTAAATACGGATGAGAATAGTGCCTTGGCTCCTTTTGTAGAGTTTGTCTCTGAGCCAAGTATCGTAATGCTTATTTCCATTCTTGTTGCAACGTTCACTTTGGGGATAGGAAGAGGGTTTAAGATGCCCAAAGTGATGGATATTTATACCATAGCTACCAAAGATGTGGCTATGATTCTTTTAATCGTGGCAGGAGCTGGAGCCTTGAAACAAGTGTTGACTGATACCGGAGTGAGTCTTGTGATCGCTGAAGCCCTAAGCTCCTGGCAGATGCACCCCTTAATTTTAGCCTGGCTAATTGCAGCTTTGATCCGTATTTGTGTAGGATCGGCAACAGTGGCTGGATTGACCACAGCAGGAATAATCGCTCCTCTAGTCGTAACCATGGGAGTTGACCCAAACCTCTTGGTTTTATCCATAGGCTCAGGAAGCCTGATCTTTTCTCACTTCAATGATTCAGGTTTCTGGCTATACAAAGAATACTTCAATGTGAGTATAAAGGACACCCTTAAGACCTGGTCGGTTATGGAAACTATTGTGGCTGTAGTCGGGCTTATTGGTGTATTAATTTTGGACATATTTATTTAAGAGCATGGATGCAGATAAAAATTTTGAAAACCTGGGACTGACTTTACCTCCACCCCCAAAGCCATTGGGAGTTTATAAACCTTGTCTCATCGATGGAAAATACCTTTACCTATCTGGGCATGGTACTGTTCAGGATGATGGTAGCCTGATCATTGGAAAAGTTGGAGAAGACTTAGATCTCGAAGAGGCCAAACTCGCAGCAAGGCAAGTAGGTCTGGCAATGCTTTCCACCATTAAGTTTAATCTTGGTTCACTGAACAAGGTGAAAAGGGTAATCAAGGTTTTGGGGATGGTTTATGCAAACCCAGATTTTGGGAAACATCCATATGTCATCAATGGCTGCAGTGAGCTATTCGCATCAGTTTGGGGGCAGGAAAATGGTGTGGGAGTTCGATCAGCTGTTGGAATGGGCTCATTGCCTGATAATATCCCGGTAGAGATCGAGGCCATGTTCGAACTCCATGAGGATTAACTAGTCCCAGTATCTACCAGCGTTTTATAGGCCTCAAAAATACTGAGTACGTCTTGTACATAGGCTACCGCCAAATGTCCTTTGGCGTAGCCACTTCGGACCAAGGGGTCTTTATAGAAGGCTGGATCATTTTTCTTTTCCAAATATTGGCTGACAGAATCCCAGCTTTGGGTGTCTTCCCCATATTTCAAGGTCAATCTCCATGCGTCTTCAACATGGCCATGACCTACATTATAGGAAGCAAGAATAAATTTGATTCGCTCATTGCTGTCAGGCACTCGAGAAAGCCAGAACTTATCCAGATAGGCCAGGTACCTCACTCCTCCAAATAGGGATTGTTCTGGATCATTAGGATTGTCAACCCCAAAACGCTCCAAAGTCACGGGCATCAATTGGAGTAGTCCTTTTGCACCAGCATAAGAAGTTGCAGCCGTATCGAATCTTGATTCTTTATACACCAGAGAGGAGAGTAATCTCCAGTCCCATCCCAGATACTCAGCCCCTCCTTTTATGATTTCGTCATACTGGGAAATTCGATCTCCCACTATGGAAGAGAACGGACTGTTGCTTCGAAAATATCCATTTTTTGAGTTCAAAAAGTATTTGGCATACAAATCCGGAATGAAACGCTTCTGCTTATCCTCAATCCATGTGTTTAATGAAGCCAGTAGCTCTTCAGAATTGTCACGGGTTACCCATCCAACTTCTCCAGCTTCATTAACAACCCAGGAAATATCAAGACCGCTGTAATAGGTGGTGTTTGCCTTAGCCACATTCTGATCGGCCATAGTCCAGTCGATCTCTTCATTAACCACTGCATCGATCAAGGATTCCTCATGCCTTGGGTCCTCCAAAATATGGAGTGGCAAAGCCAATGAATCTTTGATGGCGAGTAATTGAGACTCGTAGGCTGAATTCTCCCTTACATAAATGGTGTCTTCTCCCAAATCTTCCCAAGACTTGATTTTAGTGGGTCCCGATCTTCCAACCAAAACCGTGTTCATTTCATCAATTGGAGCAGTGAAGGTGGTATTTATTTCCCGTTCAGGAGTCTTCTCTAAATTAATGGCAATAATATCCACTTCGCCATTTTCCAGTTGCTCGAAAGCATCCTGAATGTCTGAAGTCAGAACAAGATGCAACTCCACATCTATCCTTTCTGCATAGTCTCTGAGCAACTCGTACTCGAATCCCATCCTACGGCCCCGATAGATGTAAAAACCAGTGGTATTATTGTCTACAGCAGCCCGAATGTATCCCCGGTTTTGAATTCCCTGTAAGTCCAAAATGTATCTGGACTCTTCAAACGGCTCTCCCAAATACTTTTCCAAAAAAGTACACTGAACCCCGAATAATAGGATAATCAAAAGTGTGGCAAATAAGGAAATCGCTCTTCTCATTCATTAGAATCCTGAGATTCCAGATAGTACGACGTCCTTTGAGACAAATGCTATGCCAAAGCAATAATCAGATAATCAGTACAATAGGTTAAAAATTACTAGTTTTCGAGTGCATCTTCTATCGGCTCAAAGCTGTTTGAGAAGAAAATTTTACCCGATAGGCGGAGCAGCTCTATCTCCTGCTCTTTGATATTAAATATGGATGTAATGAGGCGATTTTCAGCACTAAGCAAATTCACCTGAGCATCCCGAAACTCCAAATAGGAAGAAATTCCAAGTCTGAATCTCTCCAGAGCAAGCTCCGTGTTTTCCTTAGCGACGGCATAGTTTTTTTGCTCTATTTCGAGCAAAGCTTTATTCGTTTCATAGGTATTAAAAGCTCGCTGAATGTCAGAACGCAGCTGCACTTCATACTGATCCAAAGCATAATCCGTGATCTTCCGTTGCACTTTGGCACTTTGAATTCTTCGATTCAATGTCAATCCACTAAACAAATTCAAGGAAATATTTCCACCGTAATTGAAACCACGTCGCTGGTTCTGAACAAGGAATCCAGCATCAGAATTGAAAGTGTTATCAGCATAGCTTCCATTGAGATTCAAGGTTGGAAGTCTCTGGGCTCTCAATTCCTTTTCCTGAAGATAGGCAACATTTTCCTGTCTTTGGATGATGAGCAATTGCTTGTTCTCAAGAAAAGCATTTTCCTGAAGTTCCATCAGATTTAAATCATCCCCAATTAAGATCGTGTCATTTACAGCAAATTCCGTAGCTGGATCAAGGGCAAGAAGCTGATTCAAATCTACCCGGGTATTCTCGATTACCTGCTCCTGAGCTTTTAATAAGGTCAGATCTGAGTAATAATCTACCTCTGCTGTTAAAAAGTCCCTTCGACCTGCGCTTCCTAATTCATATTGGGCTTGAGAAATATCCAATCGTGCTTGGCTTAGCTCAAGAGTTCTTTCGAGAACTGCATATCTCTGAAGCTCCAAAACCAGACGATAATAGGAAGAGGAAATGTCTGCTACAGAATTTTCCACAACCACCTTTGCGTCAAGCTCACTGATTTCATTAAGTTGGCCTAATCGCTTCATCACGACAAAACTTTCTGGCCGAAACCCGTAAATAGCTGCAAGGGTAAAATTCTCAGTTTGTGTTTTCGCACCATCGATTACCCTGGGTTCCGGGTCGTTAATGAAGGTCTGTTCTACGTTTTCATTACCGTAATTCCTTGAGTAAATCGCATCCAGTTGAGGCATGAAAAAATCACCAACTCCAATCTTCTGATCGAATTCAGAAATGGCGATGTTTTCGATTGCGATTTTTACATCAAAATTATTTTCAAGTCCAAGCTGAATCGCTTTCTCAAGATTCAATTCTTCCTGTGCCTGAGCCATTCCTGACATCAAGACTGCTGCAAAAAGGATATAAAGTCTCTTCATTAGATTCGGGCTAGACGACCTTCCTTAGAGGTGAGGTAAGTATAAATAGCTGGGATTACGAAAAGTGTCAGAATGGTAGCAAAAGCCAAACCTCCGATTACTGTAGCACCCATAGGCACTCTGCTTTCTGCACCGGCACCCAGTGCCAAAGCAATTGGTAAAATTCCAAGAATAGTCGATAAACTAGTCATCAGAATAGGTCGGAATCTCGCCACGGCAGCACCATAAATTGCTTCGTCTATGCTCATTCCCTGCGCCTTCCGCTGATTGGCAAATTCCACAATCAGAATACCATTCTTCGTGACCAATCCTATCAACATGATAATACCGATCTGACTAAAAATATTTAAGGTGTAATCGAAAATCCAAAGGGTGAATAGTGCTCCAAAAAGGGCCAAAGGCACTGTAAACATTATAGTCAAAGGATCTCGGAAACTCTCAAACTGTGCCGATAAAACAAGGTAAATCAAGACCAGTGCGAAAAGGAAAGCAAATAGCAAACTATTGCTACTTTCTCGGAATTCCTTCGAAGGCCCAGAAACGTCAGTCGTGAAACTTTCATCTAAAACCTCCGCCGCTATTCGGTCCATTTCTTCTAAGCCATCCCCAATGGTATAGCCTTCGGCAAGGTTTGCTGAGACGGTTCCACTCACAAATCGATTGAATCGGAATAGAGTTGGAGGGGTACTTTTCTCGACAACTCTAACCAAATTATCAAGCTGAACTAGTTGTCCATCCTCGCCTCTTACATATAGCATTCTTAGGTTCACAGGCTCATTTCGATCCTCCACCTGCATCTCCCCGACTACCTGGTACTGCTTACCATTTCGGATGAAATAATCAAACCTTTGACCTGAATAAGAGAGTTGAAGGGTTCTTGCAATTTCCTGAACTGAAACCCCCACATTTCTAGCCTTTTCCCGATCGATTTCAATCTCCAGTTCTGGCTTTGTAAACTTCAAATTGATGTCGGAGAAAATGAATACTGGACTCTTTCTGGCCTCTTCCATGAAAATAGGAATGTATTCCTTCAGCTTATCCAAAGTAGGAGCCTGAAGAACATACTGCACAGGAAGTCCACCTCGCCTGTTGCCAATACTTTGGGCCTGGGAGGCAAAGGCTCTCACAGAAGTGACACTTCTAAGATTTTTATTTATCTGATCGTAGATTTCTTGTTGTGATCTTTGACGGTCGGCTGCATCCGTAAGAATAAATCTCATGAAGCCTGAATTGGTGTTGGCAGTGCCAAATCCTGGCGAGGTCACACTAATAATCCTCGATCTTTCTTCCTGAGGAATTTCTTCCATAAAGCCATCCACCATGCCGTTGATCACTCGGTCCATGTAGGCGAATGTCGCCCCCTCGGGACCAGCCATATTAACTCGAATTTCCCCGCGATCTTCGACAGGTGCTAACTCACTAGGAATGGTATTAAACAACCAATAGATCCCTCCGGCCATAGCCAAAATCAGAAGAAATGCTGTCCATCGAAATTTCATAAAGCCACCAAGCAACTTCTCGTATTGGCCATTCAACCAAACAAATCCGGGTTCGGTCCAATTATAAAAGGCATTATGAGTTTCACGTCTTTTCAAAAGCTTTGATGATAACATAGGAGTCATGGTCAAAGCCACAAATGATGAAATAATCACAGCTCCGGCTACTACCACACCGAATTCCTTAAAGAGTCGGCCTGTAGTTCCAGTTAGGAAAATTACGGGCAGGAATACCGCTGCGAGAGCCACGGTAGTCGCAATCACAGCAAAGAATATTTCTTCCGCTCCTTTTTTAGCAGCGTCCAAAGGCTTCTCCCCTTTCTCTATCCGGGTATAGATGTTCTCCAATACCACAATAGCATCATCGACCACCAGACCAATCGATAATACAATCCCTAAAAGAGTCAGCACATTGATGGAAAAATCCATCAGATACATAATGAAGAATACCCCAACCAAAGAAATTGGGATCGTCAAGACTGGTATGAAGGTCGTTCTCCAATCTCTCAAAAACAGGAAAATGATCGCTACGACAAGGGAAAAGGCAAGAATGATCGTTTCCTGAACCTCGGCAATGGAATTCCGAATGTATTTGGTGGAATCATAACCTATTTCTAGTTCCACATCAGAAGGCAAATCCTTCTTGATCAACTCTATCCTTCTGTAGAACTCATCGACGATCTCAATATTATTTGATCCCGGTAGCGGCACCAACACCACAATCACCATAGGAACATTATCACTTTTCAGGATAGTTCTTTCATTCAGAGCAGCTAACTCCGCTTTTCCAACATCCTGAAAGCGAACGATATTATTCTGATCTTCTTTGATGATCAGGTTATTGAATTCATTTGGAGTGCTCAGACGGCTCTTGGTTCTCACCGATAGTTCAATCGTAGAGCCCTCGATTTTGCCGGAAGGCAATTCCACATTTTCACTTTGGACCTTATTCAGTACGTCCAGAGGGGTAACCCCATAAGAAGCCATTTTCAGAGGGTCCATTCTCATGCGAATGGCGTACTCTCGCTCCCCCCAAATCTGAACACGGCTTACCCCAGGAATCGTCTGAAGACGTTCTTTGAAGATATTATCCGCCAGATCTGATAGATCAAGAAGATTACGTTTATCACTCTTAATATTTAGGTAAACGATTGGACTTGAATCCGCATCGGCCTTCGAAACCACAGGTGGTTCTGCATCGGGAGGCAAGTTCCTTTGTGCACCAGAAACCTTATCTCGAACGTCATTTGCGGCAGCCTCCAAATCGGCCCCAACGTCAAACTCTACGGAGATTGAGCTAGTACCATTATTACTGGTAGAAGTCAGCGATTTGATACCCTGAATTCCGTTGATAGCTTCTTCGAGCGGTTCAGTGATCTGTGCTTCGATTACATCTGCATTGGCACCAACATAGGTGGTTCGAACAGATATAATCGGAGGATCAACACTGGGATACTCTCGAACACCTAATAGCCCAATTCCAATAATGCCAAAAAGCAATATCAGAATCGACATTACTATGGCGAGGACCGGTCTATTTATACTAAGATTAGAAAGACTGGCCATATCAGTTCAGTTTATTGATTTGGAGGTCTGTGCCAGTACGAGCCTGAAGAACGCCGGTTGCCAAAACCAAATCACCTTCATTCAATCCACTCACGATCTGAACTTGATTTTCTGTTCGAGTCCCAATCTCTACTACTCTTTCCTCGGCCTTATCACCTTCTCCCACTATAAATACTTTATACCCCTGAAGCTCAGGAATAACCGATTCTGCGGGTACCATTAGAGCATTATCAATTTCATCTAAAACGTAGCTGATTTTCACAAACATCCCTGGAAGAAACTGTCGCTCCCTATTCGGGCTTTCAGCACGAAGTTTTAAAGTTCTGGTCGCCGCATCGATTTGTGGCTCATAGGCATAAACTCTTCCCTCAAAAGTTTGATCAGTTGTTTCGCTCGAGAAATAAACCGGAGAACCTACTTTCACAAGATTGCTGTATCGCTCAGGGATGGAAAACTCGATCTTAATTGGGTCCATATTAACCACCGTAGCAATCACATCGCCCGTTCCGATCACAGATCCTTCACTAACTTGTCTCAGGCCTAAAACACCATTGAATGGAGCTCTTACTACTGTTTTTTCGATTTGAGCCTCCACTAGCCGAAGATCGGAAAGTGTGGTATTATACTGATTAAGGACAATATCATATTCTTCCTGACTAATGGCTTCCCTTGCTAAAAGCTGCTTCTGCCTATTCTCCTGACTTTCAAAAAGCTTCTGTGTGTATTGAAGCTTTTGTAGCTGAGCCTGAAGTTCATCATCGTTCAAATACAATAACGGTGTGCCCTTATTAACAAACTGCCCTTCCTTAAATGAAATTCGAGTTACCAATCCGGATACTTCAGGCCTCAAGTCGACCACCTCATTGGGAAGAATGGTCCCTGTCACAGAAAGTTCATTCTTTAATGTTTGCTTCTTGAGCTCAACCACATCTACAGGAAGTCCTCTGGATGCTGATGATTGTGCCACAGATGGGCCCGACTCTTCATTAGATTTTCTCGTGTTCAAACGAGGGTAAATGAAGGCCAAGGCGATTATGGCAATAATACCAACGATTAAGATGGTTTTGGTTTGTTTTTTCATGTGTTTAACTCCAGAGTCTCTAGACTTGCTGCTGGATGAATTTTAAAGAAAGAGTATTGAATGCGTCGGGTTTTTGAACATTTACCACATGACCACACTTTTCTAAAACCTTTAAGACCGAAGCTTTATGCTTTTTAACCATAGTTTTCACTGGTTCTAAAAACATAATATCCTGATCTCCCATCACGTATAGGGTTGGAATACCTAAATCAGATTCTTTGAAATAGCGTAAAAGCGGGTTGATGTCTTTCGTGAGCCTAAACCAGCGAATGAATTCCTTTTGGCAAAGTTTTTTAGCCTCCCGGATAAAGAGATTTCGCGATTCACTATGTTGCTTTAGTGGCATAATTATGAAAGCAAATAGCTGGTATAGCCACATGTAGGGGATCACTTTTTTAAAGGTATTTCCTACAAAGACCAAGAATCTGGATTTAACAGTTAGCCGGGTTACCGCTCCAGCCATGACTAAAGACTTGACTCGATGAGGCTGCATTTCCGCCAGCTGCCTTGCCAGAATTGTTCCAAGAGATACACCCATGAAATGGGCCTTAGGAATTCTTGCTTCATCTAAAACTTCAATGATATCCTCAGTAACCCCTTCGAAAGTGTATTCTTCATTATAAATTTTTTCAGGAAGATCCACTGATTTACCGTGTCCCCTTAAATCAATTAACAGAAGATTGAAGTGCTTCTTGAAGAACTTGAATTGCTTAAACCAAACCGCAGAAGAGCCTCCAGCCCCGTGTATGAATACGAGCCACTCCTTACTCTCTGGATGATCAAAACGTTTATAATAAAGCATCACTGATAAACTCCACAACTTCAATAAAAGTTGCTAATCTGTAAAAGTACTGCTCAAAAACGAATGTTAACACGACAAAAAATAAGGAAGGCAAATGATGAACATCAATGGAAAATTAAGATGCTCAACTTGCCCCCCTTTTGAATAATTATTGGAATTCCAAAGTCTTTAAATCCCAATAAATTTAAAATCTACGTCAGAATTAAAGCTCCCATCCAATCGTAGTTTGGAAAATGTAATCCAAAGTAGGAGCTCCCTCTACAGGCTGATTATCATAGTTCAACGTAGTTCCGAACTTAACATAGAAATCATCAAGGAAATCATATTTCACATCAAGAGTAAAATCTGTTCTGAATCGTCCTTGCTCTGTAAGGCTCGGATAAGCAGCTACATTAGTCAACAAGCTCAAATCCCCTATATCGTACAAGTTCAATTCAGAACCTATGAATGCTTCTCCCGATTGTCTTGATGGGGTTTCATCTAAAAAGGTTTCATTGTTAAAGTTAGCTCCTACCTGGAAAGCGAAATATGTTCTATTCGTTCTGGTGATATATTTACCAATACTGAGCTTGTTACCTGTTCGAAGGTCTAGAAGCTGTTCAGTGTTAGATAAGAACGTGAAGTTGTAAGCTAAGAACCAATCTTTAGGCAAGAAATAATTAAATGCTAGTCCACCATCCGTTCTTTTAATATCGTCTACTTCATCCTGAGTAGAGCTAAGAGTATTTATGTTGGCTGATGCTTTCCAACGATTAGCTAAATATCCTACACCACTTCGAAGACTAATTTGCTGAAGGTTATTTGCTCTTGTAAGACTCCAGCCAAAATCGATATTCGCGGATAAGCGGCTCCAAAAACCTTCATCTAAAGAATTCAGGTAAACTATATCTTCGATTGGGATGAAAACAACCAATTCATCTGGCTCATCATCATCATCATCTCTTCTTAAACTTATTTTTTCTGGATTGAAATAATCAATCCGAATCTGTCCGTCTTCAGAAGAATTTAACTTCCCGTTATACCTTGTACCTTCTACTGTAGTGATTAGGAAATTGACATCGGTATAAATCTCTGCAATCTCCAACCAGGTTACTTTAAAGTCGGAATCAGAATAATCGGTTTCAATGGTCAAAACCCCTCTATCCATTGACTTAATCTCTCCAACAATGTAGTTCTTATTCTTTAGAACCAAAGAATCAGTCTGGGCAAATACTCCAGTACTAATTAAACAGGTGAAAATCACCAAAGTAAAAATTCTCCTCATATCATTCATTCTTTTGATGTGTTCGCTAAAATAAAAAAAGCATCCTTAAAGGGATGCTTATTAAAAAATTTAAAATGATTCAAGAAGACGTATAAAATTGAGGCTCAGCCTATAATTCCCACCCTACAGTAGTTTGAATTATATAATCCAGAGAGGGGGCATTCTCTACAGGTTGATTATCGAAGTTAAGCGTAGTTCCCAGCTTAACATAAAAATCCTCAAGGAAGTCATATTTCACATCTAAGGTATAATCTGTTCTGAATCTTCGCCTCTCCGTAAAACTTGGATAAGCTGCAATCTGAGTTAGTAAGTTTAAATCTCCAATATCATATAGGTTCAATTCAGCTCCCAAAAAACCCTCACCGGAACTTCTATTGGGCGTATCATCAAGAAATGATTCAGAGTTGAAGTTAGCTCCCAGTTGTACAGTAAAGTAGGTCCTATTAGTCCTGACGATGTACTTACCCATACTTATTTTATTACCTGCTCGAAGATCTAGTAATTGCTCCGTGTTGGACAAGAAGGTAAAGTTGTACCCGAGAAACCAATCATTCTGCAGAAAGTATTTAAATGAAATTCCACCATCCGTTCTCTGTACATCATCTACTTCATCCTGAGTCGAATTCAAAATATTGATGTTGGCATTTGCTTTCCATCGATCTGCCAAATAACCTAATCCACTTCGAAGATTGACCTGTTGAAGATTATTTGCTTTGGTTAAACTCCACCCAAAATCAATATTAGCTGATAAGCGACTCCAAAACCCCTCATCTAAAGAGTTTAAATCGACAATGTCGCCTATATCAATGAATACAATTCTATCCGTATCCTTTGTTCGTTTTTCTTCCTTGGAAAGACGGAGTAAACCTTCTGGGTTAAAATAGTCTATTCGTACTCTCCTGTCGTCTGAGGTGTTTAATTTTCCATTATACCTGGTTCCATCAGTAGTGGTTATGAGATAATTCTCTTTCGAATAGATTTCTGCAATTTCTATCCACGTAATTTTAAAGTCCTCATCAGAATAATCGGTTTCAATGGTCAAGACACCTTTATCCATGGATTTAATTTCTCCTACTATGAAGTTTTTGTTTTTTAAGATCAAAGAATCCGTTTGTCCTTTGGCAGCAATTATTCCGACGCTCATAAAAACGATCAGAGCTAAAATTTTCCTCATCTTCCTTGAATTTGTTTAACCCGCTGAAATTAAAAAAAGCATCCCTTTCGAAATGCTCTTTTACAAAATAATCCAATTCAGTTCTGCGCCAAATGCCCATGAACTAAATCATAACTCCCAACCTACTGTCGTCTGGAATATATAATCCAGTTCGGCTGCTCCCTCAACCGGTTGATTATCAAAGTTAACTGTGGTACCTACCTTCAAGTAAAAGTCATCAAAAAAGTCATATTTCACATCAAGTCTGAAGTCAGTTCTCAACCGCCCCCTTTCCGAAAAGCTGGGATACACTGCGACGTTCGTGAGTAAGTTCAAATCACCGATGTCATACAGATTCAGCTCCGAACCAAAAAAGGCTTCTCCAGATTGGTTTTGAATAGGATCACCTCCTACATTCAAATTTTCCGCCATGAAAGTCTCACTATTAAAGTTGACCCCGACTTGAAAGGCAAAATAGGTCCTATTTGTCCTCGAAATATACTTTCCGACACTGAGCTTGTTTCCGGCTCGTAGATCAAGTAGCTGCTCTGTGTTTGACAAAAAAGTAAAGTTATAACCAAGGAACCAGTCCTTTGGAAGAAAGAAATTAAAGGATAATCCCCCATCGGTCCTTCGTACATCATCTACCTCATCCTGAGTCGAAACCAAAGAATTAAAGCTGGCAGAGGCCTTCCATCGATTCGCCAAATATCCCAAGCCACTTCGGATGTTCACTTGCTGCAGATTATTGGCTTTGGTTAGGCTCCATCCAAAATCAATGTTAGCAGAAAGTCTACTCCAGAAGCCTTCATCAAGAGAATTCAAATAAACTATGTCGCCGATATTCTCAAAGGCAATTAAATCCGTTTCCTGAGTTTGTTGCTCTTTTTTAGAAAGACTGATAAAGCTATCTGGATTAAAATAGTCGATTCGGACCTTACCTTCTTCTGAAGTGTTTATCTTTCCATTGTATCGTTTACCATCAGTGGTGGTAATGAGGTAATTTACTTTAGAGTAAATTTCGGCAATCTCATTCCAGGTGATCTTAAAATCGGAATCAGAGTAGTCGGTTTCAATGGTCAGTACCCCCCTGTCCATTGATTTTATTTCTCCGACGATGTAGTTTTTATTTTTTAGAATTAGCGAATCAGTTTGTGCACTTGCAGAAAGCCCCACACTAGAGACCAAAAGGATAATTGTCAGCAGTTTCCTCATATTTCATCAGTTCGTTGGATAGGGGCAAAATAAAAAAAGCATCCCTTTCGGGATGCTTTTAGTCAATTTTCGAGAGAAATTAATTGAAGATGTATCTCACACCAACCTGCATTCTCCAAGTATCATTCAACGAAGTTGAATTTCTGTACGTCTCTGTTGGGAAATCAGAAGTTCCAGGAACCGTTGTCAATCGATAGACTGGCTCATTGAACTCATTTCTTCCTCTGTAGCTAAGAGGATTATCCTGATTTGCGAATTGTGGCACTCCCCAGTCAGAATTCAACATGTTACCAATGTTAAGAATATCAATGGATAACTGGAGTCTGTTTTTCTGATCTTTGGTGATCACCAAATCCTGAAGAATTCTGAAATCAAATCTGTTCAACCATGGTCTCACAGCGCCATTTCTTTCAGCCACAGAACCTCTATTCGCACTTAAGTACTCATCCTGATCGATGTACTGATCGAAGAGAGTGGCTTGCTCCGCTGCAGTAATTGTTCTTCCACCTAATTCGAATTCTTCGAAGTTCAACTCACTTGCACTGTTTGGAATGTACATCAATCGATCTGACGCATCACCAAAGTTACCTGCGTATGTATATGAGAATCTACCGGCATCGGAACCTTCATAGAATAGAGAAATAGTAGTCTTATCAGAAGTATAAGAAAGATTACCAATCACTCTGTTAGGAACATCAAACCTTGAAAAACCAAGGGCTGGATTATTTCTATCGCTAGCTACTGCTGCTGGCCAAAGAGATACTGCTTGTGAACCTCCAGCTGCATCAAGATCTTGTGATCTTGATCTGGTATAAGCTGCCATTACATTCCATCCACTGTCAAATGACTTCTGAAGTTGGGCCGTGATGGAGTAATAATTTGCATTCTCCTGAGCATTGGTTAAGAAGAATACGTTTCTGAAATCAGGGTCATTAGAGTAATTCGTCCCTTCCCAGTATGGTCTTTGATCAGGTCCGGCAAGCGTTCCATCAGGAGTTCTTAGGACTGCATTGTAAGCAATCGGGGTAGAAACATCTCTTGAATAGATGAATTCTAAAGTACCAATGATTCCGAATGGAAGTACCTGGTCTACGGCTAGATTCGTTCTCCAAACCTGAGGAAGTTTGAAATCCTCATCAGTCAAGTTCAATTCATTTGACAAAGACTGACCAGGGTTCTCTGGGTTTCCAAAAGTTACATCAGGATTGAAGACATAGTTTGGGCCGAATGCTTCAACCACTTCTTCTCCTTCGTAACCAAGGCCACCTCTTACCACTCCAGAACCATTTACCTGATTGGAAAGCCAAACAAATGGAATTCTACCAGAGAAGATCCCTGTTCCACCTCTCACCTGAGTGGTTCTGTCTCCATTTGCATCCCAGTTAAATCCGATACGAGGGGACCATAGCGGGTTTACCTTAGGGAACGTGCTCACATCTGGTGTGATGGTTCCACTTGGAGTCTCATATGACTTATTCAGATCATCCAATAACTCATTTCTAGGAAGATCGATAGGGTAGAATGGGAAATCCACTCTTAAACCACCAGTCAACTTCAAATTTTGATTAACCTGCCATTCGTCCTGAATATAGAAACCTATCTGACCAAAAGCTGTCTGGTCCGTAGGAGGAGTAGTAGATCCATCTAGTGCAAAGCTCGTTGCAAAAGCTTCTGGGTAAGTACCGGGAGTTCTATTGATCACCGTTTCTACGAAAGAATCATAGGTAAGGAACCTGTAGAAACCATTGAACGTTGGGTTGAACGCATTGTCAAACGTCATGTATTCGAAGTTCGCCCCAAACGTATATGTGTGATTTCCTTTGTACAGAGAGAAGTTGTTAGTGACGTTGAAAATATTATTCTCTAGAAGGTTACCCACAGTGAATAATTCATTTCCTACAGACGTGTAATAAAGCAAGTTTCCTGCTTCATCAGGCTCAAGAATCTCGATGAATGGAAATGCCTGACCTCCAGGAATCCCTCTCTTTGGATCAGTAATGGAGGTAAATCCAATATTGAATTGGTTTGACATATTCGTACCAATTCTAGAATTCAATTCTGCAACCCAGGATGACACATTTCTATCATTTGTATAATTAGTATTCCTGAAGTTCATAGCTTCAATTCCAGTTCTCGTCGTATTTCTGTATCGAGTACTGATGAATCGAATAGAGTTCCTGTTTGTTGGTACATCCGTAAAGGCTGTGTAATTATTGTAACGAACGGACAGGTTATGATTATCATTGATGTTCCAATCTAATCTGGCATTGAATCTGGTTTGCTCAGAAGCGAATGGATATCCTTCGTAAGGACCAGTTTCGTAGTCATAGATACTTCTCAAATTTTCGCGGATGAAGTCGAGGTCAGAAGCTGGGACTCTGGAAACTGTCAAGCCATCTGGCTCAAGTCCTGGTCTTGAAGCAACCTTTGTGAAACTTGGAACTGCTTCAGTTTCCTCTTCATACGAAACAAAAAAGAAGAGTTTATTCTTAATGATTGGTCCTCCTAAACGGAAACCAATGATTTCATTCTTTGAATCATCTATTGGAAGTCGGGTATCTCCAACTTTGTCACCAATCATCTGGTCATTTCTTAGAAAATAATAGGCAGACCCTGAAAATTCGTTTGTACCAGATTTAGTAATTGCATTTACAGAAGCTCCTGTAAATCCAGCTTGGCGAACATCAAAAGGAGCCAAGTTAACCTGTACTTCTTCAATGGCATCTAAAGAAATAGGATTCGATCCTGCAAACTGGCCTGAACCAAGGCCAAAGTTATTGTTGTAGATATTTCCATCAATAGTGTAGTTGTTGAAACGATTAGAAGTACCAGCGAATGAAGTTCCATTGGATTGTGGAGTCAAACGAGTGAAGTCATTAATGCTCCTATTTATGGTAGGAAGGGCGTTAATTTTCTCATTATTCAAGTTCAACGAAGCACCAGTTCTATCAGAATTCATTACTGCATCCTGACTTGCTACTACTTCCACAGCTTCAAGCTCAAGTCCATCAGCCAGTTCTGCGTTAATCGTGTACTGCTGACCAAGGCCAAGGACTATTCCTTCAAAGCTTTGATCTTCGAAGCCTACAAAAGAAACAATTACTGTGTAGGGTCCACCTACACGCATATTTGGAAGAACAAATCTTCCTTCAAGATTACTGACTGCACCATATCTGGTACCAGAAGGCTCGTGCGTAGCCACAATGTTAGCACCCGGAAGAGATTCACCTGTCTGATCGACAACTGAACCACGAATACTTGCAGTGGTTACACCCTGGGAGAAAGCCACTGTACTGCATAAGATTGCAATCAAAGTGACCATCAAAGGTTTAAGTAGATTTTTTCTCATCTTTAGTTGGTTAATTATTGATAATGAAAAGCTGCACAAATGTACCACTACAACCCCTTTCGAATCAGGTAGTTAGGTTAAGTTTAAGTGGATATTTTTATAAAATTTAACAAAAAATTAACATCCATTAAAGAATTTAGTTTTCTGGCTCCTAGGAAATCTAATTTAATTCAAAACTAACCCCTGAAAACGAGCGTGAATACCAATTTTAATTTTGTTAACGTAGGTTAATTCCCTTATAAATCTTTTCTAAATTGTTTGGCCCTGTAGTAATTCATTTTGAAATTCTTAAAAGCTGTTTGAAGAGTGAAGGATAAAAATATCATATGGCTATATCTGTTTTTGATTGCCACGTTACTCGACCTGGCTTTCCTGGTGGAAGGGAATTATGAATCGAGATTTTTTTCAAAACCTTTTATCCTTCTTGGCTTAATTATTTACTTCTTCCAGCTTTCTAAACCTATTCGAGGAACCCTACTTAGTAAAGCGATTTTAGGTGCCCTTATCTTTTCCTGGATTGGAGATATTCTCTTGCTTTGGGAGAACCTGTTTTTGTATGGACTTGGCAGCTTCCTCATTGCTCAAGGATGTTATATCATTGGTTTTAAAGTAGCACAGTTTAACCCAGGAAGGATTGGAAAGGTAAATTTTGTCAGAACCTTTATTCTTAACTTACCCATTTATTTTTCCGGAGCATTCGTCTTTTATCTAATCAATCTGAATCTTGGCGCACTTAAAATTCCTGTGGCAATTTATACTGTGGTAATAGTCATGATGCTCACTACTGCGAGAGAGCGATTTAGAAATTCCAGTAATGTCTCCTTTTGGCAAGTATTTATTGGAGGCTGTTTCTTCCTAATTTCTGATGCATTAATCGCTTTAAATAAATTCTATGAGTATCATCAGGAATGGGAAGTGCTCATCATGGGTACCTATGCTATTGCACAATTACTCATTGTCATGGGAATTCGAACTCATATCCTAAACCCCACAAAAAAATGAGGCCGAAGCCTCATCTTTTTACTCTTGGATATCTAATTTAATCGATAACTCTTCGAGCTGATCTGCTGCGATAGAACTTGGTGAATCAATCATCACGTCTCTACCTGAGTTATTTTTTGGGAAAGCGATATAGTCACGAATGGAATCCGAACCACCAAAAATAGCGCAGAGTCTATCAAAACCGAAAGCTATTCCGCCATGAGGTGGCGCTCCATACTCAAAGGCCTCCATTAAAAACCCAAATTGTTCATTTGCTTCCTCAGGGCTAAAGCCAAGATGTTTGAACATGGTACTTTGAGTTTGTTTATCATGAATCCTGATGGACCCACCTCCAATTTCGACACCATTGATGACAAGGTCGTATGCATTTGCTCTAACCTCCCCTGGCTGAGAATCCAGGAGCGGAATATCTTCCTTCTTTGGAGAGGTAAAGGGGTGATGCATGGCATGGTATCGCTGAGTTTCTTCATCCCATTCAAGAAGTGGGAAATCTACTACCCAAAGAGGCTTAAATACATTTTTATCCCTGAGTCCAAGATCATCTCCCATTTTCAGCCTCAGCTCTGACATTTGCTTACGAACAGCACCAGTATCACCACTAAGAATAAGGATTAAATCTCCCGGCTGAGCATCAAATCTTTTAGCCACTTCCTTCAATTCTTCCTCGGAATAGAACTTTCCTACGGTTGATTTTAAAGTTCCATCCTCATTGTACTTGATATAAACCAGCCCTTTCGCACCAATTTGCGGACGTTTCACCCAATCAGTCAATGCATCCAGCTGCTTTCTGGTATAACTCGCCGCTCCCACAGCGCAAATACCGAGAATCTTTTCTGCCTGGTCAAAGATGCCAAAGCCCTTGCCCTGCATTACCTCATTAAGATCCTGGAACCTCATCCCAAAACGCAAGTCAGGCTTATCATTACCATACCATTTCATGGCATCAGCAAAAGACATTCGTTGAACCTCTTCGAGTTCTATCCCTCTAACGGTCCTAAAAAGATGTCGTGTCAATCCCTCGAAAGTTTCAAGGATATCTTCCTGATCCACAAATGACATCTCACAATCTATCTGAGTAAATTCAGGCTGTCTGTCAGCCCTGAGATCTTCGTCCCTGAAGCATTTCACAATCTGAAAGTAACGATCAAAGCCACTGACCATGAGTAATTGCTTAAAAGTCTGTGGAGACTGAGGTAAAGCGTAAAACTCTCCTTGATTAACTCTACTAGGAACCACAAAATCACGTGCGCCTTCCGGAGTAGATTTAATTAAAACTGGTGTCTCCACTTCGATGAAATCTGCAGAGTCCATGTACTTTCTGGTTTCCTGCATCATTCGATGCCGTAACTGTAGCTTTTCTCTGACTACACTTCTCCTCAAATCGAGATATCGATATTTCATCCTTAGTTCTTCTCCCCCATCCGTTTCATCCTCGATAAGAAATGGAGGAAGTTTAGCAGGGTTTAAAACCTCAAGATTTGTGACTTTAATTTCTATTTCTCCAGTAGGTAAATTTGGGTTTTTAGAAGTTCTTTCTATTACTTCTCCCATTGCCTGAACCACAAATTCACGGCCTAAATCAGTCGCCTTTTCAAGTAGCTTGGGATCAGTAGACCCTTCCTCAAAAATGAGCTGGGTCAATCCATATCGATCTCTCAAATCTACCCAAACAAGTCCGCCCTTATTTCTTACCCTTTGCACCCAACCAGTTAAAGTCACCTGGCTACCAGCATGCTCTAATCTCAACTCGCCGCAATTGTGTGTTCTAAGCATTATTCAAAGTTTTATTAGGCCGCAAAGATAACCAATTGGACAGGATGCCACTAAAATTCCTCAGAATTTGATCGTACAGCTTTTTGAGAAAAGCCAAGGAATGATTTTTGCTCTATCTAAATAGATATACTCAAATACAGAGTCCTAAAAAAACGTTACTTTTGAAGGATTGAGTTCTTCTCATTCCGATCAACTATTTGCTCTAGAATCGATTATTAATAATAATGAAGAATAAATGGATTGCTGCTGCAGCAATAGCAGCTGTTTTGCTCACCCTATCAATTACTATTTTCTTAAATCAAGATAATGTCGAAGTAAACCCAGTAGCAGAAATCCAGGAAGAAGAAACAGAAGTTGCTGAACCTCTTGTCTACGGACTGGATATTAGTGGTTTGGACCTTGTAGAAGGCAAGGTCAAGAGAAATCAAACTCTCTCTTCTATACTCAGCCCTTTCAATGTCTCTTTCCAAACAATCGATCAGATAGCTAAGAAGTCAAAAGAGGTTTTTGATGTAAGAAAAATTAAATCCGATAGAAAGTTTACTGTTCTTACTCCTATCGATTCCACGATCGCCAAATATTTCATTTACGAGCCTAGTGCTTCCGAATATGTGGTCTTCGATTTAGATGAAATAGATATTTACAAGGTTGAAAAACCTGTTGAGCTTAGAAAAAGAGAAGTTGCTGGTCTAATCAGTACTAGCCTTTATGTGGATATGACCAAGCAGGGTATCTCTCCTGAACTGGTTGATTTATTTGCGGATCTCTATGGATGGTCAGTTGATTTCCAAAGCCTCCAAAAAGGAGATAAATACAAAGTATCCTTTCAAGAGAAAGTCATTGATGGTGAAGTAATAGGGATTGAGGCCATCGAGACTGCTCTTTTTGAACATAAGGGGCAGCCTTATCATGCCATACCTTTTGAGCAAAATGGGGAATGGAATTTCTTTGATTTAGATGGTGAAAGCCTCAAAAAGGCTTTCCTCAGAGATCCTGTGAAATTCACCCGGATAAGTTCAAGATATAATTTGAGAAGATTTCACCCAGTACAAAAGAGGTATAAGCCACATCTAGGAACTGATTATGCCGCCGCAACCGGGACTGAGATTAGGGCCGTTGGGGATGGAACGGTTACCCATGCTACCTATCACCGAGGAAACGGGAATTATGTTAAAATAAAGCATAATGCTACCTATACCACCCAATACCTTCATATGTCCAAGATCGCCAAAGGCATGAAACCTGGAACAAGAGTGAAGCAAGGTCAGGTCATCGGATATGTAGGGAGCACTGGCTTAGCCACAGGTCCTCACCTCTGCTTTAGGTTTTGGAAAAACGGTAAGCAGGTGGATTGGCTGAAAGAGAAAATCCCACCTTCTGAGCCTATTTTATCAGAGAACTTAGTGGCTTTCGAAGCGACCAAGGCTGAATACTTGCAATTATTGGCCGCTATCCCTTTTCCTGAGGATCAGCAAAGACTTCTTGCGCGAAGCAAAGATTCTGAGGAATCCGTATCTACTCCAGATTAATTTTAACCGTGAGCGAATCAGAATCTATTCGCATTAACAAGTACCTGAGTGAAGTCGGGTACTGTTCCAGAAGAGAAGGTGATAAACTTTTGGAACAAGGCAGAATCAAAATCAATGGGAAAAAGCCTGAGTTGGGGACCAAAGTGAAGCCTGGTGATGTAGTCACGGTAGATGGTAAACATATTGGAAAGCCTCGTCAAACCCACACATACATAGCTTTTAATAAACCAGTTGGGATCGTTTGTACCACAGACACTAAGGTAGAAAAGGATAACATTATCGATTTCATACGACATCCAAAGCGTATTTTTCCAATAGGTAGATTGGATAAGGAAAGTGAAGGTTTGATCTTTTTAACCAGTGATGGTGACATTGTCAATAAGATTCTAAGGGCGAAAAACAATCACGAGAAGGAATACATCGTAACAGTAGATAAACCCATAAATGAGTATTTTTTAAAAGGAATGGCCAAAGGAGTTCCTATTCTCGATACTGTCACTCAACCATGTACCATATCAAAACTGAGCAAGTTTAAATTCAGGATTATACTCACTCAGGGCCTTAACAGGCAAATACGGCGAATGTCTGAATATTTCGGCTATAGGGTAAGACAGCTGAAACGAGTAAGGATTATGAATGTCACTCTTGATATGCCTATCGGAAAGTGGAGAGATTTAACTCCAGAAGAGCTTAACAAAATTAATCAACTCACATCCAGCTCATCTAAAACATATGATGAATAAAAAAGACCTCCAGAATTGGAGGTCTTTTTGTTGTGTGTATGTATTGTGGGTTGGTTGAGGGTTATTCCTCCTCTTCCATGGTATCCACTTTCTTCTTTCTGCCTGTGTAGCTGAAGGATGACTTGCCTACTCTCAGTT
>CAKZRQ010000064.1 GCA_937146645.1 uncultured Cyclobacteriaceae bacterium
GCAGCTTTGAAGACCGTTCCATAGGTGTCTATCTCCTCAGTGCTGATCACAAACTCAGCAGTACGGCTTTCCACATCCGCATTTCTAAGTTCCAGACCCACTTCTCTGGAGATCAGGGTGTTAGTTTGGTTTTTCATCTTCTCCATTTTTTATGCTTTGCAAAGCGAGCTGATCAGCTGCTCTGTTTAGAATCTCTTCTGAATCTTCAATAGGCATCATGTTCATCTGAATCCAGTGCTTATCTCCGCCCTCAATCGGTGGCATGTCTTCCAATGCTCGGCAATCGTTTTGGCTGAATAGCCCTGAATGGATGCCTATTCTGTAGCCTTCCATTCGGGTTTTGTAATCTCCTCTGAGGATAGTTTCCAGATTGAATCTGAATTTGATCTGGTCAGCTCTCTTCTCCTGCTCGGTGAGTAGCTTATCCCATAGCTCGTTCTCAAACTTTCGAACCCAGGGAAGGAAGGTGTATTTCACAAACTCCAGACCTTGATGCTCGATGTTATTAAAAGAGGACTTATCCATCAGGCCAAGCATGTGAGGAGGAATTCTGAGGATGGCTGCTATGTCGTAGTAGCCATTCTTCAGGGTTTCCAGATACTTAGCTGCTTCAGGAGTGACCGAAATGGTTTTGTACTCCATGCCCTCATCGAGAAAGGCTGTCTGGCTATTGTCACCACCGGAGTGATAGACGGAATGCCAGCTTTCTCTGAGTCGCTTGATAGTGTCTGTTTTCAAGGACTTAGGATGGGAAATATATCCCTGAAGCTGTGAGCCTGATTTGTAGAATTTAGCCTGGTTCTTCTGAGTAGCCAGGGTGATTCCTGCTGAAGTGGCTGCATACTCGATGGCTCCTATTCCTATGATGCCATCACCCATACCCTTAATGTGTAGGACATTATAAGCTGCCAAAGTTCCCACTCCCTCAATGTCATAGTACAGCTCATCCATCGTCTGGATGATTTTCACTGATCGGGATTCATGGACCGGAATGAGTTCTGTCACTCGCATGTCCTGATCCCTCATGATGATGGCGAAGAAGTTGCCATAATGGATGGCATACTTCATGGCTACCTCATAGAATACATTTGCAGTCATCATCCGGCTGGGTTTCCTGAAAGCCAGATAGTGACGTGGATCATCAGAAAGGACTGTTCGTTGGTCGTCTGTTTTAAAGATTAGCTTTCCAGAGATAGATCCCATCGTCTCTGCAAGGAGCTTGACTCCTGAGATGTAGGTGGGGATTTGCTGAATGGACTTGCCATTTACCGGAACACCTGAATCCTGCGAATAGTAGGCACCACCCAGCGAAAAAGCATTAGTGAGCCAGTTGTCTGGGTTTTTCAATCCGGTGAGACTGGGAGTCACACTTGCGGATCTTCTAAGAATGTGGATGCCTCG
>CAKZRQ010000065.1 GCA_937146645.1 uncultured Cyclobacteriaceae bacterium
GGTGAAACAGGAGCCACTGGTGCTACCGGTGAAACAGGACCTACAGGTGATACGGGAGCTACAGGTGCAACTGGTGCAACCGGAGCCACAGGTGATACAGGACCTACCGGAGCTACTGGTGCAACCGGAGCTACAGGTGAAACAGGAGCCACTGGTGCTACCGGTGAAACAGGACCTACAGGTGATACGGGAGCTACAGGTGCAACTGGTGCAACCGGAGCCACAGGTGATACAGGACCTACCGGAGCTACTGGTGCAACCGGAGCTACAGGTGAAACAGGAGCCACTGGTGCTACCGGTGAAACAGGACCTACAGGTGATACGGGAGCTACAGGTGCAACTGGTGCAACCGGAGCCACAGGTGATACAGGACCTACCGGAGCTACTGGTGCAACCGGAGCTACAGGTGAAACAGGACCTACTGGAGCCACCGGAGCCACTGGTGAAACAGGAGCCACTGGTGCTACCGGTGAAACAGGACCTACAGGTGATACGGGAGCTACAGGTGCAACTGGTGCAACCGGAGCCACAGGTGATACAGGACCTACCGGAGCTACTGGTGCAACCGGAGCTACAGGTGAAACAGGAGCCACTGGTGCTACCGGTGAAACAGGACCTACAGGTGATACGGGAGCTACAGGTGCAACCGGAGCTACTGGTGCTACTGGTGCTACAGGTGAAACTGGTGCAACCGGAGCTACAGGTGAAACAGGAGCCACTGGTGCTACTGGTGAAACAGGACCAACTGGACCTACAGGCGCAACTGGTGAGACAGGACCTACAGGCGCAACCGGAGCGACTGGTGCAACTGGTGAAGACGGCGAGTATGTAATCTTCCCAACAACAGCTGCGAATTCTGTAGACGCTTCCGGCGCTTCGAGCATGGCGGTAGATTTTACTTCTCAGGCCCAAAATGTCAGCGTAGGAGCAATATTGTTTGTTAACAATCCGACAGCTACAGCTTCAGGCTTTGTTCGTGTGGTAAGTATAGATACAGGACTCGGTGAACTAGGTGTTGAATGGGTGGAGTCTAATGTGAATGCCACAGTAGGATGGACTGGAGATGCCAATACGGACATTATTCTTGCAGGACCTGAGGGACCCGAAGGAGCTCCAGGTTCAGGAGGTATTTCTTCATCAAGTGGAATTTGGAGATACAGTATTCTTTCTGACCCAGGAGAAAGTGACTTTACAGTTACAGGCTCTACCTCAAACATCAGTGAAATACGAATCAATAAACTTAATTCCGATAATTTTGACGCAACCCTATTCCTTGGTCCTATAACAGTCGGAGATCTGATTTTTATTCAGGATAAAAATAATGCGGATGATAACGCACTTCTTGAGGTTACAAGCATCGATAATTCAGACCCAGATGTATTTATATTCGGGGTTGCACAGGATTCAAATACACTACCTCCTCTAGTTTCTTTTGAGGAGTACCTCTTAGCTTGGACCTTAGTCGGACCAGAAGGACCTCCAGCTTCTGATAATCAGGATATATCCACCAATGGTAATCCCGGCAACATAACTATCGAAAATGGTAGTACACTAAATCTGAACGTGAACGATGCAGATTTCAGTCCGATCAACGAACTTCAGACCTTAAGCCTATCAGGTAGTACCCTTAATATATCGGATGATGTTGGTACGCCGGTTAATCTTTCCGCTCTACCAGTTATTGGCGACGTAACAGGTACTTTGGCGGGGACAACAGTAGAAAAAATTCAGGGAGTGGATGTAGATGACACAGCCCCAACTGATGGGCAGGTTCTTCAATATAATGATGCCAACAGCCAGTATGAGCCTACTACTTTATTTACTCCTACAATAGCAGAGATCTATGATGCAGCAGGAGGTGGGCAAATTGGCACAGGGACAGACGATGCTACTTTCACCAATATATCTCTCACGTCTACAGGTATTGTAGATTCAGATTATACGATAGGTGCAACTAGTATAACAGTCGATAATGCAGGAAGGTATGAAATAACGTACAGAGTAAGTGTGGTATCAAGCAACAATCGAACAAATGGTGAATTCCAACTGGTTCTCAATGGATCAACAGTGGCAGGAACTTTAGCCTATTCTTATTCTAGAAACACCACAGTTGCCAGAAATACAGTTACAGTTACAAAAGTCCTAGATCTTTCTGCGAACGACGAGATTTCGATTCAGGGTCGCGTATTTAGCTCAAATGGTAGTGGTACTCTCCAAACTGCAGCAAATGGCTCTTCATTAATTGTGAAACGAATCAGATAAGAGGATGAAAAAGAGCGTACTGTTTTTTTTTCTTTGGTCTTTAGCCTTAATGAGTTATGCTCAGATAAGCATAAACTCTTCGGTAATACCTAATTTCGATGAGGCAGGTCAAGGAGACCTATACCTTGATGAGAAGGGTGTGTATTACATTGGATTAGACAATGGTAAGCTGAAAGCCTTGGGTAACGTTTCCGTTTTGGGTAGCGCAGATGGAGATATTTTGAAGTGGAACGATACAGATGAAAAATGGGAAGTGAGGCCCTCACCCTCTCTTTGTGGATGCTATGAAAAGATTGTCATTTGGGCTGAGGAAAATAGTGGTTTAAATAGCAATAGTGCAGAATGGAGTTTTGGAAACGGAGCAACAGGGCAGATAGGCATCCCACTTCCAGAGGATTGGGAGGCCTATGCAGTAAGCTTTAATGCCGATGCTAGCAGCAATGGAAACACCGTGGAAATGGCAGTTGTAGATACTGTTACAGATCAAAATCTCTTTACATTCATCGCAAATGGTGATGCAAACAATATGGTGTATACAGAAGTACTAAGTACACCTGTAGCTATCTCGGCAGGTACCAGTATTGGATTTAGAACGGTGAATGAAAACGGTAATGTAACTGATGCACGGGTCGCCGTTTGGTTACGTAGAATTCCTTAAAGAAAAATTATTATGAAATACCTATTGCTTCTTTTGTTTTTAATACCACTCGGGGCATACTCACAAATTTTGGTTCCCGACCCTCCTAACTTTACTAGTGCTTCTCAGGGTGATTTGTATATCGATAACGACGGCATCTATTATATAGGATTACAAGATGGGAGTTTAAAAGAAATCGGAATAGTAACACAAAAGGGTACTTCAGATGGGCAAACCCTTGCTTGGAACCCTTCCACAGGTACCTGGGAAGCTAGAACACCACCGTTAATCCGAGCTGCAGGAAAAATAAATGGAGATGGTACAGCAGCAAAAATAATAGGGGCAACTGTTGCTAGAGCCTCTGGCCAGCCTCGTGGTGCTTACCAAATCACCTTCAACACCCCTCTTCAAAATGCTAACTACATTATTCAGTTGACCATTGCTAGTATTGTGACAGGAAACAACTTTAATGATGACCCTGATCTAAGTTATAGAAATCAAACCGCAACAGGCTTTATTGTTGAAACCGGTGATAATGATAACGGCGGGTCTGATAGAGACCTTGAGGATTTTGAATTTATGTTCATTGTAATCGCCCTTTAATATGAAGAAGCTAATCTGCTTTTTTATTTGCATTTTAATGGGTACGGAGATGCTTTATGCGCAAATCTCTATAGATGCTGGTGATGTGGTGGACTTTGACCAAGCCTCTCAAGGTGATTTATACATTGATACCAACGATGTTTATTATATCGGGCTAGAAGATGGCACTCTAAAAGAAATTGGAATTATTACCGAGAGAGGGACAGCAGATGGTGAAGTATTAATTTGGAATAGTTCTACTGAAAAATGGGAACCAGGTTCTGCCCCAACCTCAGCCAGTTCTATCATAGCTTATGGTAAAGTTAATGCCGACGGCTCTACTGATAATATATCTGGCGCCTTCGTTTTGAAACCTGGTACAGGTGTATACACCATTCTTTTTACAAGTTTCCCCTCGGATGGTGATTTTGTTATTCAACTTACTGTGAACAGTATTGGAGGGGACGGCAATGATGACCCAGACATCTCCTATATAAACCAAAGCTTCTTCGGGTTTCAAGTGCTAACTGGCGATAATGATAATGGCGGGACAGATAGGACCCCGAGGGACATCGAATTTATGTTTACAGTGGTAGATTTCTAATAATGCAAGAACTAAATACAGCTGTTTTATCCTTACCATTCAGAGCATATGCGTAACCTCCAAAAGCTTGGAAATTGATAAGGATCCAGCCGATCGTGGACATAACGGTTATGAAATCTATAGTACTTAAACATTTGAATGGTATCTGGCGATTTCCCTAATGCTTATGTTGCTCGTTGACTAGCTATAATTCCTTTGAGAAAGACTGTTATGAAATATCTATTATTTCTTTTGTTTTTTATATCCCTGGGTGCCTATTCCCAAATTTTGGTTGATGATCCAACAAACTTCAATTCTGCATCTCAGGGAGATCTGTATATCGATAATGACAATGTGTATTATATCGGACTTGAGAATGGAGCTCTGAAAGAAATAGGAATAATTACGCAAAAAGGAACGGCTAATGGACAAATCCTCGCCTGGAATGATGTTTCAGGCAAATGGGAACTAAATAGAGTTTCATCCACAATAATACTCAACCGTCAAGGTGGAAACAACATTTTGCCCACAGCCACAAATACCTATTTCGATTTCCCGATAAATTCCAATCATATTCAAGTAAATCAAGGAAGCACATATTCAGTCACTGGTAATGGTGAAATACAGATTAATGAGGATGGTTTGTATCAGCTCTCTGCAAGTTTATCAACTAACAACCTCCCGGCAGGTGGGACCAAATTTATCTTAGGTGTGTTTTTGAATGGTACCCTAATAGGGTATCTTTCAAGGGGCTTTGTCACTCTACCTAGCCAGGATTTTTGGGGGACCTCCGGTACTTTATCCTACGTGCTTTCGGCACAAGATAGAGTAAGGTTTCGATACGTTTTAAATGCTGGCGGTGCCACATTAAATGCAGTATTTATCAATGCTTCGATTTCAAAATTATAGCGACAGCGAATATAAGAACTGGTTTTGTTCTTAATTCAGATCGAAGATATGATGGATTAATCATCATTTACACTGCGTACCAATAGACTTCTAATACCCATACTTCTCACCCCAGTTTCGCTTTAGATTTTTTCGGAGCTCATTTTCACGAGCATTTTCTCCAGGATCATAGATTTTAGTCCCTGAGATCTCTTCCGGTAAAAACTCCTGCTCCACAAAGTTCCCCGGGAAGTCATGGGAGTACTTGTAGGCCTTCCCGTAATTCAAATCCTTCATTAACTTGGTTGGAGCATTCCTTAAATGAAGGGGAACAGGAAGATCTCCAGTCTCTTTAACAAGCGATTGAGCTTTGGCAATAGCCATATAAGAAGCATTACTTTTGGCGGAGGAGGCCAAATAGGTCACGCACTGGGAGAGGATAATTCTAGCCTCAGGATAACCAATCAAATTCACCGCTTCAAAGCAATTGGTGGCCAGAAGCAAAGCATTCGGGTTCGCATTTCCAATATCCTCAGAGGCAAGAATAACCAATCGACGCGCGATAAACTTCACATCCTCTCCTCCTTCGATCATCCGGGCAAGCCAATAAACTGCGGCATTCGGATCGGAACCTCGAATGGATTTGATAAAGGCCGAAATGATATCGTAGTGTTGCTCACCGGATTTATCATACAGCGCCACCTTTTGCTGCGCAATCTTCATCACCTTTTCATCGGTAATGACCTTAGGCTCCTCTCCTATTCCATCCAACACTATTTCAAGTAAGTTCAAGAGCTTACGGCCATCACCTCCGGAGATTCTCAATAAAGCATCACTTTCTTTGACCTCCACCTTCAACTTTTTCAGGTCCGAATCCTGAGTCAATGCCTGATTCACCATTTCCAGCAATTCTTCTTTGCCCAGAGAATTCAGCGTAAATACCTGACATCGGGATAAAAGTGCAGCATTGACCTCAAAAGATGGGTTTTCCGTAGTGGCTCCAATAAGACGGATAGTTCCTTTCTCAACAGCTCCTAAAAGCGCATCCTGCTGAGATTTATTAAAACGATGAATCTCATCGATAAACAAAACCACACCAGTTTGGAACTTGGCTTTTTGAATTACCTCACGAATGTCCTTCACCCCGGAGCTGATCGCCGAAAGGGTATAAAAAGGAACCTTGATTTCATTCGCAATGATATTTGCGATGGTAGTTTTTCCAACGCCAGGAGGTCCCCAAAGTATCATAGAAGGCACATTCCCTGCCTTGACCGCCTTATACAGAAATGCATTCGGTGCAGTCAAATGATCCTGACCAATCAAATCCTCGAGTCTTGAGGGCCGCATTCTTTCTGCAAGGGGAGTTGGATTCATCGAAATCGGTCTTTTCTGCAAGTTAGTTGAAAAAGTAAAAGCCCTGATCGGTCAAGAACAAATTGACAGCAAATGACAACGTGCTACATGGAACGAATTACCTTTTCGAATTCAGTGAGATGATCATCTCCAAAATCATGATGTGTAACAAACCGAATTAAATCGGAGCCAAAACGAACTGCACGGATTCCTTTTTCTTCCATTTGACCCAAAAGGACTTCAGGCGAAACTCCATCCAGTTTGGCTATAACTATATTGGTCGCAACCGGATAAACTTCTGAGACGAAACTTTGGGCTGTCATGATTTCTCCAACTTTTCGAGCTCTGGCGTGGTCCTCCTTTAATCTCTCCACCTGATTATCCAATGCATAAATTCCAGCTGCAGCCAGGAACCCTGCTTGTCTCATTCCTCCTCCGAATACTTTCCTGACTTTTCTGGCTCGTTTGATATCAGCTTTGCTCCCTAGTAAAACCGAGCCAACCGGACAGCCCAGACCTTTACTAAGACAAATGGAAATAGTATTGAATAGGCTTCCCCACTGTGAAGGGTCATCTCCTGTTTCTGTGATCGCATTAAAAAATCTTGCTCCGTCTAGATGCAGCTTGAGCCCATGTTCATCACAAACTTCTCGAATGGGCCGAACCTCATCCAGCGTATAAATACTCCCTCCACCTTTATTCATGGTATTTTCAAGGGATACCAAGCTGGTCTCAGGAGCGTGCACATCATCCGGACTAATCGAAGCTTTGATTTGTTCGTCTGAAATCTTTCCCAGGTTCCCATCTAAAAGCTTCACGGAAGCCAAAGAATTCGCCATAATTCCTCCACCCTCATAGAGATAAATATGGGAGTATTTATGACATATTACTTCTGTTTGAATTCGCGTATGAAGGCGAATCGCTATTTGATTTGTCATCGTCCCGGAGGGACAAAAAATTCCCGCTTCCATCCCAAACATTTCAGCGATTTTCTCTTCCAGAGCGTTAACTGTAGGATCCTCTCCAAAAACATCATCTCCAATAGGCGCTGAAAACATCGCCTCTTTCATCCCGGCCGTTGGATTCGTAACCGTATCGCTTCTTAAATCAATTATCATGGATAAAATATTTCGCTTTAGAACTATTTCCTGGGATCAGTCCTGAAATGGATTGAGCAGCTTCGATGGGTCGATCTGTAGCAAGAATATCTGCACCTCTCTGCACGAATCCAGCGTAAATCTCATCACCTCTGGCTTTGGCCTGTCGGTCCAAATTCCCCAAAACCCCTAGAATCGTAAAAGCTCCTTTTCTATGAATTTCCTGATTGAATTCCAAAGGTCTTTCGGCCAAACCTGTGAAGGCAATGACCCTTGTCCAGGGAATCCCCGTTTCTTCAAATCTTTTGATTTCCTCCTGATTCCGGATCGTTATCGAGAGCATAAGTTCAGGTGCCAGATAATGAAGTTTTTTGGCAGCCGGGAAAGTATAAGAGATTAATGCAGCATAGGCTTCTGCATTGGCTTCTTGGACCTCCTCCACTATTCTTTCGAAAGGAACTGACCTCTTTATATCTACGGTTAATAGTGCTTTGCCATCGGCCCATTCCAAAGCTTCCAAAAAAGTAGGAACGCCAAAATCCGTCAGCTTCCCATCGTTATCTTCCAGCTTTAAAGTCTCGATATAGGCAAAATCAACCTCATTCACTTTTCCCTGACCATTGGTAGTTCGCTCGAGGTCATCATCATGCATCAGGATCAGTACCGAATCTCTGGTCATCGCTACATCCAGTTCAATGATAGCTGGAGTATATTTCAATACATTTTCAAAAGTCTCAATGGCATTTTCAGGATAGCCGGGATACGGTCCTCCCCTATGCGAAGAAACCATTGGAATTCGGTCAACCGACCAGGTGTAAAAATCTCTGGCATCTTCAGCATTATCCACTTTTATATAATGAGTTCCACTATGAGAGTGATCTGAAGAGCTTTGCCCACAGGCAAAAGTGAAAACAAAAACTGCTAAGCCTAAAAAGGTCCGATACCTACTCATTCTTTTTAGAATCTTTCTTAAAAATGAAATCCAGTCTGGAGCGCTTATCAAAGACTTCTTCCATATCCTTAAGCTCAAGATTTAGAGCCTTGGTGGAAATCTGTATTTCGATCAGGCTTAGAGCTAAAGCAATTAACAAAGCAGCCATACTGCCCACGAAAACCCAATTAGCAGCATCCGTATATCCTCGAAATAACAAATACATACATACCACACAAAGAAGGAAGCTGATAATCCCAAAGAGCTGCATGTTTTTGATCAGGGAAAGCCTCTTACGCAGATTCGCGATCTGCTCAATCAAAATTTCCTGCTCCATGGAATCCATGTACGATTTATGAAGGCTTCGAATCAAATTGGCTATAGCCAAAAAGCGATTCGTAAACGCCAGCATCAGTAAGGTGATTGCCGAAAAAAGTAATGCCGGCGTGGAGAGTTCGAGTTCCATCCCTAAAGATAAATGGAAAAAGGATTTAAGCTTAAAAACTAATTAGCTGAATTTATTCAAAGGAGAAGGAAATGAAGTGTTGAACGTAAGTTGATTCAAAAAACACATCATTATAAAAGATTCTCAGGTTTCGGTCTTTTTCATTCGTGTTTTGTCTGAATGGAACATATGTATCACCCACTTTCCTATATTCCAGAACATTTTCAAAATACACTGATCCAGATTCAAACTCAGCTTTATCAACTGGAGCTCCCAGCATTTTTGGCTTCGATAGAAACTCATATTTATAGGTCATTCTGACTAAAGCTAAATCTTCCACATCTATCCAAATCAAACCAATTGGTTCGTACCAATCTTTCACACCCTGCCCCGTGATGGAAATAGGTTTGGATTTTCGATTCCTGGAGAGACTGACTCGATAGGTAGGTCTTCCGTCTAAGGTATCCATCCCGCTAAGCTGGAATTTATGTGATTCTACAAAGTCCGAATTGAAATAGCCGTAATGATCAAGCTTTCTGCTTTGATTAGGCCTGGAAAAAAATGGGTTAAATGAAATAGCTCTTTGGGTCGAGAAAAAAGATTGGAAGTAGCATTCCAAATTTCTCGAATAATTGCAGTCGCCATCAACCAAAATATCAGTTCGATCAGTAGAATATTCCTTTATTTTTTGACTCATCAGACTGCCGTTGGGGCCTGAAATCAGACCTGCAAGCCGTTCATTCGTCTCCGGTTTAATAACAGTCCTCTCAAATTCGACCTGATTCAATTCTTTCTTCTTGGTCAAAAATTTGTAGATATGGCCTTTCCGGTAGAATTCTTCATTACCAATCGAAAAGGTTGTACTATCCTTAATGGTAAATTTTGAAAATGTATTTCTATGAGTTTCACTGAAGTTTTCAATTGCTTGCTTCACGAGATCCTTACCGCTTTTGATTTTTATTCTTCCAGCTTCAAGAGTAAAATCTTGCATCTCAACAACTATAGGTTCGAGTTGGAATACCAATGATTTTTTGCCTCTCAATCCTATTTTACCATTCAAGATGTTGTATTCGAAGGCAAAAACGGTGAATTCACAGATACTAGTGTCGGTATCAATTTTCAGTTTGCCTTCTTCATTAGCCTCATAAGTATTTCCGCAAATATTCACCTGAGCAAAAGGGATCGGGCTTTGCGTAAGTTTATCTACGATAAAAATGTCAACTACTTGTGATTGGCCAGATAACGACACCAAAAGCAAAAGTGATAAAAGTGATAAGCGCATTTTTAACTATTAATTCAGGTGAAGATAGTTAGACCAAACAAAAAAGCCCACTCTAAACTGAGTGGGCTTTCATTTGAAATTAAAATCTTATAGGTGAATCACCTCATCGTAGGCAGCCGCCGCTGCTTCCATAATGGCTTCAGACATCGTTGGGTGAGGGTGAACCGTCTTAATCAATTCATGTCCTGTAGTTTCAAGCTTTCTGATAGCCACAATCTCAGCAATCATCTCGGTCACATTCGCCCCAATCATATGCGCACCAAGCAACTCCCCGTATTTCTTATCAAAAACCAGCTTCACGAAACCATCCTTCGCTCCTGCTGCTGAAGCTTTGCCGGAGGCAGAGAAAGGAAACTTCCCTACTCTAAGCTCGTAACCAGCCTCTTTGGCCTTGGCTTCGGTCATACCCACAGATGCGATCTCTGGCGAGCAATACGTACAACCTGGGATATTTCCATAATCCAAAGGCTCCGGATTATGCCCCGCTATTTTCTCCACACAAATAATTCCTTCCGCAGAAGCTACGTGAGCCAAAGCTGGTCCGGAAACCACATCACCAATGGCATAATATCCTGGCATGTTGGTCTTGTAGAATTCATCAACTTTGATCTTTCCATTCTCAAGCATAATTCCTACATCCTCCAGACCACAGTCTTCCAGATTGGAAACTACCCCAGCCGCAGAAAGTACCACATCACAGTTCAGAACTTCCTCCCCTTTCTTAGTCTTCACAGTCACCTTGCATCCACGTCCTTTGGTATCTACACCAGTAACCTCCGCAGAGGTCATGATAGTCATACCTGCTTTTTTATAGGTTCTTTCCAGGGCCTTAGATACTTCTGCATCTTCGACTGGAACAATTCTATCCATATATTCTACGATAGTTACCTCAGTGCCAATGCTGTGATAGAAATACGCAAACTCAACGCCAATAGCACCTGATCCAACAACCACCATTTTCTTAGGCTGTTTTTCAAGAGTCATCGCTTTTCTATAGCCGATGATCTTCTTGCCATCCTGTGGCATAGAAGGAAGGTTTCTTGATCTTGCTCCTGTAGCAACGATAATATTATCCGCAGAATAAACGGTCTTTTTTCCATCCTTATCTGCTACTTCGATTTTCTTTCCTGGCTGAACTTTACCCCAACCTGCAAGGATATCGATCTTATTCTTTTTCATCAGGAAGGTCACACCCTTACTCATCCCATCAGCCACGCCTCGGCTTCGACTGATCATTCCGTTAAAATCCACGGATGAATCCTTCACCTTGATTCCATAATCCTCAGAATGATTGATGTATTCAAAAACCTGGGCGCTTTTCAGCAAAGCTTTGGTAGGGATACATCCCCAATTCAAACAAATCCCACCCAACTCTTCGGCTTCCACAATGGCCGTTTTTAGGCCAAGCTGAGATGCCCGAATTGCAGCTACATATCCACCTGGACCGCTACCTAATACTATCAGATCATATTTAGTTGAAGACATAGTTTTCTTGTTTAATTTTCCTTAGAAACTATGCAAAAATAGGCCTTTTGGCTTCAGAAAAAAATCTGAATGAAGACCTGAAAACAGAGCAAATCTTGGTTGATATGGAATAATTTACTCTTTCCCAATAGGAACTTTGGTCAAGAAAATTTTCACAGTGAAATTATTTTGGCCATAGGCCAAAGCTCTTTCGATTCTCACTTAAAAAGGCTCTTCCCAACATCTAAATTTTGAGGAGAATGATCTTCTAGCTTTTTTTATAATTTTGGACAAACAAAAAAGAAAATCCATGGGATTACTATCCGGTAAAACCGCGCTGATTACAGGCGCATCCAAGGGGATTGGCCGTGCCATCGCCATCAAATATGCTCAGGAAGGTGCCAATGTCGCCTTCACATTTTTATCTTCAGTGGAAAAGGGTCAGGCACTTGAGGCTGAACTAGCTGCATTCGGCGGGAAAGCTAAAGGTTTTAGATCTGATGCCTCAGATTTTGCGGCTGCCGAAGAACTAGTGAAATCTGTAGTTGAGGAGTTTGGAGGACTGGATATCCTAATTAACAATGCAGGCATCACTCGTGATAACCTTCTGATGAGAATGACGGAGGAATCCTGGGATGAAATTATGAATGTGAATTTGAAGTCTTGCTTCAATACCGTGAAAGCCTCCACCAGAACCATGATGAAGGCTAAAGCTGGCTCGATCATCAACATTACTTCTGTGGTTGGAGCTAAAGGAAATGCGGGTCAAGCAAATTATGCTGCTTCAAAAGCGGGTATCATTGGCTTCACAAAATCTGTGGCTCTTGAGCTGGGTTCCAGAAACATTCGTTGCAATGCAGTAGCGCCTGGATTTATAGAAACTGAGATGACTGATGTCCTCGATGAGAAAACTGTTCAAGGATGGAGGGATGGAATTCCAATGAAGCGAGGTGGAAAGCCAGAAGAGGTAGCAGACCTATGTGTTTTCCTCGGATCAGATATGAGTACGTATATCTCAGGACAGACTGTCCATATCAATGGTGCGATGTATACCTGATTTTTGATTTTAGATATAGGAATAAGGATTTACGTCCTGGTAACAAAAGGAAAAAAAAGAGCCACTGATGAGATTCAGTTGCTTTTTTATTGTTAAAAAAATCGCTTCTCTGAAGCTCTTTTTGATGATCACATTTTCTAATTACAATTATTCCGCCTCTCTGAGGCTGAATTAGAATTCTTCTGAATTCCATAATCTTTTCCTTCTCAACCAAGATTTCGAAGGATGAGCAACAGAGTTGCGATCTTAATGTAAGTTCTAATTACCACTAAATTGAAAAGCTCCAGAGGAGTGCGTTAAATTCCTCTTACGAACATTTACTAAGCAAAAAGCCCCGAATAATTCGGGGCTTTTTTGTTTTAGTTTGATTCCATCAATCTTCTCCAAGGAATGGATATCTATAATCAGTAGGCGAAACAAATGTCTCCTTAATCGTTCTTGGAGAAACCCAACGAAGAAGGTTAATCATGGACCCAGCCTTATCATTTGTACCGGAGGCCCTGCTTCCTCCGAATGGCTGCTGACCTACCACTGCTCCAGTAGGCTTATCATTGATATAATAATTACCAGCGGCGTTCTTCAACTTTTGAGTCGCCAGCTCAATTGCATATCTATCCTGAGAGAATACTGCACCAGTCAGGGCATATGGAGAGGTCTGATCTACAAGCTCAAGCGCTTCCTCGAAGTGCTCCGAGTTATAAACATAAATCGTCAAAACCGGACCAAATATCTCTTCGCACATCGTGGTATACATTGGATCCTTTGTCAGAATTACAGTAGGCTCAATGAAGTATCCCTTGGACTTATCGAAGTTTCCTCCTGCTACAATTTCCGTGATAGGATTAGTAGTGGCTGAAGTGATATAGCTAGAAATCTTGTCAAAAGATTTTTCATCAATCACAGCATTCACAAAATTGGTGAAGTCTTCAGTACCTCCCATTTTGATCGTTGCTAAATCCTCGAGCATGTATTTCTTCACATCCTCCCAGATATTTGATGGGATGTAAGCTCTTGAGGCAGCTGAACATTTTTGTCCCTGATACTCAAACGCACCTCTCACTAATCCAACAGCTACAGCTTTTGGATCTGCAGATTTATGAGCGATCACAAAATCCTTACCTCCGGTTTCTCCTACGATTCTTGGGTAGGACTTATACTTATGAATATTGGTACCAATAGTCTTCCAAATGGTCTGGAATACGCCGGTAGAACCAGTAAAGTGAATACCTCCAAAATCTGCATGATTGAAAATCACATCTCCTGCAGTCGGTCCATCCACATAGATCAGGTTGATTACCCCATCAGGAACACCTGCTTCTTTGAAGACCTCCATAAGGACATTTGCAGAATAAATCTGAGTATATGCTGGCTTCCAAACAATGGTATTGCCCATCATGGCAGCAGATGCTGGAAGATTACCTGCAATAGCTGTGAAGTTGAATGGAGTTAAAGCGAATACAAATCCCTCTAAAGGTCTTTGCTCTACTCTGTTCCAGACACCATTTCCTGAAACAGGAGGTTGCTGGCCATAAATTTCTGTCATGTACTTCACATTGAATCTTAGGAAATCAATGAATTCACAAGCCGCATCGATTTCCGCCTGCATCGCATTCTTTGATTGCCCGAGCATAGTTGCAGCGTTGATCTTTGCCCGATAGGGCCCTGCTACCAAGTCCGCTGCCTTAAGAAAAATAGCTGCTCGATGTTCCCAAGCCATGTTTTCCCAGGCGGGCTTAGCTCCCATAGCAGCATTAATAGCCTGCTCTACATGTGAGGCATCTCCCTCATGGAAGTGTCCTAAATTGAGCTTATGATCATGAGGAGGAGACATCATTTTGGTCTTTCCAGTCCTCACCTCATCCGAACCGATATACATCGGTACATCAATCTGCTTGGATCTAGCCTCAGCGATAGCCGCTTGAAGTTCCTTTCTTTCAGCGCTTCCTGGCGCATATGCTTTCACCGGCTCGTTTACCGGTTCTGGTACATTGAAAAATCCTTTTAACATGGTATTTGGTGTTTATTTGAATTCTGGTGGCACAAAGATAATGAATCGCTCCATTGAGAAACGATATTTATTCAGATGTCTAAAGAAGCTCTTCCAGCTCCTTTAAATGCTTAATGGTGTAAGTGGGATTCAAGTCAATTGGTTCAGATTTCGGATTAAAAAAGACTTGATCAATACCGGCATTAATAGCGCCTAGAATATCCGAATTTGGATTATCCCCAATCATTAAACAAACATCATGATCAGTGTCGAGCAAATCTACTGCATGATGGAAAATCCTTGCATCCGGTTTTTTATGACCTGTGGTCTCCGAGGTCACTACTAAATCGAAATAGGGATCAAGCTTGGCCGATCTAATCTTCTTGGCTTGTGACTCATCAAATCCATTAGTAATGATATGCAGTTCATACTTGTCTTTGAGATAATTAAGTATTTCAAAGGTGTAGGGGAACACATGAGGCTTTGAAGAGGTCCTGTGCATGAAATCAGCTTCAAAGGGAGGAGGAATACTATTTTTAGAAGCTCCAGCATGTTCAAAGATCAATTCGAATCTTTTCTTCCTCAGGTTTACCTTATCGATTTTCCCGACGTTATACCAATCCCATAATTGGAAATTCACATGATGGAAGGAATTGAAAAAGTCTTCAAAAGAAGCAATGCCTCTGCCCTTGAGATCGTAATGATCGTAAAGTTCATTCAAGGATTCTGTGACATTCCTGTCATAATCCCAAAGGGTGTGATCCAGGTCGAAAAATAGGTGTTGGTATTTTTTCAAGATTAGCGCCTATACTGATTTTTCTCAATTTTATTGATCGCCAGTTCTCGGTTTGATTTTAGAATCTCAAAGGTTTCTTGGTCTTTTATCAAGCTCGTATCCTTTTGAATGAACTTGAAAATCTGTTGAAGGATTTCCAGGTATTCTTCCAGGATGTAGTAAAACACCCATTGATCTATTCTTCGACTCCCTAACAAACCGGCATTTTTTAAACTGATTAGATGTCGACTGGTTTTAGTTTGTGTGTAATCCAGAATCAATTCAAAGTCCGAGATTGAGAGTTCCTTGTTCAAAAGGAGCAGATGAATCATCCGAATTCGTGATTCGTCAGACAGGGCCTTAAAAATCCGCTGCCCGTAATTCAAACTTATGTTTTTAAGACGCATTTGTAAGATTTAACTCAAAACATATAAACAAAGCAGGAAAATCCTCTCAAATTACATATAATTGATACAGCATTTGAAACCAAGGCCCTGCGCCTAAGTTATATTAATTGTGCAGCAATTTTACTCCTATAAGACATTAACCCTATTCTTTTTGGGTTTTCTTTTCATCTCTTTTTCAGCTTTGGCTCAGGAAGAAAGTGAGAAAAAAGTGATTCAGCTTTCCGGTATCATCCTGAATGCAGATAGTACCGATGCAGTGGCTGGGGTAAACATATATGTTCCTAAAAAAGGAAGGGGGACCAGTTCAAGTCGATTCGGATACTTTTCTATGCCTGTTCTTGAAGGAGATAGTGTCGTTTTCTCGTTTATTGGATTGAAACGACAAACTTTCAAAGTCCCTGAAAATGTTGAGGAAGACAGAGTAAGTTTGATCCTGACTATGGAAGTGGATGAAATTGCGCTAGCTGAGATTGAGGTTATGCCATATCCTTCTGAAGAAGAGTTTAAGCAGGCAGTTATTGCTATGAATGTGGTAGACCCAATGTCTATCAGTAGAGCGAATATGAGCCCCGAAATGCTGCTCCGATGGGCTGAAACCATGCCGGCTTCTGGAAATGAAAACTTCAGGTATTTCCAACAAGGGCAGATGCTTCAAAATCAAGACTTATATGGGCCAAGGTCTTTTCGATTGCTTGACCCATTTGCATGGTCTCAATTTATACGCTCAATTAAACGGGGAGACTTAAAAAAGAAATAAAAAAGCCCTGCCTTTACTGGCAGGGCTTTTTTATTTCTATTGATTAATCTCAGGTAATGTCCATGTGTCTAGTGCGCTTGGGAGTTTCATCATTTCCTCGATAGCGGCTACAGTTCTAGGTGCATCCACAGATAGATTAACTGGTTCACCTTCTGTCACCAGTATATCATCTTCGATTCGAACAGCGATATTCCACCACTTAGGATCACAATTACTTCCTTCTGGGATATAAATTCCTGGTTCTACCGTGAGCACTACACCAGGCTTTAATGGTCCATAACCACCGCGATCATGAACATCCAAACCTAAGTGATGGCTTGTTCCATGAGGGAAGTAATTATGCTGCTCACCTTCTTTTATAATACCCAATTCAGCGAGACCTTCATTGATAATCTGCCTGGTTACTCTACCAATTTCTCCAAATTCCACACCTGCCCTGCAGAGTTCTATTCCAGCTTCTTGTGATTTTAAAACAAGATTATAGATCAGCTCTTCTTCTTCGTTGAATTCCCCTGAAATAGGAATTGTTCTGGTCACATCTGCTGTATAGCCCCTCCATTCCGCACCCAGATCCATGAGTACTAGCCGTTTGCTAATGTTAGACATGTCATTTTCAACATAGTGGAGAATGCATCCATTATGGCCAGCTCCTACAATGGAGGGGTACCCTATTTCTTCTGAGCCATATCTCTTCCAAATGAACTCATGAATTCCTTGAATCTCTCGCTCTGACATTCCCTCTTTAGCCGCCTTCATAACTTCAACCTGACCAATGGCGGAAATTTTTACTGCTTTAGCTAAAAGTTCAATCTCCTCAGGAGTTTTCACTTCTCTCAGCACATCCATGGCCTGTGCAAGTGTCTGAACATCCGCCTTAGTTCTTGGAAGTGCTTCTTTCACTTTGAGCCTTTCCTCTGGTGAAGTCGCGGAGATATAATTATTGATAATTTCGTCGTCCTCTATATCTGGAAAGCGCTGACGCATGCGACCTAAAATTTGGGCGACATTGGCCGAATTCTCAACTTCCGTAGTACGAATTAATTCATAAGCCTGAATACTGACAGGATTATCTTCTTCTGGATATTGAGATAATTCCTTGTATTGAAAAAGCATTTTTCGAAGTGCAAGATTTGATCTGCTTCCAGCCACCCCATTACTTAAATCTAGGCTGAAAAATTTATCGAAGTCTTCAGTATTTAGCTTTGGCGTAACGCCAAATTCAGAATTAACAAATACATGTTCAAAACCCAAAATATCCTTTACTCCTTCAACTCCAAGTCTTTTTCCATTCCACATTTCAGCTCTAGGATCACGGTTTTGAACATAGATGATCTCATCAGCTTTAAAATCACCAAAATCTCTCTCTTCGCTAAAAATGATAAGAACTGAATTCGGCTCCCGAAATCCTGTCATGTAAAAGAAATCGGTGTCTGGATGATAGACATAATCGACATCATTGGTTCTGTTTTTCACGGAATTATTGAAAAATATGGCCATAGTATTTGGCGCCATACGTTCCCTTAAAGCTTCACGTCTGGTTTTATGCCATTCAGCCGAAAGACCATCTTCAAAGTGGGTCTGCGCAGATATGACTCCGACTATAAGGATTAGAAGAGAGGTTAGAACTTTGCGTTTCATAAATGGGATTATTTACTCATTATCAAGAACAGGACTTTTGTCCACTTATAAAAGCCAAAAAACCATTAAACCGATTGTGAGGCACTTGCCCTGGTTAATCCGTATAAGATAAATGTAAGTGGAGGGCAAAAAAGGACAGAAAAAATGATACCCCTGAAATAGTTTGACATATCATTTATGCTCAACATGAATTACCAACTCGTGACGCTCCGTTTGGATTAACATGATATAAATCAGGTATTTATCGTGTTGAAGTCACTAAGACTTGGGCATTTTTTATGGACCTTTATAGAGATCGATATAGGAATCCCAGCTCCTATGAAGATAAGTAAACTCCTTTAGCCATGAGAGACAGGCACTCAGACATTTGGACGCACATGGTCATCAGTACCAAAATGCACGAACCCTTGTTCACCGTCAAGATGATACCTGAGATCCAGCAGGCAATAGAGGACTATATTTCACAAATCCCTAATCATCAAGGAACTTACTGTGTGATGCCAGATCACATCCATTTCTTGGTAAAATTACCCCCAGATCTATCGATTAATGCTTTGGCTAAACAAGTTCAGAATTTGATATCTGGCCGATTGAGACAGCAAGGACACCTAACTAATCTTGATTGGGAGCCTGATTATCATGCCCATTCAGTTAGTCTTAATCGTCTGGAAATTGAAAAAAGTTTGATTCAACGTCAGGAGATCAAACACAAAGAAATTAGCCTTAAAGAGGAATTAAGATTCCTGGGAATGTAAAAGGCCGGTTAAACCGGCCTTCTTTTTAATCTGTCCAACTCATCGGATAATTCTCATCCACAAACTCCAAAGCATCTGTCGTGACGTAAAGTGATTTGAAAGTATCGAGCATGACTGCATATTCTTCTGTAGATTTTGCCCCAATTGATTTCTCCACGGTACCTGGATGTGGTCCATGCGGTAATCCTCCCATATGGATTGTAAAGGAGCCCCTATCAATACCTCGTCTACTCATAAATTCACCTTCAGCATAATAAAGCACTTCATCAGAATCAATATTCGAATGATTATAAGGAGCAGGAATGGCTAATGGATGATAATCAAACAAACGGGGGACGAAAGAACAAATCACAAAGCCCCAGGCCTGGAAAGTCTGATGCACAGGTGGTGGCTGATGAATTCTTCCGGTGATCGGTTCGAAATCATAAATGGACAAAGCATAGGGATACAGATATCCATCCCATCCTACGATATCCATTGGGCTGTGACCATAATGATACTGATGCAGCATATCCTGCTTCTTGATCTGGACCAAGTATTCACCTTTTTCTTCCTCCACTTTCAATTCATGTGGTGGTCTGATATCCCTTTCACAGTAGGGTGAATGTTCCAGCAATTGACCTATTTCATTTCTATATCTCTTCACCGTTTCGATTGGACCTTTGGCCTCCACGATTAAAAGCCTTAACGGACCCTCCTCTTCAAATTCAAATCGGTAAATAGTAGTCCGAGGTATAATTATGTAATCCCCCTTCTTGACTTCGAGAACACCAAACTGGCTATACATCAAGCCATTCCCATCATGGATATAAATCAGCTCATCCCCATCAGCATTCTTGAAGAAATAATCCATCTTTCGCTGCTTTGGAGAACAAATACCCATCATTACATCACTATTCATCATAAGCATTCTCCGAGCAGAAAGATAATCCTCCCCTGTGGTCTCCACTCCTGTGGTCTTCAGATGTGTTTGCTTTAAACCATGATCTTTCGCTGGTTCCCATTTGAAAGGTACTGGATCCCCAATGGACTTGACCTCATTTGGGTTATGGATATGATATAGGTTGGAATAAATACCAGAGAAACCCTTCGAGCTGACTAGCTCTTCCTTGTATAGTGAGCCGTCAGGTTGGCGAAATTGAGTATGTCGTTTCGGGGGTATTTTCCCCATTCGGTGGTAATAAGCCATATTATATTTTGGGTTTATGCTTAGCGCAAATTACAAAAATTCACTTTTGGAAAGGGCAATTAGGAGTCCCATTCAGGAGAATAAACCGTGCCTTTTCGGAGAAAGTTTTAATAAGCTTTGTTAGCCAAGGCCATTTATCTCATTGAGCGTTTGGCAATTTGTCATTTTGCCCATTACTTGGGGAAGTTCATCAGTTAGTATTACATACCTCATGTCTGATCCAAGTGTAACAAGAAAGAAAATTCGGGCCATTATTATCATTACGGTTTTACTTGGCCTTATATATGCCAAAAACCATATCGAGCGCCAAAATTTCAAAGAGATGGGAAGGGCCTTCAATGAGGTTTATGAAGACCGCTTGGTGGTAAATGGATATATTTTCAATATTTCTGAAAGTCTATTTGAGATCCAAGAGCTTGTTGATCACTGCGATATTGACAATGACTACTCCACAGCTGTCCAACAAATTCAATCGAAAGAAGAAGAAATCCTGGAACAGCTTGTACTTTTTGAGCAAGCAAATCTGACTGAAGAAGAAAAGGTAGTGCTGGCAGATTTTCGATCCATCATCGAAAACGATCTTCGAATCAATAGCTATGAAATGCTGTATTCTGATTCAGCCGGTGTTAATGTAGACCAAGTACTTCTATACGATGCCAGGCTAAGCCGTGCGCATGCAGATCTTGATCAACTCACAAAGATTCAAGTATCTGAAGGTGAAAAGGTCACAAGAAAATCCAAAAGACTTTTAAATCGCTCTCAGATTTGGGCTCAGTTCGAAGTAGCCTTGTTGGTAGTCCTCATCATAGTCCTATATCTCCTTTTATTCAGGAATTCCAAACGAAACAGAGGAGTCATCTCCTAAAACAAAAAAGGCTGAATCGAATTCGATTCAGCCTTTTTTTTTTCCTATTATTCCTAGATGGCATAAGCTTTATCTCCATCCTTCAATGGAATACAACCGTCGTATCTTCCAGGAACCTCCACGAAATTCAGGGCTTGAGTAGCTCCAATTTCCGAGGTAAAATAACCCAGGACAGTCAGATCCTTCAACATGTAAATCACCTTTGCCTCTTCAGTTCCGGCATCAGCATCGGCTTTCATCTTATTTAAAAAGGCCAATCGATCCTCAGAAGAAGCGTCCTCAAATGAGGATCCATTTTCAGACTTGAAATTTGATCTCAAGGAATTAATTCCGCTTACGAAAGCCTTTTGATTTTCACCATCATAGGTGTCTTTGACCATCATCACGATGAAAGCTCCAATCTCCGTTGCTTTGGCACCTGGAGTATCCGTATCTGGAATAATGGTATCTCCTATCTCATCGAGCAGGGCGATATCCTCAGGACTGAAATTCAATCCTTCAATTTGATTTTCTGGTGCGCATCCAGTCAAAATAGCTGTAGATCCGACCATGGTTCCACCCATCATCAAAACCATACTTTTCAGCGCGTCTCTTCTATTTATACTCATGGTATTATTATTTATGGGTTAGAGATTCATTTTCTTTAATTCACTCACTGCGTGATCAGCTGCACGAGCTGTCAATGCCATATAGGTCAAGGAAGGATTTTGCGCAGCAGCAGAAGTCATACACGCTCCATCAGTCACATATACATTCTTGGCATCCCATACTTGATTATAGCCATTAAGAACAGAAGTCTTAGGGTCACGACCCATTCGAGCAGTTCCCATTTCGTGAATTCCCTGACCAAAAGTGTACCCTGCATCGTATGTCTGAATATTTTTGGCTCCTGCTACTTCCAACATTTCTGCTGCATCGGCCATCATATCCACACGCATCTTGTGCTCATTCTCCTTGATTTCTGCATTCATCACGAGCTGTTCCATACCCCATGCATCCTTCTTGTCTTTGCTTAGCTTAGCAGTGTTTTCATGATAAGGAAGAATCTCACCAAAAGCCGTGAAACCTATACTCCATGGTCCTGGCTTAGAAAGGGCATCTTTCAGCGGAGCGCCAAAGTTAATTTCAGCCACATCACGATTCCATCCACTTCTACTCGCTCCACCTTGATATCCAAAGCCTCTCACATAGTCTCTCTTATCATCACCAAGGTTTCTGAATCTAGGGATGTAAAGACCTGTTGGCCGGCGGCCAAAGTAATACTTGTCATCATAACCTTCCACTTCTCCTCTAGCACCTAATCTGAAGTGGTGGTCCATCACATTATGGCCAAGCTCTCCCGAGCTACTTCCAAGTCCTTCAGGCCAAACATCGGTAGCCGATCTCATGAGAATAGCGCTTGAGTTCAAAGCTGAAGCACATAGAAAGACAATCTTAGAATCGAAAACCACTGTCTCGTTAGTCTCGGCATCCAGAATCTCAACTCCGGTCGCCTTCTGCGTGTCTTTGTCATAGATCAACCTACGTACGATTGCCATTGGACGAAGTGTAAGATTACCTGTGGCTACTGCAGCTGGCAACGTCGATGCCTGGGTACTGAAGTATCCACCGAAAGGACATCCCAACCAGCATTTACTTCTGTACTGACAGCCAGCACGTCCGGGTAGTGGCTCGGTGATATTGGCTGGTCTTCCCATGATCCAATGTCTGGCCCCTTTGTAATGCTCCTTGATTCGCTTGGCAAAATCTTCCTCTACGCAGTTCATCGGCATAGGAGGCATAAACTCACCATCAGGTAAAATATCCAAGCCATCACGATTCCCGGAAATACCAGCAAATTTCTCAACATAGCTATACCAAGGTGCAATATCATCATATCGAATTGGCCAATCCACAGCTATTCCTTCCTTAGCATTAGCCTCGAAATCTACATTGGCCCATCGGTAGGATTGCCTACCCCACAGAAGGGAACGACCTCCTACTTGATATCCTCTAAACCAGGTGAAAGGCTTCTCTTCCACATACGGATCCGTATCCTCATGTGCCCACCAATCCAGGTTCAATTCATTTAATACATAATCCCGCTTAAGATTGGGATGATTTTCCAGCATTTCCTGGGTTCTTCGACCCCGATGCGGAATTTGCCACGGCGGCGTAGTGGCTGTTTTGTAATCTTTCACGTGTTCTACGTTTGGCCCTCTTTCTAGCAAGAGAACCTTCAGCCCTTTTTCAGTGAGCTCTTTTGCAGCCCAACCTCCACTAATTCCTGACCCTACTACGATTGCGTCAAACTGTTGATTCGCCATATTTATTATTTGTTTCCTTTTGGTTCTTAGACATCACAAACCTCAACGGCTTGCGCCAATGAGGCCATTTTATCTTCAGCTCTGGGTATAAATTCATGTGATACAAAACCTTTAAAGCCAGATGCCTTGATCGCTTCCATCACAGCTGGATAATTGATTTCCTGGTCTTCATTTAATTCATTTCTACCTGGGTTCCCGGCGGTATGATAGTGACCAAAATATTGATGATTATCCCGAATGCTTCTAATCAAATCTCCCTCGTCGATCTGCATATGATAAATATCGAATAGGAGCTTAAAGTTTTCAGAACCTAGCCTTTTGCAAATCTCTATTCCGAAAGCAGATTTATCATTCAAATAATCTTTGTGATCCACCCGACTGTTCAATAATTCCATCTGCAGAGTAACTCCGTTTTTCTCTGCAATTGGAAGAATCTTTTGTAGGCCTTCGACACAATTCTTCAACCCGGTTTCGTCGTCCATTCCCCTCCGATTGCCTGAAAAGCAAATTAGATTAGTGTATCCCGCTTTTGCAACCAACGGAATCAATTCAGAATAATTCTTAACTAACTGATCATGGAATTTTGTCTCTCCAAAGCCATCAACAAGGTTGATCTCGGCACCATTACACATGGAAGAATGGATTCCGTGCTTCTTCAGCGTATCCCATCCTGAAGGTGGTACCAAATCGATACCCTTAATCCCAATTTTCTTGGCTTCCACGCAAAGCTCCTCTAAACTATACTGAGGAAAACACCATGCACATACACCATGATTGATATTTCCTTTGAGCTGATACTTTTCCTTGCTTTCAAAGGATGAAAGGCTACTTATCGCAGCACCTCCGAGCACCATTTTTTTGAAGGAAGACCGCCTTCCTGGACTATGAGACATTTTGGTTTTGGGTTATTCGGGTTGTTTGATTTCCTCGTTTTTGAAGAACAGCACGAAAAATAACAAAACTACCACGGAAATGCCAGATGGAATCAACCAAATAGATTGCCAATCATGCATTCCCTGAGCATCCAGATAGTAATTTGAAATTTGGCCTGCGGCCCAGAACCCGATAAGCATCCCGACTCCATAAGTCGCTAGTGTGATTAGTCCTTGAGCAGATGATTTGAATTTCTCTCCTGCATGACTGTCTGTATAAATCTGACCACTCACAAAGAAAAAGTCATAGCAGATTCCATGTAAGAATATGCCAACGATCAGCATCCATGCTCCTTCATTGGCATCGCCAAATGCAAAGAAAACATATCGAACTGCCCATGCAGCCATCGCTACTATGAGCGTCTTCTTCAATCCAAACCTCTTGAAAAAAACAGGAAGGAGAAGTAAAAATAAAACTTCCGATGCCTGACCGATGGCCATTTTTCCGGTCGAATTTTCTACTCCAATTTCAGTGAGGAATGGGTTCGCATTCTGGTAATAAAATGCAAGTGGAATACAGATTAGGATGGATGAGAGGAAAAAGATCGCATAATTCTTATGCTTTAGAAGACTTAATGCATCTAAGCCGAGCGCCTCAGACAGATTAAATTTATCCCCTGCTTTTGCTCTCGGAGGAGTCTTAGGTAGTGTGAAACTGTAGATACCAAGTATACCAGAGAAAATGGCAGCGACTAACCATGTATTCCGCAGTAGTCCTTCCTGAAGACTTGCTGGGCTATCCCATCCTAAAAAACTAATCAGAATTCCCGCAGCAATCCACCCAATCGTACCCCAGATTCTAATCACGGAAAACTCCTTTGCAGGATCTTTCATTTGATTAAACGAAATAGAATTAACTAATGCCAGGGTAGGCATGAAAAGAATCATGTAAATAAGAAGTACTGGAAAAAACCCTGAAAAATCCTCAGACTGAAACAGCAAAAACATTAATCCCGCCCCAATTAAATGTATGGCGCCTAGAATTTTTTGGGCATCAAAGTAGCGGTCTGCAATCAGGCCTACAATAAAAGGTGCTATGATAGCTCCAAGAGATTGAGTGGAAAAGGCTAAGGATATATCCTGATCTGTGGACTGAAGATTAGATCCGAGGAATGTTCCCATCGTGACGTACCAGGAGCCCCAGACAAAGAACTCTAAAAACATCATACTGGAAAGACGAATGCTGGTATTTAATTTCATAGAAGTCGAAATTATACAGCTTTAATTCGGCTAATTAAAGATCAATGTTCAAAAATTGAGCATTTTGGATTATTTTCAACAGATTATTTAAGATTCTAGCAGAGGAAAAACTATCCGCTTAAATAGGTTACTCACTGCTAATCAAGAAATTCGAAATTGATCTCTTAGAAATTAAAAAATCATTCAAGAATTGGTTAATTCAAGGATTGATGCTTTAAACCCAAATTTTTCAACCTATGTCGAATAGAAAAAAACTAAAGATTGGGCTAGTCGGTGGAGGCCCAGGCTCATTTATTGGAGCCATCCATCTAAATGCAGCCTTGATGGATGGGATGTTTGAGCTGGCGGCAGGCGCTTTCAGTTCAAATCCAGAAAAGTCCAAGCAGAGAGGTGAAGAGCTTATGCTTAACCCTTCCCGAACATACTCCAGCTATGATGAGATGTTTGAAAAGGAAATGGCCTTACCGGAAGATGAGAGAATCGATGTGGTTTGTATTGTCACACCGAATCATGTTCACTTTGACCCTACGGTCAAAGCATTGGAACATGGCTTTCATGTTGCCTTGGATAAGCCATTAACTTTAAATTATGATCAGGCTAAGAAACTCTATCATGCCATAAATGAGTCCGACAGTCTATTCTTATTGACCCATACGTACTCGGGCTATCCCATGATCAAGCAAGCAAAGCAAATGATCGCAAATGGGGAAATAGGAAAGGTTCGGAAAGTTTATGTAGAATATCCTCAAGGTTGGCTGTATAAGCTGCTTGAACATGAAAATAACAAACAGGCTGCCTGGCGAACTGATCCAAGTAAGAATGGAAAAGCTGGATGCATGGGAGACATTGGTACTCATGCTTTCCATATGAGCGAGTATTTAACTGGAGAGAAAGTCTCACACCTTTGCGCTGATCTGTATATCAAAATCCCAGGAAGGCCAATCGATGATGATGGAGTGGTCTTGATGCGATTTGAAAATGGTGCCTCTGGCGTACTTATGGCTTCTCAAACCGATACTGGATCAGAGAATAATCTCAAAATCAGAGTCTATGGAGAGAAAGGTGGCCTCGAATGGCAGCAAGAGGATAATAACACACTGCTTGTAAGATGGCCAGACAGACCTGATGAAATCTATCGTGCAGGGACAGGTTATCTTGGTTCGTTGGCTAATGAAAATACGAGAACGCCTGCTGGTCATCCCGAAGGCTATGTTGAAGCCTTCGCCAATTTATACCGAAACTTTGCTCGATGCATCTATGCAAAAAGAGACGGAGTAGCTCCAAAGCCAGAATGGGAAGACTTCCCCGGTGCTGAAGATGGAATTCGCGGAATGGCCTTCATTGATCATGTGCTTGCCAGCAATGTTTCGGAACAGAAGTGGACTCCATTTATTGTAGAAAAATAATTCAAACCCAAACCTAAAACGAATGAAAACCATAAAAGGACCAGCGATATTTTTAGCTCAATTCGCTGACGACACAGCCCCATTTAATAGCCTGAAAAATATCTGCGAATACATGGCAGATCTAGGCTATAAGGGTGTTCAAATTCCATCCTGGGATCCCAGAATGATTGATTTGCAAAAAGCAGCAGAAAGTAAGACCTACGCAGACGAGGTAGCAGGCACAGTTGAAGAAGCTGGAATGGTCATCACCGAGCTTTCCACTCACCTTCAGGGTCAACTTGTGGCTGTGCATCCTGCATATAATGAACTCTTCGATGGCTTTGCGCCAGCAGAACTTCAGGGTGAATTAAAAGGAAAATCCGAGTGGGCCACTCAGCAGCTGATGTATGCTGCTAAAGCTTCTAATAATCTGGGATTAAATGCACATGCCACCTTCTCCGGTGCGCTCATGTGGCATACGGTATATCCATGGCCGCAGCGTCCAGCTGGATTAGTAGATACTGGTTTTGGGGAGCTCGCCAAAAGATGGACTCCAATTCTTGACGAATTTGACAGACAAGGTGTGGATGTTTGCTATGAACTCCATCCAGGGGAAGATCTTCATGACGGAGTAACTTTCGAAATGTTCCTGGAAAAAGTGAATGGCCATAAAAGAGCAAATATTCTTTACGACCCAAGCCACTTCGTTTTGCAATGTCTGGACTATGTTCAGTTCATCGATTTCTATCATGATAGAATCAAAATGTTCCATGTCAAGGATGCAGAATTCAACCCAACCGGCAAGCAAGGGGTCTACGGTGGTTTCCAGGGCTGGGTAGAAAGAGCTGGCAGATTTAGATCCCTTGGGGATGGACAGGTAGATTTCGGAGCTATTTTCAGTAAGCTATCGCAATATGATTTTGACGGCTGGGCAGTTCTGGAATGGGAATGTGCCATCAAGCATCCTGAGCAGGGAGCGGCTGAGGGCGCACCATTCATTGATGCTCATATCATTAGGGTAACCGAGAAGGCCTTTGATGATTTCGCAGGGAGCGGAGCAGATGAAGATTTTAACAGGAAGGTTCTAGGAATCTAAGACCTATTTAAAAGGATTAAACAATCACCAATACTTATACTATGAAAAAAGCATATTTATCAATTGCTGTATGTTGTGCATTTCTAGTGGCTTGTTCTGGAGAGAAGACTACAGGAGAAGAAGAAACGGCCGAAACTATGGCGAAGACCATAGAGAGCACTGAAAGCGAATGGATTGATTTATTTGACGGAACTAGCTTTGCCGGATGGCATAAATACGGCGGTGGAGAAGTAGGAGCAGCATGGAAAATCGAAGATGGCGCAATTTATCTTGATGCTACCAATAAAGATGGCTGGCAAACCGGAGATGGTGGAGATATAGTAACAGATGATGAATTCGATAATTTTCATCTGAAATATGAATGGAAAATAGCTGAAAATGGAAACAGCGGAGTTATTTTCTTTATCCATGAGTCCGACGAATATCAGTATCCATGGCAGACAGGACCAGAAATGCAGGTTTTAGATAATGATGGGCATCCAGATGCAAAAATTGTAAGTCATCGAGCTGGCGACTTGTATGATCTTATCGTTTCAGAGCCTGAGGCTGTGAAGCCAGCTGGAGAATGGAATATGGCTGAGATCATTGCCAACAATGGTTCTCTAGAATTCCGACTAAATGGAGAAAGTGTGGTGAATACGACCATGTGGACCCCAGAATGGGAAGAAATGATCGCGAACAGCAAGTTCAAAGATATGCCAGGATTTGGCACCTACAAAAAAGGCCGAATCGCTCTTCAGGACCATGGAGATGTGGTCCACTATCGAAATATTAAATTGATGAAACTCTAAAAAAAAGCCTCCATATGGAGGCTTTTTTTATAGTCTTGTGACGTTTGATTTTTTAATGAAAGCCCTGGATTCTTTCCATTCAACTTCATACCAGATATCCTTTGTCCCCTTGATTTTCACTCGATGACCAGGCTCAACTCTTTGCACTAATTCCCCAGCACCTGTAGGATCAGAAAGAATCAAAGTTGGGCTATTAGTGATAAGCCCATAATTAGATTGTTCTAAAAAGTTGTTTGCTAAAAACAGCAGTACGATTAAAAGAAGACTTGGCCAGTAGACAGGTGATTTTTTACTCCTGAGAACATTGACCAGGACCAAAATCAAAGAAACTAGTAATAAGCCTGCCAGGATAAGAACGATCAATTCACTATTCTCGGTAAGAAATAAAAAGAATCTGGCACCATCAGAAACTTCGTAACCTTCAAGGCTGGGCTGTTCAGTCAGTGCTTTGATCTTAGTAATTATCTGAGGGTTAGGATTTAAATCGTAGTACTTACCTAGATAGAGAGCGGCATTTTCGTTATCATTGGTTCCCTCTGCAATGAACGCCATTTTAAGAAGCATGGCTGGAGAATAGATGCCTTCAGCATAATTTTCCTGATAAACAGTCATCGCCTCCTTATAACTTCGCTTATCAAAAAGGGAGTCCGCCAGTATTAATTGATCCGTATCTGCCTGAGAAACAATAGCTTGAGAGCATAAAAAAATCGTAAAAAAAAGTTTTACGATAAAGTTTGGTTTCCTGTTTTGCATTTATAGATAAGCAGCTTAAATTTGCAGTCCAATTACGGTAATGATCTAGCAAAAAGCAAGGCTAGGGAGCCGATTTGAAAGGAGATTAAACCCCTTCAGAGGGTTAAAAAATCTGAAAAGATTCCGTAGCTCAGTTGGTAGAGCAATACACTTTTAATGTATGGGTCCTGGGTTCGAGCCCCAGCGGGATCACTAGAGAGAAATCTCTCATCAACTTAAAGAGTTGAAAAATTGATCGGGGTGTAGCGTAGCCCGGTATCGCGCCTGCTTTGGGAGCAGGAGGTCGTAGGTTCGAATCCTGCCACCCCGACA